>NZ_JAVRHU010000002.1:0-882180 GCF_031846405.1 Croceitalea vernalis | reverse complement strand
TGAGCTATGAACAGTATGGGAGTAAATTAGCGTTTGCTTTCCGCCACGCACATAGCGAAATCTTTTGGTTTTGATTTATTTTTTCCTTTCCAGAGCAAAATCCATAAGATTTTGCGGTCTTCATAAAAATACGCAAACCTTTCGTTTAAGCGCGAAGCCCGTATTGTTTATAGGTTGTGTTGTACTTAGTTATTTTCCGTCATATTTACTTCTAAAATCCCCAAAGATTGATTGTATATTTTTATTATTTGTGATTCTAAATCAAAACTTACAATTGCCGAATAAATTTTCGAATTAGGATATCCGACATTTGCCATTTCAATGGAGCGTGTGAGTTTCAATTCTTCAAGTGAGAATCTGTAAATATTATTCGAATTTAAATCTATTACTTTAACATCATTTCTATCGACAAAATCAGGGGTGGCTATTCCACAACTACCTTTTGATATAAGTAAGAAGTTTTTTTTAAATACTTCCAGTACTCTACATTCATTATTCGCTTTTGTTGGCAATGAATGGACTAAAAGGTTGTCAATCCAAAATTCGTAGTTTTCTTTATTTCGGACAGTTTTTAAATTTAGTTCTTCATAATAATTTATAATATCGCCGTTATCAGTTTCAGTAATAGTTTTGAAGCTACCTAAGAAATCAAGGTCATTACCAAAAAAGTCGGGAAATGTCTTTTCTGTAATCAATTTTTGGTTTGATTTACAGGAACTCAGTGATGAGATTACACAAATTAATAATGTCAAGAGGTGCTTTTTCATAATTAAGTACAACGGTCTCGGCTATGATTTGTAGCGGCGTTGGAAATCGTTAGATTTCCTGCCGTGTCAAATCCAGCCATTGATGTTTTATAAGTTTGAAGTTAACGAATTACAGCTATAATTTATAGCCATTGTTGTAAGCAGTTTTTAATCTATCAGTATCTTGTCCAAGGCAAATGTTAAAATAATAAGTCCAATTACTATCCAGGAATTAGATGTCGGCTTATATTTTGACCTAATTGGTTTTGACATGAGCAAGGAAGCAAAAATTAAGAATAAGACTACTATAAACAGAATTATTACAAAATGGGTCTGGCTTTCGATAAGTAAATTGCCACTTCGATTGCCTTTCCAATAAACTATGATAATTCCAATCGAATAGGAAATCCAGCAAGCTAGATTTGAAATCCAACCGCTCTTTTTGTTTTTGAGTAGTAATATACCAGAAACAAGACTTAGAATTCCCAAGAACATGAAAAAGTGGGTGTTCTTAAAAATCTTAAAAAGAGACAAGTTGTCCCAAGTTATTAAACCAGTGTCGAAATATCTCGATAGTAGTTCTTCCCAAGTATAAAATACTGACAGGATAACAAATATTCCGAACACAATTGATAAAATGCTCAGCGATTTTTCTATTAATTTCCAGTTGGAATTCACATTTTATAAATTGCTTACAACGGTCTCGGCTATGATACCGTAGCGGATGGGCAGTTTTGCGCCAAAGGCCCGCGCTAAGGATAACCGCAAAGCAGCTGGCGCGTTTGGATGGCGAGCAAAAGTGCCGAGCTACATATTTGCTGGACCTATTTGTTTTTTTTTAAAAGTAAGAAAAGTTGCTCTTATTTGAGAAAACGAGCTATGTGTTATAGCCATTGTTGCCCACAGTTTTTTATCTAAAATCAGGACTAAATATTTCATTTTTCAAATCAAAATGTGTGGTCAAAAAATTAATTGTCCGCTCGACGTTGTCTTTGTTTTTTAAATCAATTATTGATTCACGTTTTGTGTGTTTATCATTCAAGATATTAATTTCAAAACTATTAAATTCAGTTGCTAAATCAGGTTTTGCAGCACTAAACCAAGCAAGTTTTTGAGATTTTTTGAATTTTAGCACAGCGACTTTTGGTGTTTTAGAAATATCAATTCTTTTTTTAAAAAACATTTTTTTATAAAAAAATGAACCTCTGTAAAGATTCGAGTTCAATTTTACGAATCCTCTTTTTAAAAATGCAATTGAGATTAACAAAGAATAAATAGTCAGTAATATTATTAAAGTCAGATAACCTTTGTAATTCAGATTTGAATTGAAACCCATTTTTAATAATGCAACAATTCCGATTATAAAAGGTGCTCCTATATAAAGAAGAAATGTGATTTTTTGATGTGTAGTAAATCTATCTTCTAAAATTATTTTGTCCATTAAAATGCTTTTCTCAAATTGTGGGCAACGGTCTCGGCTATGAGTAGTTGCGTGGGTTAGTACTCAACTTTGCAAGTACGCACCAAACTGAAAATCCGCGAGGATTTTCAGAAGTAGGCGAGAACAAGCAATTACTTATAGCCATTGTTGGGCATAGTTTTTATATAGATAATCTTTTATGTAATCCATAATTGACTACAAAATTTTCATTAATATTTATTTGATGAAATGGTTTGTCAACATTGAATATTATTTTCCCTTTATGGACTTGACCAACTACTGATATCGAAAACAAAAATTTTAATATTTCAATTACTTTTGATTTTGAAACGTTCATTTTCTCTTCCTTAAAAGCAAAATGTTGAGCTATTGTTATTAAGTATTCATTATACTTAAATTTCGGTTTACCAATTGATTGAATAACTGCTAAATAATCAGAAATACTTGGCTTTTGATTAGACCATTCGTCCATAATTTCATCATATAAATATGTAGAATATTCGTTTTCTGAATTATATATAATTTCAGGTGTAAAATATTTTGTTTTAGTTCTCTTTTTTTGAGATTCATCACTCATAATATTAACAAAAACTAATATATCCCTTGGTCGAAAAAAGGTCTGTTTTAGTATATAATGAATAGGAAGAGAGTTGTATTTTACTTTTTTATAATTGAATAGAACATTAACATTATCCTTTTCTTTATTTAAAAATTCACTAGGTGCAAATTTTATAATTCTCGAGAAAAGCATTTCTTCTAAATCTTTTTTTGACCACTTTATTTCTACTGCTGTGTCCTGCGAAAACTTGTTCTTATCATTAAATTTGAGTTCTTCAAAAATGTCAACGCGAAGAAAAGTTATTATTTTAACTCCTTTAATATTATTGTTAATCTCATTTATTGTACTTAACAGGTTCGTTATTAAAAGCTTGGACTGCTCAATGTTTTCAATTAGCCAATCTTCATCTAAATTATCTATTAAGATTATGAAATTTTCATCTTTTAGTTCTTTTGAGATAGCCTTCTCAAGATAGTTGAGTAGAGAAAATACATTATTTCTTATTTTTTTAATATCATCAACACTCACATCTACATCATCAAACTCTAACGTTCCCAAAGTCAATGACCAATCCAAACTTTCTAAATCTATACCAGGTAAACTTATTTTTTTTATAGATAATAGTTTAGATTTTAAAGTGTCATTTACTGCAAATTCAGGTTTACCGTAAATATTTTTAAATATTGATTTTATCAATTTCAGTTCCGAAGAAAGTTTGATTTTATTCCTCTCTTTTTTTGCTATTAATTGTGAAAATATTTGTGTGTAAAATAGAAATTTCCAACTCTTTTTATATGAATTAAGATTATTTTGACTGGTTTCTTTGTAAAGATTATGAACTGGCCAAGGATATGAAGAGAAGTTAAACGGAATAATTGTTTTATTATCAAAATTATCTTTTTTAAGGTAATCATTGAGGTATTTGTAAAGTGCTGTTTTTCCTGTTCCTTTTCTACCTAAAACCAACCATTTATCTTTGTCCATAATCTTTATGATTACTCCATTGTCATAAAAATAATTTCCAATATTGGTGTCTCGTTCAGCAGAGACTTTGAATTTAGGTAGCCATTTTGATATTTCCATTAATGTTTATTCAAATTATGCCCAACGGTCTCGGCTATGATTTTGTAGCCGAAGAACTAAAGTTAGCAAAAAGGGACTGAGTTTAGGAAATCCGTTAGGATTTCCTGAGTAGCCTTTAGACAGCTCAGCTATAAATTATAGCCATTGTTGCCAACAGTATTTATTTCAGTTTTATAATTGTTCCAGGTTGTTCGAAGCGTAAAGTGTCATTTTTCAAAATCCCATTATAGAAAAGAGTATCCCCTTTTATTTCCAGCACTTCAACTTTTACTCCACCTGAATCGTTTATTAATTGTTCCAGTTCATCCAACACGTTTAATTCCGTATCATAGGTCAGAACCCAATTGCAATCGTCCAGATATTTTATTACCGCATGAGTACTGTCTCCTTCTTTTTCCCATTCGACTTGTCTTCCATTTTTTCGGATTATATTAGAACTGATAGGATAAATTGAATCTCCGGGAATTAGAAAGGTTCCATTCTTAAAGTCCGCACATTTTAGGTCTTGACCACAAGAAGATAACCCAATGCCTAAGAATAAGAGTATTAGAAGTTTTTTCATTCAACAATTCTAAATTCGAGAATATTGTCAATCCTTGGGCTGGTGGCGTGTACTTTATAGCCTTTTGAATCAGTACTTATTATCTTGACGTTTATTTTTTGTCCAATCATATTACTGGCATCTTCTGGATAGTTTAAAATTGTCTCATAAGTCATCACATATTCACATTTCGATTTCCATACGATTGATGAATAAACTTCGACTTTTGTTATTGGATTTATCTCTACCTGCGTTGAGTCCGTCCGAGTGATTAATTCAGGTCTATTTTTCAAAACGTATTTAAACTTTCCAGTCTTGTAGTCCAAACACTTTTTTTCCTGTCCCTTGCAGCCAAAGCAGCTTATTATTAATATTAGATAAATCCAGTTTTTCATATTGTTGGCAACGGACTTGTGTATGGAACGTAGCGTGCAAAAAGACACTAACTTTTCGGGTTAACACTGAGCCGAATTTTTATATTTTGTTTTTAACTTATCAATTTTAAAAGCCAAATTAAAAATTTGGCGGACTTTCTAAATATACACAAACCTTTCGGTTGAGCACTTATTAGCTATGTTTTATACACCGTGTTACCACACGTTTTTATTCCGTTTTATATTGAATTCCAACATTTTCGGGGTTTTTTAAATCAATCCAAAATATATCTGTAGGTTCATTCTGTTCCATTTGTCCGTTTTGATTCTTATCAGCTTTTGCAAACACATACATAAAATCATTTGCTGAATCATATTCCGAACTCATTACTGAATAATTTGCAGGTATTAAATTCCGTTTGTTTTTTCCCTCAATGTCAAAATGATAGAATTTTCTCAAATCTTTTACATTTATAAAACCATCTTTATTAGAATCTTCGTCATAAACAGAAACCATATAATATTTTCGATTTACAGGTTCAAAATTCAGAGTGTCTTTTGTGAAAGCTGGATAGTATAATGTTTTGATTAGAACTGGTTTTTCAAAAAGTTTGTTTTCCTTTTTCGTTTGATTATTGTAGTGAGAAATATTTACAAAATTATATCCATAAACAGCTTCAAATCCTGGCATAAAATTGTTGTTCCAATTGTTACCGTCTTCGTAATTATTATTCCAATTCGTGTGGTAAGAGTTTGAGCCTGTGTAGGGTTCTTTTTTCTTATTATAATTGACTTTGTAAATTGGTGAAATTCTATGTTCAGGATTATTAGTCAAAAGCACATTTCTTGGTCTTGTCTCAAGTTTTAAAGAATCAATATTCAGTCCGACAATTTTTTGTCCGTTTTCATCTTCTGAAATTTCACTTACTTGAAATCCTTTCTTTTCAATTTTATTGTCAGAACAACTCGTTAAACAAATTGCTAAAATTAGTATCGTTATTATTCTATTCATATAGTTTTTCTCAAATGTGTGGTAACGGTCTCGGCTATGATTTTGTAGCCGAAGAACTAAAGTTAGCAAAAAGAGATTGAGTTATGGAAATCCGTTAGGATTTCCTGAGTAGACTTTAAATGGCTAGCTATGAATTATAGCCATTGTTGTGCCCAGTTATTTTTGTTTAAAGTTTAGAGCTATTGGTATGGTTATTTTTGATTCAATTGCCTGGCCATTGAGAATAGCAGGTTTCCATTCCACCATTAATTTTGCAAGCCGAATTGCTTCAGCATCTAAAACTTCATCATCGCTCCTCAATTTTCTTAACTGGTAAGCATCTCCATCTTTATTTATGTATAATTCAATGAAGACTTTTCCTGAATGGCCATACATCTCTTGGGTTGGCCGAATATTTTCTCTTACGATTTGTTTAAATCTATCTTTGCCACCCAAAAATAGAGGAGGAGAGTCTAAGTTCATTAATATTTCTCCGTCTTTCAATCCTACTCCGTCGCCAAGACTTCCGTAACTAGGAAGTCCCTTCAAAAATGGATAGTCCAACTGCGAAATTCCGTGTGAAGTGTTTAACAATTCGGAATAGGTGAGATAAAGAGGTGTGAATATTCTGTTTGATATTAATCTATTCTTTGTGAAAGTTTTTACCAAAGTTTCAAATGTCTTTTTGAACTTACCGTTTTTGTAAATCTGATAACCAATTGTTTTTCCGTTTTCAATTAAATACCATTTACCATTTTTCTGACCAAGATTCAACTTCCCTTTAATTCCTGTTCCATTGGAGTAAGGGTATTCCCAAGTCAAAAAGGGTTTATTTAATTGTGATTTCCCTTTTTTGTCATTTAGTTCAAGAAAGATAAATTCTTTATCAATAAGTTCGATTTTATATTTTAAAACACCTGACGGAAAGTAAAATTCCCAAATTCCGGTTGGCATATCATCTTGGTAAGTTCCTAAAATATGTTCCTTGCCATTCTCATATCGGTATATGAAATTTCCATTTTTTTTATTGTTTGAGTAATTACCCTCTGTAATAACTATTCCTTCTTTGTTTGTGTCTGTGAAATTACCTTCAAAATGGAGATTTTCTTTAACCACAATTTTTCGAGTGTAAGAGGCATTTTCGGCTGCACACAGTTGCCAAGCTTTATCGAAATAGAGGTTTTGTAATTCCTGTCCATTTGATGAGATGGCAAAAAAGAAAACTAGTAGTGAAATAACTCTATTTGTCATATTTATAATTGGGCACAACGGTCTCGGCTATGATTTTGTGGCCGAAGAACTAAAGTTAGCAAAAAGAGATTGAGTTTTGGAAATCCGTTAGGATTTGCTGAGTAGCCTTTAAGCTGGTCAGCTATAAATTATAGGCATTGTTACCCAACGTTTTATTCTTTTATTAATTCTTTAAGGATTTTTTGAGCTGTTTTACTTAACAGGTTTGGTGTTTTAGGTCCACTTTGATTGGTTATAATTGATATTCCTAAATTATATTTTGGATAAATGAACAACCAATTTTGAGTACCACTTGTTCCTCCGTGATGATTATATGATGTTCCATATTTATCTTTCCAGACACGCCAAAAATAGGCTATATTCAAAGGGCTACGTACCTCATAAAGCGCTTTATGGGATTCAGATATTATAGGGTTTTTATTGTTTAGTTGTAATTCAACGTATTCCATCATATCAATAATTGTCATTTTTATGCCTCCTGCTGTTCCCCAAAGAGGGTTCAAATTGTTGGGCGCAGTTGTTTGACTGTTCATCCAATATCCGCGAACAAGTTTTTTATTTTGTATTGAGTCCAATTTAATTTGTGCAGTTGGCGTATTGAATTTAGTAGAGAAATTTTCTTTAAGTAACTCGTCGATACTTTTGTGATAGATTGTTTCTAGTATCTTTCCAATTAACTCGGTACCAGCATTGGAATACAAATAATTGGTACCTGGTTTTGCGGTTATTGATACACTCGCTAAATCAGCTAAAAATTTCTCTTTACTGTATGATTTTTCTAATGCCAAATACTCATTAGGGACTTCTTCGGTAAGTTTTTCATACAATCCGTTCATTTTGAAAGGAAGGAACATTGGTAATCCGCTAGTGTGTGTAATTAAGTTCCGTATTGAGATTGGTGTGCTGTTATATTCCAAGTTTAAATAATCTCCTTCTAAATAAATTCTAATATCATCTTCTAGTTGAATTTTTTGCTCTAGAACGGCTTTGGCAACGAGATAACCAGTAATGGTTTTTGAAACAGAACCCACTTCATAAACAGTATTGTCATTAGGAGGGTTATTCTTTCCTTTTATTATTTCCCCAAAGTGTTCGGTGTAAACTTGACCGTCTTTATAGATTCCTATTGAAACAGAATTTATGTTCTTATTTTTTATGAACTTTTGAGCGTTTTTTTGGATAATTCCTGAAATAATATCGCCTGAACTATTCTCTTGAGAAAATGATGTTCCAAATGAAACAATTAAAAAAAGAGCTTTAAAGAGTAAAGAGTATTTCATATTGTTTCTTTGGGTATTCAACTCAAGAATTAAGCCATATTTTTCTTAATGCTCAGCTCGTTCGTCAAATGTTGGGTAACGGTCTCGGCTATGATTTTGTAGCCGTAGAACTAAAGTTAGCAAAAAGAGATTGAGTTTTGGAAATCCGTTAGGATTTCCTGATTTGCCTTTAAATGGCTAGCTATAAATTATAGCCTTTGTTGTAGCCAGTTTTTATTGCGCATAGTACGCCCTTCTTAACTCATCTACTCTCTTTTTTAAAGCCATCGGCGGAAGGCCAATCGAAGTTCTCCTTGCGTCAAGTTTCTCAAATTCGACAATTTCATTTTCTCTAGCATTGTCATATATACCATAAATATATTTTTTTTCTTCAGGAACTCTTCTTTTGTAACTATCCACAAAAGTCCCTAAACTTCGTGGTGGTGCTTGACCAGTTTTTATCAATTCTTTGAGTTCTCTTGTCCAGTATTCATAATCATCAAAATGAAATAGTAATATACCTGCGTTAACATGTTGATTATCAATTTTATATCCTCCGATTATTCTGTCATCAGGATAGCCAAAATCCTTAACTATTTTTTTAAGTTTTTCTTCGTTTATAGCATCAATACTATCAATTTTTTGGTCATTATACTCTCCTCTTACTCTATACAATTGGTCTGCTCTTTCCATTTCTCCTATTTCTTCTCTTAGGTCAAGATTTATTGAGTTCAAGTATTCTGAATGCAAATTCTCATATTCATTTTCAATTTTTTTCCATTCCGCAGTTTCTATTACGTTCTTAAATCCATCATTGTCTGTAAGTTGGTTAATTTCATAGCCATTTAATATCAGTTCTCTAATCAATTCGAAAGTCTTTTCATTTTCTCCTATTCTGGCAGCGGATTCCGCATATTTCATCATTTCATAAATCATAGGTTGATTTAGGAGCTTACAGTTTAGTGTAGCTTCAGACATTTTGTCGAAAACCTTTTGATAGTCTTCTTCGTAGTAAGCTTCTTCAGCTAAATACACCTCTTGGTAGTAACTTTCGATATAATTACATTCAGTATTATCCTGACATGAAATACAAATTAGAATCAATGAAATTACGAGGATGATTTTTCTCATAAAGGTTTATTTTAAATTGGCTACAACGGTCTCGGCTATGATACTGTAGCGGATGGGCAGTTTTGCGCCAAAGGCCCGCGCCAAGGATAACCGCAAAGGAGCTGGCGCGTTTGGATGGCGAGCAAAAGTGCCGAGCTACATATTCGCCGGACCGGTTTTGTTTTTATTTAAAAGTAAGAAAAGTTATTCTTTGTAGAAGAAAAGCTATAGATTATAGCCATTGTTGGGCATAGTTATTCTTTAATTCATAATTATAGTCCTCGAATCATTACTTTATTTAGCTAACCAATTTTATTTGGTAAATACTTGGTTAATAATTGTTCCGTCATTCATATCAATTTCACAAGAATAGCCCATAAAATTGGATGCTTTTAACTTATCATCCTTAACATTAATATTTGTCCAACAATCAGTTCTTTCCTCTTTTGTTAATGATGAGATGGTCCATAACAATTTACCGTCTAAATCGTAGCATTCAACATTCCGAGCTGGCTCATCTGATTTGTACTCCATCCAGTCATAAAGTTCAATGAGCTTATCTTTATATTCAATTTTCTGAATCACCTTTCTCATTCGGAGATATGTTTCCTTTAATTATGCCCAACGGTCTCGGCTATGATTTCGTAGCGGCGATTCCCAACGGGAATTGTCGGACTGAAATCCAGCCGTATTAAAAGTAATTATTTTTAAGCTAGCAGAATGTGGCTATAAATTATAGCCATTGTTGTAAAACGTTTTTATTTTATTCCAAATGGTTTTGTTTTTAATTCCTTCACCCATTCAGTTCCATATTTCCTGTTTAGGTAATCAAATATCATTTCGTTATTTTCTCTTGTTTTTTTAAATGAAATTGGGTCAATAACACAGTTTTCTTTAATTAGTCCGATTCCATATTTTTCTTTGAATTTCATATATTCTTCTGGTATTGAACTATTAATTCCATTTATAATAAAATTTAAAGTCCCTTGTGTAATTCGGTCTTCGATTTGTTCATCGGTTAAATCAGTTTCCAAATTCATCCGGAAAGAATAAATTCCACCGTTCTTGGATTCTATTTTTTTCATTAATCGAACTGTAATTGTGTTTTTCCTTTTATTTATTCTTGTTGGATAAAAAGTATAGGCTGTAAAGTCGTCAGACACAAAACTGAATTGATATTTTCCTTTTTCTGGTAAAGTGATTTTAAAATTTTCTGCTTTGGAAATCTCAATTTTTTTGTTCAAGTCAATAATTGTGAATTCTCCTGATTTTAATTCCTTATCTGTTAAGTTTTCAAACACAACAGTAGCTACAATTTCAGTCGCAAAAACCATTGATGTACACAATGCTAATGTCAAAGACAAAATTAATTTTCTCATGAATTCTATTTTTTAAAAGACGATATTCATTTTCTAATGTTGCAAAATTTCGGTATTAAATGTTTTACAACGGTCTCGGCTATGATTTGTAGCGGCGTTGGAAATCGTTAGATTTCCAGCCGTGGCAAATCCAGCCGTTGATAGTTTTATAGTTTCAAGTTAACGAATTGCAGCTATGAATCATAGCCATTGTTAGCTAACGTTTTTTAATCAGTTTTATATTTTCTTCGGTTGTCGTTAAGAAACTAAATTTTTCCTTTTCCTTTTCTATAACTCTGTCGATAATCATTATGCTGTCTGTAATTTTTTTAATTTTCCATAGTTTCTCAACCTTGTCCAAATCACTTGGTAATTCCAGATTTAAGAATTCTGTTGTATTATTTATGTCAATTCCAGATTTGGAAACTTGATAAAAATATGATGCAGAAATAGTATCGCCTTTAATTTCATAAAAAGGTGGGTATTGAAAATCACTTTCAGATACCCCTGGAGGCGCCGGTGGCAGGGGCGGTTTTACTATACTGTCATTAAAGAACAAATCATAATTTTTTTCCTCAATCCAAATTCCATTCAATAACTCTTTATTCCATCGCACTTGTCTTTTCTCAAGAATGACTTCATAGTCCTTTTCGGATATTAAAAGTCCTTTTAGAGTGTTCTTATCAATTTGCTCAATTGCAATTACTCGACTATCAAAAACCAATAAGGTGTTATTCTCAAAAGATGCAATTCGCCATGGTAAATTTCTATCACTATATTCGAAAACAGTAAATGTCGAGTCTTTGAATTCAATAGTTAAAGTGTCCCTTTCTCCAATTGAGGTCATATTGAAGGTGTTCCCTCGTAATTCATTTGCAATGTCAATCCTTTCAATTTTTTCTTTACAACTAAAAAGTATCAAAGTCAGAAATAGAATTATTGTCGGTTTGTTCATTTTCAAATGTTCGCTAACGTTTTTGACAGAGTATTCGATTTAATTTTTCCTATCTCATGTTGACTAGTTGCGACATATTTATTCCAAAAAATCCAGTATCGATTTTTAACTTTTCTATCCTTCCTAAGCATTAATTTCATACTGTTACTTTTAGATGAAACCCCGATTTTAAAATCAGTTAGTTCATAGGATTTCCGTCCAAAATGGGGTTCTATTGATTTCAATTCAGAAATCACTTTTTGGGTATCAATAAGACTTAGATTAGCACCATCTACAACAATTTTTAAGTCCTTCTCGTTCAATATGTTTCTCAATTCAGCTCTTGAATGAGACCTTATAGTCCATGATATTCCGTTCGATAAAAGCAAAATAGCCATACATTGACCAAATAAGATTTTTGCAAACTTCATAGGTTTTTTGCGCTTATCCTTACTTTTTGAACCTGCATATATTCCAAATCCTGCTCCTATGAATCCTAGAACAAAAGATGGAATCATTAACAAAATGAAAAATTCAAGTATTGAGTCTAAAATCTCCAATATTTTTAAATGTTAGCTAACGGTCTCGGCTATGATTTCGTAGCGGCGATTCCCAACGGGAATTGTCGGACTGAAATCCAGCCGTATTAAAAGTAATTATTTTTAAGCTAGCAGAATGTAGCTATGAATTATAGCCATTGTTGTATGCCGTTTTTATTTATAATAATAATACCAGTTACTTTCATAATTTTTGTCAAAATTCTCTTTACTATCTAGCTCAAAATAGAAATAATCATTTTTGAAATAGTCAAATTCATCATACTCTTTAAGTAATTTATAGTAATGATTTTTCCATTTTTTATGAGTCTCGGAATCTTGATATTTTTTTAACTGTTCATCAGTGTACAGGAAATAGGTTACTCCAGAAAAAGCTCTGGAAATTGTCCAAAGCTCCTTGTTATTTATTTTCGCCTGTAATTTTCTAATTTCTTTTTCCGAAATTTTTTCATTAGCCTCAATTTTAGCAATGGATTCGAAGTCGGTGAAATAAACAAATAGATTAGTCGATTTGTAAGTAAGTCCGAATATTTTTTTAATCCAATTCTGTTTAATTTTTAATTCATAATCCGAAGTTACTTCCGCAAACTTTTCGGCAATTTCGTTTTGTTTTGTTTCGTCAAAGTTATAAGTCGCGTTGTCCATAAACTTCCCTTTATCCATGGCATATTCCAAACATACTTGAAGTCGAGGATGAGATTTGGCATTATCCATGTAGTCGAAAATGAGGTTCAATGTTTTTACACCGTATTTTTCGTCTATCCATTGAGCCAGTGGTTCGAATTCCTCTTTTATATTCGAAATATTTTGTTTTATTTTCTTGGTTGACTTATAGTCTTTGTCAGAAGGCATTATCATAATCTAGAAAGAAGTCTTTTCAAATGGCATACAACGGTCTCGTATAACCGTCAGTTACGGGATAATATGCGTTAATTTTCGGTTTAGTACTGACTTTTGCAATTCCGAGTGGATTCGGACGTAGTCGAATCCGCCGTAATTGCGGTTATACGTTGTTATGCACTGGTTTTTTCTTTCCATTTTTCTATTAATAGAAGTGATAATATTACAATTCCTAATAGAGGATAAAATAATGTGGCAATGCAAGTCAGCACAACATAATTTAAATTGTGTTTTTTAAAGTCGATTGCTATTAGTATCACAATTATTATTCTAATAATATAGTCAATATAAGTCGGCAAAGAGTTTATTAATGAGTATGACTCGAAATCAGTCGTACTCAACATTACTTTCCGCATAAAGATTGGCTGAATGTAAATCCAAGCCGTACTAATGATAGACCAAAGAATTAAAAGAATTATGTATTTATTTAATATTTTCAAAAGTCTATTCATTAATTCCGATTTTAGGCTGATTATATTTTTCCTGGGCAACAGATAGTAGAAAAATTAAAACTCCAATCAATGATGAAAAAAAAGTCATTATTAAAATCAAATTAGATTTGATTTGCTCCTTTTTCATCTCCTTTGATAGTAGAATTATAAATCCAATGTTAATCAGATACCCAATTCCACCGCTTAAATAATCAGTGCCCAAAGTCGAAGTTCCACCATCGGGTAATTCAGATGTCAATAAATTCGGAATGGCGAGCAGAATTATCGCAGCTATTACTCGCGAAAGGACAAGTCCTATAATTAATAAAGTTGCGTATTTTTTTATTAATTCGGTCATTTAGTTGTTATCTAAAGTGTGCTTTTTTCCAAGCTTGTGCATAACGGTCTCGGCTATGAGTAGTTGCGTGGTTTAGTACATAACTTTACAAGTACACACCAAGTTGGAAATTCCGCAGGAATTTCCAAAGTAGGCGAGAACAAGCAATTACTTATAGCCATTGTTGTGCGTAGTTTTTATCTTTTTATTAGTTTTCCATTTAGTTCAAATCTTTTACAAGGCCATTGAACTCCAGCGTATTCATTTCCAAACGCTTTGTAATCATATTCTAATACTTTTTGACCTTGCATTAAATATAATAAAACAGTATCGTCTGGAAGCAAAAACCAAACAGAACTATCATTATTTTTATTTCTTATCTCGAAAAAAATGGCTTGTTCTATAAATTCTCTGTCAAATCGATAATTGCAACCACAATTATTTTTTTCAGAGGTTTTAATCGCTTTCTCAATATCAAAACTCGGTTTTATGTCAGCTGTTTTGTACCATTCTAAACTTTTGACGTAATTGTCCTGTTTTTCCCAATCTTCTGGACTTTTATTTACACCGTCAATATTATATTCATTAATCGTTTTGTTGTTAAAAAAGTATATATCTAAAGTGCTTTCAGGATTTTCATTTAAGTAACCTGTAATAAATGAGATATTCTGAACTCTTTTTAATGGGTTTTTATAGTTACTAATAATTGAATCTCTTGAATAAATGGATTTTCCTTGTTTAGAAGCCATAAAAACCAAGTTTATATTTGCAAGCATTTCATTATTGTGAAGTTTGATTTTGAACGTTTGTGGTTCATCCCAAATATACCTACCACGTCCATATACTTCTCCAAAGTATTTAATATCAAATTCGGCTTCTAATTCCTTAATTTCCTTGTTATATGTATATGCTGACAATTCATAAAGTTTGGTAATATTGTAGTCGATTATTTTGTTTGTCAGATATTTTTGAAGTCTATTTCCTTTTAAAGGTTTTGGTTTTTTTCTTGAATCAAGAATTATTTCCTCAATCTCAAAATTATAATTTTTTACACCAGTTAATGAGTTAGTCCAAGGTATTTTGAAGCCTCCAATAGATTTTCTTGAAGTGATTTCATTTACCAAAAGATTATTTTCAAAAATTCTAATTTGATATTCATCTCGATACCTTTGGTGCATTGTTATACAACAACCATTGTTAAGGTAGTCCGAATAGTATTTTTTATAATTTTTTAAATCTTGAAGTTTAGGTTTAATGAAATCTTTTTGCTCTTGATTCCAATCCACTTTAGAACGCTTATACTTATTGATTAAATCTAAAGGGTTATTTAATATTTTTAAAGTGTCTATTTTCGAGTCTCTAAAAATGTCATTTATGGAATGAACATTTGAAATTGCATTTAATAAGTCAGAAATTTTTCTATTGTTTTCGAATTTTATGCTGTCAGTCGAATATAAATATTCATCATTATCGAATCCAGTTGCGTACAAATTATGAACCAAATAAACTTCTTTATTGGTGTTTTGGGAAAGACCAAATTGGTAGGTTAAAAGAAATAAAAATATTAGTCTATTCATTGATTTGGTTTTAGTTTCTCAAATGTATTTTTCTTTTTAATTTCAGAAAAGTCATATTGAGTAAACTGGACTTTTGGTTGAGTAACGAGTTTTTCTCAAATTACGCACAACGGTCTCGGCTATGATTTTGTAGCCGAAGAACTAAAGTTAGCAAAAAGAGATTGAGTTTTGGAAAACCGTTAGGATTTCCTGAGAAGCCTTTAAGCAGCTCAGCTATAAATTATAGCCATTGTTGTACGCTGGCTTTTTAATTTCAGTAAGTACTCAGATTAGCTTGGAGTAGAGAATGCAAAGTAGAACTATTAGCCCAATTATGATTCGGAAATATTTTTGTTGTCTCGCTTTTCGGTCGAATCCATCTTTTCTTAATTCCCATGAAAAAATAATTTCGAATAGAGTAGGGAAAGGGCTTAAAATGAAGTCACAAATGTGATAGCTTTCATTAGCCATTTTTTTCTTTTCGATTCGGGCTCTTTTTTTTGAAAGGTATTTTGCTGTATCAATTTTTTTTGGACTGATATTCCGAATGATTAATTCATTATTTGCAAGAAGAACAGCTTTTGGATTCCATTTATCAGGGTCTCCCGCAATTTTTAACAATTCATCCGTTGTCCTCGATTTAATTGGCGGAGTAAAATCATCTGTCATTTTAAAATTACTATTCGTTAATTTTAGCTTGCGTACAACGGTCTCGGCTATGATTTGTGGCGGCTTTGAAAATCGTTAGATTTCCAGCCGTGGCAAATCTAGCCGTTGATGGTTTCTAAGTTTGAAGTTAACGAATTACAGCCATAAATTATAGCCATTGTTCTACGCAGTTTTTATTCGTCTTCAAACACATAACCATAAATTCCATTTTTATTTTCCGGATGAATTTTTCGCATGGTCACGTAGTAATCTTCCAGAAAACCATTCAAGTCCACAAGTCCGTCCGTAAAGAATTGCAGAGTATCGTTTCTGTTCACTACGATTAAAATTCCGCGTGTTTTTTTGTCCGATGTCCTGCGTTTTGAGTTTCTTTCAAGAAACTGTCCAAACTGCCAAGTTGTGTCGTTTGGCGAAATTCTTTTTTCGTAAACTAAATCCCATTCAGGATTTTTGAATGAACTTTCTTTAAACTCACTCCGAACTTTTATTGAATTGGATCCCTTTGTGATTTTAATCCTCTCATAACCTTGGTAAGTACAAACCGAGTGGTCAAACAGCACAGTCAAAGTGTCCAATACGGTCATTTTTTGTTTAAAGTCAGATAAGTCCGATTTCAAATCAAAACTTGGAGTTGGAACAGCCATTTCCTTTATTGGTTTTTCTTGGCAAGAAACAACTAAAAGTAGTCCGATTGATATTTTAAATAAGTTTTTCAAATTGCGTAGAACGGTCTCGGCTATGATTTTGTAGCCGAAGAACTAAAGTTAGCAAAAAGAGATTGAGTTTTGGAAATCCTTTAGGATTTCCTGAGAAGCCTTTAAGCAGCTCAGCTATAAATTATAGCCATTGTTGGCATTAGTATTTTATTTCCGTTTTATTGCGCATAATTGGAATTAAGTCCTCAAGAAGTTTGTCCTTATGCTTTTTCGAATCAGCGACGAATTGATATCGATGTCTTTTATTTTGATGATTAAATTCCACAAAGTTCTCTCCACCATAACTTCTATTTGGGTCTCCATCTGAAATTAGGTTAATCGGTCGGTCTTTGTAATCGTAAACTTTAAATTTTAAGCCTTTCAATTCAACCAGTTTATATTTTTCAGCGTGGTTAATGGTTATTTCGTTTTCGTCGAAGGTGATAAATCCCTTTACAATTCGATTATTACCGTTATAGTCAAAAAACCCATAGAAAGTCCCGATTAATATGCAGATTAGAAATCCGTACCCGATGTACTTTACAATTTTTATCTCCTCCAGGTCAATGCCAAGATTGTTTTTAAAAATCCAGAAAACGGCCAATAAGAAGAGAACTCCACCAAGTCCAACATAAAAGAACTTTTCTGAAATGGCTATGTCAAACTTGGATTTCTTTTTATCTAGAACTAAATCAAATGCAAGTTTATTCATATTAATGCCAACGGTCTCGGCTATGATTTTGTAGCCGAAGAACTAAAGTTAGTAAAAAGGGACTGAGTTTTGGAAATCCGTTAGGATTTCCTGAATAGCCTTTAAATGGTTAGCTATGAATTATAGCCATTGTTACAGCACGTTTTTATTTTTTAATATTCGCTTTGCGGCTTCTTTTGCTTCGTCGGTAAATTTTGAATCCGTCGCTATAATCCCAATTAGTTCCTCAGTGTTTTTGTTCGCAAATTTCGATTCATGCGATCTAATCAGGTTCTCGTCCAAGGTTCTTTTTTTTAGTCCGTTTTTTTCAGGAAATAACTTGTCCAGTTGATTTTTACTGAAAGCAAAAAACAAAATCAAAAGGGCCACATAGAGAGGATTTATCCCGAATTCACCGAATCCAACTTTATAGGTCCTGTAATAAAAGTCGAGTAAACCGAATAATCCAAGAATCAAGACTATTGCGAAGAATAAAAAATAAATCTTCTTGTTTTTAAAGTATAATACCGTAGCTATTATCAAGCATAGAATCGAAATATATTGTCGATAACCAAATACAAAGTTGGATGTCAAACAGATTCCAAGTCCGATTAAAAAAATCAAAATAGATAATGCAAGGGGTGCTATGTCGGATTTTATATTTTTCAAATGTGCTGTAACGGTCTTGTATATGGCACGTTGCCATATTATTTGTTCATATTTTTCAGCTGAGACTAAGTTTTGTTTGGTGGGGAGAGTTTAAAGTTAGCCAAATTTTGGCAATGTGATATATACGTTGTTAGTCTTCGTTATTACTTCCTTCAATATAAAATATAAGATTTTCAACCAATTTCTTATTTGCATCTAAAAGAAGTTCTGCTTGATGGGTTGTCGCTATATAAGTCATTCTCATTTCAAAGATTACTGACTCGAATTTCTGTGAACCGTAAATTGTTCTCAATTGATCGTACTTAATGAATTGACTTTTATCATTTCTAATTTCCGTGTAAGAATCAGTTGACATGATGTAATTTGAATTCATTATTCCATGTTCACCTAGGAGTGGACGAATGGTTGTTCGGACATACTCGTTGGTTTGCTCAATTTGTAATTCCACGATTTTCTGCTGATTGAAATAGTCCAGAATACTTTTAGATATTTGATGATTAGATATTTGATCTATGGATAATTGGTGCCTTTGCTCAAAGAACAAAGGAGCAAAAGCTTGCCAAGTCAGATCTCCATAGTTAGTTGACTCATTAAAAGAAGTTTTGTTTTGAGTTTCAAAATAGATTTGTTTTATCACATCAGCCTTATCAATCACCTGTGGGATTAACGTTTCGAGAGATTCAGCGTCCTTTTCTAAGTCATTAATGAGTTGTTCAATGAGAGCTATTTCGGCTTTATCTTCCTTTTTATTTTCATTCCAATTATTAATTTGCAAAGCAATAAGAATTCCAATAACAACAAGAATGATTTCGCCAATAGCGTACTTTAAATACTTTCCTGTTTTACCCTCTGAAAGCAAATTTTGTCTGATTTTTCGGAAGAATTTTATCATTGGTTAATAGTTGGTCATAATGAAGGCTAACTTGTTATATCATCCCTAAAATACGCTTTTATCCGTAAGTGTTTCCGGCTATCGAGATATTTGATGCTCCTTTTACAGTTTCTGTTAATTGCTCAACAGCCATATCTAAAGTACTTTTAACTTGCAATAAATCTTTCTTTGCAATATGGGTGTATATCATAGTGGTTTCAGGTTTAGAATGCCCTAGTAACTCTTGTACATGTCGCAAACCAACGCCATTTTCTATTAAATGAGTAGCATAAGAATGTCGTAAGGTATGTGGAGTAATTTTTTTGTGAATGCCTGCTGCTTTACAAGCCCTATAAAGAAATTTTCTAATACTTGAAGCCGAGTATTGAGCGCCGTTTTTTCCTTCAACAAAAAAGACTTTTGGTTGGTAAGTGGCCAAATAGTTCTTTAACAATGGTAAAAAACTTTGGGCAATACCTACGTACCTATCCTTTCTTCCTTTCCCCAAATTAATGCGCAGTTGCATTCTATGTAAATCAATATCAGATAATTTTAAATTAATGCTTTCTCCAATACGTAACCCAGCAGAATATAGTAAAGCAATAATAGCTCTATGTTTCAAATTCGCCGTACTTCTTATTAATAAGATCACTTCTTGCTGACTTAATACCGCTGGTAAGCTTTTATTTTTCCTTGGGCGGTTTAGCCCACTTCCCTTAAAATCTTCATTACAGCATAAAACAGAAAAATGATTTAATGCGCCAATTAATTGCCGATGTGTACTTATGCTATATTGTTTTTTCTGCACTATCAATTCAGTGTATTGTCTAAAATGGGTTTGTTTAATTTCCGAACTCTTAAGTTCACCAATAAATTCTAAGAATAACTTTACAAAATTACTGTAGACTGCGACCGTACTTGAACTTAATCTAAGGCCATTTAAATAGGATCTATATTCTTGAAGTCGCTTTCGGTTGTACTCAGATAAAGGCCTATATTTTTTTTGCTCTAATTTGTGTTTAATTTCAGGTTTTGCTTTGTTCGCATTGTTAGTTAAAGACCCAAAGTCAATTGAATAGCCTTTTCCTTTTAAATATTTATAAATCGTATTGGTGGTCTTTTTTGAAAAAGGCAAATAAAAACCTTTTAAACTGCTGCTCCACCTAACACCCCCGAAAGATTTTACGTTTTCCTTAATTTCAAAATCATAATTAAACGTAATTAGTAACACTTCTTGCTGTTGTAAGATGGCCTTACTAAAAATAATTGCTTTATTGGACATAGAGTGAGTGTTTTATATTGGCAAAAATTAGGTATTAAAATCAACTTAGTCGTATCTTAAGCGAATATTGTTCGGATAACATTCGGCTAATTTTAAAATTGAATGAGAATACAAAAGAATTGTCTGTATTGTAATAAGGAGCTGGACGGACGCACCGATAAAAAGTATTGTAATCTTCATTGTAAAAGCGCCTATCAATACAAAAAGCAAAAAGAAGGACCCCAACGTTTTTTTAATAAGGTGGACAATCAACTCAAACTGAACAGGAAACTTTTGAAAGAATATAATAAAGCTGGTAAAGCAGTCATTAGAGCTAAAATTCTTATTGATTTAGGTTTTAACCCTAATTTTTTTACCCACTACTGGAAAAACCAAAAGGGCGAAGTGTATCTATTTGCATACGAATTTGGTTTTTTGAGGAAATCAGAAAATGGAAAGGAAAAATTTGTTTTGGTTACATGGCAAGCTTATATGAAACACTAAAAGATGATAATTATATTGGTCATGTTAATATTCTGCCAATCGTCTTAAGCTAAGGTCTTTTGGCTTGCTTTTGAGATCATCAGAAATCGATTACAACCATTTTTCAAGTATACGATTAGCAACAAAATTAATTTAACCTTATTCTAATTCTGGTTTTCTAAGTGAAGTTATTTGGTAATCATTAATAATATGAAGATTTAGTTTTTTGTAATTTAAAAGGTATACCTTTAGAAAAACCCTCACTAACTTGAAAGAATGTATCGTATTAGTTTTATGCCTAATTTCTTCATTTTTACATTCTCAAGAACTTTCCAAAAGCGATGATGCATCGCAACAGATACCACTTATAAATAAAGATTTATTGACCGCAGAAGGGCTTTATAGTTCAGGAACGGTTGCTCTTAAAAGTAAGAATTACGAAGATGCTCTGTATAATTTTAAGCTAGGACGAGAGCTAGCTAAAAAAAATGATGATGAATATCTAACAACTTTAGGCGACTTTTATTTAGCGACCTATTTTTATGAAACTAAAGATATTCCAGAAGCGTTAACCTATACTGACAAGGCTTTAACTAGTTTTCAAAATCAAAATCGACAAGCTGATGTTGCAAAATGTCAGTATTATTTAGGGAGAATTTACCGACAGATTTCAGACTTTGAAAAAGCATTGTTTCATTCTTTTGAAGCTTTAAGAATTAATGAGACAAGTAATGAAATAAAGGAAATTGCCAACTGCTTTTCATTAATTGGTTCTATTTATATACTTACGGGTGATTTAAATGAATCGGAATTAAATTTTCTGAAAGCACTAAAATTACAAGAACAAAATAAAAATGATAAGGAACTGGTAACAAGTTATCGAAATCTAGGAGTTCTGAATCAGAAAAGAGGAAATTATCAAAGTGCACTTAACTATTTTAATAAGGGCCTTTTAAAGATAGAAAAGTTGTCTATTAATGATATTGATATTTTAGATACGAAGGCTATTTTATTAGGTAATATTGGATCTACTTTAAGACAACAAGGAAAACCCAATGAATCTTTAGACTTTCTTTTTCAAGCTTTAGCCATTAAAAAAGAACTTAAAAGAGATAGAAGCACAGCACATACTTGTAATGATATTGCTGAAACGTATATCGAGATTAAAAGATATGATGAAGCGAAAAAATTTGCTTTGGAAGCTGCAGATTTATCTAAAGTTGTTAGTGCAAATAATAGAAGGTGGGCCTACTATTTAATATCAAAATGTGATTATGCACTCAAAAATTATAAGAGTTCTGTAAATAATTTTAAGATTTACAGCAGGTTAAAAGACAGCATTTTTACAATTCAAAAAGCAACCCGGTTTAATGAATTACAAATACAGTATGATACCGAAAAGCGTGACTTTCAAATTGAAGCACAGAAAAAAGATATTACTTTATTAGATACTCAAAATAAACTAAAAAGTCAATTTCTGTGGTTTGGCGGAATAGGGCTTTTATCATTATTTGGTTTTGTTTTGGCGCTTAAATCAAGACAAAAGGCAAAAAAAGATATCCAACAACAAGAGTATTTTACACAGAGATTAATTGAGTCACAAGAAATCGAACGTACTCGCGTATCAAAGGATCTTCATGATAGTGTAGGGCAACAACTAACCTTTATGAAGAAGAAAGCACAAAATTTAGACCAGCTAGAATTATCGTCACTTGCCAATGCCGTTTTAGAAGAGGTTCGAAGTATTTCGAGAGACTTATATCCTGCAACTCTAAAACAACTGGGATTGAGGGAAAGTATTGAGCAGTTATTATTCGATTTAGACGGTGAGACAGAAATGTTTTTCTCCGTAGAAATAGATGATATCAATACTAGTTTTGATGCTGCAGAAACGCTTAATTTTTATCGGTTTATTCAAGAATCAGTAAACAACGTTCTTAAACACTCGCTTGCGAAAACTTTGATTGTTAATATCGTTAAGGGCAAAAACGCCATTGAGGTTTTAATCAAAGATAACGGACAAGGTTTTCAAACCAGTAAAAGTATGTTGCACAATAGTCTTGGTTTAAAAACCATGGCAGAACGTATTCGCATTTTAAAAGGCAGCTTGTCTATAAAAAGTAAAAAAGAAGTAGGCACAACCATATTAGTTAAAATTCCAGTTTAGATGAGTAATGGCGTAACTATTTTCGTTGCAGACGACCACCCATTGTTATTAAAGGGCTTGGTCGATGAGCTAAAAGACTATAATTATAATGTAATAGGTACTGCCGAAAATGGGACTAGTGCCTTAGAAAAAATTGTAGCCTTAAACCCAACAGTAGCCTTATTAGATGTAGAAATGCCAATGCTTACTGGTTTTGAAGTTGTAAAAAAGTGCAAGGAGAAAAATATAGATACATATTTTATCATTCTTACCTCTCATAAGGAAAGAGGTTTTATACATAAAGCCCAAATGTTAAACATTTCTGGCTATATGATAAAAGATGAGCCATTTGTGGAGTTACACAAATGTATACAAAGTGTTAGCAAGGGTATACCGTATTTTAGTTCGGTTTTTAACGAGGTAATTGATAAGGAGATTGCCCCACAATTACAAAAAATTAAACTGCTATCACCATCAGAGCGAACCATCGTACGCTTAGTTGCTCAAGGTAATTCATCTAAAGAAATTGGAGAACAGTTAAGTGTTTCTAGCAGAACGGTAGAAAAACACCGTTCTAATATTATTGCCAAGCTAGATCTTACTCCAGAAATGGATGCACTTGTTGTTTGGACTAAAGAAAACAAGGAATTTCTTTCTACTATTTAGTCTTCAAAATACATCATTTTTTGCCTTTACGTAGCCCTACGTATTTATAGTCATCATTACGTATTTCATCTAACGCACATCTTGAATAGCTTGCAATCATTATTCTGGCAGTATTTTAAATTCAGCCGCCATTTTTTAAATAGCTAACTAAACAATCATAATTAAAACCATTTTAAAATGAAGAATTTAATATTTTTTGCACTTTTCTTGTTCTTGTTTGCAGGTTGTAGTAAAGATGAAGCAACGGAAGAACCAATTGCCATAGAAGAACCCAAAGATGCAGAAGCTGAACTTACATTTGCAGAAGTAATTGCTGAAGGTGGTGACTTTGAGCCGTACCCTGCATCTAGAACAGAAGAGGTACTCGCTGAATCTACTCCGATGAACGAAGATTATGAAATAGAAGAAGAGGGCGGAGGCACAGTCACAGAACGCTCGGTTTGTGTTACTAAGACGGTGAGTGTATTAGATGGGAACGGAACATTTCCTTTATTTAATACTAACGCAGATGTTATTTACCCAGGCAGTCTATTACAAGGCAAAACTTTATCAGATGCTACTCCAAAACCCATTGTTGTAGGCCGTGCCGGAGGTACCATTTCGTATGACCTTAATAACGGTAATACAAATTCTACTTTTACCGTTAATGAAGTTAGTAAGAGTTCTATTCAGGATGGAATGAATAATATTATCGCAAATGCTGGTCAAGTAGTTCCTGCTAATTTTCAGGTTGATATTATTCAAGTTGAATCTGAAAGCCAAATGGCTTTAGAAATGGGAATTAAGGTAGAAACTTTTACCACAGAGGTAGAAGGAAGCTTATCATTTAGTACAGAAAAAGAATATAACAGAACTTTGGTAAAAGTGAATCAGTCTTATTATACGATGAGTTTTGATTTACCAACTAGCTTAGATGAAATATTTGGTGAAAACGTAACACCAGAACAACTTCAAACTTATGTACAGTCAGACAATCCAGCTACTTTTATATCATCGGTTACCTATGGGCGTATCTTTTATATGCTAATTGAATCTACTTCTAGCCGTCAAGAAATGCAGGCGAGTTTAAAAGCAACCTATGACGCTGTTGCTATAAATGCCAGTGGCTCTTTAGATGTAGAAACTTTTGATTCATTAAAAGAGGTGAAAATTAAGGCTATTGCATATGGTGGTGATGCAGAAGGTTCTTTTCAACTGTTGGGTGAAACTTCTATTGCCGCAATTGCAAATAAAATAGGAGCAAGCACCGACATAAAGGCAGGTTTGCCTTTATCGTATTTGGTTCGCAGTGTAGAACGCCCTGATGAGATTGTAGGGGTAAAATTGGCTACAGAATATGATATCGTTAACTGCGAAGTAAAAGGTGTTTTGCCTCCAGAGGCATATCGTCCCTTGGTGGATATTTTTGAAGATGGAATAGGCGCTGCTTTTCATGTTACCGGTAAGATTATTGTATTGTATAATAAAGCAGGTGATAAATACGCCTATTATAATGTAGGTAGCGGAGAAGCGCCACGTATTTGGGATGTTAGTGACTGGGAAGGGGCAATAACCTCAAATAATATAAGTACAGGTCCTATTGGGGCAGCAGTCCGCTGGGGAGAAGATAGAATACATTTATTCAATAGGGATGGTACTAAATTTTTAAAATTTGATTATAATTCTGCAAGTTCCAATCTTTCTTCACCAACTAATCCAATTGGTACCATAGAGAGAAATACTGATGGGTCACCCAAATTTTTTGAAACAAGTACCTTTTATGCAAATACCCTTGACCCATGGACCTCTTTTCCTTTTGCTAATGATGGTATTGATGCTGCTATTCAATATAGTAACAATGCTACTCAACGCTATTTTTCAAATGATGGTAAGAGTACAACTTTACTAGAATTTGAATTACCTCTTAATCGCTGGGTCTGGTCTGAAAGTGTTGCTCCAAATACCGTATTCGGGGTTGACTTTTTTGAAAGTGTTGGTGCTGCTACAAAGGTTCAGTTTGGACCAACCACACAAGAAATTTTATACTTTAATGGAGACGGGGATCAAATGATGATTCAAACTCAGCCAAATACTATTAATGGTCCTTATTTTGTAAATTAATGTGCTGTCAAAGATTAATAATATTTGAGTATTCTAACTAATAAACATACTCAAAGCTAATGATTTAAGTCGTTTGGAGAATTAAAATGAAATATAGAAACCTCGTTAAAAACGAGGTTTCTATATTTCAAAACACTTTTATTTTTGAATTATGTATAAAAATAAAAACAATCATCTATTTTTTTTCCAGTCCTCAAATTCGCTTAAGTAATCATCATTTGTCATTGGATAAAGTCCTACAATTGATGTTCCATTTCCTACTTTCTCCAGGACAAAATCTTCATAAGAGGTCATTTTTAAACATTCATCAGCTACTTCATGAGCAAGATGCTGCGGTATAACCATAATACCATCGTTATCTCCCACGATATAATCACCTGGGAATACTGCTACATCACCACAACCAATGGGCTCATTAATTGCTATGGCTTGGTTTAGTGTTAAGTTTGTTGGTGCAGAAGGTTTTTGATGATAAGATGGCATAGCTAACGCGGCAATTTCTGCTGAATCTCTAAATCCACCATCGGTCACGAGACCAGCTACACCGCGTTTCATTAATCGAGTGGCTAAAATTGAACCCGCTGAGGCCGCTCTTGCACTTTTTCGACTATCAATCACTAACACATGATTTTGAGGACACTCTTCAACCGCAACTCTTTGTAAATGTTTGGGATTTCTAAAAACAGAAATCGGATTCAAATCTTCGCGTGCCGGAATATATCTTAGCGTATACGCTTGTCCAACCATAGGTTCGGTCATTTTCCTTAAAGGTTGTACGTCTTGAATAAACTGATATTTCAAGCCTTTTTTAAATAAGCAAGTCGCTATAGTAGCAGTGCTTACTTGTTTTAATTTATTGATGATGTCCATTGAATTATTTTCCATACTTATTTGTCAAAAAATTTTATTTAGCCTGTTTCCAAGTTTCTCTTAGGTATTTTAAATCTGCCTTCATAAAATCAAAAACTTCATTTTTGCTCATACTTATTTCGCTATCGCCATGTTCAGCACCTCCTAAATCATATTCAAGGTGTAATGAGATAGGAATATTAATTTGATACTGTTTTAAAATTGAAAAGTATTTTTTGAAATCGACCATGCCTTGTCCTAAAGGCACATTAAAAGGTTTCCAAACCCCATTTTGCTTTTTCCATATAAAATCTTTTATTACTATTGTTTTGATAAAAGGGCGTATTACTTCTAGCCCTAATTCCCAACTTTGCCCACCTTCAACTACTGCATGGCGTATATCATATTGGCAGCCTATATTTTTGTTATCGGTATGTGCTAATATTTTCGGTAAATCCCAAATTGGAGCTCCAACATGATTACCAGCATGATTTTGATAACAACCAATTAGGTTAAGTTTTTTATTCAGCGTTTCTAAGTCTTTTGCTTCTTCTCCAAAAATGGACTGACTATCTGATATTTTTTTATGCTTCGGGTATTTTAACCATCCAGTACGATAATATTGAAATCCTAAATTTGATGCTGTTTCTAATAAAGATATATTGATAGTATTGGTACTATCCCAAACATTGGTAGTCAACATAGCTGGCCGTAACCCATGAGCGGTCATAGCGTTAACAGCTGCGGGTAAATCTTCTGTAACCCGCTCTGGTAGTACATGACCTTTTGGTCTTACGGTAAGGTCTAATCCGTCAAAACCCATTTGTGCAGTCACAGCCGACATTTCTTCATAATCAAGAAATTGCAAATGCTTTGAAAAAAGATGAACTTCTATTTCTTTTGAGTTTTTTGCAGAATTGTGTTGAAAATTATCCTTAAAACTCCATAAAGGCAGACTTGTTAACGCGGCAGCAGATAGTTTGGTAAATTTTCTTCTGCTCATTACTTTTTTCGATTCCTGCATTTTTAGGTGCTAATTAATGTTATTGAGCTCGTTTTATTGTTAAAAATTTGCGTGTCTAACAAATATATGTATTTTTGGTAAACCAAACTGGTTAACCAATTTAATCAAAACAAAGAACAAAATACTCCCTTAACTTTAGCGGTGGTATTCAAATAAAAAAACTTCAATTTAACAACCCTTACCTAAAAGGTTTTAAAAAATCAAAATGATAAAACAGCGTTTTTTCTTACTAAGCATGGTATTTGCAATATTTTCTTGCAGCACAAATAGCAGTAAAAATGACATTTACGTAAAAGATATTGTAGAATTAAATGAAGCAATAACTGCTGCAAATCCTGGTGATGAAATCATAATGGCTAATGGTAAATGGGAAGATGTTGAAATTAAGTTCAGAGCAAAAGGCACAAAAGAAAAGCCAATAGTATTAAGGGCAGAAACTAATGGTGAGGTTACTATTGAAGGCCTTTCTTATTTAAAATTTGGTGGCGAATATTTAACGGTTGAAGGATTGTACTTTAAAAATGGTTTTTCCCCTTCAAACGCCGTTATCGATTTTAAAATTGGACATAAAGATAAGCCCGATGAAATATCAAATAACTGTAAAGTATCCAATTGTGTTATTGAAGACTTCAACAAACCAAAACGCGATGATAGTGATTTATGGGTACAGTTTTGGGGAAGACACAACGAGTTAAGCAACTGCTATATCGCAGGAAAAACGAATAGGGGTCCAACGGTAAGGGTTAGTATTGCAGGTATTGAGAGTATTAATAATTATCATCAAATAGTAAATAACCATTTTGGTCCAAGACCAGTGAAAGGTGGTCCGAGCGGAGAAACTATTCAGTTAGGTGATAGTTACACATCAATGTCTCCAAGTCACACTTATGTTGCTAATAATTTATTTGAAGAATGTAATGGTGAAGTTGAGGTGATTTCAAGCAAGACGAACTTTAATGTATTTAAGAACAATGTTTTCTTTAAAAGTGAAGGCTCTTTGGTTACTAGACATGGCAACTATGTAACCGTTGATGGAAATTATTTTATCGGTGATGGTGTCAACGAAAATTACGGTGGAATTAGAATAATAAATACAGGACATTGGGTGGTGAACAATTATTTCTATGGACTTAAAGGAAAAAGTTTTAGAAGTCCGTTAGCAGTTATGAATGGTATTCCTAAATCTCCATTAAACCGTTATAATCAGGTGACCGATGTTGTTGTAGCTTATAATACCTACGTCAATTGTAGTTCACCTTGGCAATTTGGAGTTGGCACTAATATAGCTCAAGCAGATGTATTACCACCTTCTGAAATAAGATCAGCACGTGCAATTAGAACTACCGTTGCCAATAATATCATTTACAATGAGAACGGATTAGAAAGTATTGTTGTCGAGAATGATAAAGCTGATGGTGTAATGTTCAAAAATAATATAGTTGATAATCAAGGTGTTGCTTTTAAAAACTTTGATGAGGGTATCGTTGAGGCTCCTTTAGAAATTCGAGCTTTATCGGAAAATGTTTTTATTCCCGTAGGCATACCAAATGACTTCGAAGCTTATAATGGTTTTGACTTTGATACGATTGAAAGTGATTTGTTAGGGGTCTCTAGAAAAGATAGCAATAGTATAGGTGCGGTTTTAGGTGTTGATGTCACCAACCCTAACATACTAGACAAGTCAAAATACGGTACTTCTTGGTTTTCTAATGAAGTTGAAGCAAAAGACCCAATCATTCATGTAGTGGAAAAAGCTGGGCAGTTACAAGCTATGCTGAATCAAGCTGCTAGCGGCGATATAATTGCTTTAGCCGATGGTGTTTTTACGATAGACGAATCTTTAGTTATAAATAAAAGCATTACAATACAATCTCAAGAAAACGCAAAAGCGATGCTAGTTTTTTCAGGGGCCTCAAAAACTCCATTGTTTTCGCTTCAACCTTATGGTAAATTAACAGTGAACAATCTTAGCCTTAAAGGGAATAAGGCTAATTATGCTTTTGCCAGTTTAAAAAAGGACATGTCTAATCATTTTGGATTAACAGTTTTGAATTCTGAAATCAGCGATTTTGATTATGTCCTGAAGGCATATAAAGAATCATTTGCCGAACGTGTTACTTTTGAAAACACCGCTATTTCTGATTGTGAAAACGGAATTGAATTATCTGAAGAAACTAATGATAAAGGTGATTATAATACAGAATATCTCACTATCAATAATTGTAATTTTAATGCTGTAAATCAAAACGTTGTTGATTATTATAGAGGAGGTTATGATGAATCTACAATTGGAGGTAATCTTTTAGTTTCTAATAGCACTTTTACAAATTGTGGTGGCAAAGAGAAAAATAAAAGGCTCTTAAATCATAACGGAATAGTAAATGTAGAATTAGTTGGGAATACCTTTGAAAATAATGACGTTCAGTTTGTATCTATATTATGGGGAGCAAAAAATAACACGGAATCAGATAATAAGGTTCTTAATTCAGGTGAAATAAGAACAGAAGAAAATCTGGTGATGAAGCTGATGTATTAATACATTTTTATTCGATTAACAATCTTTTGAAACTCCTATAAAAAATGAAGAAAGCCTTTTTTACTTTTCTGTTGATTTTAGCAATTATTGGATGTAAACAGAATTCAAAAACGACTATTGAGGATACGGCTCAACTTGAACAAAAATACCCTAGTGATGTTTTATCTTTTTTGGATGAATGGAAAATACTACTGGGCGATGGAACCTCTAATGATTCTTTAGTCGCCTATAAAAAGGAAGGGTTTTTTTATGTGCAAAATGATGGAGAATCAGATTGGGTGGTTTACAAGACACCAAACTCGGGTGTTACTTCGAGAACGTCTAGCAATACAAGAACAGAGTTAGGACAGAAAGCCCATTGGATACCTGAAACCGGTGGTAAATTAACGGGTACTTTAAAAGTGATGCATGTTTCTACAACTGGCGATGCCACCAAATCGTCATCTTATTCAGTAGTGATAGGACAAATTCACAGTGATGAAGGTCATGAGAATGAGCCCCTAAAAATCTATTATAAAAAGTTTCCGGGGCATACAAAAGGTTCGGTATTTTGGAATTATGAAATTAATACAGCAGGAGATAATATTGGCAGATTTGATTATTCTACTGCAGTTTGGGGATATGATTTTTCCGATGTAGGTGAAAGCGCAACGGAATATCCAGAAGAACCTGAAAATGGTATTGCTTTAGGTGAAGTGTTTAATTATGAAGTGAACGTACATGAGGGTATAATGTATTTAACTTTCACAAGTGAAAATCATGAAACTGTCCGTTTTACCAAGAGTTTAATAAAATCTGATTTTACAACAAGAGAAGCTATTCCTGAGCAAGTGCTAAAAGTTTATGCCAACAGAGAAAAGGGTGGAGGAGTAGAGCGCGATACTGCTTATGCCGGTGAAATAAATTACTTCAAACAAGGTGCTTACAACCAAGCAAACGCCAAAAGTACCAATGCTGAAATTTACGGAGGTGACATTCAAAAACAGTATGATAATGGTAGTTATGCTGAGGTGTGGTTTAAGCATGCTACTGTTGGAGCTTCAACTCGTCCTAATGGTCATTAATTAATAATATGAAAAATCATTTAAAAATAGTGCTGGTTCTGTATTTGATAATGACTTCATGTACAAGTGCTCAATCTTTAAAAACGGATGTCTCTAATTCCAATTTAATACACCCTAATTTAATTTTAACAAAAGAAGGGGTAAAAACCATTAGAGAGAATTTAGGAACAATACCAATTTTTGATAACACTTTAGCAAAAGTTAAAGAAGAAATTGACGCAGAAATAGAAAAGGGTTTTGATGTACCAATCCCTAAAGACTACTCTGGCGGTTATACGCACTCAACCCACAAAAAGAATTACAGTCTAATGCAAAAAGCAGGAATGCTTTATCAAATTTTAGATGATGAAAGCTATGCTAAATATGTAAAAGACATGTTGTTTGAATATGCGAGGCTTTATCCAACTTTGCCTATTCACCCGAAACCACGTTCCTACGCCAGAGGTAAATTGTTTTGGCAGTGTTTAAATGATTCCAATTGGTTAGTTTATACCAGTCAAGCCTACGATTGTATTTATGATTATTTAACTAAAGAAGAACGTACAGTTTTAGAAACAGATTTATTTAGACCATTTGCTAATCATATATCAAAAGATAATCCTCAGTTTTTTAATCGCGTACATAACCATAGTACTTGGGGCAATGTAGCCGTAGGTATGATTGCATTAGTTATGGAAGATGATTCGTTATTACAACGGGCCTTATACGGTTTAAAAGATGTAGAAATTGATAAGACTTTAAAAGATAACGATGGTGGTTATATAAATAAGGATGGAAAAACTGGTTTTTTTGCGAATCTAGATGAACCATTCTCTCCAGATGGCTATTATACTGAAGGTCCCTATTATCAGCGTTATGCCATGTATCCTTTTTTAATATTCGCTCAAGCACTACAAAATAAAAAACCAGACTTAAAGGTTTTGGAGTATAAAGATGGTGTATTGTTAAAGGGAGTAAATGCCTTGTTGAATTTGTCCAATGCCAATGGTGATTTTTTTCTTTTAAATGATTCACAAAAGGGAATGTCATATTACAATACTTCCTTGGTTTCAGCTGTTGATATTGCCTACCATTTTGGAGGAAATAATCCAGAGTTGTTAAGTATAGCCAAAAAACAAGAAGAGGTTACTCTAGATGATTCAGGGCTCTCAGTAGCGCTAGGCATTAAGGAAAATAGGGCTATACCATTTGTGAAAAGTTCAATTGAATTGTCTGATGGGGCAAATGGCGATGAAGGCGCAGTAGGAATTTTACGAAGTGATGATTTAGAGCTTGTGTTTAAATACACAGCACATGGTTTAAGCCATGGTCATTATGATAAACTTTCTTTTGCTTTATTCGAAAATGGAGATGAAATAGTACAAGACTATGGAATGTCTCGATATGTAAATATTGAACAAAAAGGTGGAGGTAATTATTTGAAGGAAAATAAAACTTGGGCAAAACAAAGTATTTCTCATAATACCTTAGTGCAAAACGAAATGTCGCACTTTAATGGGAAGTATGATAAAGGCAGTCAACATCATTCGGAGTCCTATCTATTTTCTGTGGAGAATAAGAACCTTCAAGTTGCAAGTGCCAAAGAATCAAACGCGTATCCTGGTACCACTATGCATAGGACTATGGTACTTATCAAGGATGATAAAGATTCAAAGCCTTACATTCTAGATATTTTAAAAGTAGATTCAGATAAAATTAATCAGTACGATTTACCATTTTATTATTTAGGTCAAATAATGCAAACAAGTTTTGATTACGAAAAACATGATTTTCCTGTTGTATTCGGAAGTAAAAACGGCTATCAACATTTATATAAAGAGGCATTTGGCGTTTCGAATGACGCTAATATGAAATTAACTTGGTTGTTAAATAACAAGTTTTATTCATATTCTGCTGTTAGCTCTAATGAAGATGAAATGATTTTAGGTCGTATAGGTGCTAATGATCCCGAATTTAATTTACGTCATGAACCAACTTTAATACTAAGAAGAAAGAATACCAAGAATACTGTTTTTGCTTCTATAATTGAATCTCATGGTACTTATAGTCCAGTGTCGGAATTAGCATTAAATGCGTATAGTAACATTAAAAATATCTCCGTGGTACATAATGATACGGATTATACAGCAGTACAATATGAAAATAACAATGGTGAGCTAAAACTTTTTATTCTTTCCAATAGAGAAGCGAGCACAGACAAAGAACATTCGTTACAAATTGATGAAAATATTATTTCCTGGACTGGCGCCTTTATTTTAAAGGAAATTTTAACGGAATAATAGTACCTGATTTTACACTTCCGAAAAATTCAATAGAATATTTTTACGATAACTTAAAATTTTAACAACTTAATGGTTATTTCGTTTTTTTTTAACAGACATATAACATATATTTGGTAATCCAAACTGGTCAACCAATTTGGTTGACCAAAAAATAATAAAACTTAAAATTTAAAAATGATAAAGAATTAGCACAAAAAAAGGACAGGTGCACGCCTGTCCTTCAAAACTATTACTTCTTTAGGAGGGAAGTAAAATTCGACAAAACACATTTTCTGTGAATTTGAAGAATTCAAAAGTAACGAATTCTTCTTTAGAATTTATTGAGAAGGCGTGATTAACTAAACTGAATTAGTAGAGTTTCAAAGCACTTGAAACGAGATTAAATAACTTTTGAAATTAACTGAATAACAAATGAACTTAAAAACGAGACTATTATTAATTGTGGTGTTGCTGGTCAACATACAATTATTTGCCCAGGATACCTATAGTGTTTCTGGAACCGTAAAAGACGCAAATAGCGTTCCAATCCCTGGAGCGAATATTGTGGTTTTGAATACTACGAGAGGTACACAAACCGATTTTGATGGAAATTATACGATTTCTGTTTCTAACAGTGATGTATTACAATTTTCTTATATCGGTTATGCAACACAAACCGTTATTATTAGTGGACAAGAATCCGTTAATATTATTTTAGAAGAAGATGCCAGTCAACTTGATGAAGTTGTGGTCATTGGTTATGGTACTCAAAGAAAATCAACAGTAACAGGTTCTATATCTAAGGTTGTAAACGAAACTTTAGATCAAATAGCTGTTTCTAGGGTTGATGATGCCCTTATAGGTCAAGTATCTGGTGTTAATATACAAGCTACTAATGCCGAGGCTGGGGGTGCACCGACAATTAATATTAGAGGTGTTGGTTCTGTAAGTGCTGATACTGGACCAGCATTAGTAATTGATGGTATCGTAGTTAGTTCAGAATTTTTGGCTAACATTGATATGAACGATGTGGAGTCCTTTGAAGTATTAAAAGATGCCGCTTCGGCTTCTATTTATGGTAGTGAAGGTGCGAATGGTGTGATCTTAATTACAACCAAAAGTGGTCGTGCAGGTAAAACAAAATTTAGCTATCAGACATATACAGGTTATAAGCAAGCTCATGGTAGTGACGATTATCGCAAAGATTTGAATGATTGGGCGGCCAAAGAGCAAGCTGCTACAGGAACGCTATCTGGTGAAACCTTATACGCTTTAGATTTAGTTAGTATCACAGGTATTAATAGAGATTGGCAAGATGTGTTCTTTGATGGAGGTACTGTAACTAGTCACTCTCTCTCTGCTAGAGGCGGAACAGAAAATTCAACATTCAGTGCTTCATTACGGTCATTACATGATGAAGGTGTTGTAATTACAGATGATTACAAGCTATATACTGGAAACTTGAAATTTGATACTAAAGTTGGTAAAAAATTAAAGTTTGGTCTTAGGGCTTCTCCTTCTTATACGAAGCAAAGAAGATTACCAACATCGATTCATAATCCAACAAGACAATCTCCTTGGTTGCCGATATATCATACGGAAGAAACATTGCAGTTTATCAATCGTGATGTTTATCCTGATGTGGGCGTTGGAGATTATTTTTTCGAAAATCATTTAGAGAATAGAGATTATGACAATGATGGGAATACTGAGAGACCTAGAACTTCAGGAGATTCTAATCCTTATCAGCAATATGTTGAACGTCAACATTATGAGTTCAACACTAAATTATTTGGGTCTACCTATTTAAGTTATAAACTAGCTAAAGGTTTAACTGCAAAAACTTCTTTGGGGGTAACTTTGGAACAACGCAAGAGAGATAGATACGATGGTGTAAACTATCATGCTTCAGGCGCATCAAGATCTAACTATTTCTTAGAAAATAGATTTCGTACAAGGTTAATTTCTGATAATACTTTAAATTATAGTAGAACATTTGGTGATCATGATTTGAATCTATTAGGTGGTCTTACTGTACAACAACGAAAAAGTGAAGTCAGTCAAGTAGAGACTAATGGTTTTACAGATGACCGTTTAAGAAATGTTCAAGGTGGTAACCCTGACAACACAACAGTTTTTCAATCCAATATTGAAAGAAAGAAAATTGGTTACTTCGCGAGGTTAAATTATTCTTACAAGGACAAATATTTGTTTAATGCCTCTTTTAGACGTGACGGAAGTTCTGTTTTTGGTATTGACTCCAAGTGGGGTAATTTCCCTGCGGTCTCAGTAGGTTGGAATGTTGCAAAAGAAAATTTCTTATTATCTAGTGATTTAGTAAGTAATTTAAAGTTTAGAGCAAGTTACGGTTTCACAGGGTCAGAGAACTTTAATGTTGGTTCTGATGTAGAAAACACATGGCCTTACTTAGCGCTAATTCAAAATGCAAACGCAGTTGTCGATGGTAGTTTGGTAACTGGTGGTGCTCCTTTAAATATAGCGAACGCCTTATTACAATGGGAAGCTTCGGAAGAATTGACAGTCGGATTAGATTATGGTTTTTGGAACAATAGAATCACAGGTTCAATTGACTATTATCAAAGAAATAGTGATGAATTATTACTAGAAAATCCGGTTTCTTATGTAACTGGGTTCAACAGTGGTATCGTAAACTTAGGTGAAGTTCAAAACAGAGGATTAGAATTTGAGTTAAGAACCCGTAATATAATGGGTGAAAAATTTAGTTGGAATTCAACTTTAATCGCATCTACTAATCAGAATGAGTTGTTAAGTTTTGGAGAGTCAAATAACGCTTTAATAGAAGATACATATGGTAGAAATTCACAATGGATTAACCGAATTGGTGAGCCTATTTCATCTTATTGGGGATATGTAGTGGATACTGATGCTTACGATGAAACTTCATTTAGAACTACTTATGTTGATAATCCATGGAACAGAATCAATGGTCAAGCCGATGATACTATCGTAAAAGATTTAAATGGTGATGGAATTATTACAGAAGAGGATAAAACAATTCTTGGAGATCCTTACCCAGATTTGATTTACAGTTTTACGAACGAATTTAAAATTGGTAAGATTGATGTTTCTTTTATGGTACAAGGTAGTCTAGGTGCCCAAGTAAATAATATTGGTGACCAGTATTTCTATAATTGGTTTGGTAATAGAACCAGAAGTGGTGGAGAAGCACAAGCCGTTGCAGATGGCTTAGTTCCTCATGAATCTTTTATTCAAGAAAAGGTATTAACTAGTGAAGTAATTGCAAGCGCAGATTATTTCTCACTAAGAAATGTCAATATTGGCTATAATTTTGATGAAAAAACTTTATCAAATATAGGTCTTGAAGGTTTACGAGTTTATGTTACTGGTCAAAACCTCCTTTACATAACTGCAGATGATTATCATGGTTTTAATCCAGAACATGATGACAATGGTAATATAAGAGCTTTTGGTTCACAAAGAGCTGGTACTCCTATATTCAGTACACTAACACTTGGTTTAAATATTGATTTCTAAAAAAAGAATTATTATGAAATATATAAAATATTTAGTATTCACATTGACGATATTTTTCGTATCGTGTGATACAGACGAATTTTTAAATCCGATACCAGATACTGTAGTTGTAGAAGAATCCTTCTTTCAAACTGATGCTGATGTTGAATCTGGTTTAATAGGGATATATGATGCACTTCAAGGTGTCAATGAAAATACCGAAACTAATATTGGTAATTTCAATAGAGGCTTACAATTTGAACACCTTTTAACAGAGCATAGAACTGATAATACTAGGAACGCAACTTTAGAAGGCTCGAAATCTGATTTTCATAGATATGTTGTTGATGCCAATAATGTAGAATCAGAAGATTTTTACGCTTCGATGTTTGAAGTAATCTTTAGAGCTAATAACGTACTTAGATTTATTGATGTTGCTGATGCAAGTAATCAAGCAAAGTATACTGCTGAAGCTAAGTTTTTAAGAGCTTATGCTTATTTTAAATTAGTTAGACTGTTTAGTGATGTGCCTTTAGTTACTGAGGTTGTTGGTCCGGAGGATAATGAAACATTATTTGTTAGAGTATCTGAAGAACAAATTTACGCTCAGATTGTGGCAGACTTGCAAGAGGCAGTTAGTGTTTTAGATGATTCTTTTAAATCACGTGCTTCAAGGTCCGCTGCTCAGGGTATTTTGGCTAAGGTATATTTGACACAGCCGACTCCTAATTATACCGGGGCAGAGCAGTTATGTGAAGCAATTATAAATTCTGGTGCATTTGCATTAGAAAGTAATTACTCGGATGTATTTTATAATGAATTGAATGATGAAATAATTTTTGCAATTCAATACCAATTCGGAAATACCCTTGAAAGTCAAAGTTTCTCATCGGAATTTACTTCGTTTTCAAGACAAGGTAGAGAAGACGGTCAAAACATTGTAAATGATAATCTAGTAACTGACTTTAGTGCATTCGGTGGTGTAAGAGGTCCACAGTCTTTCATTGTTTTAGGTAGTTCTATTGAAGTTATTAAATATCTGCCAGAAGGATCAGATATATCTGTATCTCCTCCTACCTATGGTGATAATGCTCGTAATGCGGGTAACGATTATATCGCTTTACGCTACGCTGATGTGCTTTTAATGCATGTTGAAGCTACAATTGGAGCAGGATCTAGCACATCAGACTTAGGAGCCTTACAATCTTTTCAGGCTGTTAGAGATAGAGCTTTCCCTGCGACAGCACCAAACGCTATTTCAAGTGTAACTAAAGATGAGCTTTTAACTGAAAGAAGAGTAGAACTAGCCTTTGAAAATCAAAGATGGTTTGATTTATTAAGATTTGGTGTAGCCAATGATGTATTGAGTGCACATGCCCTTGAAATGGGTTATGTATATTCTGCAAGAGATTTATTGTTACCAATTCCAGCTAGAGAAATTAATCTTAGTGATGGATTATTGACTCAAAACCCTGGATATTAATATTAATATAAAAAACTATGAGATTTAAATTAAAAATATTTAGCAAAACAAAATTATTGCTGATGACCCTAATCAGCGCTAGTATTGTTGCCAGTTGTGTGGGCGATGAAATTTTTAGAGATGAATTACCTGGTTCAAATTCAAAAGCGGACACGGTTTTTCCTGAGGCTAATTTTTCTTATGCCTCTTCATCTGATGATTTTAGAACTATTAATTTCACTAACCTTTCTACAGAGTCGTTATCGTATTCTTGGAATTTTGGTAGTGGCAATACATCAACGGATCAAGACCCTTCATTTACTTTTGAAGCTGGAGAAGGTACATATCCTGTTGAACTGACAGCAACTGATGGTAATGGTATTTCAGGCACCACTTCTATTGATGTTATAGTTGTAGAAGGTCCTTTTCAGCCAATTATTTTAGAAGCTGGTTTTGAAGATGATACTTTACCTGAAGGTGGTGGTGATGGTCGAGATTCTTGGAGAAATGATATTGGAGGAGTTATTCAAATTACTGGAAGCCCTGTTACATTCGGAGATCAAGGAGCTAAACTACCTGTTCCTGCAGGTGATCGTGCTGGTTACCAAGAAATAACAGTTGATCCAGATATGAACTACGACTTAAGTTTTTGGTATACAATGCTAAGTGGTTCTTCTGACCCAAGACTGATTGTTTCAGTTTTAGGAGTGACCGAAAATGGAGGTGAATTTACTACTATAGAAGAGGTTGCAGCAGGTACAATAGCATCTGTTACAGTTACGGATGATTCGGAGCCTGATGTCTATGTTCAACAAAAATTGTCTTTTAATTCAGGGACAAATAATACAGTAGCTATATTTTTTACAAACGGAGATGTAGAAGCAAGGCTTGATGATTTTACTATTGATATAGGTGCTGAAGGGGCAGTGCCACCTTCTGTAGGTTTTAGTTCAGAGCAAAGTGAAGTAAACTTTTTAGAATATACATTTACAAATTCATCTACTGGTGCAACTGCATACGAATGGGATTTTGGTGATGGAAATATGTCAACTGAAGAATCGCCAACTCATGTTTATGCTGAGGCCGCTGAATATACAGTAACGCTTGTAGCTACTAATGAGTCTAACCTTTCCAATACCTTAGAGCAAACCATAAATATTTTGGCGCCGGTTACGGCAGGCTTTACTTATGAAGTTGATCCTGATGATTACAGAACAGTCAATTTTATGGATGCTTCTATTGATGCAGTTGAGTTATTGTGGGAATTTGGTGATGGTTTCCAATTTACAGGAATGGACCCTTCACATACGTATGATGAAGATGGTATTTATACAGTTTCATTGACAGCAACGAGTATTACTGGTAATACTGATGTTGAAACGGCAGAGATAGTGATTTCTGAAGGTTTTGTTGTGCAAGTTCTTAATGGTACATTTGATGAGTTTACTGTGAATACTGGTGATAATGCTGATGCCTGGGATATGACACCGAACTCAACAGTAGTCAATAATGATGGTGAAACTATAGATAGTCCATATGACCCACTTTGGGATAATGGCGCATTAGACTCTTGGTTAGATGGATTCTTTGGTGATGGTAGTGAACAAGCCGGTTCTACTAGTGATGGAAACAATGGTACCAGAGGAGCTAAACTAGATGAAAAAGGTCGTCGTTTGTATCAAGTAGTAACAGTCCAAGCAGGTGAAACTTATACTTTCTCAATTGATGCTAGAACTACTGCAGGTGGCATAACTTCAGAAGTATTTATTTTGAATACTCAAATCGAAGATGAGATTGCTATTAATGCTTCAAAAACAGACCCTGTAATTGATGCTTATTACGCAATACCGAATATTTTTGATACTGACGGTGATGCATATTCAACACATACTTTTGAATTCACTGCTTCAACTGGTGAGATAGTCATTTACGTTAGAAACGTAGATGTTATCGATAACTCTGCAGAGGCCTTCTTTGATAATGTTATTATTGAATAAATTTTCTAACCATTACTACTATAATAAAACCACTCGGTCTATATTAAAGACTGGGTGGTTATAGTACTAATGAAGGTTAGTTTATTACTATTTGCTTCTTTAACTCTTTGCTTATTTTATACAATGAATTTTTTTTCAAAAAAATCTATTGCGGTTTTTCTAATGTTGTTTTTAACTGCAAATCTTGTATGTCAAACGGATATTAGTAGGGATTCAAATTCGAAGACTAAAATCAGTAAGAAGAAAAAGAAGAGCAAAAAAAAGGTCAAATTACCTAATGTAGATTTAAGCCATTGGAAGGTTACTATACCAGAAGGAAAAGGTAAAGGAGGCGCAATTAGCGTTAGGCCACCTGAAATTCTAGAATATGCGAATAATGAGGTCTTAAGACCTTTTATGTACAATGATTCGGCCGTTGGTGCTATAGTTTTTCATGCCTATCCAACCAATGCAACTACTGCAAATACGAAGTATTCTAGGTCAGAACTTCGTGAACAAATGGAGCCAGGTAATGATAATGTAAATTGGACCTTTGCTCAGGGTGGTACTTTGAAAGCTAAAATGGCGATGGGTGAGGTTACTAGGGCAGATAATGGCAAATATCATAAAGTAATAATTGCTCAAATTCACGGGCGTTTGACCAATGAACAGAAAGAATTAATAGGTCAAAAAGATAATAATGCTCCTCCAATATTGAAAATTTATTGGCAAAATGGTAAAATCAGGGTGAAGACCAAGGTTTTGAAATTTGCAGGAGTTGATAATAAGGGCATACTATTTAAAGAAGCGTGGACTGATGATAAAGGCAGAAATTTTGAAGAGGAAGTAGGGTTCAGAAAGTTTACAATAGAAGTGAAAGTGACTGATGGTAAAATGGTTGTTTCTTTAAATAAAAATGAATTTTTTGTTTACGATAGTCCGAGTATAAAACGTTGGGGGGTATTTGAAAATTATTTTAAAGTAGGAAACTACTTTCAAACAAGAGACGAAGGTGCTTTTGCTAGCGTGAAATTATTCGATTTATCAGTTGAACATTAGTAAGATTTTGAGTTAGTTTAGTTAAGGCAAGGGCTGTAAATCAGGTAGCTATTGACGGTCCTTGTAAACTAAATAAATTTAATTAATGATATTATCGAATGCAATAGCAATATGTTGAAGTTAATTTCATAGATTTAACAAACCAATCTGGTTAACCAATTTGGTTCATTAGAATAAGCAATATGAAAGTCGAAGTTTTAACAACAAATGATAAGCGAGATATTCAGCAAAAAATTATTGCTAAACTTCGCGATTTGATTGAATATAAAAACTTGGAACCGGGCGATAAATTGCCTTCTGAAAGAATGTTATCAGAAAAGTTCGAAGTTAGTAGAAGTAATATTAGAGAAGCGATTCAAAAATTAGAATTCTACGGTATTCTTTATTCTAAACCACAAAGTGGAACTTTTATCGCGGATATTGGTCGTACTGCAATGAGCGGTATGATGGAAGATATATTGGACCTCGAAGAACCAGACTTTAAATCTTTAGTTGAAACAAGAATTTTACTAGAACTTAAAACCGTACGACTAGCAGCTTTAAGAAGAACAGAAGAAGATTTAAAGGCATTGCAATTAGCGCTAGATGCTTACAAGAACAAAGTTTTAAATAAAGAAGATGCCGTTGAAGAAGATTTACTATTTCATTTAGCAATTGCAAAGGCCAGTAAAAATAGCTCTATGAGCACTTTTATGTTAATCATAACACCTGAAATTATTACAAATTTTGAAAAGTATCATGTTTGTGATTCTAGTCTTTCAATGAAAGGAATTCAAGAACATGAGAACATTTTTCAGGCAATAAAAGAACAAGATCCAAAAAAGGCGAAAGAGATGATGAAAGTTCATTTTAAAGTTTTATATCAATATTGTTACCATACCAATAATTAAATAGAATATGCTGAGGACAATTTTTGCACGATTTTGTTTTCAGTTTAAAAAATATAGGAGGTAAGTAAGACTCGATTGAAAATACAATAGAATCTCTGTTGTTATAACTGTGTCGGTCATTACTTTTTTAGAAAATTTAATTCTTAATAATAAAATATTTAGGAAAAATAGAGGCCTAGATATTGTTTGCTTTGAATTATGAGAATAGTTAAAATAGTATTATGAAAGTTAAAGGGCTTAGGTGGTGGATTATTGGGTTGATTTTTATAGCAACGGTCATCAATTATATTGATAGAACTGCTTTTGCTTTGCTTTGGCCACAGATGGGTGAAGACCTAGGAATGGACAACTCCGATTATGCTAATATGCTTAATGTATTCATGATAATGTACGCCGCAAGTAAATTTATATCAGGAAGGTTATATGACAAAATTGGAACCAGAATTGGTTTTATTGTTTCAATTGTGGTTTGGTCTGTTGCAGCAGCTTTTCATGCGGTCGCTAAAGGGTTATGGACCTTAGGTGCAGCGCGTGGATTACTTGGTTTAGGAGAAGCCGGATTATGGCCTGGGGCGGTGAAAAGCAATGGCGAATGGTTTCCTGTCAAACAGAGAGCTCTAGCGCAGGGTATTTTTAATTCAGGAGCATCTATTGGTAACGTAATTGCTGCGCCAATTATAGTTTTTCTGTATGCTCAGTTTGGTTGGAAATCTACTTATATTATTTTAGGTGCAATGGGTTTAATTTGGGTCATTCCATGGTACATCGTGAATAAAACGAAACCTAAAGATCACCCATGGATAACAGAAGAGGAAAGAAATTTAATTTTAAATGATAGGATTGAAAACAATAATGTCGTTGCTGATGATGCAAAAAGCCTGAGTGTTCCTAAAATTTTGAGTTTTAAAGAACCTTGGGGAGTGCTATTATGTAGGTTTTTTATAGAACCCATTTGGTGGTTTTTTGCTGGCTGGATGCCTATATACTTGAACTCAAAATTCGGTTTGAGCATAGAAGAAATTGGTAATACAATTTGGATTTCTTATTTGATGGCTGCTGCCGGAGGAATATTAGGCGGTGCTTTTACCGAAGCAATTATTAAGCGAACGTCCATAGATTTTGGACGAAAGGCAAGTATAGTTTTAGGAAGTCTATTAATTATTATCGGTTTTGTTTCGATTATACTTTTTGTGACAGAATCTAATTATATGACTTTTATATATTTAGCAGGTATCGCCTTGTTTGGTTTTCAATTTGCCATTGGTAATATCCAAACGCTATCTAGTGATTTATTTAGAGGACCTTCTGTTGGAACTTTAGCTGGGTTAGCAGGAACGGTAGCAGCAATTTCACCAATTATTATGAATTGGTTTATTGGAAAAATAACAGATGGCGGCTCATATACACCGGCATTTGTGACCATAACACTTTCGGTTGCTTTAGCTGTAATCGCTGTATTGTTTTTAATAAGAAAAGTAAAACTTGTAATCAACGAATAGAACAAATAATAAAGAAACATAATTAAATAATATGAGTACAAACGAAGGAAAGATTGCTATAGTAACGGGAGCTACAGGGGGTATAGGATTCGAAGTTGCGAAACGATTAGGTCTAGATGGGTATACTGTTGTATTAAACGGTATTGAAGATGAGGCTGGAGCTGAGCGAGTTAAGGAATTAACTGGTCATGGTATAAAAGCGGAGTATTATGGTTTTGATGTCACAAGCGAAGCTGCTGTAACAGAAAACATCACTAAGATAGGAGAGAAGTATGGTAAAATAGATGTGTTGGTTAATAACGCTGGTGGCTTAGGAGGTCGTTCAAGATTTGAAGAAATGACGACAGACTTTTACAGATTTGTGATGGCTTTAAATCTTGATTCGGTATTTTTTGCATCAAGAGCTGCGATACCTTTTCTTAAAAAAGGGGAGCATCCCTCGATTATAAATTATACTTCAAATGCCGGCTGGACCGCCGGTGGTCCTGGTGCAGGAATTTATGGTACGTCAAAAGCAGGAGTACATGCCATCACAAGAGCACTAGCGAAGGATTTGGCTGAATATGGTATTCGCGCCAATGCCGTTTCACCCGGTACGATTGACACTCCATTTCATGCACAAATCAAAGCGACCAAGCCAGAGGTGTTTGCATCTTGGGCAAATAATATCATGTTAGGTAGATTAGGCCAACCAGAAGATGTAGCAGGAGTAATATCATTCTTAGCAAGTAAAGACGCATCTTTTATCACAGCAGAAACAATCCAAATTGGTGGAGGGCAAGCTTTAGGTATTTAATATTAAAAGTTTATATAAAAAAGGCCTTCGTAAATTTCTTATGAAGGCTTTTTAATTTTATATAGGGTGTTAATTACATCCTTTTCGACGAATCCCTTATAATCAATTCTGCATTTAAGATTATTTTGTTTAATTGTTGTTTTAAGACAGGTTTCCTCATATGTTCTAGAAAAGTTTTTGCTGCCAGCTTACCAATTTTAGAACTATGTTGCTCAACACTTGTTATTGCCGGCGAGACCATGGCTGTAAAAGGTTCATTACCAAAGCCTACAAGTGCAATCTCATCAGGCACTTTTATATTTTTTTCTTCTAGCAATTGTAGGGCTCCAATAGCTGCATAATCACTTGCAATATAAACAGCATCGGGTTTTTGTTTTAAAGACAATAATTGATTCATCTTTTCGCGACCATCTTCTTTGCTAAGACTGCTTTCAATAAGTAATTCTTGTTCTAAGGGTAAACCATGTTTTGCTATAGCATCTAAATATCCCTTTATTCTATTGTTGAATATTCTCGTATGTCGATACCCCCCTATATGTGCTATTCTTTTGCATCCTTGTGCTATTAAGTGTTCCACAATCATATGACTACTTGCATAATCATCAATTCCTATATAGTCAACATTTAAATTATTTTCACCTCGATCAAATAGCAGTAATGGAATTCCTTTAGATTTAATTTTTTCATAATGCTCTAAATCAATAGTTTCATTAGCCATGGAGGCAATAATTCCATCAACTTGTGTGAATAGCAGCGTGTCTATAGTTTCACATTCTTTTTGATAAGACTCGTTAGATTGTGTAATAATGATGTTATACCCCTCTTTATTAAGAACTTCTTCCATGTTTTGGATAACAGATGAAAAGAAATTGCTATTGGTACGTGGAACAATTACACCTACAAGATTGCTTTTTCCTTTTCGTAAGGCGCTAGCTAAATGATTAGGTTGATAATCTAATTCCTTGGCGATTTTTTTTACAGCTTCTTTAGTTTTTGAGCTAATACGAGCATCGTTATGCAATGCTTTAGAGACCGCAGCAGTGGATATTTGTAATCTTAAAGCAATATCTTTTAATGTAGTTCTTTTTTTGTTAGCCAATTTTATTTATATTTGCTTAATCGATTAAGCAAATATATCTTTTTTAAAATTGAAAATCAAAATCACACGGTTTTGATTAATTTTTGAAAATTTAGTTAAACGATTAACCAACGCAGTAAGTTCAATATAAATAACATATTTTCAAATGAAAAAAGTAGTGACCTTCGGAGAAATCATGCTAAGATTAGCACCTCCGGGATTTTTAAGATTTTCACAAGCCAATAGTTTTGATGTAGTATATGGTGGTGGTGAATCTAATGTGGCAGTTTCACTTGCTAATTATGGAGTTCCTGTCGATTTTGTAACTAGGTTACCTAAAAATGATATTGGAGCATGTGCATTAATGGAAATGCGAAAAAGAGGCGTAGGTACAGATAAAATAGTATATGGTGGTGATCGTCTTGGAATATATTTCCTAGAGACTGGTGCGGTAAGCCGTGGTAGCAAAGTGGTTTATGATCGTGCACACTCAGCAATTTCCGAAATTGAATCAGGCATGATTAATTGGGATGCTGTTTTTGAAGGTGTTGAATGGTTTCATTGGACGGGAATTACACCAGCAATTTCTGAGGGTGCTGCCGATGTTTGTCTAGAAGCAGTAAAAGTTGCAAGTGCTAAAGGAATTACCATATCAACGGATTTAAATTACCGTGCAAAACTTTGGAATTATTGTGATGACGCTCATAGAGAGAAAGTAATGACAGATATTACTTCATACTGTGATATTGTTTTGGGTAATGAAGAAGATGCAGAAAAGCATTTTGGAATTAAGCCAGAAGGTTTGGATATCACAACTCAAGGAGAGCATGTAAAGGCTGAAGCATTTTTATCTGTTTGTGAGCAAATGATGAAAAAATTCCCCAAGGCTAAAAAAGTAATAACTACTTTACGTGGCTCTATTTCGGCATCTCATAATAGTTGGGCTGGAGTTTTATATGATGGAAAAACCATGTTTAAATCACCAGAATATCAAATAACAGATATTGTTGATAGAGTAGGAGGAGGAGATTCTTTTATGGGTGGACTCATTTATGGACTTTTAAAGTACCCAGAAGACGACCAAAATGCGTTAAATTTTGCAGTAGCAGCATCATGTTTAAAGCATACAATTAAAGGAGATGCTAACTTAGCTACAGTGGCAGAAGTTGAAAAACTAATGAGTGGTGATGCTTCTGGAAGGGTTGCAAGATAAATTACGATAATGGCACAATATTCAAGAATAGAAGTTGCAAAAGTGATGAAGGATAATGGAATGGTGCCGTTATTTTATCATCCAGATATTGAATTAGGAAAGAAAGTACTAAAAGCTTGCTATGATGGTGGTTCTCGATTAATGGAGTTTACTGCACGTGGAGATTTTGCTTATGAAGTATTTTTAGAATTAAATAAATATGCAATAAAGGAGTTGCCTGGAATGATAATGGGTGTTGGCTCAATTACAGATGCTGCTGCTGCTTCTCTTTTTATGCAGATGGGAGCTAACTTTATTGTAACACCTTCGCTTAGAGAAGATATTGCAATAGTTTGCAATAGAAGAAAAGTATTATGGTCACCTGGATGTGGCTCCTTGACTGAAATTAATAATGCTGAGGAATTAGGCTGTGAAATAGTTAAATTGTTTCCAGGGTCTACCTATGGACCAGGTTTCGTAAAGGCAATAAAAGGCCCTCAACCTTGGACCAGTGTAATGCCTACGGGAGGAGTTAGTACCGATGAAAGTAATTTAAAGGGATGGTTTGATGCTGGTGTTACTTGTGTAGGTATGGGTTCAAAGCTTATTAGTAAGGAGATATTAGCTAATAAAGACTTCAAGGGGCTTGAGAAAAAGGTTTCAGATACTTTAAATTTAATTTCTAAGTTAAAGTCATAATAAAATGGAAGCAACAAGCCCAAGTACATCACTTTGGAAGAAGATTCTTGGGCTTGTTCTAGCATTTGGCCCAGGTATTTTTGCAATCGGTTATACCATAGGTACGGGCAGTGTAACCTCAATGATAGTTGCAGGAAGTACTTATGGCATGCAACTGTTATGGGTATTGCTTTTAAGTTGTTTCTTTTCCGGTGTTTTAATTTATGTCTATGGCAATTATGCCTTACTTACTGGTGAAACAGCTTTGTTTGCTTTTAAAAAGCATTTGAGGTTTGGTAAACTTATTGCAATCTTGATCATTCTAGGTATTTCATTCGGGCAATGGAATTCTTTAATGGGTATTTTAGGAATATCCTCCAATATAATTTTTGAGATAATTCATATTTATTTCCCTAGCGTAGGAGACCATCAATATGAAACGGTTTTAATCGTAGCCATTACGGTAATAGCGATTTTTTACGCACTGCTATTGGTTGGTAAATACACTTTCTTTGAAAAAATCTTGGTCATTTTCGTGACGATAATGGCTTTTTCGTTCTTGATATCACTTTTTATGGTATACCCTTTACCGATAGAAGTAGCTCAAGGTTTGATACCCTCAATACCAAAAGTACAAGGCGGTCAAATGATGGTTGCTGCTTTTGTTGGAACTACTATGGCTGCTGCTACTTTTTTATCCAGACCATTGTTTGTACAAGGCAAGGGTTGGACTATTCAGCATTTAAAACAGCAAAAGAAAGATGCGATTATTGCAGCATCTCTAGTGTTTTTTATCAGTGCGACAATAATGGCTGTTGCTTGTGGTGCCTTGTACCATCAAGGGCAACCCGTAACTAAAGTAATAGATATGGTAGGGGTTTTGGAACCCGTTGCAGGAAAATTTGCACTTACTCTTTTCTTTTTTGGAACATTAAGCGCGGGACTTTCTTCCATTTTTCCTTGTCTTTTAATCGCTCCCATACTGGTTGCAGATTACCAATCTGGAAAACTAGATACCAGTTCAAAACAGTTTAGAATTATCACTTTTATTGCCTGCTTGTTTGCCTTAATCGTACCGATATTCGGAGCTAACCCTATTGAGATGCAAATTCTATCTCAAGTATTTAATGTATTTGTTCTACCCCTTGTAATTATTGGCATTCTTTTATTAATAAATAATAAGAAGTTAATGGGAGAACACAAAACAAGTTTTCTAATTAATATAAGTCTCTTTGCTGCTCTATTTTTTTCATTGATTATTTCTTACAATGGAATAATGGCAATAATTGGATATTAAACTTTTTTACACCAAAATTCTATTGCACCTTTTGTGAGGCTTAAGGCTAGAATTTTGCTATACTTCGCTCAAATACCTTATTCAATATTTTTAATTTTAAGTTTTAGTAATTGTTGGTTTTTGTTCATAAGCTCTAATAACCCGATGTAAGTTTTTCATCAAAAAACCTACTTTTGTAATATTAAGAATTAGAGGATATTTAAATTATGTCAGAACAAATAGAACGATTAAAAACTTTAATTATAGGATCAGGGCCTGCTGGATATACAGCAGCTATATATGCTTCCCGAGCAGATTTGAAACCAGTGATGTATACAGGTATGGAACCTGGTGGGCAGTTAACAACTACTACTGAGGTTGATAATTTTCCGGGATATCCTGAGGGAATTGATGGTCCAACAATGATGGTACAATTACAACAACAAGCAGAACGTTTTGGTACGGAAGTTCGAATAGGAATGGTGACAGCAGTTGACTTTAGTGACCAAGTTGGTGGAATTCATAAGGTTACCGTTGATGATAGTAAAGTCATAGAGGCTGAAAGCGTTATTATATCTACAGGAGCCACGGCTAAATATTTGAACATACCTAGTGAGCAACGACTTAGAGGTGGAGGTGTTTCGGCCTGCGCAGTATGTGATGGTTTTTTCTATAAAGGGCAAGATGTTGCTATCGTTGGAGCAGGTGATACAGCTGCTGAAGAAGCGTCTTACCTCGCTAATATTTGTAATAAGGTTACCATGTTAGTTCGTAAAGATCATATGCGTGCTTCAAAAGCAATGCAGCATAGAGTGAATAGTCTTGATAATATAGACGTTAGATATAATACTGAAGTAGATGAAGTATTAGGTGAACAAGTAGTTGAAGGTTTACGAATGGTAAACAATCAAACAAATGAAAAGGAAGATATTGAAATAACAGGGTTGTTTATAGCCATAGGTCATAAACCCAATACAGATATTTTTAAGGGACAATTAGATATGGATGATACTGGTTATGTACTAACAGAAGGTAAATCAACAAAAACTAATAAGCCTGGTGTATTCGCAAGTGGAGATGTTCAAGACAAAGAATACCGACAAGCGGTTACTGCAGCAGGTACAGGATGTATGGCAGCTCTAGACGCAGAACGTTATTTAGCGGCTGTTGAGTCCAAGGAAGAAGTTGTTGTGTGACAAGCTAATTACTATAAAAAAATAAAAAAGCTGCATTCTAAAATGCAGCTTTTTTTGTGGGTCGTTCTTTAATTGCTAATTCAAACGCTTATAATTTTCCGAGAAAGTTCTATTTCCTTCCTCGTCCAAATTTATTTGGCTGTATCTATCATTCTTTAAATCAAGTTCAAAAATAAATTCAGTTAACGTATCTAGAGCTTTCATCATCTCGTCATCTCCATAAATTATGGTTTCATGGAGCTCATCTTCGGTAAGATAGTACGAGCCATAACCAAACCTGCCCTTCGGTTCGTTGGGTACATACCTAGACCACATAACTCTACCATTATAAAACATTTTAACCTGCCTATAACCATCAGCCTTTGGCTCAGTGCTCGATATATTAATACCGTCGTCATAGTTGTGAAAACTTTCTAGCTCCCAAGTACCTTCAATAGAATGATAATTTTCAGGTTTTGATGAGGTTAGTATTGCGGCAAAAATCAATACAAACATCATAGAACCTACGGTCAGTAATTTTTTCATGGCTCAATGTTTTAATGAAATGATTAATTCTCCTTTTAAGGTACAAAAAATCATTAAATATTTAATTTTTTAGCCAATAAATTGATAATATATTATTGATAAATCATTTCAATAAGAAAAGCCTCAAGTTCTACTTGAGGCTTTTTTAGTATGAATTAGTGATTACTTTTTAGTATTTGTGAACGCTACCCGATACAGATTTCTTATGAGTAACACTAGCCTCACCGGAGTAAGAAATGTCAGCACCACTACTTGCATCAGCTGTTAAAGATTCAGAAACATTAACAGAAATGTCAGCACCACTGCTTGCATCGGCATTACATCGTTTAGTTTCTAATCCCCTCGCTTTAATATCTGAACCACTACTTGCATCAGCATAAAGCACATCGGTACGGCCAGACACTCTAATATCCGCCCCACTACTTGCTTCAGCAATTACTTCGTTAGCATTTACTTGAGCTTCAATATCAGAACCACTGCTGGCATCGAATTCAATTTTATCAGCTTTAATAACATTTTGTGCAACCAAATCTGCTCCACTTGAACTACTCAATTCTGTGATATTCGGCATGGTAACATAAATATTTTTAGTAGCTCTTCCGATATTTTCTATGGCATGTATTTTTAACCTACCATCTTTTATGTCAGTTCCGATTAAATCAATAATATTCTCATCGGCTTCAACTAAAATTTTAAATTGATCACCTTGCGTTACAAATACATCTAATCCTTCAGAAGCGTGAACTGAGGTAAAATCTCTTGTAATACCTCGAGATTCTTCGACTATTTCTCCGTTTCCTCTTTTTCCATCGCCAAAGTTTACGTCAAAGGCGCAGGAAGTCATAAATAATGCTAATAAGGCGGCTATGGCCATTCGTGCTAAAGTTGTCATGATTTTCGTTTTTTTACCCTGAACTTGTTTACGGGTTTGTTATTAATGATTGATTGAAATTCGTATTTATTTTAATTTAGTACTATTAATAAGTGCCGAGTTGTTGATTGTGTTTACTCAACTGTCGATTTAGTTGTCATCTTCTGTTTTAATTTCAACTCCGTCTTCATCCACCTTTAATTTAAAAGATTCGTTTCGGTCCTGTACGTCGATATCAATGCCATCCTCATTAATGATGATTTTTCCCTTTTCATCACGGTCGTTAATTTTAATATCTATTCCATCTTCATTAATAATAATTTTTCCATCATTATCATCATCATACTCGAAGGATTTTACAGGGCAATCTTGGCACTTAAGCTCACCATCGCTTCCCATAATCCAGGTATAATCTATGATGTCACTACGATAGTAGTCTCGGTCATTTTTAGTACTTCTTCCAACATGTCCACTCACATATTCTCCAAAAGAAACAATGGTTCCTTCAGGAATTAAGACAGTTGTTCTTATTTCTTGTTGTCGGGCTTTGTTTTCTGAAACGGTGGTTAAATAGTCGTCAAGTGTAATAACATTTCCATTAATATTGTACCCATAATCAACCTTTTTGGCGCGTTCCCTTGCTTTTTCAAAGGTTGGACCATGACTATCTTTTCTAATATTTAATCGAGCTATGGTATCTTTTGATTTTTTAATATCAAAACGTACATCGTCAGATACTAAAATTGGGGTATCATTATCGTCATAAGCCAGCATCATTCTTCCAAAATGAACTCTGTCCATGGTTAAGTCATAATCGCTATTATTCATCTGAATAAGAATACTATCGTTATCTGCCATAACCCATTCTTCTTTCACGCTTACGCTACCTACCGTAGCAAATTCAGCTGCTTGTCTTACCGCCAGTGCAATTAAAACGCCTACAGTAACCAACCAAAGACCTAATAATGAGAACTTTGCAATATTACCAATGGACTTGAGGTTATTTACTAAAATTTTCAAGCCTAAATAAAGCAAGAAGAAAAAAGGAATACCAACAGCAAAGAATAATAAAAGTGAAACTAGCCATACTGGAGCACCCGAAGTGTTGACAATATCATAAAAGTCGAGACCTGGTAAATGAACTACGTCAATAATACCAACTGTAAAAAGACCGATGAATAGTCCAATTAAAGTTGAAGCACCCACTATAATCAATAAAATACCAATGAATTTACCAAATACCTTAAATAGAAACATGATAATATCACCAATGGTGTCGAAAAAAGTCTTGGAGCCGCTTTTGACTTTATCGCCCATTTTGTCATAATCGACATTTTTTACTTTGTCGGCAACATCATCAAACCCCTCTTTAACTTTGCGTTCTATATTGCTGATGTTGATTGGCTTTCCCGTCATATCTAACTTTTGTGAAGTAGTTGACGCCTCCGGAACTAAAATCCATAAAAGTATGTATGCTATAAATCCGAACCCGGTAAAAATACCAAGTAAAAGGAATATTAAGCGAATCCAAAGCGCATCAAAGCCTAGATAATATTCAAGCCCAGAACAAACACCACCTATGTACTTTTGATCGGTATCTCTATAGAGTTTTTTTACTCGTGAAGTTGAAGTTGTTTTGGAACTTGAAGATTTTGGTTGGTCTTCAAAAATATCTTCATCTACCATGTAGTCCTCTGGTTGACCCATAATATTGATTACTGCATCAACTTCTTTTTGTGTGATTACTTGACGCTCATTTTCCATTTTTTCAAGAAAAAGCTCGGCTACTCTAGCCTCAATATCAGCTATAATTTCATCGCTGCCAGCAGTTCCTGCAAAAGATCTTTTTACGGACTCGAGATAGCGTCTAAGCTTATCATAAGCCGCATCATCTATATGAAATAGTGAGTTTGCTAAATTTATATTTACTGTCTTGTTCATTTTTTGAATATTTTTTACCGTTTTTTAATCGGCTTATTTGTTGTTGGTTACCAAGTTAACTGCATTTCTAAGTTCATCCCAAGTACCGTTGAGTTCGTTTAAAAACAACTGACCTGTTTCAGTGAGCGCATAATATTTGCGTGGCGGCCCTGAAGTTGATTCTTCCCAACGATAATTGAGCAGCCCTGCATTTTTCAATCGGGTCAATAATGGGTAAATAGTACCCTCGACCACGAGCATCTTTGCGTCTTTTAAAGCTCCTAGAATTTCAGATGCATATTTGTCTTTATCTTTTAAGATAGAAAGAATGCAATACTCTAGAACCCCTTTTCGCATTTGTGCTTTTGTGTTTTCTATATTCATAATGTAAGGATTCGTATTAAATTAACTGTTCGTTTGTGCCAAACTTGTTTTGGCATCTGATTCCATCTTAGCCCTCTCCACTTCGGAGAGGGGGTATGATGGGCTTTTGGTTGATGTGATTAGCATCGGTTGATTGATGTTTTGTTCGTTTTTGATTGATGATTAAACTCCTTTTTTTTGATGGAATGTTTTATTTAATGAATTTTATGGTGAAAGGATATTTAAAGGTTTGACCTTCGTTAGTCCTTATGGTTGCCAGAATAGTATATACTACATTCACAATGACGAGTCCGGCCTGTAGCACACCAGTAATACCAGCGGGCCATAACCAACGACCAAACCGGAAGTCGTCACTGCTTAAATGAATGTTTAAATTATTGTAATCACTTAACCTATGAAACCCAAAAAAATCTCCGTTAAATAAATCTGGTAAAAATCCAATGAAAAATGGAATGCTAATTAACCCCGCTATAATGGAGTAAAGTAGCATACTTATTTGAAAATTTAAGGCTTGCTTACCATTGTAATCAACAAATTCATATTCTTTTTTATTTGCGGTCCAAAGTATTAATGGTAAAATGAAATTACCAAAAGGAATGAAGTACTTTGAAAACGTAGAAGCATGAATAATAGCAGATAGGTTTCGCTCGTGTTTAGTTAATGATTCTGTCATGATTTTTGATTGATGATTAGGTAAACCAAATAGATTACCTATTAGCTTACGATACAAATATATATCTAAAAAAAGGTACTATGCAACACATAGTACTAAATATTAACATATTATTAACATATTGAAATAGCGAATATTTTAATTACTTTTAGCGGAAATAATAAGTACATATGGCTATTAGTACCAGTAAATTCAACACTTTTACCTTTTTTAAATTACCTTCTGCTTGGTGGTGTGGTGTGCGGTTAAAACATTTAGATAACCAAAAAGCGATTGCCACTGTTACCCACCGTTGGATTAATCAAAACCCTTTTAAAAGTATGTTTTGGGCAGTTCAGGGTATGGCTGCCGAGCTTGTAACTGGGGCAATGGTTAGTGATCAAATACGCGAAAGTGGTCGTAAAATATCAATGTTAGTTCAAAATAATACAGCTAACTTTTCTAAAAAAGCTACAGGTAAAATCACATTTACTTGTGAAGACGGACATTTAATTGCTGATGCAATTCAAAAAACTATTGAGACTGGAGAGGGCCAAAAGTTTTGGATGAAGTCTTTTGGAGTAAATAAAGATGGGGTATTGGTTTCTACATTCAACTTTGAATGGACCGTAAGGTTAAAGAAATAGTTTGTAACAAAATATCATTTTCACTAACTAATAGCTATCAACAAAAAACTTTAAAACATGAATGCACACGAAATAGACTATGAAATTTATGGGGAAGAAATGCAATATGTCGAAATTGAACTCGACCCTCAAGAAGCGGTGGTAGCTGAAGCAGGAAGCTTTATGATGATGAATACAGATATTAAAATGGACACCATTTTCGGCGATGGCTCTAATCAAGACAGTAGTGTTCTGGGTAAAATATTTTCAGCAGGTAAGCGCATGTTGACTGGTGAAAGTTTATTTATGACTGCCTTTTTAAATATAGGTCAAGGTAAAAAGAAAGTAAGTTTTGCTTCACCATATCCAGGTAAAATATTGCCAATTGATTTATCTGAAAAAGGAGGAAAATTTATTTGTCAAAAAGATGCTTTCTTGTGCGCCGCAAAAGGTGTTTCCGTAGGTATTGAATTTTCAAAGAAATTGGGACGAGGGCTTTTTGGTGGTGAAGGTTTTATTATGCAAAAGCTAGAAGGTGATGGAATGGCTTTTGTACATGCTGGCGGAACAATGGCTAAAAAAGAATTGGCGGCTGGTGAAGTCTTAAAAGTAGATACTGGTTGTATAGTAGGTTTTTCTCATACCGTAGATTATGATATTGAATTTGTCGGAGGTATAAAGAATACGGTATTTGGGGGTGAAGGACTTTTCTTTGCTACCCTAAGAGGCCCGGGAACGGTATATGTTCAGTCTTTACCATTTAGTCGATTAGCCGGTAGAGTTTTATCGTCAATCCCTAGAGGTGGAAAGGATAAAGGCGAGGGAAGTATTTTAGGCACTCTTGGCGACATTGCAATGGGAGACCGTGGTTTTTAGAGGCTCTGTTAGTTAAAAAATTATAGGATTTCACACCCTTAAGGGCAACTTTAGGGGTGTTTTTTATTATGTTCGTTTCATGGATTTTAAAAACCAAATCAACTTTTTACAAGAGTTACAAAAGAACAACAATAAAGAATGGATGGATACCAATAGAAAATGGTATAAAGAAGTTCGCGATGATTACATAGCTTGGCTAAATGATATCAATTCAAAACTTTCTGTAATAGATGATGCTTATTATGATACACCCGGTAAAAAGGGTATCAATCGCATCAATAATAATTTAATGTTTCATCCAAATAAGCCAATATATAAAGACCATTTTGGAGCAGGATTTGATAAACGTCCGAATACTGGTGATTTTTATGTTGAGATTGGTATTGAGCGCTCTATGTTTGCCGGGGGTTTATGGAGGCCAGACCCTAAGCGATTGCGAAGTATTAGAGATGCCATTGACTATGACGGAGAAGAATTGCTTCAAATTTTAAATAAAAAATCGTTTAAAAACCTCATTGGAGGACTATATGAAGATGTCAAATTAACCAATGCACCCAAAGGATTTTCGAATAAACATCGTCATATCGATTTATTACGAAATAAAACTTTTGCCGTTGCGATGGAATTTTCTTCAGACTTAGTTTTAAAAGATGATTTTGAAGATTATCTTATTAATGCATATAATATTATGCTGCCTTTTAGAAGATATTTGAATAAAGCAATTACCGTTTAATCTAATAAACCTTGAAATATATTGATGAAACATGGAAACGTTAGAAAAATAAAAAAAGAGCTACTATCTAACAACTGGTATACCCTTAATAAATATACGTTTGATTACAAGAAGGAAGATGGTTCATGGGAAACTCAAGAGAGAGAAGCTTATGATCGTGGAAATGGTGCAGTGATTTTACTATATAATAGTACTAAAAGAAAAGTGGTTTTAACGCGTCAATTTCGTATGCCAACTTACGTTAATGGAAATGAAGATGGTATGATGGTAGAAGCATGCGCTGGTATTTTAGAAAAGGGCAATGCTGAAGAAACTATTAAAATGGAAGTAGAAGAGGAGACAGGTTATAAAATTGAGAAAGTCAAAAAGGTTTTTGAATCCTATATGTCACCAGGTTCGGTGACTGAGATATTATACTTTTTTATTGGCGAATATGAAGCTCGAATGCGAGTAAGTGAAGGAGGAGGAGCTGTTGACGAAACTGAAAATATTGAAGTTCTAGAAATGAGTTTTGAAAATGCGCTAGCCATGGTGACTAATGGAGAAATAAAAGATGCAAAAACTATAATGCTGTTGCAGTGGGCTCAACTAAATGGATTATTTAATTGATTTAATATAAGTCGTGAATTTTTTTTAGAATTGAATACATTTTTTGTCGAATCTCGCTACTTGGCATTCTAAAATGATTATTCATAAAACTAAATATGAATACTTTACCAGATTTAGTTATTAAATACCCACTTAAATTATAAACATTACCCATTCCTCCAGATTTGGCGTATATAAAGTTTGTTTCATTTGTTGTACTGGGTTTGGTAATTGTTCCTGAAGCATCCCACATTGGAAAAATATGAAACAAGCGATCTTGAGCAACTTCTTTCTTTAATTTGCTAAGCACATGCACGAAAGACTCAGGGGTAAATAAGTTATAGCGCGATAGTCCTGAACCATCAACCCAGCGTGGTTGTTGATTTAAAAATAAAAGTTGATTTTTTAAAATGTAATTTCTTGATATTTTAAAACTTAAACTATCTGATAAAGTAGAAGAAGCTACAAGCATTAATTGTTCTGCTAAAAAATTATCACTTTCAAAAAGCATTCTTTTGTAAATGGAATCAGTTGACATTCCATAAAGTACTTTTTTCTGCCCTTTTGGAAAGCCCTCACTAAGTTTAATTGGTTTTTGAAGCTCATTTTGAAGTAAAGATTGGGTTAGTTCATTGGATGTTATAAACGGTATCTCTAAAGTATCAATTAAATTTTCTGGAATATTGAACTTATTCTCGGTAATACTTCGCTTATGATTCTGTTTTCCTCTACGAATTGAATTGTTGAACACACCTGGTGATACCATTAAGGAGTCTGATTCTAAGATTTTTACAACATTGCCATAAGCAGGTAAGCCACTTCTTTCAGGGGAAAAGTAAAATTCAAAATCTTCCCAGGCCCAACCAGGCCCAAGTTTTGTATCTCTAAAATTAGAATTTGAAAACACTAAGTTCGGATGATTTTCTAAAAATTTCAATGCTGATGTGTCATTGAAGAAGGGATGAATAAGACTAGGATCGCCAGTACCTTCAAAATACAAAGTGTCGTTCTGTTTTATATATTTAAGTGCAGGTATAGAATCAGGTATTAATTTTAAACCTGAATAAAGAGTAAAAATTTTTACATTACTTGCTGGGATAAAATATTTGTCACTGTTTAAAGCAAGTATAGTATCCGTTTTATCTGTATTCACGATTAAAATACCGGTAAATTGGTTATTATAAAAATCACCTTCAAGAATTGAATTCACACCCTTTAGTTCTCTATTGAGGTTTACTGATGAGCAACTAAATACAACAGCGCAGATAAAACAGATTAAAAGCGTTTTTCTTCTAATGAATTGATTTAAAACATCTTGTAATATGCTCCTTGTCGATTTTAACATGAAATTATTTAATTTTTAACGCTTAGATGTCAACAATATATGTCTTTTCTGACTAAATTAGTGAGCAACCAATAAACCTAATAAATACAATTTAAAATATGGCAAGAGCTATGTTGGAATACACTAAGACTGTATTGCAGAAAGTCAGTTTTGATGCAAAATTATTTGCAAAAGAGCTAAAGAAGGCAGTTTCAAGACTACTGCCTGATGAAATTGAAGAACTCAAAATCTGGTTACAACAATTTATTGACGACAAACCAGAATTACACCAAAGTTTACTTTACTTAAAAGCATAACAAACCGCCTTCGGGCGGTTTTAATTTTTACTTAAAGGGCTAATAATTTGAACATCTTGAAAAGCAATAGCACCTCTTACTACTGCTGAAATAACTTCTTTTATAGCTTCGGTTATTTGTATTTTTAATTCACTTTTATGATAAATTAAGCTAATTTCTCGGGCTGGTGAGGGCTTTTTGAAATGACGTAGGTTCTCCTTTTTCCGTTTATCTAATTCTAAAGTATTTAAAAATGGTAGCAAGGTCATTCCCATTCCTTCATTAGATAAATTTACCAAAGTCTCAAAACTACCACTCTCGATTTTAAAATGTTCATCAGAACGGTCCTTTGGAGATTTACACAAATTAATAACCCCATCTCTAAAGCAATGTCCGTCTTGTAATAGTAAAATGTCAGCAATATCTAAATCAGAGGTTGAGATTTCTTTGAGATTTGTTAACCTATGGTTATTGGGTACGTATCCTACGAAGGGTTCATAATAAAGAGGTTTTTCTTTAATGAATTCTACCTCTAACGGGGTTGCGGCAATTGCAGCATCTAAATGCCCATCTTGAATATTCTTTATTAAGGTATCTGTAGCTTGTTCTTTTATAATAAGATTTACTTTTGGGTACTTTTTGATGAAAGTGGATAAGAACATTGGAAGTAAGGTTGGCATAACTGTTGGAATTATTCCTAAAGTAAAATCTCCACCAATAAAGCCCTTGTCCTGGTCAACGATATCTTTGATTCTGTCAGCTTCAGCAACAATGTTTTTTGCTTGAGCAACAATTTTTTTTCCGACCTCAGTAATAGAAATTGGCTTTTTACTTCGGTCAAAAATTAATATATCAAGTTCGTCTTCTAATTTTTGAACTTGCATACTTAATGTGGGTTGAGTGACAAAACTCTTTTCGGCTGCCAAAGTAAAATTTTGATATTCCGCAACTGCTAAAACGTACTGTAATTGTGTAATTGTCATTAAAGAAATATTGAGCCTTAAAGTTACAAAACCATCAGAATAATTGATTGATTTTAATTATTAAGATTGATAAATCCTATATAACAAGCAACCCCACTTTTACATGGGGTTGATTCATTTGATAAATTGATTGATGGTAGTTGTTAGAATCTTATTTTGAATTCTAGGTCTTCTGAGGCGACTTCAAATTTTGCGTCATTAAATGTTGGTGGTCCCATCACCATCGCATTGCCGGACATTCCATAGCTTTCTTTTGGCATTCCGTTTGATTCAAAGTCCATTCTGTTATTTTCGTTTTCATCATGTAATACCATAACAGCATAGGTGCCCGGTTTTACATTTTCGAAGGTTAAAGTAACTTCGCCCTTTTGGGCTTGGTCTGCCAAATCAATAACTCCAGCTCCTTTCATGAAGGTATCTTCATTATGTAATGAAACAAGGATAATTCCATTGTCATTTAGCACATTTTCAATGGTAACAGTTATCTTAACTAATTCTTGTTCTTGTTCTTGTGCTTTTGCCGTAATTGAAATAAAAAATACTCCGATAATAAATGCTAATTTTTTCATTTTGTTTTTTGATTTTGTTTGTTAATGATAGTACAAAAGTGCAGACATGACCTTCAATAAAAAAAGTAACCCTACTGAGTTGTAGAAATTAAATACCGAATTGTAAGATTATCTGTTTGATGAAGTAGAAAAAAATTTTTTAGCAATGAGGTAATCAATACCGAATTTACCAGAACCAAAATAAAGTGAAAAGCAACTTACAGCGATAAAGAATAATGGAAAAGTGAAATTAAAATCTATAAACTCTTGATTTATTAAAAATATAGACATTAAAATTATTACACAAAAGGAAGCAATTCTTGAGAATACGCCCAGTATAAGTGCAATACCTCCTACAATTTTAGTTAGACCAGAGAAGAGTGCAAAGGCATAGGGAAAATTACCAATTGGATTATAAAAGTTACTTACCACATCTAAAAACCAGGGGGCAACTTCAAAAAAGGTTAAATTAAGTCGCTCTGGAGACCACGGAACTCCAAAGGAGTACTTTCCGAAATGAAAAGCTAATATGATACCCATTACAATTTGAGGCACTTTGATAAATAGATTTAAATACCAAGAGTCGCACGTAAAAGGTTGAATAACTTTGTGTAGAATGCTTTTCAATGAGCGTTATTTAAAGGATAATATATTAAAAATACGACGATTAAAAAAGTTTGTTTAACTATTATTAAAGTAGTTCATTTTAAATAAAAAAGATGTAAACCATTAGAACAACCATATTTTGTTGTCAATTTTTAATTATTTAAAAACTAAAAGAATTAGATGTTCTTTGAACAAACAATTATAAATTTAAATCCATTTGAATGTTACACCTTTCATACGGGCTTGGAAGTCCCTTAACCTCGTTGAACCCCAATTTTTCATATAACCTAATCGCAGGTGCTAATATTGTATTGCTTTCAAGGTGAATTCTTTTTGCTCCATTAAGTCGTGCTTTATGAATCACTGCTTTTCCCAAAAGGTAACCAATACCATGACCTTGCGCATTTTGTGCAACCCCCATTTTGGCCAATTCAAAATCATAATCACTAAGCTTGGTTGGTATTAATGCACAAACCCCAACAGCTTCACCTTTTAGTAATGCGATTAAAATATAACCTCCTTTATCAATAATATATTCTTTCGGATTATCTAGGGCTTGAAAATCCATTTTCTCCATAGTGAAGTATTTCTCAATCCACCATTGGTTTAATTTCTTAAAGTCTTCTTGGTACTTTTCTTCGAAATCAATAATGGTAATTTGATTTGAATATGACATAATAAAGTGTTAAGTCCTCAATTGCTGGTTTTTACTTACTATTTCGACGAGCCAATAAACTAATTGTCCTATTCCTCCAACAAATACAAAAAGTAGAACCCAAACAATTAGAAGATTATTTTCTTTGAGATTGGGGTTTTGGACAGCATGAACAATGTAAAAAATAAAACTACTTACTGAAATTATGATTGCCAAGCCAATAAAAGTAAAAAACCAAGCAAGCTCTCCTAAAATTAGGGATACTGAAGTGTTGGCATCCATAGCTTCATTAGTTTCAATGGTAGTTACCAAATTGAAAATAAAAAAGAAATAAAACACGATTGCCAAAACACCTATTAATAGCGGGGCAATTGCGAAAAAACCTTGCCAAAATTTATTATGTAGCATAATCTATTGATTTAGTTTTGATTGTTTTTCTATATGTATACCAATTTCTTTAGATGTTACATTACCATCATTTAATTCTTTAATAATCGATTGATGATCTTCAGGTCTCGTTTGAGAAAGTTTATAAGCAGCTTGAATATCCGATATTTCAATTTTAAAACCGACTACACCCTTTACCTGCCTCAAGGTTTTTTCAGACATGTTTTCTAACGAAATCGGGTTTTTTGAATTTGCTTCATATTTGGCGACTAATTTTCTCATAGAATCCATTACCTCTGATTCTGATAAAATTCTTATTCTACCGTATACATGAATGGCAATATAATCCCAGGTTGGCACCTCTTCCTCTCTATACCACGAAGACGAAATATAAGAATGAGGCCCATTAAAAACACAGAGCACTTCTGGTTGCTTTTCAAATTCCTTCCATTGCGGATTTGCTTTTGAAATATGACTTACCAAAATATCATTCCCACTTTCATCTATGTCTAGTTCTAATGGAATGTGGGTAGCCCATGGTTTGTTATTGACCTGATTTATTAAAATACCAAAGCTATTTTCTTGAATGAATTCTTTGATTTCTTCAAGGTTTTCTTTTTTGTAGTAATGCGGAATGTACATTTAAGATAATGTGTTTTTATTTTGTTTTTGTAAGGACATCACCAAACAAATCTAATTCTTGAACTTTTCCATCGGTATTCAATTCAAATCGTATCATCATTTTTTGACGAAATCTCGAATCTTTATTGGTCAAAAAAGTGTCATAATGCCAATGTTCTAGATTATATTTTACAAAGTCATTGAAATCAATTTGAAGTTGGCCATTGTTATATTTAACTTTAGCTGAACCTATCAACTCGTTATTATACGTGCCCTCATATTCTATTAGGGCTAAACTTGTCTTGGTATTTAAAATGCGTTCTTTTTTCTTTTTTTCTTGAAATTCTAGATTTGATTTTTTAAATCCTTGGTACAAATTAAAAACTTCATTATGCCAATCACGTGAATCATCTTCAAAAGCAAAAAGGTCAATAGCTTTGTAAAGGATGGCATGTCGTAATTCTGCATGGTCTAAATTGGCAAACACGTAAACAGCCATATCCTTTTCATGTACAATACCAGCTATGGCAACCAGACCAAATAAGCTTCCTGTATGAAAATCAAGTTTATGCCCTCGATAATCTTGTTGAAACCAACCCATAGCATAGGTATTCCAATTTGGTTTGGTCAATGCATTTGTAGGGTACGTTCCAGTATTGCCTAAAAACGATTTAGGCTCAAAAAGATACTTGAATGTTTTTGGTTGTACCAAAGTATCAGACTTGTGCACACCATCATTTACAAGAAATGTCAAATACTTTGAAATATCATTTGCACTAGAACAAATCATTCCTGCCGGACCTATTTGATCGGAAAAACCGTAATCAACCTCGACAATACCTTCTTCAGAATCATCATAATAGGGAGTTACAAAATCACCTGCTTTAAAAATATCACTTGCCACGGCTTGAGTTCTATTCATACCTAAAGTTTTGAATATACGTTCTGTTACAAATTCATTCCATGGTTGCCCGCTTACTTCTTTGATTACTTCTCCAGCGACTGCATACATAATATTCTGATAGGTAAACCCTCCGCGAAGCGGGTAGGCTTTCTCAGCAAATTGAAACCTTTTAATAGTCTCCTTCGTTGAAACGCTATCGAGTGTCCACAAAACATCAGCATTACCAATACCCAAATTGTGGGTGAATAAATCTTTTACCCTAGCATTTGCGGTGATGTATGGGTCGGACAATTTAAAATAGGGGAGGTGGTCCACTACTTTATCGTCCCAATCAAGTTTGCCCTCATCAACCAACATACTCATGGCAATGGCTACGACCGCTTTTGTAGTCGAGGCCATATTGAATAAGGTGTTTTCATTGACAGGCTCTTTCGTAGTCAAATTTTTCACGCCGTAGGTTTTTTGAAAAACAACTTCTCCGTCTTTTACTACAATTGTTGCTAAACCAGGAACCTTCCAGTCCTGCATACCTTGAACAATCATGGCATCTAATTGTGCTACGTTTTTGTTTTGTTGCCCTTGGGACATTGCGAGGGTAAAGAGAAATAATATAGATAATAATTGATTTGATCTTTTAGTTATCATAGTTATTGTTTACTTTTTTTTCATAATATAAAATCCGGAAACCTGATCTACTTTTGAAAGATCGTCTTTAATTCTAATTTTGGTATTGCCATCCATCCAAGTATAATCGCCTATATAGGTTCTGAGGGTGTCTATTTTTCCATTGCCATTAAATTCAATTGTAATAGCATCTGTTAGGGCCTGCACATTAACAGATTGTTTTCGACCACGGGTTTGACCAGAATAAGTACCGGTGATTTCGTTCGGGTCAAAATCTAATTCGATTCCTTCATATTCTTTTTTCTCAAGGATATTCCAAGTAATTTTATTGGCGAAAAAATTTCCGCCATGAGGTCCTGCTGTATTTACAAGACAAATAATATATAGGTCTTCTTCGGGGTAATATCTGGTATCAGATAAAAAGCCTGGTATGCCACCACCATGACCGATTTCTTGATGGCCATAATTCGTGAAGTTGGTAAGTCCCATAGCGTATCTTACCTGAATCCCATCGTTTAAAGTTTTTGGGGTTATTAATTCTTGATACTGTTCATTGCTAACTATTTTTTGATTATGCAAAGCATTCATCCAAATTAAAAGGTCTTCTGTGGTACTACATAATGAACCCGCTGCGTAAGGCCATTTATGGTTTAAATATTGTTTTTGTTGTAAACCTTCCGGACTAAAATCGTAACCATAGGCTTTGTTTTTGACTGCCTTGCTCGTAGAACAGTAATACGTGTTCTTCATACCTAAAGGCTCAAAAATCACTTCGTCTAAATATTGTTCGTAAGCCTTCTCAGTAACTTTTTCAATAATCAATCCCAAGAAAAAATAAGCGGAATTATTATAGATTAAGGCTTCACCTGGTTCAAATAGAAAATCTTTAGTTTCTATAATTCTGGTTAAGGAATCTCTTGGTAGGTCTTGCGGGACAAGACTTCCAAATTCTTCAATTTCTGTATAACTGGCAATGCCAGAAGTATGATTTAGTAGATGATTAATGGTAACTTTTCGACCTTTGGTATCATAATCCAAATACTTGGTGAAATCATCTTCTAAAGATAGTTTGCCTTCTTCAACCAATTTTAGAATGGCAACGGCAGTGAATTGTTTAGTCACTGAACCAATTTCAAAACTGGCATTTTCAGGCATCGGTACGTCAAGTTCTAAACTTGCCTGACCATAGGCTTGTTTTAAAAGTGTCTCACCATTTTGATGAATTAAAACGGCTCCGCCTGCAACCATACTGCTATCAATAGAAGCGGTAAAAAGGGAATCCGTATACTTTTCTAAGCCTGTTAGTTGCGGTTCAACATAGGCTTTCTCGTTTCTGCAGCTTGCCGTAATACTTAGTATAGCTAGAGCTAAAATCAGTAAATGTTTCATTTGGTTTTTTATTGGTTTATTTTTTTATATATCCTGGTCCTCTTACTACCCTTCCCGGGGTAGCTCCTGTATGTTCGCTATCTTGTAAAACTTGTTTTCCGTTTACAAAAACATGTACCATGCCTTCTGAAAATTGATGGGGACTATCAAAAGTGGCTTTATCAATAATGGTTTCCGCATTAAAAATGGCGATATCGGCATAATTGCCTGTTTTGAGGGCTCCTCTTTTTTTGATTTTAAGGTTACTAGCTGGCAAACCACTTAGTTTATAAATAGCCTCCTCGAGTGAAATTATTTTTTCTTCGCGTACATATTTACCCAGTAGCCTTGCAACATTGCCATATGCTCTTGGGTGAGGGCTATAATTGGTAAATGGTTTTACCGGTGCTATTGAAGCCGCATCAGACCCAAAGCTCATGTACGGTAGCGCAATTTGTTTTTTTACATTTTCTTCAGACATTAGAAAGTATACGGTACCTACGCGACTGCTATCTTGTACCACTAGATCAATTGCGGTTTCTTCAGGACTAGTACCTCGCATGCGAGCCACTTCTCCTAAAGTTTTACCAGTGAGGTAGCGCAGGCTATCACTTCTAAACCCGTTTAAAATTAATTTTTCAGGACTGCCAGCGGCGAAGTATAGGTTTTCCCATCCATCACCTTTAGCCTTCATTTCGCTGATTACTTTTTTGCGGATAGCTGGGTCATGCAAACGCTCTGCCCATTTTCCATAACCACCTTCTTGCACCCATGGTGGCATCGAAGCATCCAAGCCAGTAGCACCAGCGGTATAATTATACATATCGGTGGTGATTTTTAAGCCCGAAGTACGTGCAGAGTCAATTTTGGCAATGGCGGCTTCCCACTTACTCCAATTATCTTTACCGCCAGCTTTTAAATGATAGATTTCTGCAGCTAGGTCGGCCTCATTGGCAATTTGTATTAGCTCATCAATGGCCTCTAACCAATAATCACCCTCGCTGCGCATGTGAGAGATGTACATTCCGCCATATTCTGAGGCAACTTTACATAATTCAATTAATTCTTGGGTATCAGCATAAAAAGCAGGAGCATAAATCAATGACGAACCAATGCCCATAGCACCTTCTTCCATTGCTGTTTTAGCAAGGACTTTCATATTATGCAATTCTTCAGGCATTGGTGGTCGGTTTGCTTCACCAAGCTCATGAATACGCAGAGTAGTGGCTCCAACGAAAGATGCCACATTGGTTGAAACTCCTTTATTTTGTAAAAATTCTAAATATTCGCCTAGCGTTGTCCATTCAATATCATACTTGAAATCTTTTTGAGTACGCTGCTGCTCTTGTCGCATTTCTACGTTTAATGGACCCATTGACCAACCTTCTCCCATTACTTCTAAGGTTACACCCTGACGAATGTCACTTTCAGATTTACCATCAATGATGAGTGATTCCGTAGACCAACTCAACATATTAATAAACCCAGGGCTTACCGAGAGGCCGGTAGCATCAATCTCTTTTAAGCCTTTGGCATTTTCTAATTTTCCTACTGCTGCGATAGTATCAGCATTGATTCCTAACGACCCTATATAAGAGGGTTGACCTGAACCATCTAAAATTTGTCCGTTTTTGATAAGGATGTCATAGGTATTAACTTTTACGCACCCAATCGCTGTAATTGCTAAAAAAGCAATCAAATAATTTTTTAAGTGATTCATTTTATTGGTTGGTTTATTGATTGTACAGGGGAGCTGCTACAAGATAACTAAGTTTTTGATTTATAGCGTACTTAGATCGGCTATGTTTTATCGTTTTTCGCTTCCTTTTCTTCCTTTTTTAGTTGTTGGTATCTTGTGTATAAGCGAACCCCAAGTCTAGCGAAGAGAATAACTGCAATTAATGTGATAATATTAATAGTACTCATAAATTCTATTTGGAAGTAGGTTTGCCAAACCATTTGGCAATTACATTTTCGGCAGGTTTAAATCTAGGTGAGAAATCTAAATTTGTTGGTGCATCTTCTTTTGTGCTTCTGTTATCCCATTGCCAAATGTACATTCCTGCGAACCATGGTTTGTACCAAAGTTGTTTAAAAAGAGCTTCATAAGCTAATTGTTGCGTTTGATCTGATTTTCTTTCGGAGAGGACACTTAAAAATGAATCCCATTCCCATGGCTTTACTGTGGCCGACGCATCACTTTTATACCCAACTTCAGTGAATAAAATAGGTTTTTGATAGGTCTGATGTAAAGTTTCAAGTTTTTTTAGGTGTCTAGACCATCCTTTTTCTATGGTCTCTAAATCTGGATTTTTATTTTTGGTTAATGGAAAATATGCCTGAATACCTATATAATCTAACTCATTCCAAAAATCGATATATTCATATTCGTCATGCCAATTAGCAGCATAGGTCAACTTTCCGGAATATATTTCTCTTATCTTCCGAATTAAAGTTATCCAACGTTCTGGTTGTTTTTTAATGGATGTTTTGAGCTCCGTACCAATACAAAACAATTCAGAATTAGTAAATTCTGCCATACGAGCATAATAGAGCATATATGCTTCATATGAATCAAACCAAGTACTCCATTCTGCATCAGATTCTAAGGTCAAATTTGCTCGCCAACCATTAAAAGTCCATAAGTGCGGCTTTAGTTGCACATGTAATCCTTTATCATGAATAGTTTGAATAGTATTAATAAAACTAGAATCTCTAGAGGTCCATTCGGCATCTTTATCAATGGGGCGACGAACAGTTTTAGAGGTTTCATCTTCTTGATCAATAAACGGAATTACTGCAACCCATTCCACATTCGCTTTAATTAGGGAATCAACAGAAGCTTCATTCTGCTCAGATCTCCAACCAAAAACACTCATGCCACGATGCATATTATCTAAAGCATAATAATCGCTGGGGACAAGCGCAGAGTTCATTAATTCATTATTCCATTCAAAATCATAATTTTCATTTGAGTTGGCAAAAACCAAGCTTTTAAATACCAAAAAGACAACTAGAATTGGGGCTAAAAGGCGATAGAATAATTGTTTTAAAAAAACTTTACTTCCTTTCTTTTTATTTAATCTAAAAAAGTATCTAATTATCCAAAAGGTGAGAAGAAAGAGAGCAAAAAGCACATGTATAGCTACAATAAAACTTGAATTCGACAAAAACTCAAAAAATAGTGTCGCAGCTTCACTAAATGTGCGTTTTCCTCTTGATATTCTGGCAGTAACAACTATAAGCACAATAAGCCAGGTCAGCAAATAAGTGACAAGTATATTACGGATTTCTTTTTTGACTATTGATTGATGCATAGGTTATTAAAGGTACTGAAAATAGCTGTTTATCCAGTTTGGCCATCGCCATCAATATCTTTATTGAGATGTAATTCTAAGGCTTCAAGTGTCTTTTTAAGAAGTGTTTTTGTGTTAGCAAGCTGGTTTTCTAGTTCTTTTACCCGTTCTTCAATACTATCGGCTTGCTTTTGTTGTTTTTCCAATTCATTTTCTTGTAATAAATCCCAAAAGATGCCCATATTATATTTTTTAAAAATGATTAAGTTATAATGGAAGAAACTAATTTTTCTTCTACTATCATATTGTCCTTAAGATAGACATAATAAGAACAATTCTGCTCATCCAAGGAAACCGATTTTTCTACTTTTTCATTTATAAAGTGAATGGCAGAACGGTCATCACAGGCATACCCATCAGTAAGTTTACCTTCCATTATGTTTTTATGGTACAAAGGTCTTCTTGATTTTTCCGAATTATAATGCGGGCAATGACTCTTGTTGATAAAGGACATTCCTTTAACAATGCTTAGCTCTTTTGGCCTAGAATCAGTAGTGCCTGCATTGAACCAGCACAAAGAGCCGGCACTACCTCCAGCCATTATACAACCTCTGTCATAGGCTTGTTTTAAAAGGATATCAATACCTTGCGCCTTCCAAATAGCTAACATATTCAATGTATTTCCACCACCGACGACAATGGCATCCATTTTAGAAATAATTTCTTCAAAGGTTTCTTGTTGGTCATAAGAATTAATCCAGACTTTTAATACATGAGGGTTTATCGATAAACCTTTACAAACCTCATAAAAGGCAATAATGTAGTCTTTGTCATCAGCAGTAGCAGTAGGTAAAAAACAGATGTTAGGGTTTTCTTTTTCTGTCAGTTGCGCTAAAAATCTTAAAAAGGGAATTCGATGTCTACCACTGCCATATACTAAGAGATGTTTTTTCATTTATCCAAAATACAAAACCGAACATTGGTGACAAAAATCATGAAACTTTTTTAATCAATGTTCAAGATTTTTAGCCTGTGAGGCTTCCTTGGTAAATTTAAAGTTGTTTTTCTAAGTAAGCTTTAAGAGCTTGCTCTTAAGTAATTTAATCTGAACTATTTTGTCGATTTCCATTATTTCGATTGCCTTTATAATTACTTCTATTTTTATTCCTGTTACGGTTTCTATTCCTGTTTTGGCTTTTACCTTGTTGATTGTTTTTAGCCTTAGGTTTTTGCTTTATTGTTGGTCCTTCGGGAGGGACGTCATCCATAAAAGGATGCTCTGGTAGTCTCGGTACTGCTTGTTTGATGAGCTTTTCAATATCTCGTAAATAGGGTCTCTCTTCAACATCACAAAAAGAAATGGCAATTCCGCTAGCGCTTGCACGACCAGTTCTACCGATACGATGTACGTAAGTTTCGGGTACATTTGGTAAATCGTGATTGACAACCAATGCAAGTTCTTCCACATCAATACCCCTAGCCGCAATATCTGTGGCAACCAAGACTTTTAATTTGCCATCTTTAAAAGCGCCGAGAGCTTTTTGACGAGCTGTTTGCGATTTATTGCCATGAATGGCGGCGGCTTCTATATTTGCTTGCCCTAGTTTCTTAACAATTTTATTCGCGCCATGTTTGGTTCTTGAAAATACCAACACAGAATCTTTAGGGCGACCTTCCAACAAATGAACCAACAATTTGGGTTTGTTTGATTTTGAAACAAAATAAACGCCTTGTTCCACTTTTTCGGCAGTCGCCTGTTGTGGTTTAATGGTCACTTGTTCAAAATCGCCTAGTATTTTTCTTGAAAGCTCTACAATGGTTTTGGGCATGGTAGCTGAAAAGAAAAGCGATTGTCTTTTGGGCGGAAGTTTGGCAATTAGCTTCTTAATATCATGAATAAAGCCCATGTCCAACATTTGGTCAGCTTCATCCAATACAGCATATTCAATATCTCGAAGCGAGATAAATCCTTGGTTCATTAAATCTAATAATCGACCAGGCGTTGCAATTAAAATATCAACGCCATTTCTTAAAATATTTACTTGTTTTCCTTGTTTGACACCTCCAAAAATAACCGTATTTCGTAGTCCGGTGTGTTTACCGTAAGCGGTGAAACTTTCTCCTATTTGTATGGCTAACTCTCTAGTTGGAGTAACTACTAAAGCCTTTATTTTTCTTCTTCCTTGTTGTTGACCAGCCTCATAAAGATGGTGTAGAATCGGAATACCAAAAGCGGCTGTTTTTCCGGTTCCGGTTTGGGCAACACCAAGCAAATCTTTTCCTTTTAGTAATATAGGAATCGCTTGTTCTTGAATAGGAGTAGGATTTGTATAGCCTTCATCTAATAAGGCCTTCAATATAGGTTCGGCTAAGCCGAGGTCTTTAAATGTCATTTCAATCAATAAGTGACGAAGGTACTTCAATTTATGACAATCCAGTCATTCAAACCTACAGTTCGGTAGTTCTTATTCTATAGAATATTGACCTAGTTGCATATTTGTCTCATCAATTTAAAAACGCAATCAAAAATTATTACAAACGAATAATCATGAGAAACAAATTCTTCTTTTTCTTTTTTAGTATTGTTTGGGTTTCATCAGCCCAAACACTTATCGAGGGCACAGTTACTGATAAGTCAAATAATCCAATTGTTGGAGCGAATGTATATTTAGAGGGCACTTATGACGGAGCATCTACAATTGAAGGAGGTAAGTTTTCTTTTGAAACTACAGAAATTGGCACCCAAACTTTAGTCATTTCTATGTTATCTTATGAAGCGCATTATGAGGTAGGCGATGTTACTTATTTAAAAAACTTAAACATCCAATTGGTGGAATCTATTAACCAATTAACAGGGGTAACCCTTTCTGCAGGTACCTTTGAAGCTGGTGACAATTCTAAGGTCTCCGTTTTAAAGCCTTTAGATATAGTAACTACAGCTGGTGCAGCTGGTGATTTTGTTGCTGCATTACAAACCTTACCCGGAACAAGTACGGTCAATGAAGATGGTCGTTTGTTTGTAAGAGGCGGTGCAGCAGGAGAAACCCAGGTCTTTATTGATGGACTTCGAGTTTTTCAGCCTTTTAATGCTACAGCTAATAACATTCCAACTAGAGGACGGTTTTCTCCTTTTCTTTTTAAAGGAATTACATTCAGCACCGGAGGGTATTCAGCCGAATATGGCCAAGCCCTTTCTAGTGTTCTTTTATTAAGTACTACTGACGTACCGGATCAAGAAAAGACAGATATTAATATTATGTCAGTTGGTGGAGGAATTGGTCATACCGAAATTTGGGGAAACCAATCCATTAGTTTTAATACACAATATATCAATCTGGCGCCTTATGAAGCATTGATACCATCAACTCAAGGAATTAGTTGGAATAAACCTTTTGAGTCAATTTCTGGAGAAGCAGTTTTTAGAAATAAAGGAGAGCAAAGTATGTTTAAACTGTACACTGGTTTCAATCATTCTAATTTAGATATTAATCAAGAGGATATCAATTTTGAAGACTTCGTGCGTTTTCAACTAACCAATAATAATCTCTATTTTAATTCTTCCTATAAATATTTTTTTAAAAATGACTGGACTATAACAGCTGGTTCTAGTATATCAAAAGACAAAAATGAAATAACGGTTTTCGATACTGATGTTAGAGCAATTGAAACTGCTTTTCATTCAAAATTAAAATTAAAAAAAATATTTACAAATAGGTTTAATATTAGTCTGGGAGCCGAGTTCTTTAATATAGATTATGATGAAAACATAGTTACGCCAGATAATTCTGAATTTGAGAATGGATTTAATGATCAACTGTTCGCAAGTTTTATTGAAAGTGATATTTTCTTTAGTAATAAACTTGCAATGAAGCTAGGGGCAAGAGTTGAAAGTACAAAGGTTATTGATGAATTCACTTTTTCACCAAGACTTTCTTTAGCATATAAAACTAGTGAGAATGGCCAGTTTTCTTTGGCTTATGGTGATTTTTATCAAAACCCATTAAATGATATTTTGGTGTATGAACAAGATTTGCTTTCTGAGAAAACATCACATTACATTTTCAATTATCAATATTTAAAAAATGGTAAAACTTTTAGAGCAGAGGCTTATTATAAGGACTATGATAATTTGGTCAAGTATGATACTAATCTTCCACAATTTGATTCTCAGTATGAAAACTCTGGAAACGGATATGCAACTGGTTTAGATATCTTTTGGAGGGATAATAAAACTATTAAAAATCTAGATTATTGGGTATCTTATTCCTATTTGAATACAGAGCGTGATTTTAGAAATTTTAGGGAGCAAGCCACACCAAATTTTGCACCTAAACATAGTTTGTCATTAGTTACAAAACTTTGGGTAGATGATTTAAAATCTCAGGTAGGCCTTTCATACAATTATGGTTCTGGACGACCTTATGACAATCCTAATACACCAGAGTTTTTAGCTGAAAAAACTAAATCTTTTAATAATCTAAGTTTGAATTGGGCATATTTGATTGACCAACAGAAGATTTTATACTTCTCAGTCAATAATGTTTTAGGTTTCAATAATATTAATAATTACCAATATTCGAACACCCCAAATCTTGATGGAGTTTTTGAACGTCAAACGATTAGACCCTCGGCAGATAGCTTCTTTTTCGTTGGTTTTTTCTGGACAATTAGCACCGATAATAAAAGTAATCAGCTGGATAATTTATAAGTTTCAAAGACTTTTTTAGCCAATTAACAACACTTTTTAGATGTTGTACAACTTTTAGTTTGATTCCGGTCATTTCCATACGTACTTTGAATATTATGAAGAGATTCAATTTTTTCAGTAGTATAACTTTTTGTTTGTTGATGGTTATACTATTTTTTTGGCAAACTAGCCATGGTCAGAATCAGCCGCCTACGGTAACTGCTACAGGTTATCAAGCATATTGCACAGGTTCATCAAAGGCCATTGCAGAAACTATTAGTATTACTGACCCTGACGATACCACAACATCGGCCGTTTATATTCAAATTTCAGGTGGTTATGTTAATGGCGAAGATTTATTAAGTTTAGTGGGAACGCATCCTAACATCACCAGTTCCTGGAACCTGGTTGAAGGAGAGTTAAGTTTAGAAGGTCCAGCAACTTATACAGAATTTGAAGCAGCCATATTAGCAACAGAATTTTCTAGCTCAAGCACAAGTCCTACTGGCTCAAGACAATTTTCGATTACAGTTGGCGAACCCAATTTTTTGCCTGAAAGTCAGCATTATTATGAATTTGTTTCTTCACCAGGTATTTCCTGGACTGCTGCAGAAGCAGCAGCAGCTTCAAGAACTTATTTTGGTTTACAAGGTTATTTAGTGACATTGACATCACAAGAAGAAGCAGATTTTGCAGGGCAACAAGCTAGTGGTTTTGGTTGGATTGGAGCAACAGATGTCGCAGTGGAAAATGAGTGGCGCTGGGTTACCGGACCAGAGGCAGGCACTCTATTTTGGCAAGGTCTTTCGAATGGAACCGAAATCACTTATGCTAATTGGAATGGTGGTGAACCCAATGATTATGGCAGTGGAGAAGATTATGCTCACATTGCCGCAGCTTCAGTAATTAGAGGTGGTGCTCCAATTGGAGCTTGGAATGACTTACCTAATGGAGGAGGAGGAGGAGCGTACGCTTCTCAAGGTTACGTGGTTGAATATGGTGGTATGCCAGGTGATCCCGTTTTAAACATTTCAGCTTCTACAACCATGGTGATACAATGCAAATTGATTACCAATAGAAATATAACTTATGGTGTGAATAAGAATTAAAATCTGATTCTGAACTAATCTACAATTCATCCTCATTTTTTGACAACTCGGTAGCTTTACTTTTCTACACATTATATTCTTAAAGACTTTTGTTTCATAAATCAAAAAACAACAGTCATGAAAAAATTAATAGTACCAATCCTTTTTTTAATTACCGGAGTTTTAAATGCACAAGATCAATACGCTAAGGGTATGGAGAAAGCCATGCAACTTTGGACCGAACAGAAAACTGCTGAAGCTTCAAATCTTTTTGAAAGAATTGCAATGGCTGAAAGTGACAATTGGCTTCCATATTTCTACGTTTCTGTTGTCAATACAACAGCATCTTTTGGAGAAAAAGATGAAGAAAAATTAACGCAACAATTAGAAAAGGCAAAAGAGTTTATAGCAATTGCAAAGAGAATTTCGCCAGATAATCCTGAAATTTTAGTACAAGAAGCTATGATAAATACCGCTTGGATTGCTTTTGATGGTGCCACATATGGTATGACATTATCTGGAAAGAACGTCAAATTGTATAATGAAGCAATGAAAATAGCTCCACAGAACCCTCGAGTACTATTATCAAAAGCTGAATGGGATATGGGTTCAGCTCGTTATTTTGGAAAGGACACTACTCCATATTGTAATGATATTGAAAAGGCTTTAGAACTTTTTGCTACCTTTAAATCTGATATTCCTTTTTATCCTGTTTGGGGTAAAGAAAGAGCTGAACAAGTTTTAAAGGAATGTAAAGCATAATGCATGTGGAGTTTTGTCAAAGTAGTTAAGATTTCTTTACTGATTACGGTTTTTGTTGCTATTCTTAGCATTTTTATATTTGGGAATAATGATTACTCTTTGGAAAGTATTTCCCGAAACTTAATTATTGCCTTTGTTTTTTCTTTTGGACTCACTTTAGTTAACTCATATTACTACGATGGAATGAATCTTCGATATTCATGGGAGAAAGATCCAAAGAAACGGTTATGGTTTGGAGCCATTGGGTCTTTGGTATTGACTCTAATAACTTTTGGGCTGCTTCGATTTTTAGTCTATTATTATTTTACTGGTAGTTCTTTCTACGAGTTTGTGGAACGCGAAAAAAATGAGACGGGCTCTTATGTAATTGCACTGATTATTACCTTAATTGCATCTCTGTTCACCCATGCTTTTTATTTCTATCGTACCCTTCAAAAAAGAGAGGTAAAAGAGCAAAAAATAATTGCTGGTACCGCCTCTGCACGATTTGACGCGCTAAAAAATCAATTAGATCCGCACTTTCTCTTCAATAGTCTTAATGTATTGACTAGTCTAATTGAAGAAGATCCACATCAAGCTCAAAAGTTTACAACCTCGCTATCTAAAGTTTATCGATACGTTTTGGAACAAAAGAACAAAGACTTAGTTACAGTAGATGAAGAACTAAATTTCGCACGTACCTACGTTAGGTTATTAAAAATGCGTTTTGAAGATAGCATCGTATTTGACATACCAGAGCAATCTAGCCAGCCAGATGCCAAGATCATACCACTTTCTTTGCAACTACTTTTAGAAAATGCTGTAAAACATAATGTAGTGACTTCCTCAAGGCCTTTACATATTAAGGTATTTGAGAGTAATGGTAACCTTGTTGTTGAAAATAATCTGCAAGAAAAACAAGTCGTTAAAAAGAGCAGTGGAGTTGGTCTGCAAAATATTCGCCAACGTTATGATATTTTAACGGATAAACTGGTATTTATAAACAAAACAAAGTCCGATTTTAGTGTATCTCTACCCATGTTATCTAAACAAGTTTCCGTGATGGAAACACAAGAAGAACACATTGAGGAAAAACGTTATTTAAAGGCTAAAGAAAGGGTTGAAGCACTTAAAGGTTTTTATGGTAATCTCATTGCTTATCTTATTGTTATACCCTTTTTATGGTGGCTTAACTTGCGAACAACTGATTTCATTTGGGCGATATTCCCAACTTTAGGTTGGGGCTTTGGTTTAACTATGCACGCCTTAGAGGCCTTTGGCTATAATCCAATCTGGGGTAAACGTTGGGAACAAAAGAAAATCCAAGAATTAATGGAAAATGAAGACTTTTAAATTAAAAAAGCGATAGTTCTTCTTACAAATTCAGCAATTCATTTTCAATACTACCCAGCCTTTTTTCAATCCATCCTATTAAAACTACAATTCAGTAATACACTTTTTTAGAATAGCCCACTTATTGAGAGATTTGGTATGTAATTAATAACAAAATAAAAGCATATCATCATGGAAAACATAAACGAATACAAATACAATAAAGCTGTTGAAAGAGTAAAATGCATTAAGTCTTTTTACACCCACCTAACAATCTATTTTTTGGTCATAAGCGCTTTAGCCTATATCAACTATTCTACAACTAGTTTTGTTTGGGTAATCTTTCCTGCAGTAGGATGGGGATTAGGACTCATAAGTCATGGTCTTCGCGCTTTTGGTCAAAACTTGATTTTCGGTAAAGATTGGGAAGAGCGAAAAATTAAAGAATTAATAGAAAGTGATAAACTATAATACATCAACCAAAAAGCGAATAAAATGGAAAACTATAACGAGAGTAAATATTTAAGAGCAAAGAAAAATGTAGAAGAAATCAAAGCTTTTTATGGAAGAGTGATACGAGGCATTGTTGCAATTCTAATTGTCGGGGCTATAAACTATTATCTGAATGAATGGCAAAGACCATGGTTTTTATGGGTTGTTTTTGGGGTAAGTTTAAGTCTTTTTATTAGGGCTTCTAAGATTTACGGATTAAATATGATTTTTGGTAAAGACTGGGAAGAGCGGAAAATAAAAGAGTTTATTGAGAAGGGCGATTTTTAAACTTTTATCTTTAAAAACCAACAAACCATTATTATGGAAAACACAAATAATAACAACAAATACTTAAGAGCTAAGGAGCGCGTTGACGAGCTAAAAAAGTTCTATGGACACTTAACATCTTATTTTATTGTAATAGCCGGCCTTGGAGCCTTAAATTATTGGGTAAATGAATGGAGGTATATGTGGTTTTTATGGGCAGCTTTTGGCTGGGGAATAGGCGTTATATCGCATGCGATAGGTACTTTTAGTCTTAATCCATTTTTTGGTAAGGACTGGGAGAAACGTAAGATTAAAGAGTATATGGAAAAGGAGAATGATCAGAGAAAATGGCAATAGTTATGGAAGATTTAAAAACAGAAAAGCTCAATAGAGCAAAGAAAAGAGTAGAACAGATAAAGGGATTTTATATTCATGCCACAATTTATACGATAATAAATATTTTTATTTTGGTTAATATTTTTATTGGCAATGGATATGATGGTGAAAATTTTTGGCAATTTTCTCATTTTTTAACCCCTTTCTTTTGGGGTATTGGTTTATTTTTTCATGCTGCTAAGGTTTTTAATTTTAATCCAATTTTAAATAAGGATTGGGAAAAACGTCAAATAGAAAAGTATATGGAAGAGGACCGTAAGATTTCTGAAAAATATACTAAGAAATGAAAAAGGAATATAGCGCAACATCGCAATTAGAGCGCGCTCAAGAACGCGTAAAGAAACTTAAGAGTTTTTATAAACATTTAATGGTTTATATAATTATTAATGGTCTTTTGCTCTTATTTTCTGGTAAAATGACTTTTATTCTCTTAAGTAAAGAGGCTTTAGGTAATCCTGATTTTATGAAATGGATTAATTGGAATGTATATGGGACACCAATAATCTGGGGTTTAGTATTGTTAGCACATGCTGCAGTGGTTTTTATTCCAAGTCCCTTCAAAAAATGGGAAGAACGTAAAATAAAAAGCTATATGGAAAAGGAGAGAATGAGAAACAATTCAAATTCCATGTAGTAACCATTCGTATGGAAAATAAAACAATTAAATACAAACGTGCTACTAAAAGGGTGAAACAATTAAAAGGTTTTTATAATCATATTAAAATCTTTGTGGTGGTGAATTTGGCTCTTTATTTAATTAAAAGTGGCTGGATTCATTCTTGGCTGCCAAATGGTTTTCCAAGAGCTTCTTATTATTTTGATTGGATAAATGAAAATTTCATAATCTGGGGTATATTTTTAATTTTTCATGGTTTGCTTGTTTTTCGTAACAAACTTCCTTTTTTTAAAAACTGGGAGAAAAAGCAAATACAGAAATTCATGGAACAAGAAAGTAAAGAAGAGAATAAGTATAGATAGTTTGATAAATTTTATCGAAGTTTAAGTATCAATATTAAAATAAACCTGAATGAAAGTTATCATTATTGAGGACGAAAAACCTGCAGCTAGAAGATTAGGAAGATTATTGAGTGATTTAAATGTTGCGGTTTCAACAATGCTTCATTCTGTTGAAGAATCAATTGAGTGGTTTCAAAATAATAAACACCCTGATTTAATCTTTTTAGACATTCAACTTTCGGATGGATTATCATTTGAAATATTCGATGTTGTTGATGTTAAAAGTGCTATCATTTTTACTACCGCTTATGATGAATATGCGCTGCAGGCTTTTAAGTTAAATAGCATTGATTATCTGCTAAAACCTATAGATGACGAGGAGCTTGAAAAAGCGGTAAAACAGTACAAAGAATTAAAGCCTGAAAAAGAACAAATTGCTGTTGATTTTGAAGACATTAAAAAGCTTTTAATTAACCCACTTGAACGCGAATTCAAAAAACGATTTACAGCCAAAGTTGGACAGCATATAAAAATTATTAATGCTGATGAAGTTGAGTGTTTTTATAGTGAAAATAAAGGCACTTATGCAGCTACTATTGATGGAAGAAATTATTTGTTGGATACCACTTTAGAAAACCTTGAAGACGAACTTTCACCAAAAATATTTTTCAGAGTAAGCCGTAAATTCTATGTTAATATAAATCATATTAATGATATAATTTCATATACTAATTCTAGACTTCAAATTAAGCTAAATAGCTTTAAAGAACAGGAAATTATTGTTAGCCGGGAGCGAGTAAAAGATTTTAAGTTATGGTTGGAATAAGAGTATTTAATAATCTGAATTTAAGATAATTAAATATCGTTATAGATTTTTCTTATACCAGCTATTTTTACTAAAATCACCCTTTTTCATCCACCCTATTATCATCAAAAGCCGATGGTAGCAATTTAGGAATTAATTTAATAAAAATTGGTAATAAAACAGCTCCACCTGGTAACATGAAAATAGCTAGAGACGGAATAGATTTAAAGAGGTCAAGAAGTTGACTTTGTATTTTTTTTCGCTCCTCTACATTTAAATCTTTAGAAGTTGCCTTGGCTAAAAGCTGTACTAACTCTCTACTTTCTGAAAGCTCCTTTTTAAGCCTTTTACTATTTCGTAAAATTAATTTACTGACATTTTTGGTCATCCCATCATAGAATTTTGATGCCAAATTTGTGTCTTGTAAATAGGGTATTTTTTGATGATTTTTAATGAAGAAAAGTTTAACATTTTCTAATGCATTTTTAGCGTTGGTTTTTGTCTTGTCTAAGACGCTAGAAATTTTAAAAATAAACTCTGATTCTGAGTGGTCTAAAGTAGCATCTTCCCAAACAGCTAAACAAGCAAAATCGAGCAAATAATCTTTCTCACATTCACTTAAATTATCTGGTATCATTTGAAGATAAGATCCTTCAAATTTTGTCTCGTTTAAATCAACATAGGTTAATGATGATTCTAATAATTGCATTAGTTTAAGATCATTATCATTTCGCTTTTTTGAATAAAGAGCGTGATAAGCTATGTTAATAGTTATATATTCTAAAACTTGAGCATGTCTTGTTAACGACTTAGAGTTTGACAAGTAGGCACTAAAAATTAAAATATCAACATATAATAAAGAGTTGGTTAAACTATTCCCAAAAGCTTTATTAAAAACGTTACCATTTAAGTAAATTCTTGACTCAACAAGCTTTTCAAGTTGTGCAATGGTTTTGCTTCCGGTCAATATTTTATTTAAGAAAGAGATTCTTCCAACCTCCATTTGTTGATAATAGGCAAAAACAGTATCAACAAACTTTTCAAAATCTGAACTGTTAGTTTCAAAACGAAAAGCAAAATATAAAGCCGTTAATAGATTTATTTTGGCTATCTCATCTTCCGATAGCTTATGTTCAGTAGGTATAAATGATGGAATGTCTAGATGTATGCCATAAACAAAGCCATTATCTAATAGCTCTAGATAGAGTTCTTTGTAAGAAGAATAGGGTAACTCTCCGGTTTTTAAAAGAGAACCAAATTTATTAATCCAACCTGGAGCAGATGGGTTCATAGGTTAATTTTCCAACTTCAAAGAAACATAAATTATAAGACTTTGGCTACAATGAAGTCATCTAATTAAATTAAAATTGAAAAGAAGAATTTTGAAAAGCAAAAGATTTTCTAACAGCTTTAGAACTCAATAAAATTACCCAAATCCAGGGTCCAATTATATTCTTTATAGTCAATTGCTACGCCCCTGGTCGTGGGAATCAGGTCTTGTTCTTTAAGAATCTTAAGTGAACCATCTTTGCCTCCAAAATCTCCCCTAAACCAACTAAACACAGAAGAAACAAATACTTTGTTTTGTGTGGTATCAAATGTTGTGGAACTTTTTAAAAAATACGTTGCGCTCTTGGCCAATTGATGATGTAAATCAATAGGGTAATAAATAGCAATTGGTGGACAGTCTTTTGCACCACAGTTAAGAGCAAAATGAATTCTGTAATCTGGATTTTCTACTCTTAATAATTTTTCGAACCCATTAGGAAAACTTTTTTTTACGTATCCCAATCCTAGTTTGGATTTAGACTTTCGAATTATCCCATGTTCAATCTTATCAAAAGAAATTTCATTTTCGGCTATAATTATTTGATTTCTTGAAAAGAAATGGTTTCGATTTTCATAAAGTTCCGGACTTTTTTTCAGAATTACTTGTATGTAAGCATTGTAGAGATTAATCCAAAAGGCTAACTTTTGTTCATCTGTTTTAAGGGTGTTAGCTAATTCTTCTAGGTCAATTTTCGCTAACTGCTCTTGAAGATATTCAGTGTTTTCACCTTTTTTAATTTTTTCTAAAAACTGCTCAGAAAGCGAATTAAGTTTCGTAGTCTGTGCTTCACACATGGAGAAGATTAACAAAAGAAAAATACTAATGCCTTTTAATTTCATATCATTTTGTTTCACCAGAAATTCAATTTACCACAGTTAATTAAGCACATGTGGTCTTTGTCGTAAAAGATTTAATTTCCTTTCTGAAATCTAGCAAACTAAATGCTGTTGATGTTTTATAAATTTATTAATGATGATAAGCTTTTCATTTGCAGTTTTAAAGTAAGAGCAATTCAAAAAACTCACGTTTCGTATTCCAAATGACGAATAGATTAATGAAACATAAAATTCAATAGCCTTTAGTTAATCGTTAAGTCGCAAAATAAAATGCTTGTTAAACATTAGTAGGTAATGACTTTTTGAAATCAATAAACTTTATTGATTTGCCTTATTTAGAAAAATATTAAAAAGCCAATCTTACTTGAGAAGTACTCTTTAACTAGTTTATGAAGCTTTTTTTGAAGTATTTTTTATTAAACCAATACCAGAAAAGAAGAAGAGTGCTCCCAAGACCCCATAAATAATCATAGCTCTCGTATTTTCACTATTATTTCCATACAATATTGCTGTATAAATTAAGCCTCCTATTCCCGCTAAGGTTAATATGGCTCCAAAAATCTTTTTTATATCCATGGCAGCAAAATAATAAAAAATTTAATTATCAATGGTTTTAATAATTTTACAAGGATTGCCAGCAGCGAATGTATCTGAAGGAATATCTTTAGTAATCACACTACCCGCACCAATTACTGTTCTGTCACCAATTGTAACACCAGGGCAAATAGTAACATTGCCACCTATCCAAACATCTTCACCAATAGTTATAGGTTTACCAAACTCCAAGCCGGAGGCCCGTGATTTGGCGTCCAAAGGATGTGTAGCTGTATATATTTGAACATTGGGTCCGAACATGGTTCTATCACCAATTTTAACAGGTGTAACATCTAGTACCGTACAATTAAAATTAAAAAAAACTCTTTTACCTAAATAAATATTAGTACCATAATCACAATAAAAAGGGGGTTGAATAAAGCAACTTTTACCCTGATTAGGAATGAGTAATTTGGCCAAACGTTTCAATTCTTTTCCGTTATCCGGTGAGCAAGTATTTAGTTTTTGTTGCAAGAGTCGAGCTTCAATCCGTTGAGATACTAATTCTTTGTCAAAAGGATTGTAAAGTTCACCATGTATCATTTTTACTTTTTCATTCATAAGCTCGAAAGTAAATCTTGAGTATTCAAGATAGTTGCAAATTCTTCGTTCAAACTTGCTAAGGTTGTTTGATGAATGATTTCTGAATCAAACTTATCCCCATTTGGAGCTATGCTGTCAAAAGTAGCCGTTGCGTCTGCAATTAAATAGGTTTTAAATCCAAGATTAGAAGCCATTCTAACACTTGTTGAAATGCAATGATTGGAAGTAAGGCCTGCTATAACGACTATTGAAATATCATCTTTATTTAATTGTTCTTCTAAATCGGTGCCAATAAATGCGCTATTTACATTTTTAGAGATAATAGGTTCTCCTTTAATTGGCAAAACTTCATTTTTTATAGCGAAGCCGGCTTTAGAAGGATGTAAAGGTGATTTTGGGTTTTGAGAACTGTGTTGGACGTGAAAAACAGGTAATTTAAGTGTACGCCATTTTTGAAGTAATGTTTTAGCATTTTCTTCTGCTTGATGGTTATTTCTGTTACCGCCATAATACTCCCAATCGTCTAAACCATATTGTATGTCAATGAGTAACAATGCTGAGTTATCAAATTCTAAATTCATCGTATTACTATTTTTTTTTCCATAACAATGTAGTCTATCCCTCCTTTTGTAAATTGAATGTTAGTCTCTTCCATACCAAAATTGGTATAAAAACTAACTTTATCCTTACGAGCATTACACCAAATATTTTCAATATTTAGGATACTTAATTTATTAAACATTGCTTTAAGTAATTCAGTGCCATATCCTTTGCCTTGCTGTTTATTTACAGTAGCAAATTTTCTAAACTGTACTCTTTTTCCTTGGAAAAATAGTGAAACAACGGAAACAAGATTATGATTAATAAATAGGCCATAGTGAAGCCCATGCTCATCATTTTTCAGTTTTATGTAATCAATATTTTTGTCCGGCCACATGACTTGATGCCTAATATCCCAAGTTTCGTAGTGTGCAATTTCTTTGATATTGAAATTCAAGAGAATAAAATTCTGTGATTTATACCTTAAACATGTTGGTCAATTAAAATGGTATTACCATCAGGGTCTTTAAAGACAAAGCTTGCTGGTCCGGTACTGTTTTCATCTGCCTCGCTCACCAATTTAATTTGATTAGCTTTTAGGTGTTTTTGTATTGTACGTACGTCATCATAACCCTTTACTGGTTGAGCATTTTCATCCCATCCAGGATTAAAAGTCATGATATTATTTTCAAACATGCCCTGGAACAAACCAATTAAGGTAGTACCATTTTTCATTATCATGTAGTTTTGCTCTATTGAACCTGCGAAAATCGCAAAGCCCAATTTTTCATAGAATGTTCGAGAAGTTTCTAAGTCCTTTACAGAAAGACTTAATGAGAATACGCCTAGTTTCATTTTTGTGTATAATGGTTATCTCTTAAAATTAAGAATTTTACTTAAGAACTTCACTTAAAACTAACCATACATTTTCCATTACAATTTGATGTCCTTCCGCGGTTGGATGAATACCATCTTCTAAGTTTAATTCTGGGTTACCGGCCACATTTTCCAAAAGAAAAGGTACAAGTGGAATATTATTTTCTTTTGCCAACTTAGGGAATATTTCGCGAAATTCTTTTGTGTATTCTGGCCCCATATTCGGTGGTATTTGCATGCCTGCCAAGACAATTCTGGTGTCATCGTTCTTTTTTTTGACCAAATTGATAATTGCTTGTAGATTAGAACTGGTTTCGTTCAACGGAATTCCTCTTAAACCGTCATTCGCACCTAGTTCTAAAACAAAAACATCGACTTTCTGATTAAGAACCCAATTTAATCTGTTTAATCCGCCAGCTGTTGTTTCGCCGCTCAAACCCGAATTGACAATGGTATAATTAAGGTTTAAAGAATCTATTCGTTTTTGAGTTAATGCAGGAAAAGCCTCTTCCAATTCTATACCATAACCAGCAGTCAAACTATCACCAAAAAACAGTATTACTTTATTACCATCCTCTATTAAAAGATTTTTTTGTTGTTCAGTCGTTTCTGATGTTTTATTTTGAGTTGTTTTTTTTGCTGAATCATCACACGATAACATTAAAAACAAAGCAAAAAAATAACGAAACTTTAAGAGGGTACGCATAGTAAAAAGAGGTGTTAAGTGAATTCAATTGCCTATTTTTCGATTTCGAAAAAATACAGCTCACATATAAACTATGTCAAAGATATTAAACGTTGGTCAGCTTGGGAAAACATACACTAGTGGTTCTAAAAAGTTAACGGTTTTAGATGCTATTTCATTTGAAATTGAAGCTGGTGAAACTTTTGCGATTGTAGGCCCTTCAGGAAGCGGTAAAACAACATTGTTAGGCCTTTGTGCAGGTCTTGATGAACCTAATGAAGGTTTTGTAGAACTATCTGGAAAGGACTTATCTGACCTAAACGAAGATGAAAGGGCTTTACTGCGTAATAAAGAAGTGGGATTTATATTTCAAAATTTTCAATTATTACCAACGCTTACCGCACTTGAAAACGTTATCGTTCCTTTAGAACTACAGGGCCAAAAGAATGCAAAAAAAGTGGGGATTGAATTATTAGGTAAAGTAGGCTTAAAAGATAGACTTCATCATTATCCTTCCCAGTTATCTGGTGGAGAACAGCAACGTGTTGCTTTGGCTAGGGCGTTTTCTACGCGCCCTTCTATTTTATTTGCAGACGAACCAACAGGTAATCTTGATGAAGAAACGGGTCAAAAAGTGGTTGAGTTACTATTTGACCTCAATAAAGAAGCTGGTACTACTTTAGTGATTGTGACCCATGATTTAGAATTAGCGCAAAAAACGCAGCGTATATTGAAGCTTAAAGGTGGTAGAATTGTTGCTAATGAAACAGTATCTATTTGATAACTATGAAGAATCAATCTACTTCAAAAGCAGGTATTAGTTGGATTTTTAAAATGGCCTGGCGTGATAGTAAGGCTAGTGGCAAACGCTTGCTTTTATTTATGGCTTCAATAATTTTAGGTATTGCGGCAGTTGTTTCTATTCAATCTTTCAGCGCTAACTTAAAAGATAATATTGCATTACAATCTAAAGCATTAATGGGTGCTGATTTTTTAATTGATAGTGATAAACCTCCAACACCCAAGGTTCAAGCTATTATTGACTCTTTGGGTGGCGTTGATGCAAAAGGGGTTAGTTTTCCTTCAATGGCCGTGTTTCCAAGAAGTGGCGATACTAAACTAGTCAGTATTCAAGGTATTCAAGGCGCCTATCCATTTTATGGCGAATTAGAAACAGTACCGCTAAATGCTGCAGGTACTTATCAAAAAACAAATGGTGCTCTTGTAGATGCTACATTAATGTTACAATTTGGTGTAAACGTTGGTGACTCTATTAAAATTGGAAATAGCCTTTTTCCTATTACTGGGAGTCTAGTTTCAGCACCTGGTACAGGTGGAGTTGGGGCTTCTATAGCTCCTCCTATATGGATTCCTTTTAAATCTATCGAAGAAACAGGTTTAATTCAAATTGGTAGTAGAGTAGGCTATGATTTTTATTTTGTTGCCGATGAACAACAAGATTTGGAAGAACTAGATAGGTTAGTTGACCCAATGCTCGATGTAGAGGGTGCCGATTTGGACACTCACTTGTCTACAGGACAACGTTTAGGTCGAAACTATGAGAACTTTGGTAAGTTTTTAAATCTTGTAGCCTTTATTGCCTTGCTTTTAGGTTGTGTAGGTATTGCTAGTTCAGTTCATATTTATATTAAAGAAAAGCTTAGCTCCGTTGCCGTATTGAAGTGTTTAGGAGCAACTAGAAAGCAGAGCTTCTTTATTTACTTAATACAAATAGCTGGAATGGGTTTTGTGGGCGGATTTTTAGGGGTTTTAACTGGTCTTGTTTTACAACAATCATTTCCATTATTATTGCAAGGATATTTGCCTTTTGAAGTAGAGATTAGTTTTGCTCCCCAAGCAGTTTCGGTAGGATTAATATTGGGGGTTTTAATGTCAGTTTTATTTGCATTAACACCATTATTATCAACATGGTTTGTCTCACCTCTGCAAGTGTTGAGGGTACAGGATGATAATGGTAAAAACTCCTTAACATCTCGTTTTTTGGTTTTATTGGCTATCATGCTCTTCGTATTTGGATTTGCTTATTGGTTACTTGGTAGATTGAACTATGCACTTTACTTTGTACTAGCAATTCTTATGGTATTTGCAGTTTTAGGAGGAACAGCAATTTTATTCATGCGATTGGTAAAACGTTATTTTCCTAATTCTTGGGGGTTCACTGCTCGACAGAGTCTATTGAATCTTTTTAGACCAAATAATCAAACTGCGGTTTTAATTTTAGCTATAGGAGTAGGTACATTCTTAATTAGTACCCTATACTTTACAAAAGATGTATTACTAGCTAAAACATCTTTAGAAGCTAGTGAAAAAGCCCCAAATTTAATTTTAATGGATGTGCAAACTGAGCAAAAAGAGCACGCTGAAAATAGTATTAAATCTTCAGGGCTTGAGGTTTTAAATAATATTCCGATAATTACGATGCGCGTACAACAAATAAAGGAAAGACCTGTACGAGAATTGATTTTAGACACTACCACCACTATGAACAAGTGGATATTACATCATGAATTTAGAGTAACCTATAGAGATGAGTTAGTGAGTTCTGAAACCTCACTAGAAGGAACTTGGCCTGTTGAAAAAACTCCTAATGGTTTAATACCAATTTCACTTGCTGAAAATGTAGCTCAAGGTGCACAAGTTAATCTTGGTGATAAACTTATTTTTAATGTACAAGGTGTACTAATGGAGACTTATGTAGCCAATATAAGAACCGTTGATTGGGCTAGAATGCAAATAAATTTTTCCATTCTTTTTCCTTCTGGTATTCTAGAAAGTGCACCTCAATTTCACGTCTTAACGACAAATGTGCCGGATACTGGTACTTCAGCTTCTTTACAACGGCAATTGGTGAAACAGTTTCCGACGGTATCAATTATAGATTTAAGACAAGTTTTAAGTGTTATAGAGGGTATATTAAATAAGATTTCTTGGGTAATCAACTTTATGGCCTTTTTTAGTATTCTTACTGGTATTATTGTGCTGATAGGTTCGGTTAGAACTAGTAAATATCAGCGAATTAAAGAGAGTGTACTGTTAAGAACTCTAGGAGCAAAAAGTAAGCAGATATTACGTATTACAGCTTTAGAATATCTGTATTTGGGGCTTTTAGGAAGTGGAATAGGATTGGTACTTGCTTTAGTGGGTAGCTTTTTATTGGCAAAATTTGTATTTCAAACAGCTTTTATTCCTTCATGGCCGCCTTTCGTCATTGTTTTACCTGTAATCACTCTTTTGGTATTGTTGATAGGCTTATTTAATAGTAAAACAGTTTTACAAAGCCCGCCTTTAGAAGTTTTAAGAAAAGAAATTAACTAATTTATCAAAAGAAACAGCATATAGAGGGTAAAGCATTCACCCTCTATATCTGAATCTGAATATTTTTATAATTATTGTATGATACCAGTACAGGCAACACGTGCCCCAGCGGCACCACTTGGCTGAGATGTGAAATCATCAATACCTTGGTGTACTATAATTGCTTTACCCACAATATTTTTAGTATCATCATCACATCCAATGCACCATTCACTAGTTGCAAATGAGATGGATGCATTGCCACTCGCATCTGCAGTAAAATTACCAATGTCGCCTTTATGATAACCACCTTCAGCTCCCCATTTTGCATGAGGTTGAAATGTTGGGTTCCAATGACCACCAGTTGATTTTCCATCAGCAGATGAACAATCAGCTTTTTCATGAATATGAATAGCATGCTCACCTTCTGTTAAACCAGTTAAAGAGGCCGACATACTCACAGTACCACCTTCTTCAGCAAAAGTTACTTCGCCAGATATACCACTATCACTTTTAGGTTCTAATTGAAATGTAATCGCTTCATTTTTAGCCATTTCAATCATTTCTTTTTCAGTTTCAAATTCTGTCTCAACTGCTTCCATTTCTTCCTTAGCGGCATTAGTATCTTTCTTTACCTCTTTGCAGCTAAATACAGTCACTATCAATAAGCCTAATAGTGTTGCTTGAACTTTTTTCATTTTTAGTGTTTTTAGTTTTGTCTAAGTTACTGAATATTTCAAGTGAATTCAATATTTCAGCTGCTATCACTTTAGAATTGCGCCTTAAAAAGTTCCTTGGGATCTTTAATTCCTCTTTTCAAATTTTCACACAATAATAAGGTCTTATCAATTTTGGTTTGCGAGTTTTTGTAGCGAGCTATACCATAAATCAAACCTCTCTTTTTACCATCGGTAAAACTTTCAAAAATTTTAAAGGCCTCATAATCACTAATCATAACCGCTTCAAATTCTTCCGGAACTTCAACTCCATATTTTGAAGTGTCCTCAAAAAATTGCATTTCAAAAATATCATTTGGAAATAGCCCCAATTCTTTTTGATAGCGTTTACCAAACATCATACAATATTGACCATGTATTTTTTGAATGGCGGCATGAAATACCAATTCTTTCCCTTCAAATTTTGCAACGGCCTTCACACGTCTTGTTTTCATCTTTATGAAGGGTTCTACTATTTCTTCTGAAAGAATTAAAGAATAATAATCCCCAGTTACAGAAATTTCAAAAACAGAACTTTTCAGCATAATACGAATCAATTACAAACAAACCAATTATGAATTTTAAAGGAAAAACATCGATAAAATGGTTAAAAAATACGATAATCGGTATTTGGACGTTTTAAAAGTATCTAATTTCCCCCGATTAGTAAATAAATAAAAACAATAAACACAAACCATTATGTTGGTCTACCAGCCATCAAAATATTTAGATTTTCTTTCATATTGTAGGCAAAGACGTTTATTCAGTAGAAATTATCAGAATTTACGTTTAATGAAACAATCCGGGGAAATTGCCCAAAACGAATATGTTCAGGCATTAAGAAAATTACATAATCGTGTAATTGAATTAGAACTACAATATTTTGATATTCTTCATATGAGACTTTAGTCTACTAAACTGCTAATAACCTGAGTATCGCTATGCAAAGTTTTATGCACAGGGCATTTATCAGCTATCTGTAATAGCTTTTGCTTTTGTTTTTCATCAAGGTCTCCATTTAGTTTTATTTCTCGATGAAAAGTATCAATCTTAGCATTAGTACTCTCACAATTTTCACAATCTTCTATATGCATTTTACTGTAAGAGGTGTGAACTTCTACATTATTAATAAGCCATCCTTTTCGTTTGGCATACATTTGAATTGTCATAACGGTGCATGCTGAAAGTCCGGCAGATACTAATTCATACGGCGAAGGGCCATAATCATTACCACCAAAACTTATGGGTTCGTCGGCAAGCATGTAATGGTTTCCTACTTTTAATTGCGTAGAAAATCCGTCATCATTATCTAAGCTTGCAATAACCTGATGTTTTGATTTTAACTTGCTATCAACACGGGCATTAATAGTTAAATATCTTTTGGCCCAACCAGATATGACTTCACCTACATAAATAGAATCTTTTTTATCAAACAAAAGATGATCTGCTCCACCTAAAGACACGAAACTTTTTGGATGATGCGCGGCGCTATAAATTTCTTCTGCATTTTTAATTCCCACGGTTTCATCTTGTGGTGAATGCATGATAAGTAGTGGCTTGCGTAGTGATTTAGCAGTTTCTGGTAACGATTTAGATTCTAAATCATCAACAAACTGCTTTTTAATTTTAAAGTCACGCCCGCTTAAATTTACCACTGCCTCACCTTTGGCTTTAATTTCTTCTAGCCCACTTTTAAATAAATGTTTAACATGTTTTGGGTTCGAAGGAGCCCCAATAGTGGCAACAGCATTAATAGATTCTATTTCAGCTGCAGCAAATAAAACTGCTGCACCGCCTAATGAATGGCCAATTATTAAAGAGGGTGCTTCATAATTCTCTTTCAAAAAATTAGCAGCAGCAATTAAGTCATTTACATTGCCAGAAAAATTGGTATCTGCAAAGTCTCCATCACTCTCTCCTAAACCAGTAAAATCAAAGCGGAGCACCGCAAATCCATTAGCGGTTAAAGCTTTACTTATATTTTTTACTGCAGAAAGATTTTTTGTGCAAGTAAAGCAATGGGCAAAAAGTGCAAAATTATGTGCTTGCCGATCTGCCGGAAATTCTAACCTACCTATAAGTTTTTGTCCTTCTTTATTATTGAAATTAACTTTCTGCAGGTTCATTATTTTTTCTTTTTCCTTAGGTCGGGATTAAAGAAGAAACCTATCTGAAAACGATTAAAAACTGCACTAGAAAACTGATTGCGTAGCCAACCTAATTGCAGGCTGCTGTTATCTGTAATATGAGCGCCTATAGCACCATAAAGTCTGTTTTGCCCGAAGAGGTTGTCTTGAAGGTTAATGAATAATTCATCATAAAAATTTAAGAAGAACGTATTGGTTAAGGGTAAAGTCATTTGAATACGATATCGAGCACGGTGCTCTGTCTTGTTTTCATAATCAAAATCATCTTTTTCAGCAACGGTTATAAAACGTTGCTCAAGGCGATAACGGTGTTCAAATAATAATTCCCAAACCTTATTCTTTAAAATGAATTGCTCAAAAATTCGGTGTTCTTTTATTCTTATATCATCATCAATGATATCATCAAAAATTAGTCTATTATCTTCAAAATTTGGGTCGGTATTAATAAAAGCGTATCCCCCGGTAATCATTGCATTTGGGTTGATATGATAATTGAGCCCAGTTCTTAATAATAATTGATTAAAATTATCCGAAGTTTCATAATATCTAAACTGCGCTTCAGTATGTAAACTGAATCGTTCTGAAATTTTATTCATTCCGAAATACATATACCAAATACCGGTTTCATCTTCTCCGGTTTCTTGACTGTTGGCTAAAAAACTTATTAAAAAACAAAAAACAATAACTCTTTTCATGTTCTGCTTTTTTTAATTGATGGAAAATGTTTTTGTTGTTTTGAAAGGAGATAAGTCAATACTTTCAATAGACTCTCTATAGGTTTTCCATGTATCAGTAAAGAAAGAATTAGTTTTAGTTAAGGTCTCTTTCAACTCGGCTTCAGCATAATTGATTAAATCTTTCTCTGTTTTTGTGATGCCTGTTTTTCTGCTGTAAACATATCTATTGGCTACGCTTATTCTTTGCATTACGGTCACCTCAGGGTTTCTTGTGATACCTTGACGTTTGTCTACTTTGCCAATGTATAGGGCGATTACAGAGTCAATGCTTTTTACAATGGTAGAAGACTCCTTAATTTGGTCTTTGTATTTGTCTTTATCTAAAGCTTTCAACTCTTTAGAATACTTGTTTGCCAAGTCTTTACTTTCAACCAATTGTTTAACTGCATCTGCTGCCGTTTGTGTCAATTTTTGAAGTTTATTTGCACTCTCGTATACCTCATTAATGGCTGCAATATTCACTTTTATTCTTGGATCGCTCTTAACGGTAACTGCTGTCTCATCAGTTACATCACCAAAACTTACTTGCACTTTGTAGGTACCTGGTTTTACAGCAACACCACCTCTTTCACGACTATTCTTGCTAATTTTCCTTGAAGGACGTTCTGCTCCTTTTTCATCCATTCTCCAATAAATTCTATGGAAACCGGCTTTTTTAGGTGTCTTATATTTTAGTGTACGAATAAGGCGTTCCCCATCATAAATATCAAACTGAATTGAATCTTTTTTCTGAACACCAGTCAGCTCTTTTTTAGAAGCATCAATATCAGAAGTTTCCTTATTTGTTGTATCAGCTTTTTTATCATCCTTCTTCATGTCCTCTTTACCCTCTTTCAAAAAGTAGGTAATCATGGCGCCACGCTTTCTGTTTTCTCCATTGTATATAGCATCTGCACCAAAACGGCTACCTGTAGCTTGTTGATAAGCGGCTTGATAGGCAGTCGGACTCTCGAATAGCTTAATATCTTTTTGTAGAATGGCTTTATTAGCTGCTAGAGCTCTCAATGGGCGAATATCATCTAATACCCAGGCGGCACGACCAAATGTTCCAATTACTAAATCATGTTCTCTAGGGTGAATTACCAAGTCTTTAGTGGAAACGGTAGGATAACCTTCTGTCCATTTTTTCCAAGAATTACCAGCATTAAAAGAAATATAAAGACCATCATCAGTTCCTAAAAACATAAGATTCGCGTTTATTTCATCTTCGACGATAGCTAAAGCATAACTCTGAACATCATTACTATCTACAATTCTAGACCATGTTTTACCATAGTCTTTTGTTCTATACACGTAAGGTGTATAATTGAATCTTCTATAATCGTTTGCAATTAAAAGCGCTTCTCCTTTATTTTTTTTAGATGCTTTTATTTGTGGTATCCAACTTCCTTTTGGTAAGCCTTTAATATTAGCGGTAACTTCAGACCAATTTGCACCTCCATTTTGAGAATAATGCACACGACCATCATCTGTGCCAACCCAAAGCATATCTTTCTCAACAACTGAAGGTTCAATGACCAATATGGTACAATGATTTTCAGCCCCAGTAGCATCCATGGTCAATCCGCCACTCTCACTTTGTTTTTGTTTTTCAGGATTATTTGAAGTTAGATCCGGAGAAATTACTTGCCATGTCAAACCCTTATCTGTGGTTTTATGTACGAACTGACTTCCAAAATATGCCGTACTATTATCAAAAGGGTCTTGACCAATTGCAGCGTTCCAATTGAATCTAAGTTTTGTATCGGCATTTGGTGCCGTTGGGCGTACAGAATAATTATTACCTGTCTTCCAATCATAACGCGAGACATTACCTTGCTGACTCATTGTATATCCGTATTGACTATCATCTAAATCAGGTACAACATCAAAGCCGTCGCCGAAACTAATTTCTTGCCAATAATCGTTACGAATACCTTGCGCTCTCCAAGCATAAGCAGGGCCTCGCCAAGAGCCATTGTCTTGCATTCCGCCATAAACATTATAAGGATATTCATTATCTACATTAATATGATAGAATTGAGCAACAGGAATATTACCCACAAAACGCCATGTTTTACCACCGTCTTTAGTAATATTCATGCCTCCATCATTACCATCCATCATAAATTGTCCATTCTCTGGATGAATCCACCACGCATGATGGTCAGGGTGTACACCATTATCCACGCCATAAGCAGGCATAAGTTCTGTAAAGTTCTTACCACCGTCTTCAGAAACATTCACATAGGTAAATACTGAGAATACTCGATTTTCATTTTCTGGGTCAACATGGATATCAGAATAATAAAAAGGTCTATTTCCGATATCATTTTTATCATTGATTTTTTTCCATTTAAAACCACCGTCTTCTGATTTGTAAAGCGCATTCTTCTTGGCTTCAACTAAAGCATAAACAATATTCGGTTTGTTTTTGGCGATAGCAATTCCTATTCTACCCAATTCCCCTTTTGGTAAACCATCTTCATCAGTTAGCTTTTTCCAATTAGCACCACCATCATGTGTCATATATAAGCCACTTCCAGAACCTCCTGATTTAAAAAACCATGGATCCCTTTTATGTTCCCACATGGCAACCATTATTTTATTAGGGTTGGTTGGGTCCATTACCATATCTCCAACACCAGTTTTGTTGTTCACAAAAAGAATTTTACTCCATGTTTTACCGCCGTCAGTTGTTTTAAAGACTCCTCGTTCAGGATGTTCACCCCAAGGGGAGCCAATTGCGCCAGCATAAACGGTGTTTGGGTCTGTCGGGTCAATAATAACACGATGTATATGCCTAGTGTTCTCTAAGCCCATAGCCACCCAGTTTTTACCACCGTCTAGTGATTTATAAACACCAAAACCACCATTTAAACTGTTTCTTGGATTACCCTCACCTGTACCTACCCAAATTACGGATGGGTTAGACTGTTGAATAGCAACAGCTCCAATAGATGCTGTTAATTCTTTATCAAAAATTGGTTCCCATTTAATACCGCCAGATGTTGATTTCCAAAGTCCTCCCGAAGCAGTTCCAACATACATTACATCAGGATTTGAAGTAACCACATCAATGGCCGTAACACGACCGCTCATGCCGCCAGGACCAATATTTCTTGGTTTAAGGTCTTGAACAAGGCCCATTGTAAATTCTTGAGCAACCAGTGAAGTTGATGCGAGGAGCATCAAAAAGGAAAGTAATTTTTTCATTTTCGAATTAGTTGGAAATTAGTCGCCTAAAGATAAAGAAAAGGCTTAGGTGATTTCTTAAAAAGGTGTTAAGGAATTTTATCGACGAACTACATAATCTACTTGACTTTTATCGAAAAATCAATCGCTTTGACAATAAATGACATATTTGATGGTTGTCTTTTCACCAAACCAAACTAATACCTCTTTTATTATGAAGAACTACTACATTTTTACTGTCGTAGTTGTATTATTGATAAGTAGTTGTTCTGATGAAACAACTGTATTCGATTTACAAAGCCAAGGTAAAGCCCTACTACTAGAAGAAAATAATACTACGCTTTTAAATTCAGTTTCAACAGCCTCTAATGGAATTCTAGAGATTTATTTTGAGCACGAAGAATACGACAATGACCTATTTGAAAAAAATAAATACTATGGTCTAAATCGTTCCGCTTTTGAAGCTAATTTTAATAAGGGCTCGAATACAGCTAATGCTAGTAGTGATTTCCATCTGAATTTAGTGGGCCAAGTTCAAAGCCCAAGTTTTGACGGCAACACTAATATGGGAGCTACACATATCGATATCAATAATAATTTTGCCTATGTTTCATATAACACTGTAGGTGAGGTTTACGCCGGTGCAGTAGATGTAATTGACCTTAGTGATCCTTTAGTACCGATTCTTTCTTCAAGAATGTACTTGTATGACAGAGATGCCAATGTTGTTTTATATGATGAAGGCTATATTTATGTTATTGGTGGTGTAAATGCCGAAAAAGTTATTGAAGCGACAGGTGAAGCTTTCATTGCAAAAATCCGAGTAAATGACGGTGTTATTGATTTAAATGATGTAAGCTATACTTATCAAGAAGGCCAAACAGCAACTGGAATTACAAAATCAGGAAATTCATTTTACGTCACCAGTGGTGTTCAAGGGGTTGTTGCAAAATATGATGCGAATAATTTTTCAAAGACGAACGAAGTATCTTTTGACGATTTACGCTGGGTAGCATCTTCAATTGATAAAATTGCTGTTTTAGATGGTAGTGCCGGAGTAAGGATTCTTGACACTGATTTAAACGAAGTTTCGCAAATAGGCACAAGAACTGATTTCGTTGCTGGTGCCAAACGTACCATAGCCATTGCAAACGATAAATTAATTGTAGCAGAGGGCGATAATGGAGCTGCAATATTTGACTTGGATTCGGCAACTTTGGAAGAAAGACTTCCGATACTAATTGACCCAGATAATGTAATTGAGGCTGATAAAGTTACTAATGCAGTTGACGTCGAAGGTAATGTCACTCTTATGGCAAATGGTGGAGCAGGTTTAGCTATTAGGGTTAAGAATGATATTATTGACCTAATGGGAGTTGTAGAATTAAATGGTTCCATAAATTACGTTGCCACGGACGGAGATTTTATATTCGCGGCATCAGGTACTCGAGGTTTACAGATTATAAATAAAATTCGTACTCAAGAAAGCTTGGTTATCCCCGAAGGAAATTATATTATAAAGGCAAGACATAGCACACGCGCAATAGGTATATCAAATCTTTCCGCAGATGATGGAATAAATATTAATCAAAGATCCTTAACCGGTGATTCAGAAAATGAAGAATGGCATTTAGAAGTTTTGGATTCAGGAGCATATGTAATAACATCTAATTACTCCAATAAGGCAGTTGCCAGCAGAAGTACTGATGTTAGACAGTGGCAATTCGGGAATGAATCTGATCAACAATGGGCGATTGAACCCGGAGCTCAAGAAGGTTATTTTTATATAAGAAACTTAGGAGATGGAAGATACCTAGATGTTTATGGAAGACGAACTTCATTTGGAACAAATATAATAACATGGCCATTTCATGGTAGAAACAATCAGCAATGGACTTTTGAACGTTTAGAAGATTAAATAAGTTTTAATTTAATACAATATAGCCTCTCAATGTTTTCATTGAGAGGTTTTTTATTTTGTGATTTTTATAATGATTGATGTTTTTAAAAAAAAAGCTTAGAAAAGGCCTAGCTATTTATTAATAAAAAGACCCCGATAGAAAAGAATTTTCAATTAAAGTAACAAAAATTAAAAGCTCGCGTCTGATTGCTAAATCAATCAATACATAAATCATTATGAAAACTCAACTTAATCAATCAATCCGAATTGTAATCTCTTTGGCTGTGACTCTTTTAATATGGGGCCATATTGCTTGGGATTATGTTCATGGCGGCATTCCTACGCACTATATTTTGCATAATAAAGATTTACCTGGTATTCCCAATTGGTGGGGAGGTCTTGTCTTACCTTTAATTACATACTTTTTGCTATTCAGAATACAGCAACGCATAAAAAAGCCAGCTAGTAAAGAAACCTTACAGAAAATTGGATTAAGATTTTTATCAGGTTTGATTTTTGCCGTAACAATTTCTATATGTTATATGCAAGACATTCAAATAGTAGATTTTATTATGGGCCTTGTCTTTTTGATGGCTTTTATTTTTCCTATTTATAAATCTGAATATTTTTTAGGATGGGTACTAGGGGCCTCTTTTACCTTTGGAGCAATAATTCCTATCGGATTTGGTAGTCTTTTATGTCTAGTGTTTTTTATAATATATCATTTAGTAGGTTTTATTAAATCTTTGCTCAAATCAAAAGGGAACTAATTATTCTTTTATAAAAATTCCAAATAATTCATTGCCTTGCCTAGGTGGAATAGAGTTGTAACAAGGTTCAAAAGTGAGCGTTTTCAAATGCTTAGATAAATATTTGGTATACAGTTTTTTATCACCACCAAAAGGTCGTTTTTCTAAATCATTTCCTAATGGGATGTCAAACCAAACGCCTACTAACTTTCCATCAGTATTTAGTAGTGCATTCATTTGATGTGCATAAGCATAACGATTTTTATCAGTCGGCACAAAAGAACAAAAGAAGGTTTGTTCAAATATCAAATCGTAATGGTTTTTATGCCTGAAGAAGTCTTCGTGCAATAATTGATTTTCCGGAAAGTCTGGATTTCTCTTTTGAAAGGCTTTTAACGGAGTAGGTGAAATGTCCATCACATAAACATTTGTAAAACCTTTTTCCCATAAATATTCGGCTTCATAGGCATTACCCGCTCCTGGAATTAAAATTTTTAAACTTTTATTTTGAAGTTGGTCTATATAGGCCTTAATAGGGGTAGATGGGTAACCGATATTCCAACCTGTATTCCCTTGCTGGTAGCGCTCTGTCCAGTATTTTGATTCTTCAACATTCATGATATGTAGTAGTTCATATTACTGTTACATACTTTCAAAGATATCGTAAATAATAGTGCAAATACAATTTTAAAAAAACTCGTAGACTTTAAGCTAAGCATATATTAATAGTAATGCCATTTAAAATAATTAGCTTAATTTAATGACCACCAAAAACAACGAACGTCAATGAATTTTTCACCTTCAGAAAAGATAAAAGAATTAGGACTGGAGTTACCTCCGGCTCCACCACCAGCGGGTGTTTATCGACCTGTTTTAGTGGTCGATAATTTTCTATATGTTTCTGGCCAAGGCCCTGTATTGAGCGATGGTTCATTAATTAAAGGTCGCGTAGGCGATGATATGGAAATAGAAGCGGGTAAATTGGCCGCACGTCAAGTAGGCCTAACAATGCTATCTACGATTCAAACACATTTTGGTAGTTTAGACAAAATTAAACGGGTTGTAAAAGTACTAGGTATGGTCAATTGCGGTCCTGATTTTGGACAACAACCTTTGGTTATCAATGGATTTAGCGAATTGTTTGCTGAGGTATTTGGTAAAGAAAATGGAATTAGTGTTCGTAGCGCCGTAGGTATGATTTTACCCAATGGTATCCCTGTTGAAATAGAGGCAATGTTTGAACTACATTAATATGGAAAAAGCTACCTGGTATCATGTAACCGATTCTGACACTATTGTTTCTCCTTCACTTTTAGTTTATCCAAATCGGATAGAACAGAATATTATGATAATGCTCGAAATAGCTGGAGGTGCAGCATTTTTAAGACCACATATTAAAACTCATAAAATGGCTAAAATCATTACCATGCAATTAAAGCATGGTATTGATAAGTTTAAATGTGCAACTATAGCCGAAGCAGAACTTTTAGCACAATCTGGGGCAAAAGATGTTCTCCTGGCTATACAGCTTACAGGCCCTAATCAGCTGCGTTTTTTTGATTTGATTGCAGCTTATCCTCAAACACATTTTTCTACTATTATCGATAATTCGAAAATAGCTAATGAAATGGCCTCCAAAGCTAAAAAAAGAAAAGAAAGCGTTTATTTATGGTTAGACCTTAATAACGGAATGCATCGAACTGGTATTTTACCGAATAGTAAAGCATTAGAATTGTATAAAGAAATGGCTGAAAACCCATATATTGAGGCGGAAGGTTTACATGTATATGATGGTCACATCCGAAATTCCGATATCACAACGAGAATCAATGTTTGTAACAATGCTTTTGAAACCGTTACCAATTTAAAAAAACAAATTGAAGTTGCAGGATTAGTAGTAAAAAATATTGTTGCTGGCGGTACGCCTTCGTTTCCCGTGCATGCTAAACGAGATGGTATACAAGTATCACCAGGCACTTCGTTATTATGGGATTTTAGATATGGAAGTCTTTTTCCTGACTTAAAATTTTTACATGCCGCAGTTATCATGACGCGTGTTATCAGTAAACCAAAGAATGGTCATCTTTGTTTAGACTTAGGTCATAAATCTGTCGCGCCGGAAATGCCATTACCAAGAGTTCAATTTATTGAGGATACAGATTTTGAACAAATAGGGCAAAGCGAAGAACATTTGGTTGTTACTACAAAGCATAGCGATAACTACGAGGTTGGTGATGTGCTCTATGCAATACCATATCATATATGTCCGACGGTTGCAAAATATCATGAGGTCACCGCAATTAAGGGGGGTGAAACTTCAGAAGTATGGCAAGTAGAGGCCCGAAATAACAAAATCACTATTTAATTTAAAACCATGTTTGTTTTTGATGCTCATTTAGATCTTTCTATGAACGCTTTAGAATGGAATCGCGATTTAAGATGGTCAATTGAAGCCATTAGAAACAGCGAACAAGGCATGACCGATAAACCTGATAGAGGTTTGAACACAGTTTGTTTGCCTGAGTTGCGAAAAGGAAATATTGGTCTTTGTGTTGCTACTCAGATTGCTCGGTATGTTAAAAAGAGTAGTTCTTTGCCAGGTTGGAATTCACCAGAACAGGCCTGGGCACAAACACAAGGGCAATTAGCTTGGTACCAAAGTATGGAGGCAGCTGGTGAAATGATTCAAGTTCATGATTTAAATACGCTAAATACTCATTTACAGTTATGGAAGAGTGATGCTCTCAACAAGCCTGTAGGTTATATTTTAAGTTTAGAGGGTGCAGATTCTATCGTAACTCTGGACCATCTAGAAAAATCATACGAAAGTGGGTTAAGAGCAATTGGCCCGGCACATTATGGCCCAGGCACTTATGCTCATGGTACAGATTCCGTGGGTGGAATAGGAGTGAAGGGCAGGGCACTTTTAAAAAAGATTGAAGAATTAGGACTAATTCTAGATGCTACGCATTTATGTGATGTAAGTTTCTGGGAAACGATGAAATTGTATCAAGGCCCGGTATGGGCTAGTCATAACAATTGTAGAGCCTTAGTAGACCATAATCGTCAGTTTTCGGATGAACAGTTAAAGGAACTTATTTCAAGAGAAGCGGTTATTGGCATAGCTTTAGACGCTTGGATGATGGTACCAAATTGGGTACGTGGACAATCAACCCCGAAAGGTATGGGTGTATCTTTAGCACAAATGGTTAATAATATTGACCATATCTGCCAATTGGCTGGAAATACCAAACATATTGGGATTGGTACCGATTTAGATGGTGCATTTGGTAAGGAACAAAGCCCTGCAGATTTAGATACTATTGCTGATTTACAAAAAGTTCCGCAGTTATTAGAAGATAAAGGGTATACTCAAAATGATATTCAAGGGATTATGAGCGAGAATTTTCTCAATTTTTTAAGGAGAGTTTGGGCATAATAACTTAGAAATTTGTAGTCTACGCATGAGAATTCATTCAAATATTTAGATTATACCAAAGTATGACTGATAAATCATTCGTTTATGTGTTTTTTTAAATTTTATAACATATATTTGTATGATATAGCATTCAAAATAAGTACTTAACATATAATATGAATGATAAATCATACAATAATTACAGAGAAGCTTCTGATAAATCTTTATTAGAAATCATAGGTAAATTCGTTAAATCACATCGTTTAAACCAAAATAAGTCACAAAATCAGGTGGCTGATACTGCCGGTATTAGTCGTTCTACTCTAAGTTTATTAGAGCGAGGTGAAAAGGTTCGTATTGATAGTTTAATCCAGGTGTTACGTGTACTTGATTTACTTGATGTAATGGATGCGTTTCATATTTCAGATGAAATAAGTCCTATTGCCTATGCCAAGCTTAAAAAGAAACAACGTAAAAATGCTTCACCACAAAAGGTGAATAAAGTTAATGAAGAAGATTTAGGATGGTAGATGTTGCAGAAGTCAAAGTATGGGGAGTTTCTGTAGGTGCTATTCGTTGGGAGCAATCTCAACAATTAGGATATTTTGAATATGACAGAACTTTTATAGAAAAAGGTTGGGATTTATCACCCATAAAAATGCCAATTGCACAAGGTTCTCGAATCTATAGTTTTCCAGAACTGCGCAAAGGTCGCGCAGACATTGAAGATACCTTCAAAGGTCTACCGGGCTTGTTATCAGATGCATTACCCGACCGCTATGGTAATAGACTTATTGATACTTGGTTAGTAAAACAGGGACGTTCAGAAGATAGTATGAACCCGGTCGAGAAGTTATGTTTTATAGGGGCTAGAGGTATGGGTGCACTCGAATTTTATCCTTCACAAATAAAAGCTGGTCAAAATAGTTTTTCCTTAGAGCTGGACAGTTTGGTCCAAGTGGCTAAAAAAATGCTGAATGAACGTAAAACCTTTTTGACTAATCTTGATAAAGACGAAGAGAAGGCAATGTTAGAGATTTTAAAGATAGGTACCTCTGCTGGTGGCGCCCGCCCAAAAGCAGTTATAGGTTACAATCCTAGAACCAAAGAAGTGCGCTCAGGTCAAGGTGATTTGCCTAAAGGTTTTGAACATTGGTTACTCAAATTAGATGGTGTTAGTGGCGAACAATTTGGTGAAAGCTCAGGTTGGGGTAGAGTAGAGTACGCCTATTACTTGATGGCTAAAGATGCTGGAATTCAAATTAACGAATGTCAATTGTTAGTTGAAAATAATAGGGCTCATTTTATGACCAAACGTTTTGATCGAAACAATAATGAAAAGTATCATATTCAGTCCTTATGCGGTATACAGCATTACGACTTTAATGATATGTATGGCTATAGTTATGAGCAGGTATTTCAAACAATGCGCCTATTGCGATTAAGCTACCCTGAGGCTGAAGAGATGTTTAGAAGAATGGTGTTTAATGTTTTAGCTACCAATTATGACGACCATACTAAGAATTTTTCTTTTCTTTTAAAAAAGGGTGAAGCTTGGCAACTAGCTCCGGCATATGATTTGTGTTTTTCTTTTGACCCTAGTAATCATTGGGTGAACAAGCAAACCCTTAGTGTTAATGGTAAGCGCTTGAAGATTACAAAAGAAGATCTGATGACCATAGCCAAAGACAATAATATCAAACGAGGTTCAAAAATAATTGATGAAGTAAATAACATAATCAAGTCATGGACAACATACTCTAAGAAGGCAGTATTACGAAACGATTTAACCGATAGAATTGGGAACAGTTTAAATTTTTTGTAGATTCTTCTTAATCCTTATTTACAGCAGATTTCAACAAATCTTTAAGATCATTTTTATCCAAAACTTGCATACCCTTTATCACATAATCTATATTTTGAGTTTGTTGAATATCTTCTAAGGGATTGGCATTCAGCAATACGATATCGGCTTTATTACCTTCAATAAGTTGACCATAATCAGCATCTTTCTTTAAAAATTGAGCCCCTTTATAGGCAGAGTTCTGTAGTGCTTGCAGCGGTGAAATACCCACGTTGACCATAGCTTCTAGTTCTTGGTGTAACGAAATTCCTGGATAAGTATACGAGTTAAAAGCACCACTATCTGAACCTGCCAAAAGTGAAACTCCGGCATCAGACATGGTTTTGGCCAATTTGCCAAAAAAGGTATCTAATTCTTTTCGATTTTGAATTGCTTCGGCTGTTGAATTCTTAACTCTATTAATACGCATTTCGTAGGTTTTTATAATTCCCGAGCCCATGTATTGCAAATAAGCATCTTGGCTATGGTCGACTTCATCTAAATAACTCAATATTCTACCGATGTTTAGCGTAGGAATAGAATACACATTGTTCTTCTTCAATTTTGAAAAAGTGTTCTGAGCTACGGTTTCATTAAAGCTTGTTTGAAGGGCCGGCATTGCTTGCCAGAAACCAATTTCTTTATTTTGTAATTGTTTGGTAATGGCCCCTTCTTTACTAGAACATCCTTTCATAATGTAGTATAAATGCTCAATACCATCAATTCCTGCGGTAATGGCATCATCAAGTTCCACGGTAAATGGCATATGCCCTGTTGTAATGGTATTTCGTTTTTCAGCCTCTCGAATTGTATTTAAATACGCCTCACCACTAATTCTACTGTCATAAAGCTTGACGTAGTCAGTTGGAATTTGTTCTAAAGAATCCAAAGCTTTAGTGATTTCAATATCATTTTCAACGGGAATAGAACCGGCCCAAGTTGCATTCGGACCATCAATTTTTGGCCCTGAAGTAAAGATGGTTGGACCAAGAAGTTCTTCCTTTTTAATTGCCTCTTTCCATTCCATTACTTGCGGTGTTAAATCACCACCGGCATCGCGAACCGTTGTAATTCCATTAGCTATGAAGAGTTTCAAAAGATTTTTATTTGCGGCAATCAAAGAATCGCCGCCTCTAAAATGTACATGATTGTCCCAAAAACCTGGTAGCGCGAACTTTCCACTTCCATCAATTTCTGTTTTAGCAGTGTAATGGCCTTCATTAAAGCTAGTACTTATTTTAACAATTTGCCCTTCAGAAATAAATATATTTTGAGTGTCTATTTCACCGGTAATAATGTCTATAACATTACTATTTTTAATAACTAGGTCATAATTCTTAATTGGGTTTTGATTACATCCAATAATTAAAATAAAAAGTATGGCGTACCCAAGTTTTCTCATTCCGTAATTAATTTGTAAAAAGGTAGTAATTATAATACAGTTAGTTCAATAGCTTTCTAATTGCAATAAATATTAGAATGAAAATTGAGTAACCAATAAAAAAGGGTACAATGTATTGCTTTAAGTCCATGACCAACATAGTACCTATAAGCAATAATTGAAAACCTAGACCGAATGTTGAAACTGCAGTCATGAACCAATTGGGCATTCGGGTACCTTCTACCGCCTTTTTATCCATGTTATAAATTATCTTATCAAAAGCACCATACAGCAAACTGTAAATACGAAACAAAATATTTACGTGTATTTGTCTTTCACCTTTAAGCGCAATAGGTGTTTCGTTTTCAAAAACACGACTGGTGGTATCACCGTGATGTTGGTTTCTAAGAATCACATAATAATAATTGTATAAGGTGCCTTGAAGTTGTAGCCCTAAAAATGCTAAAATGGTATATGCGATAGAACCATCAGTGCTGTACCAGATTGTCATTAAAATTAATAAGTTCAGAAGCATATCAGAGATAGAATCAAGATAACGCCCAGTATACGACGGGGTATTTTTAAGTCTTGCTAATTCGCCATCCGCTGCATCCAATATTGATTTTAAAACTAAGAAAAATGCTGTAGCCCAATAATATTCGTTTAATATGCAGAACACGGCAATTAGACCACTAGCTACAAACAAAAATGTAACATGAATTGGGGTGAAAGCTGTGTTTTGAAGTGATTTTGCGATGACGTTGGCAATTGGTCTGCCGTAATCTGATAAATCTAAAAATTGATTCTCCCTAGGTAATTTTGACATTTACTTTGGTAAAAAAATAGAAGGAACGGGAACACGCTAGCCAACTATTTTTTAAAACAGAAGCAAAAATAACCTAAAATTCACAAATAATTAAAGTAGCTCAAAACCTTTTTTGTATTTTAAAGTAAGTCTTATTACTACTTTAATATTTTAGTTTTATTGATGTCCAAGTTCGCAGCCACAGCCAGGTATGGTAAAGCCATGTGAAGCTTCATGCCATGGAAAGGCCTGATTGTATTTGTTATTTTCCCAATAGAATTTTCCACGATTCTCTTGCGTATTGCCAATTTCGTTCATCGTATCGGTATCGAATAAACGACCATTAACCATGGTATACTTCACGGTTTCTGTATTTCGAATATTCTCTAAAGGATTTTTATCTAAGACGATGAGGTCTGCCAGTTTACCCACCTTTAATGAACCTATTTCATTTCCGGCTCCAATATATTCTGCCCCATTAATAGTTGCGGCTTTCAATGCTTGTAAATTAGTCATACCTCCTTGATGCAATAACCAAAGTTCCCAGTGCGCTCCAAGACCTTGTAATTGACCATGAGCACCTAAATTTACTTTAACCCCTTTATTGGTTAACGCAGTGGCATCTTTGGATACCAAAATATGACCATTTTCATACTCTTCATCAGGTACCATAGTCCTGTGGCGAGAACGTGAATCAACTAAACCTCTAGGGGTATATTTTAATAGTTTTTCATTTTCCCAAATCTTATCTTTTTGATAGAACCAATATTCACCATTGAGTCCACCGTAATTAACAACAAGAGTAGGAGTGTAGCCAGACTTACTATTTTGCCAAAGCTCTAAAACATCTTTGTATACGGGTGCTACCGGAATATTATGTTCAACACCGGTATGACCATCCATGAGCATCGTCATATTTGTGTAAAAAGTGGAACCACCTTCAGGGACTACATTAATGCCCAATTCACGAGCAGCTTGCATTACCTGTTGACGTTGTTCTCTTCTTGGTTGGTTATAACTCTTAACAGATTTAGCACCGTAAGCTTTTGTTCTACGGATAGATGAACGAGCATCGTCTAAATTATTGATGACAGCTTTAAAATCACCATCTGCACCATAAAGTATAATTCCGGTAGAGTAGAGGCGTGGGCCAATCATATCTCCCTTTTTTATTAACTCAGACATTGCAAAAATAGATTCTGAATTGGCCGATGGATCATGTGATGTAGTTACTCCAAAAGCAAGATTGGCGTATAATTGCCAATGTTTTTGTGTGGTTAACCCGTAACGGAAACCACCAACATGCGCGTGAGCATCAACAATACCGGGCATAATGGTTTTTCCTGTAACATCAAATACTGTTGCATTAGGTGGAACTGAAATAGCTTCTGATGAGCCTAATTGTTCAATCTTGTTTTCATTAATAATTATGGTCCCATTCTCGATGACTTCATCACCTTCCATAGTAATAATTGTGGCATTGGTAAAAGCAATACGACCTGTTGGTTTATGAGTTTTGAGTTCTAAACCTACTTTAATACCTGTTGAATCGGGTTTAGCCACTTTTTTTGGAGAATTGGGCATGAAGGTATAACGGTCTTTGATAGCGTTTGAAAAATATTCATCACCCAAAGTCCACATGATATTTTTGCTATCCTTAGACCAGTGGAGATTGATACCTGCATCTTTTGATATTTGTGCAATAGGAACGAATTTAGACTTGTTATCTAAATTAAGTTCCTTTCCATTCATCACTAGTGGTGCGATATAAGCCTGATGTAGATTTGTAAAGGCAATCCAATTATTATCTGGGCTCGGAACTAACCTATTGGCATATTTAGATTTTACATGAGTCCTAACTTTATTCCCATTTAAATCAACCGATTTTAAACTTTTGGTCAAATTACCAAAATAAGTACCACCAGTTTGATAAAATATTCGATTACCATCTTTAGTAAACATCGGGTATTCTCCTTCTTCTGAAACCCATTTATGATTTCCGCCATTTGAATTCATGGTGTAGATGCCAGTATTTTTACTAAAGGTTCTACCTTGGTCGTTATTACCACGCTCCTTGCAATAGGTAATACTAGTACCATCCGGGCTAAATCTTGGTGTGCGGTAAATGCCTTTTTCAGTAGTTAGTTTTGTTGAACTACCACCTGAGGCTGGTATTTTATGAACAGCTCCTAAGTTTTCATCATTCCAAGTGACAAAGACGATTTCTTTACCATTGGGAGAAAAAGAAGGCTCCGCCTCAAAATCAGAAATATTAGTCAATCTTTTTGGTTTTCCGTTAGGAAGTTTTTTACTCCATAAATGACCCACTGCGGTAAATAGTATGGTTTTTCCATCTGGTGATGTGGTCGCATGTCGGATGACTTTGGCGTTAAAACTGTCCGGAGCCACAGGAGAATTAAAATGTACGCGTTCTGCAATTTTAATTTCATTTTCAACTTGAAAAGGAATGTTAGTGACCTCTAAAGAATTCACATTTATGCTATGGATTTTACCGCCACTCCAGAATACTATTGCTTTATCATCTGGTGTCCAATTAAAATTTGGGAATACTCCGAAAATTGCCCAAGCTTCTTGTTGGTCTTTACTTAAACCGTCGTATAAAGGCCATTCTTCGCCGGTTTTTAAATCATGTAAGAACAAGACTGTTTTAGTGCGAATACGTTTGATGAAGGCTAACTTAGACCCATCGCGTGAAAGCTGAGGCCTGGCAGCGCCGCCAGGGCCGCCGGTAATGGTGATCGTTTTTCCTGTTTCAAAATCGTAACGTTTGATAACATAAATTTGACTATTGGGGTCCATGTTATATTGAAAATATCCTCCTGGATATACATCTTCACTGTAATAGAGGTATTTGCCATCAGGCGACACACATGGTTCATTTACATTTTGCTGGTCGTTTTTACGCTTGGTAACTTGCAAACCAGAACCACCAGTAATGTGATACTGCCACATTTCGCCAGCTCCCAGTGATCGTTGTGAAGTAAAGTGTTTGCGACCTATTAAATAGTTGCCATTAGGCATCCAATAAGAATTATTTAATAATCTAAAACTTTCTTTGGTGACTTGCTTTGGGTTAGAACCATCGGTTTTCATTATCCAAATGTTATCACCACCACCAGCATCAGATGTAAAAGAAATATATTTGCCGTCAGGGCTAAATTTGGGCTGAATTTCAAAAGGGATACCGCTGCGTATTGCAGTTGCCTTTCCTCCTGAAATAGGCATACTATAGATATCGCCTAATAAATCAAAAACAATGGTTTTTCCATCAGGACTAACATCAATGTTCATCCAGGTGCCTTCATCCGTGGTTAGGGTATAATCCTTGTAATTAAATGATTCTCCTGGGTTAGCTACATCCCATTTTGTAGGTTCTTTTTTCTTGTCTTCTTGAGGGAAAACAATAATTGATGCCAGTAACACCAATACAGTCGTTAGTTTTTTCATTTTGTTGGCAAATTAGTCGACTAAAGATAGGCAAAACCCGCCTTAGATTTTGACACTATCGGTTTATCATTACCTTTAGAAAGTAAAAATTCTTGATGCTTGAATTAAGACCAACCTGCGAAAACTGCGATAAATCTTTACCACCAGATAGCCTAGAGGCTATGATTTGTACCTATGAGTGTACTTTTTGTTTGTCATGTGTGACAGAAATTCTCGATAACGTATGTCCTAATTGTGGTGGAGGATTTGAAAAACGCCCAATTCGGCCTAAAAAAGAATTGGATCATAACCCCTCAACAACTACAAGAGTTTTTAAGCCAGTAAATTTGAATTCTTTTCAAGTCCTAAAAGAGAAAATGATGAATATTAATCCTAAGGATAGATAAGGATTTTATGAAACAACCACCTTGGTATTACCTATTACTTTTAATATTGTCCGGTGAAGCAGTATTTATTTTACCCTTTGTACTGCCAAGAATTTTCAGACCTACCGTTTTAGAAGTTTTTGAACTTTCAAATGTCGAAATAGGACTGTGCTTTTCTATATATGGTTTGGTAGCCGTTCCGTCGTATTTGTTAGGCGGCCCTTTAGCAGATAGGTTCCCGCCTAGAAAATTAATAGCCATTGCCTTATGGATGACGGCTTTAGGTGGTCTCTTATTTGCTTCATACCCTAGTTTATTATCATTACAAATGCTTTATGGTTATTGGGGCTTTACAACGATTTTTTTGTTTTGGGCACCTATGATAAAAGCAACTCGCCTTTGGGGTGGCAATACATCACAAGGCAGAGCATTTGGTTTTTTAGACGGTGGTCGAGGTTTAACTGGTTTTCTTTTTGGCTTGCTGGGTGTATTTATATTTTCTCTGATTATGGGAGAACAGGTGGCGGAGGCCTCTTTACAAGAAAGTCAAGAAGCTTTTTCTTTTGTTATTTATGCGGCAATAGTAATTATAATGCTGGTTGGTGTATTGGTTTGGTTTTTTATGAAATCTGGAATAAATGAAAAAGAGATTTTGGTCGACCAGATAACAGTTTCTCAAATTAAATCCGTCCTAAAATTACCTTCTGTATGGCTTTTGATGGTTATTATTCTTTGTGCTTATGTGGGTTATAAAATAACTGATATTGTCTCTCAATTTGCAAATGAGGTAATGCTATATAACCAAGTAGAATCTGCTCAACTAGGTGCTTTTTTACAATTTTTACGACCGGCGACGGGTATTTTGGTTGGACTCATCGTTGACCGATTTAAAATCACCTTTTGGCTGTTTTTGAGTTTGGTCTTATGTATTCTAGCTGGTGCTTTATTTGCTTCTGGTTATATTATTCCGACTACATTCTATCTCTTTTTTATTGCTGTCTCTTTAATTGGTATGGGTGTTTACGCAGCTCGAGCTTTGTATTTTGGTGTTATGAAAAAAGGTAAAATTCCCTTAGTCCTTACTGGTACAGCAGTTGGTCTCATTTCTTTGATCGGATATACTCCAGATATTTTTGCAGGACCAGCTTATGGTTATTTTTTAGATAAGTATCCTGGTCAACAAGGCTATCAATACGTTTTTTGGATGCTAACTGCTTTTTCTGCGGTTGGAGCTATTGCAGCATTCATATATTATAGACTGTTTGAAAACAATAATTAACATTTTAAAAAAAGTAAGACAGCCGTCGCTTTTTGTTATCTTTCTAACTTAAATTAAACCACATCCGAATGAAGCGTCTTGCGTTTTTAATCTCATTGTTATTTTTTAGTTTTTCTATTGCTCAAACAAACCCTAAATGGGCTAGGTATCCTTCTATTTCACCTGATGGTAAAACTATTGTTTTTACCTACAAAGGGAACTTATTTAGTGTGCCAAGTACTGGAGGCACAGCCATGCAATTGACCTTTCATAAAGCACATGATTACAAGGCAGTATGGAGTAAAGACGGTAAGCGTATAGCATTCGCTTCTGATAGATATGGCAATTTTGATGTATTTGTAATGGATGCATTAGGAGGCGAGGCAACGCGATTAACATTGCATAGCAATGACGAAGTGCCTTATACATTTTCACATGATGACACCACCGTTATTTTTGGCGGAATAAGACAAGACGCGGTGAAACATAGACAATACCCGAATAGGTCTCAACCCGAGTTATATATGGTGGCCTCTAATGCTGGCAAAGTAAATCAAGTATTAACAGTGCCTGCTCAAGACGTACAAATAAGTTCAGACGGAAGTTATTTGCTCTATCATGATAAAAAAGGATACGAAGATGAATTTAGAAAACATCATGTATCCGCGATTACACGAGATGTATGGATGTATGATATGACAAATGATAAGCATACGATGCTAACCAACTTTAAAGGAGAAGATAGAAACCCTGTGTTGTCTAAAGATGAGAAGACCGTCTATTATTTAAGTGAAGAAAGCGGCACTTTCAACGTGCATAAGTTTGCGCTCGATAATCCTTCTCAAAATGAACAATTAACCGAGTTAAAAACACACCCTGTAAGATTTTTATCTTATGGAAATGGCACTATGGCTTTTAGTTATGATGGTGAAATTTATACCCTTGTTGACGGTGAGGCCCCTAAAAAAGTTGGTATAATTATCAGAACGCAAGATGGCGCTAATTCAGACCAGTATATCTCTATTAATTCTGGAGTTCGTGAAATGGTCGTTTCGCCTAACGGTAAAGAGATTGCTTTTATAGCAAGAGGTGAAGTTTTTGTTACTGCCGTTGAAGGTGGGCTTACGAAAAGAATTACCAATACTCCAGAGCAAGAACGTTTTGTACGTTTTACCTCAGATGGTAAAGGAGTTGCTTACGCAAGTGAAAGAGAAGGTCGTTGGCAAATCTTTAAAACTACAAAGACTAGAATTGAAGAGCCTTACTTTTTTGCAGCAACCCTACTTAAAGAAGAAGTGGTTTTAAACAAAGAGGTGGATTGCTACTTGCCCAAATTTTCAACCGACGGCACCTATATGGCTTATATAGAAGATAGGCGTACACTTAAAGTTTTAAACCTCAAAACCAAAGAAGAGAAAACCTTAATGACACCTGATGAATTGTACCATATGCGTGACGGTGACAAGTATTTTACTTGGAGTCCTGATAGTAAATGGTTATTAGTTTCATGGGGTAAATCGTTAAGTAATGGTGAAGTTTTATTAGTCGCCGCCGATGGTAGCAAAAAAATGAACTTAACTCAAAGTGGTTATTATGATTATTATCCGAAATGGGTAAATGACGGAAAACAATTATTGTGGTTTAGTAATAGAGATGGCTTAAAGAGTTATGCTACAAGTGGAAGAACTCAAGGTGATGTCTATAGTATGTTCTTGACGCAAGAAAGTTGGGATAAGTTCAGTATGACCAAAGAGGATTTTGATTTAATGAAATTACTCGAGGAAAAGAAAGATGATAAGAAGAGTGAAGATAACTCTGATGCTGCTTCCAAGAAAAAAAGTAAAAAAGATAAAAAGGAAGAAAAACCCAAAACCAAACCTTTAAATTTTGACTTTGAAGATGTGATGGAAAGAAAGGCCAGATTAACAATACATTCGTCTAATCTTAGTGATGCTGTGCTCTCTAAGGATGGTGAAAAATTGTACTATCTCGCTAGGTTTGAAAAGAATCTAAATCTTTGGGAAACGGAACTGCGAACGAAAAAAACCAAAATGTTAATTGGTCTAGGTGCACGCCGAGCAAGTCTGCAATGGGACGCTAAACAAGAGAATTTATTTCTTCTAAGCGATGGAAGTATTTCTAAAGTAGATTTAAAGTCTGGTAGCACTAAACCGGTTAAAATGAAGTCTGAAATGCAATTAGATACTGATGCTGAGCGCCAACATATGTTCGAGCATATTTGGTTGCGTACTAATGCAATTTTCTACCATTCCAATTTTCACGGTAAGGATTGGGAATTGTTACGTAGTGAATATGAGAAGTACATTCCGCATTTAGGTAATTCTTATGAATTCGCCGAGGTTGTTTCTGAATTACTTGGAGAATTGAATGTAAGTCATGCTGGTGGTCGTTACAATACTAACATCCCTAATGGAGATGCCACGGCTAGTCTAGGGATTTTTATGGATTATACTTATGTGGGTAATGGAATAAAAATAGCAGAAGTAATTAAGGGAGGACCGTTAGATAAAGCTTCGTTCAAACTTGAAGTAGGAAGTATTATTGAAAAAATTAATGGAGAAACCATTCAAGCCGATAAAGATGTTGCTGGCTATTTAAATCGTTTGTCATCTAAATTCACTTTACTTGATGTGGTTGATGCCGCCGGCCTAAAAAGACAACAAATTACTGTTAAACCAATAACCTTAGGCCAAGAAAATCGTTTGCTTTATAAACGCTGGGTAAAAATTAATGAAAAGGAAGTTGCCAAAAAAAGTAACGGTCAATTGGGTTATGTTCATATTCCAGGAATGAGTGACGGTCCTTATAGAAATATATATGAGCAAATGTTAGGAAAGTTTTCAGACAAAAAGGCTGTTATTGTTGATACTCGTTTTAATGGTGGAGGTGATTTAGTAGCAGATTTGGCGATGTTCTTTACTGGAGAACCTTTTATTACTTACGAAACTGAGGATAGACAAGTAGGTGGTGAACCAACATCGAGATGGACAAAACCAACTTTAGCTATTTTCAATGAATCTATGTATAGTGATGGGCATTGTTTTGCTAGTGGATATACCGATTTAAAAATTGGTAAAACCGTAGGTATGCCAGTACCAGGCACTTGTAGTTTTGCAGGTTGGGAACGTTTGCCGAACGGTGGTGTATGGGGAGTAGTGCCCGTAAGTGCTAAAAACAAAGCAGGAGAATGGATGGAAAATAATCAAACAGAGCCTATGATTGTGGTCAAGAACATGCCAGATGTCATTGATAAAGGTATTGATCAACAACTGGAACGTTCTATTGAAGAGCTTTTAAAAGATGTAAACTAGCGAGGACTTCTTGATTTGATACCTTGTTTACAAAGTGATATGATTTCTATTATCCGCTTATGTCTGGTTTCATTTCTTTTGGCTTGATTGAGCCAATAAAGATAACTTTTGCGCTGGCCTTTTGTAAAGCGTTGATAGTTATCAAAAGCTTTTTGGTTTTTATCAAATGCCATTTGTAAATCTTCAGGGATTATGCCTTTTTCTACTTTGTCTAATGCTATCCATGAACCATTTTCTTTGGCAGTCTTTATTGATCTTAAGCCGCTTTTGTGCATTAAGCCCTGTGCTTTAAGTTCTTTTAGGTGGTCTTTGTTCACTTTACTCCATACGCTCTTTGGTTTTCTTGGGCAGAAGTATTGTCTTCGTTTACCATTACCTAAACTTTTTACGGTACTGTCAATCCATCCAAAGCAAAGCGCAACCCTTACTGCTTCTTCCCATCGCATACTTAGCATAGGGTGTTCAATTTTATAAAAAATAAGATATATGCCTTTCGTGCTCATATGATTTTCTAACAACCATTCCCGCCACTCTTTATCATTCTTAAAATAGTACTCTTTTATTGCTTCCATTATTAAAAATCAAGACCCTAACAAATATCCAGAATATTTAATAGCTTTGATTTTATCTCAAGGCAAATTCTTATGAAAAAATTTCTTCTCTGTTCTGCAGTACTTGCGGGCGCTTTATTTTTACTAAATAGTTGTGATACTAAAAGATCAGGTACACCTAAGGTATTGGTGTTTTCTAAGACTATGGGCTTTGCCCATGCTTCTATTCCTGCAGGTATGGCTGCTATTGAAAAGTTAGGTAATGAGAACGGCTTTGCAGTTGATACCACCACTAATGCGGAACTTTTTAATGAAGAGAATTTAAAAAAATATTCCGCTATCATATTTTTAAGTACTACAATGAATGTACTTAATCATTATGAAGAAGCAGCTTTTGAACGTTATATTCAAGCCGGTGGCGGTTTCGTAGGCATACATGCTGCTGCGGATACAGAGTACGATTGGGGTTGGTATAATCAATTGGTTGGGGCTCAATTCTTGAGTCATCCTGCTGGAACTCCAAATGCCAATTTTATAGTTGAAGACAATACTTTTATCGCCACAACTCATTTTACAGATTCTATTTGGAATCGTTCAGATGAATTGTATAACTATAAAAACTTAAACCCCGATGTAAATGTTTTGATGACTGTGGATGAATCTTCTTATGAAGGAGGTGAAAATGGTGAATATCATCCAATTTCTTGGTATCATGAGTTTGATGGAGGTCGTTCATTTTATACTGGTGCAGGACACACAGATGAAAGTTTTAAAGAAGAACTATTCTTAAAGCATTTATTAGGAGGTATACAATATGCAATTGGAGAAAATTTGGAGTTAGATTACGCAAACGTTTCTTCACAAATTCCACCTGAAGTAGACCGATTCTCTAAAGTAAACTTAGCACAAGGGGAATTTTTTGAGCCGACTGAGATGACTATTTTACCTAATAACGATGTCTTAATTGCACAAAGAAGAGGTGAGATTTTGCTCTATAAAGAAGACACCAAAGAAATTACTGAAGTAGCTAAGTTTGACGTATATCATAAGACACTTAAGGCACAAGGTGTAAATGCTGAAGAAGGTGTTATGGGGCTACAAAAAGACCCTGATTTTACCAGTAATAATTGGGTTTATGTTTACTATGCTCCAACGGGCGAAAAAGAAGTCAATAGATTATCAAGATTTACCTTTAGAGATGATGTTTTTGAAATGGCTTCTGAACAAGTTATCCTTGAAGTGGCTAGCCAAAGAGAGATATGCTGTCATACGGGTGGCTCCATAGCTTTTGGTCCTGACAACTTATTGTATTTGTCCACTGGCGATAATTCTACACCATTTGATGAAGGAAATGCTAAATACGTTAACAGTGGCTTTGCACCTTTGAACGATTTACCAGGACATGAGCAATACGATGCTAGAAGATCTTCTGGTAACACCAATGATTTACGCGGGAAAATTTTAAGAATAAAAGTAAATGAAGATGGTAGTTATGATATTCCTGAAGGAAATTTATTTCCTGCAGGATTGGAGAAAACAAGACCTGAAATTTATACCATGGGGCATCGAAACCCTTATAGAATTTCTGTTGATATTAAAAGAGGTTATGTTTATTGGGGAGATGTTGGACCGGATTCAAGAGTAGATAGTCTTGAAACAAGAGGTCCGCGTGGTTATGATGAAATGAATCAAGCAAGAGAAGCAGGAAACTTTGGTTGGCCTTTATTTATTGGTGATAATAAACCTTATGTGGCATATAATTATGAAACCGGTGTTTCTGGCGAGGCTTTTGATCCAAAAAAACCAATCAATAATTCAAAAAATAATACTGGGTTAACAGAGTTGCCCAAAGCGATGCCGGCATATACATTTTATCCTTATGCGGAAACCACAGAATTTCCGCAAGTTGGTTCGGGAGGTCGTAATGCGATGGCAGGACCAACTTATTATTCTGATTTATACAAAGGAGAAGAAAAGCTACCTGCTTATTATGATGGTAAGGTCATCATATATGAGTGGATGCGCGGGTGGATGATGGCTATTCATTTAAACGAAGATGGTAGTTTTAATAAAATGGAGCCTTTTGCTTCAGATATTGAGGTAAACAGTCTAATAGATATGGAGGTTGGACCTAATGGTAAAATCTATTTGTTAGAATATGGAAGTGGTTGGTTTTCTAAGAATGATGATTCTGCTTTAAGTTATATCGAATTTAATGGCGGAAATCGCCCACCTTTAATTGATAATATGATAGTTGATAAAACTTCAGGGGCAGCACCATTGACAATTAATGCAAGTGTTGAAGCAATGGATAGAGAAAAGGACAACATGACTTACGTTTGGGATTTAGGTAATGGAGATACAAAAGAAACAACTACACCTGAACTTAAGTATACTTATAATGAGGTTGGTTCTTATAAAGTAAAAGTTGATGTAAAAGATGATTTAGGAGAAACTGCTCAAAGTGAGTCTGTGGCTGTTGTTGCAGGTAATAGTAGACCTGAGGTGAATATTAACTTAGTAGGGGGTAATTCTTCTTTCTTTGTGCCTGGCCAAGACATATCTTATGAAGTCATTGTGAACGACCCTGATGGTAATGAATCATTGAATGAAGAAAATATTTTTGTAAGTGTTGATTATTTAGAAGGTATGGACAAGGTTGCCATGTCTTTAGGTCATCAACAAGTTTCTGCAGTTGTTACTGGTAAAGCACTAACCCAGGCGATGGATTGCAAAACATGTCATAAAGAAAAAGAGGCTTCAATCGGTCCAAACTATTTGGAAATAGCTAATAAATATAATGGTCAGTCAAATGCTTTGGCTTACTTGGAAGAAAAAATAGTTGCTGGTGGTTCTGGTGTTTGGGGAGAAGTTATGATGCCTGCACATCCAAACGTGACTGCTGATGAAGCAAGACAAATTAGTTTATACATAACATCACTTGCCGACGATTATAAAGAAAAAAAATCCTTACCTCCAAAAGGAAGTGTTACGGCCACGGCGAAACCTGGGCAGATGATGATCATTACAGCTAGTTATACAGATACTGGTGAAGAGGGTGCAAGTCCATTAACAGGGACTAAATCAGTAGCACTTTCTAGTAATACGGTGACTTTCCCTAAAAACACACTTACGGATGGAATGCAGGCAGTACAATTTGGAGGAATGGATTTGCAGTTACTCAATGAAGCCAAAGGCGGTCTTGTAATGGAAAATGTTGATTTGACAGGCGTTCAGGCAGTTCTACTTACATTTGGTTGGCAAGAAGCACCTAGTATAGGTTACAATTTTGAGATACGTCAAAATAACGCTGAAGGCACCGTAATTGGCCAAGGAGCAATGCCTCAGCCTCAACCCGGACAACCAGGTGGCGCTGCAATGCTTACTTTTTCTGAAAAAATAGAAAGTAAAACTGATATCTATATTAGTTATGCCATTGAAGAGGGTAAGGAACCAGCTATGGTTGCTCTTGTAAATGCAACATTTAATTAAATCGGTTTGTTAGGTAAAATGGGCTAAAGTTTTTCATTCAATATGGCGAGCATTGTTTGAATACCTTCACGATAATTACCAAGTCTTAAATTTTCATTAGGACTATGTTGGTTATTATCTCTATTGACAGTTGGTACAGTCACTGCAGGAATATCAAGTGTGGTGACAAAGGGAGAGATTGGTATTGAACCACCGCTCATTCTAATGCGTATGGGGTCTTCGTCAAACGATTTTTTAAGTGCTCTTGTTAGCCAAAGACCTACTTCTGAATCAAAGTCTGTTCTGAAAGATTGATACGATATTTCAGAAGTTAGTGTAGCTGTTTTGGGGTACTTTAAGCGTTCTTCTGTACTTGGTTTTTGTTTCAAAACATGATATCCTTCAGCTATAATATGATTATTAATTAGACTAAGAAGTCTTTCAGGGTTAGACTCTAGAACTAATCGTACGTCAATTTCAGCTCTTGCCCAACTAGGTATGATTGTTCTGACCTTTTCATTTATCCAACCGGATTGCATCCCGCGAATATTTAATGAAGGATATTGTATAGCTTCTTGATAATAGCCTCCCACTTTATCAGTTTCGGCAATTTCTAGTCTATTTTTAATTTGAGTTTCATTATCTGGTACTGCCTTAAGGATTTGCTCAGTCGCAGGATTAATGGAGATGCCATCATAGAAGCCCTTAATGGTGACGCGACCTTGATCATCTTTCATTGATGCCAGTAATTTTGCAAGCCTTAACGCAGGGTTTGGGGCATAATTACCAAAATGCCCACTATGTTGAGGAACATTTGGGCCATATGTAGTTAACTGCAAAGTGGCAATACCTCGGGCACCAAAGGTAAGTGTAGGTTTATTGGTGATATGTCTTGGGCCATCAAAAATAATGAGCATATCAGCTGATAAAAGTGTTTGGTTTTCCGTTACTGCATTGGGCAGGCGAGGTGATCCTAACTCTTCTTCAAAATCCATGATGATTTTGATATTGTAATTAGGTGTTATGTTGAATTCTTTGGCGGCGTCTAATGCACTTAAAAACATTGCTACCGGACCTTTAGCATCACTTGCAGAACGTGCAAAAACTCGCCAATCATCTTCGTAATTTGTCATTTTTTCCCAAGAAACTTCTTCCCAGTCACCATTAGAATTTAATCTTTTTAAAGTTGGTCGGTAAGGACTTTTTTGAAACCATCTTGTGGAATCGACTGGTTGACCATCAATTTGTAGGTAAATCAATACCGTCTTTTCGGCATTTTTATGTTTACGCTCAGCTAGAAGCAAAGGCACCGTTGCGGTTTTGATTCGATGGGTTGTAAATGCTCTTTGTTTAAAAGCTACTTCACACCATTTTATATTTTTTTCAATATCCTCTGGATAAAATGCATCGTTTGGAATGCTTAAAATTTCTTTAAGAAGTGGAATGGAGCTTTCCGCATATTTTGAAGCAATTTCTTTTAATTTGTTTTGACTTAACTTTTGTGAAAAACTACTAACACAAATAAAGCTCAAGCAAATAGTAAATCTTGTGGTTTTGGTAAAAAGATTAATCATCATGAGTTAAAGAATTTAAAATAGAGTTTTTTGTGTTATCCTTTTGTAAATCAACAAAATAAAATAAAACAAAATAATTACTAGTGTAATTCCTAGAATTAGAAAGGTATAGTTTTTAAAGAGTTCTGATTTTTCGGGAATATTTTTGAATGAATTTTTCCAATTACCACTTAAGTATCTTCCAATGGGCCACCACAAAATATTTAAAACCACATTAAATTTAAGAAACTTCAAAATCAAGGGAGGGGTATTTTTATTTAATTGAAAAGCCAGATAAACCCAGATTGGAAAGGCAATCAGTCCGATGGCCGTCGTAAGATTACCTAAAGGAATTTCTGGGTTTTTAATCAAGGGGAGTAGCAGCATTTCTGAACCGGAAACCAGAAAAATTAGACAAGAAAGGAAAAGAAAAAAGCTGGTTAATAAGAGTAATTTATTCTTTTCTTTCATGAGTACTGTGTTTTGTCCAAAACAAAAGTAAGTCCGGTTTCCTTTGGTGTATGTAAATGCTTTAATAGGCCAGACTTATCTATTAGTTTTCCACCTAATTTTTTTACAGCCTTCTGTGAACGAAAATTATTTTCATCAACATTGAAGAGCACATAATCAAAATATTTGAAGGCGTGAATAATCATTAAATGTTTGAAAGCTTTGTTATACTTGCCACCCCAGAAGTCTCTAGAGAGAAATGTCCAACCAATTTCAACAGCGTTGCTAGCGTTCTCATGACGTTTGTAACGTGAACTTCCAATAATAGTTTTGGTGGCTTTATCAAAAATTGCAAATGCCCCTTTTGAGGCCATAGCGTTTTTAAAGAATTCCTTAAAAACAGCCAGTTCGAATCTGTCTGGGTTTTGATGTAGCTTCCAAATTTCAGCATCACTTGCTACATGATACAAATTTTCAAAATCCTTATCTAATAGTGGTCTAACAATGACCAATTCATTTTCTAATGTTGGCTGTAAATCTATCATTACTAAATAAGTTTTTCATTTTTAGTTTCTGGCTGATTTTTCACCATAAATTGAAATATATCATTTCTTGAATAATGACCGTTCACATCAAAATCCATTTTTGCGTTTGTAATATCATCCAAGTCTATTTCAGCATTTAAAACACCTGCTTTACCAAATAATGGGCCGGCCAAAACCTTTCCTTGTGGAGAAATAATAATACTTCCACCTTGACAAAGGTCTTCAGGTTGTTCTTTTACTAACTCCTGATGGATTTTTGAGTACATGGATTTTGTAAAATATTGATTACATCCCAATACAAAACATCTTCCTTCTAATGCAATATGTTTGAGTGTCGTGGTCCATTCTTCTCTTGAGTCCGCTGTTGGAGCAAGGTAAATTTCAACTCCCTTTTGATACATAGCCATTCTGGCGTGTGGCATATAATTTTCCCAACAAATAAGTCCACCAAGTTTACCGATTTTTGTATCAAAGGTCACCAATGAAGATCCATCTGACTCTGCCCAAACTAAGCGCTCTGTCCCCGTCGGTTTTATTTTGCGATGTACGCCTAACAGACCTTTGGTAGGGGAGATAAAGACCATACTGCAAAATAGACTACCATTGTTGTTTTGTTTTTCAGTAATCCCAATAACAAGATAAGTCTTATGTGCCCTAGAAAGTCCAATTAATCGTTTCATTTCTTCACCCTCAATAGCTATACTGTTTTTATAGTATTCTGTATAGAGAGATTTACCTTCTTCTGTTCGGCTACCTATTCTTGCGCCAAAATCAAAACCTCTGGGATAGCCTGGTATAAAAGACTCGGGGAATACTAATAAATCGCAATTTAACTTGGCTTGCTCAAGGATAATAGCTTCCATTTTATCCAAGGTTTTTTCCTTATCAAAAAAAATAGGATTGTCTTGAACTACGCCTAACTTTACTTTCATTTCAATACTTTTTGAAGCAATACAAAGTATGAAATATATAAGACTTAAACCATTAGTAAATCAATTATGCCTTGAATTGGTTCAAGTTCTTTTTGATGAACGGTTATGGACTCTAGAACACTACTACCAACCATGTCAAACTCACTTTTTAAAATCGTAATACAGTTTTCAGCTTCTTTAATAGTTAAGCCATTTGGTATTTTATAATAACTTTTGTCATATTGAGTTGGTTCTAAACAATCAAAATCAAAATGAAGATATAGTTGAGTGATATTCTTTTTCTTTAAAGTTTGTACCAATTCAAATAAATGTAATTTTTGTGGTGCATATATATTGCCATTATTGATTCTTTCCTGTTCTTTCTTGTCAATATCTCTTAAACCAACATAATGTATTTGCGAAGCTTCTAAATTTGAGAATAGCAAGGAATTCATTTTTATTTCACCTTCGCCCAAAAGGGTTCTTAAAGGCATGCCATGAAAATTGCAACTAGGAGAATCACACGGTTTGTTGATATCGGCATGTGCATCAAACCAAATAAGCCCTAGGTTTGGGTATTTTTTATTTAAAAAAGATACCGGAACAATTTCTAAACCGCAGTCTCCACCGATAATCTGTAATTTTGATGGATTCGATTTTTCTAAAACCTCTTTGAAACGACCTAATTGCTCATGAATGGCATTGAAATTATTGATATTATATAGTTGTTCCCCATTTTTACCAGCAGGAATTATTGCCAATGGAATGGATTCAATTGTGGTATCATTTAGATATTCAAGAATTGCTTTGGCCCCATATTCAATAGATTTTCCGGTACCAGAGCCTTGCCATTGCGGAAAGTAAATTTTCACTCTATAATTTTTGAATCTATATAGAAATCACGGTCAACATTAAGAGTACTACTGTTTACTTTCTCAGTTTTCCAATCTGAGGTTGGATATATCCATTGATTTTTATCACCAATGGTCATTTCAACTGGCATGTCAAAATCTTCTACAACATTGGTATAGCGATACTTTAAACTCTTGCCTTCTAATTTATACTCTAAAGTAGGTATCATTGAGGTTCTCAAGTATTGTTCAAAAAAGGCAGTTAAATCAATACCTGATTCCTTTGATAAAAAGTTTTCTATTTGAGCAGTTGTTACCGTTTGATGATAAAATGTTTTGTTCATATTCCTAAGGATTTTTCTCCACTTTTCATCATCTTCTATAAGCTGTCTTAGAGTATGTAATATATTAGCTCCCTTGTAATACATGTCATTAGAACCTTTTTTATTAAGATTATAACGCCCTATTATTGGTTTGTCATTTTGTATTCTCTTTCTGGTCCCAATGACATAATCTGCTGAAGCCTCTTTACCAAAATGATAGTCTAAATACAAATTTTCTGAATAGGCTGTGAAGCCTTCATGAATCCACATATCAGCAATATCTTTGTAAGTGATACTGTTTGCAAACCACTCATGACCCGCTTCGTGTATGATAATAAAATCGAATTTAAGTCCCCAGCCACTATCTGATAAGTCTGTTCCTTTATATCCGTTTTGATACCCATTACCATATGTAACTGAACTTTGATGTTCCATGCCTAAATAAGGTACTTCAACCAACTTAAAACCATCTTTGTAGAAAGGATACGGGCCAAACCAATGTTCAAAAGCATCCATCATTTGGCCAGTTTGTTTAAACTGTTCTTTGGCTTTTTCTAAGTTTTCAGGTAGCACATAGTAGTCCAAATCAAGGTCTCCATTTTCACCTTTGTATTTTTCTCCAAAATGAACATAATCTCCAATATTAACATTAACCCCATAGTTATTTATTGGGCTATCAACATACCAATGATACGTTTTTGTGTTTGCATCTTCATCCACTGAGCGCAAGCGACCATTAGATACATTCATTAAGTCTTTTGGCACCTTTACACTAATAGCCATGCTGTCAACTTCATCATACATATGGTCTTTATTTGGCCACCAAACGCTTGCACCTAAACTTTGGCAAGAAGTAGCAATAAAGTGGCTGCCCTTACTGTCTTTTTTCCAAGAAAACCCGCCATCCCAAGGAGCTCTAACCGCTTCTTTGGGGTTTCCTGAATAGTGAACTTTTATTTCATTGAAATCTCCTTTAACTTGTTTTTTACTGAGCAAGATGAGATGAACATTACCACTACTTTTAAATGTTAGTTCTTTACCATCGCTTACTACTTTTTCAATTTGCATAGGAGCTTGCAAATCAATTTGCATTAAATCATGCTCCTTCAAAACTTTATAACGAATGGTGTTTGTTCCAGAAATAAACTTTAGATTTGGTTTAACCTCGATATCTAAATGATAGTAATTCAAATCCCACCACTCGCGCTCAGGAGTTATACTACCTCTTAAAAAATCTTCTTTTGTATAACTAAGATTATCCTGCGAATAGACAAAAACACTACAAAAACTAAGGATTACTATCAGTAAGTACTTCATAAAAATGGATTGGTTTATCTAAAAATTGCGTTAGGAAATACTACCGGGCTTTCATGCCCATCTTCTCCAATTGCTGCAATTCCGAAAAAATAATTATCGATTACAATACCATCTAACGTAAAAATGTTGGTATTTCTTACAAATTTATAATTATCCCATGTAGGAGAGGTAGTTTCACGCCAATAAATTTTGTAACCAATAGCTCCTTCAACCGGGCTCCATTTAAATTTAGCTGCTGGTCTAACAATACCTCCAATTTCAACTTTTTCTGGCCCAGGAGGGGCCCAAGCTATTGATGCTAAGTTAATTGCATTTACTGCAGTTAATTTTTTGGCATACTCAAAATTCACATGTTCCAAGACATCTCCATAAGCTATGCCGTCTTCTACACGAATATCTTGGTGTTGTTGTGTATAATTCTCATGTGACTCCATAATTCTTATTCCTGCATAACCAGCATCATTAAAAGGTCGGTGATGCCCTCCACGACCAAATCTATCAAGTCTATAAATCATTGTAGGGTTCATTTCAGGCATGTAGGTTTTTACCGTTTTATGAACATAGCGAGCTAATTGTCTAGAAACACCATCTACTTCACCTCCATAAAAACGTCTAGCATTGCGTTGCTTTTCTGTTTCGGTGACCGGAACGGGCTCAGAAAAGATTCTAAAATCTCTATTACTTACAACCCCATCAACACCTTTGATGTTACCAATCATATCATTATTGAGTATTCCAACAATATTCCATTCATTTTCCTTTGCATAAGCTGCTAAGCCTTTTCCACCAAAAAGCCCTTGTTCTTCACCTGAAAGTCCAACGAAAATGATACTACTTTCAAAATCATATTTAGAGAGCACTCTTGCTGCTTCAATAGTACCTGCCATTCCACTTGCATTATCATTAGCTCCTGGAGAGTCTGAAGTAAAATTGGTTGGGTCACTAACTCTAGAATCAATATCACCGCTCATAATTATAAAACGGTTAGGATGTTTAGTTCCTCGTTTGATAGCAACAACATTAACCACCCAAACATCATTTACTATTCGTCCGTTAGTTCCTTTTTCTACAAAATCTTTTTGATAAAACACTTCAAGACAATCAGCACAGTCATTAGAAATTTTATCAAACTCACTTTTAATCCATCTTCGAGCAGCACCAATTCCTCTTGTCTGAGAGACTGTATCACTCAAAGTATGTCTCGTTCCAAAATTGGCCAAGGTGGTTATATCTGCTTCTATGCGCTCGGCTGAAACAGCATTAATAATATCATATATTCTTGAATCGTTTTGGGCAGTAAGACTTAAAGAGAAAAGCAAAATGCTACTCAGTATTATTTTTTTCATTTTATTCTGTTTTGAATTTTTTAAAAAAGTAATAACTGTGACCTGCACATAGAGGCCCCAACAGGCTATATAAAAGACCTGGTAATCCGAAATTAATTCCTATTTGTAAATAGGCAACAAAAATTGAAATTAGAGCGACCAGAACAAAAATTCCGAAATGCCTTACATAAAAGAGTAAATGATAAGCCGAAACATATTTTTTCGTTTTATCGTATGCTCTCCAGTACATTAAGGCTAAACACATAAATATTAGCGCAAAACCAAGACCATAAAGCTCAAAAATACCGGCTAATTTTTCTGGTGTCATTCCTTCAGTACCAAACCACGAATTGACCAATGTTTTAAGTGGAAATACGTAATATAGCACTACAAATAATAACACGGCATTAATGACGATAATATGGTTATCCATATAATTGGTTCGCCTAAAAAAATTGTAATGTAGATACCATAAGGTTACTAAAACGAAGAAACTCACAGCAAAACCCGTGAATAATTTAAAGTCTATGGAGATAATAGATTCGGAACTACTAGATCCCACCGAAACAACTAATAGTGTTGCTGCAAAAGCAAAAACTGCATCACTGAAAGCTTCTATCCTAGAAATATTATGAGGTAATTTCACAATAGAAATTTATCGAATTAAAGTGAATCTGGCAATTTTATCACCTTTAATAGCTATTCCTCATAAAATTTAAAAATTAAGAGTACAATTATTCAAATAATATGTCAGGTCATCAATTGGTATGCGATTGTGATAGACTATAGAAGGTAGCTTGAACGAAGTCTTCATCATCACCAGAATTATTTTGATTGTATACGCCAGCTTTGAAATACATGTACTGTCCTCCAACATCATAACCACTATCTGACATATCAACAACTTGTGTTACATCTTCTTTACCTTCTCTAATGATTGTAACAGTTAATTCATTACCAACGACCTCAATACGATAACTGAACTTTTCGTCTAAGGCGATACCATCGGTTGGATTACTGGCGCTATTTGAGCGAGAGCCAATCATTTCATACCAAAATTCGTCATCGTTATTTTCTTCGTGAGCAAAATAAATACTACCAAGTTCATTGTTCGGTAGTTTTCGATAGTACAAGCGAATTGGTTCATCACTGTTAGCGTGAATTTGACCAACAATTACACGTCCTCGATGGCTGGTGCTTCCAGTTGTTGTGACATGATTTACTGCTAATGTCGCTGTCAATAAACCATCATAACCACCAGAATTATCAATATCTTGTTGTGGAGCACTACCAAATACCCAGTTGTTTCTTGAAATTCCAGTAGTATTAAAATCAGTATTACCTCTGCGCAACATTTCGCGAAGTTCTACTCTTGTATAACTGGTATTTGTTGAAGTTTTAAACCCTGCATTCGGGCATTTGAAAACCATACCACCATCTTCAGCAGTGTAAAAAAAACGATCATCCTCGTAACCAGAACTTAAATCATCTTCTTTTATGTCATCGGCTGTACCACTGCCGTCAATATCGGTAGGAATACTAATTTTCCAAACTGCGAGGTCAAAGTTCCCTGATGGTGGTAAACTACTATCTAAGTCTTCAAAAGCACCTGTTTCTTCTTCCTCTTCTTCTTCCGGTTCTTCTACTTCTTCTTGCTCCTCTGGTTCTTCACCAATTACTATTTCTGGTTCTTCAGGTGTTTCTGGTTCAGAAGAACTACAATTAAAAAATAAAAATGCAAAAATGAATAGGGATAAAAGTTTTGTTTGGGACTTCATTTAAATCTTATTTAAATCAAAAAATAGTGTTCACTGCTGACATTTAAAATGAAAACTACGTCAAAATTTCGAAATTAGGTGTATCTGCAGTGATTATAACAAAGTTAGTAATTTCTGTTTTTAGTAAGAGCGTATTTATCGCCTCAAAAAAATAGACGTTTGAAGGCGGCGTTAAAAAGCTTTATTTAACAAAAGTTACTTTCGCAATTTTACCATATTCAATTTCATAAATGGCAATTGCTTCAAAACTACCACCGTTAACCGTGATGTGCTCTTGATCTATTACTTTATTACCAATAATAATTCTGTTTTTTATTTCGCAGTTTAAATCGGGTGTTGCATCGAAAAACCCCTTATAACCTTGTCTTATGGCTTCTTGACCTTTTGAGGTTTGATTATTAGGGAAACTATATAATTCTACATCCTCACTGTAGGTTTCTAAAAATGCATCAATATTTCTAGAATTGTAAGCGACGAGTTGTTCATCAACAATTTGTTCAGCTTGTTTTTCATTACCCTTGCCATAAACCATAGTCATGGATTTAATTTTACCGTTTTGAATTTTATAAATTGCAGCTTGTTTCTTTTTGTTGGAAGAGTTAAGCACTAGTTCTTTATCAATTACTATATCACCCACAATAATTCTAGATACGACATCTACTTTAGTTTCACTATCATTATCAAAATAATTTTGATAGTCCTTTCTAAGATTTTCAATTCCAGTAAATAAGGTTTTGTTCGGAAAATTGGCAACCACAACATTTTCTGAAAAGCATGAAACAAAGGCATCTAGATCTCTTTTGTTAAATGATTGAAATTGTTTATCAATTAATGATTCGTGTGATACTTCAGAAACTATGGCAATTTTATTGCCATTTGGCGAAATCGCCAATCTTGAAATTTTTTGAACATTCTTGTCTTGAGACTTGTATAGCGTAGCCCATTGATTAAGTTCTTTAGAATCAAAGATCATAAGCATGTTTTTCATTCCAATTAGAGCAAAGCCCATTGGATGCCAAGCATAATCTTGTGTATTAGAAATGTTGGTGATGGAATCAGTTTTTCCAGTAATAGGATCTAATGACTTTAGTACATTTTGATTGCCCTCTCTTTGTATAAAGCTTATATTTTTTGAATTTGGAATTTTCTGAAGACATCTACCTACATTTTTCTGAAAAGTATAATTAGTTCCGTCTTTCAAATTACTGACGACTAAATCCATTCTATTCTCTATCAGAACGGTATTGACTAAAACGTCTTTATTGTACCATAGATGATAACCCACTTTTGCATCTTTCAAAATAGGTTTAGAATTACCTTTTTCAATGTCATACGCATAAAGCAATTGTAGCCCCGTTGTATCTAATCGAACCGCAGAAATTTGATTACCATTCACAATTCGAGTAGGGGAGTATTCACTACCAACTGTGGTATCAGTTAACCAAGTGGTCTCGCCAGTCGCAATATCATACTTTCTAATATCAGTTTGTCCGTTACGTGTAGACGAAAAAAGAACTGTATTATTATCGAAAAAAGAAGGTTGGTTATCGTACCCAGCATTACTAGAAATATTAATCTTGTTCGAAAGAATTACTGTGTCATTATCAACACTTAAATCAAAGAGATAAATTTCAGTATCAGCTTGAGCAGATATAAATTGGTGACAAATAAAACAGACTAGAAAAAAAATGTAATTTTTCAAACTATTATAGATTTACAAAGTGTTTTAATAATTCACGAACCTTTTTTGTACCATCAATATGGTACTTGGCTTGTGTTTTTTGGAGCCCTACTTTCACGGTTATGGTCGATTCTGGTAGTTCTTGAAACATGAATTCATCTGTCCAATCATCACCTATTGCAAAAACAAAATCATAGTCATCTTCACTTAAAATCCTAACTGAAGCCCTTCCTTTATTAACGTTACTACTTTTAACTTCCATGACTTTATTGCCGTTAAGAACACTAATATCATCATTACCGATTAAACTAGTCAACACCGTATTTAGTTCAGTTGCCCGTTTATTACCAAAATCAGGATCTGTATTTCGATAATGCCATGCTAATGAATAATTTTTCTCTTCAATAAAAGACCCTGGTGTTCTATCTACGAAAGATTCCAACACTGGTTGAATTTTTTCCATCCACTCTCCATTTACTTTTTCTAAAAGTTTAAACTGTTCGCCATCTCTTGAAATCCAAACTCCATGCTCTACAATCATGTTGTATTTTTTTGGTAAAAACCAGCGTGTAAAAGTTTCTTTGTCACGACCGCTAATAAGAAAGAGCGTTGTACCTTCTTGATGGTGTAGTTGATCTAAAAGTTGATATAATTCTTCATTAGGAGAGGCTTTTTGAGGGTCTTTATGAAAACTTGCAAGTGTTCCATCATAATCTAAAAACAACAGTCTTTTTTTTGCGGAGCTATATTTAGAAGAAACGGCCTCTAAAATCTCATCATTCATTTTTTGAGAAACATAGGTTCCAATGTCTTGCCCCTGTGTTTTTAATGAGTTCATAAATTCATTAGCCCAGACCTCCACATTATAACGCTTTAGTCGATTTTGAAGAAACATATTTCGAGCAATCTGCTCTTCTTTAGGCATGGTGATGGCTTGTTTTAAGGTATCAGCTTGTTGTTCAAAATTGTTCGGATTTATGAGTAAAGCTTCATTCATTTCATAGGCTGAACCCGCCATTTCACTTAATATAAGCACACCTGTTTTATCTGTACGGGTCGCAACGTATTCTTTTGCCACCAAGTTCATGCCATCTCGTAGCGGCGTTAACCAGGCAATATCACTCGAGGTATATAAGTCAATCAGGTTTTCAAAAGGAAGAGAACGATAAAAATACCAAATAGGCGTCCAATTAACGGTTGAAAGTTCTCCATTAATTCTACCTACTAATTCATCTATTTCACGTTTTAATAACTTGTATTGCGGTACATTGGACCTTGATGGTACTGCTAAGATAATTAGACGAACCTTTTCTTTATATTCTGGGTATTTATTTAAAAAGTACTCAAAGGCATTTATTCTTTTGGCAATTCCTTTACTGTAATCTAAACGATCAATAGAAACAATTAATTTGGTATCTGGAGCGGATTTTTTGTGTTCATCTAATTTAATTTGTAAATCTGAACGTTGTTTACCTTTTAAAGCACTACTCTTTTTAGCAGCTTTATGAAACTTATCATAGTCAATTCCCATAGGGAAAGAGTCAACTTTAATTACTCGATTTTCAAGATAAACGTCATTAAAGCTTACATCAAGTCCTAATAATCTTCTTACTGAACTTAAAAAGTGTCTCTCATAATCATAAGTATGAAACCCTATTAAGTCTGCTCCTAAAAGCCCTTCAAGAACTTCTTCACGCCAAGGCAGGGTTCTAAAAATTTCATAAGAGGGAAAAGGAATATGTAAAAAGAAACCAATAGTAGCATTAGGCCTTTTCTCCTTTACCATCTGCGGCACCAACATGAGTTGGTAATCGTGTATCCAGATAATATCATCATCGCCAGCTTCTTCTAAAATAGCATCTGCAAATTTCTGATTTACAGATTTGTAACTGTCCCAAAAGTCTAATTCGAACTCGGAATATTCTAGAAAATAATGAAATAGAGGCCAAATAGTTCTGTTACTAAAACCAAAGTAAAATCCATCAACATCGTCCTTGGTGAGCCTTACTTTAGAACAACCATGTTCTTTTAAAGCACTATCTATAGTTTCAGATAAGCCATCAGGAATGTCTTCATCTGTTAGTCCAGACCAGCCAATCCAAAGGCTTTCACCACCACTATGAACAGATTTCATACCAGTTGCTAAACCACCGACACTAGGAATTGCTGATAAGCCGCCATCACTTATTTGCAATTGTACTGGCAGCCTATTAGAAATAATTATAGTTTTACTCATAAATAAATTTTAGAACAAAAATGTAATAAAAGTGGTGTTTTTTCGATTAATAAGAAAGAAAAAACCTACAATAACCACCAGAAAATAAGAATCCCACTATGGATAACCTAAATTACGGAATAATTGGAAACTGTAGAAGTGCAGCTTTAATTTCTAACACAGGATCATTGGATTGGTGCTGTTTGCCTCAATTTGATTCTACCTCAGTTTTTGCAAAAATATTGGATGATAAAAAGGGGGGGTCTTTTGAAATCATCACAAAATATAATTACGAGATAACTCAAAAATACCATCCTAATACGTCCATTTTAATTACGCGTTATTCAGATGGTGAAAATATTTTTGAGCTGCATGATTTCATGCCTAGATACCACAAATTGACTGGTAAGTATAATGCTCCACCTGAAATAGTTCGATATGTAAAGTACATTTCTGGAGCCCCAAAGTTCTCTGTGCTATATGACCCTAAATTAGAATATGCTATAGGTGAAACAGCTAATCACGTAAAAAATAACTTTATTGTCAGTTTAACGGATAAAGAAAAGTTTGATACATTGTTTTTATATACTTCTTTCAATAAGAATCAGGTGGTCAGTGGCGATGAAATTACTTTAAAAGAAGATGGTTATTTTTTAGTTTGTTATAACGAGAAAATTTTAAAGCCCAGCACTGAAAAGATGTCGCTTGAGCTAGAGCGCACGAAAATTTATTGGTTAGATTGGGTTGATAGAACTCCAACTTATAAAAAGTTCAATCCAGAGATTATTCGAAGCGCACTTACTTTAAAAATGCTCACCTATGATAAGACTGGTGCTGTATTGGCTGCACCTACCACATCTTTACCAGAAACTATTGGTGAAGTAAGAAATTGGGATTATAGATTCTGTTGGATTCGTGATGCCTCGATGGTAATTAAAGTGGTTTCTGAACTAGGACATAAAAATTCTGCCAAAAGATACTTACAGTTTATTATTGATTTAATGCCAGATAAAGATGAGAAGCTTCAAATCATGTATGGTATTAACAAGGAAAAGCAATTAACAGAACAAACCTTAGAGCATCTTGATGGTTATAAAGGCTCTAAACCTGTGCGAACCGGTAATGCTGCTTATGAGCAAAAACAGAATGACATTTATGGAATATTAATGGATGTTATATATGAGCAATTAAATAAATTTAGTAACGATATTGAAAATGGCGAAGAGCTTTGGAGTATCACCAAAGGTATTGTTTGGATAGTTAATAAACACTGGCAAGAACCTGATAAAGGAATTTGGGAATTTAGAGGTGAAGATCGTCACTTTACTTTTTCAAAAGTTTTATGTTGGGTAGCGATAGATAGAGCAATAAAAGTTGCCAAAATTTTCGGAAAACATCGAAAAATTGAACAATGGACTTCTATTGAACAAGAAATTAAAGCTGATATACATGAAAACGCTTGGAACGAAGATGTTAATGCTTTTGTTCAATCATATGGTTCATACGACTTAGACGCATCTGTATTATTGATGGAATCTTATGGTTTTGTTGATGCCCGTGACCCAAAATTTGTGAGTACTGTAAAAGCTATCGAGAAAGATTTAAGTAATGATGGCTTACTTTATAGATATAAAAATGAAGATGATTTTGGATTACCTTCATCTTCATTTACAATTTGTACTTTTTGGTTTATCAATGCACTATTCAAGATTGGCGAGGAAGAAAAGGCTCTAGCTCATTTTGAACAATTGTTAAGTTATAGCAATCATTTAGGGTTATTTAGCGAGGATATTGATTTTAAAACAAAACGTCTTTTGGGTAATTTCCCTCAGGCTTATTCGCACCTAGCTTTAATTGAATGTGCAATTAATTTTTCACGCAAACAGAGTGAGGCAAAAATTTTGGAATCTATCAGTTAATGTTTGATAAATTCCAATTGTTCTAGTCCCTTCTTTTTAATTTTTGCTATAAGAAGATTAAGATGCTCACTTGTCGTAAAAGGATTCATTAGACTAGTTCTTAAGAAAATCTTTTCATTTAGTTTCGTTTGAACTAAATAGAATTCGCCTTCTTCAAGTAATTCTTGTCTAATATTCTTGTTAATTTGATTCAACTGATTGTTTGAATAGTTTTCTTCTTTAAACCGAAAACACACAATATTCGACATCGGTGAAGTGGCCATTTCAAAATTAGCATTTTCAGTCAAATACTTTTCAAAGTCCTTTGCTAAGTCATATTGGCGCGTTACGAATTGATTAAAAACCTCTTGACCATAAAGCTTGAATAAAATATACCAATGCATGCACATCATAGTTTTAGTGCATTCAAAAGTCTTTTTACCACTGTTTATCCAATCATCTTCTTCAATATCATTGAGTAGGTAATCTGCTCTTTGACTAAAGGTAAGTTCAGCATGAATCTTATTTTTAAATAATAGTGCTGTGGTTATGGTGGGCATTAGCATCATTTTATGACCATCAATAACTACTGAATCTGAAGTAGAAATACCATTAAGAAGGTGTTCGTATTTATTAGAATAAATAGCAGCACCTCCGTGAGCACCATCTACATGAAACCAAAGGCCTTTTTCTTTTGCGAATTTTGAAATAGTCATTAAATCATCATAAGCCCCTGTGGCAGTTGAGGGTGCACTGCCCACAATGGCAAATATTTTAATCCCAGCGGTAATTGCATTTTGATAAGATTCTTCTAAAACAGAAGTATCCATAGAAAAATTATCCTGAGCAGGCACCTTAATGATTCCTTTTTCACCTAGTCCCATGATTTTAGCGGCACGATCGATACAATAATGGGCTTGTTCACAAACCATAACACCCAAAGGATCTGAATAACCTTCATTCCAAATGTCGTTTGAAATTTTTGCTTTCCGAGCAGATAATAAGGCTGTCAAGTTGGCCAAGGTTCCCCCGGAAGTTAAAAGCCCTCCAAAACCAGATTCATAACCTATTTTTTTACATATTTCATCAGTCACTACTTTCTCAATTGCTGAGGGAGCCATGCCCATTTCATACACTGCCATGCCGTTGTTAAGTAAGGCGCTAGCGAAGGCTGTTAAAAGGGTAATTGGAGCAGGAGCAGAAACTTGGTGTCCTACATATTTCGGGTGGTGAGTGTGTGTTGTACGTTTAATTACTTCAGGAAAGAAATCTTCATTCTCACCATTTTCTAAGAACGATTTCCAAAAATCTAATTCTTTTTCAGGCTCGTTCCAGTGAAGGGTTTTTAAAGCTTTCCCACTTGTCGTGTTTTGAATATGAGCCTTAATTTGTTTTAGAAGAATTAAAGAGTTCTTTTCAAATTCTTCTGGTGAGTATATTTTTTTAAAAAGTTCATCATTCATTTTATAAAATTAATGGCTTGATGATAACTGACAAAGTTGGAAACAAAAAAACCGCTCCTTAGGTGGAGCGGTTTCTCAAATTACGCTTCTAAAAGAAGCCATTATTTGAATTAGTCAAAGGTATACCCGTTATCCGCTGCTATTCTATCAGCAATTTGAGTTCGTAAGGCAACAACGTTGGGTTGATTTGTATATTTAGTGAAGCGCTTTAAGCCCATCAGCATCATTTTTTGTTCATCACCTTCAGAGAAAGAAACTATAGCTTCTTTTCCTTTTTGACTCACAATATCAGTAGCTCTGTATAAATAAAGCTTAGACATCGCTATTTGAGTGCTCTGCGCATCTTCACCGAATCTTTTTACATTTTTCTCTGTTCGTAAAATAGCAGATTCTGCTAAATACACCTGAATCAAAATATCAGAAGCTGCCATTAAAAGTTGTTGATGTTCTTCTAATTGAGGTCCGAATTTTTGAACTGCACTTCCCGCCACCATTAAAAAGACTTTTTTCAAACGTTTTACAAGGTCTTTTTCTTCTGCAAACAACACAGAAAAATCTGGAGTATCAAAAGATGGAATTCCCATTAATTCTTCTCCAACTGCCGTTGCAGGACCCAATAAGTCAACATGACCTTTCATGGCTTTTTTAACTAGCATGCCAACTGCTAACATTCTATTAATTTCATTGGTACCTTCATATATCCGAGAAATACGGGCATCTCTCCATGCAGATTCCATAGGAGTATCAGCACTAAAGCCCATACCACCAAATATTTGAATTCCCTCATCAGTTGTTTGTTGTACATGTTCAGAAACGGCAACTTTCAGAATGGAACATTCAATAGCATACTCTTCAACTCCTTTAAGTTCTGCTTCTTGATGAGTATTGCCAGCTTCTTCTCGCATAGCAATTCTGTCTTCAATATTCTTAGCTGCTCTGTATGAAGCTGATTCATCTACATAAACATTAGTAGTCATGTCAGCTATTTTTGCTTTTATGGCACCAAAATTCATAATAGGCGTCTTGAACTGAATTCGTTCGTTAGCATATTTAGTGGCTTCATTAACAACTCTTCGCTGAGCATCTAAACAGGCTGCAGCCAATTTTATACGACCTACGTTCAAAGCATTCATGGCGATTTTAAATCCATTTCCTTGCTCTGAAAGCATATTCTCAACAGGAACTTTGGTTTCGTTAAAGAATACTTGACGAGTGGAGGAGGAATGAATCCCTAATTTTTTCTCTTCGTCTCCTAAAGTTATCCCATTACTTGGGTCATTTTCAACAATAAAGCCTGTTATGTTTTTATCATCACCAATTCTTGCAAAAACTATAAAAAGATTACAGAAACCGGCATTTGAAATCCACATTTTTTGTCCTGTAATACTATAATGTTTTCCGTCTTCTGAAAGTACCGCTTTTGTTTTTCCAGAGTTAGCATCTGAACCAGCACCAGGTTCGGTTAAACAATAAGCTCCAAACCATTCACCAGTGGCCAACTTTGGCACATATTTTAGTTTTTGTTCTTCGGTACCATAAAGCGTAATAGGCATTGTGCCAATACCAGTATGTGCGCCAAATGCAGTGCTAAAAGAACCAGTTGCGCCAGAAATATAATCACAAACCAACATGGTAGAAACAAACCCCATGCCCATACCTTCGTATTTTTCAGGAACAGCAATACTTAAAAGCCCTAATTCCCCTGCCTCACGCATACATTCTTCTGTATATGCGTAATCTTTACTTTCAAAACGTTCCCAGTGTGACCAAAGTTTTCTATCAACAAATTCTTTAGTGCTTTCACGCATCATATTTTGTTCTTCACTCAAATCTTCCAAAGTGAATATATCTTCACAATCAACCTCTTTTACTAAAAATTGGCCTCCACGTAAAATCTCTTTTTTTAAAGTTTCAGTACTCATAGTAATAGTCGTTATTTCTTTTTCTTAGTTTAAAAATTCAAATATTCCGGCAGCACCTTGTCCCGTACCTACACACATAGTCACCATACCATGTTTACCTTGCATGTTACGCTTACGCATTTCATCAAACAACTGCACTGATAATTTAGCACCAGTGCAACCAAGTGGATGACCTAAAGCAATTGCCCCACCATTAGGATTAATGATATCCGGGTTAAGTCCTAACTCTCGAATTACGGCTAACGATTGCGATGCAAAAGCCTCGTTTAATTCAATTAACTCGATATCTCCTTGTTTTAAACCTGCTTGTTTTAATGCTTTTGGTACTGCAGCCACTGGACCAATTCCCATAATTCTAGGAGGTACTCCAGCCGCGGCATAATTTACTAAACGAGCAACTGGTTCAAGATTCAATTCTTTAACCATTTCTTCGCTCATAACCATGACAAAAGCAGCACCGTCACTTGTTTGAGAAGAGTTACCTGCAGTAACGCTACCATTAGCGGCAAATACTGGTCTTAGTCTTGCTAATGCTTCAATAGATGTTCCGGCCCTGGGCCCTTCATCTTTAGTAACTGTATATTTCTTTGAAGCCTTTTTACCATTTCCATCAACATAAGTTTGTTCCACATCAATTGGAACAATCTGGTCTTGAAAGCGATCTTCAGCTAAAGCTTTTAAAGCTTTAGTATGTGAGTTAAAAGCAAATTCATCTTGGTCCTCTCGCGAAACCTTATATTCTTGTGCTACAGCCTCAGCAGTGTTACCCATGCCCCAATAATAATCTTCATGACCAGACTTTACAATATCGTAGTTCAATTCAGTTTTAAAACCTGTCATTGGTACGGAACTCATACTTTCAACACCGCCAGCGATTATGCAATCTGCCATTCCAGCTTGAATTTTTGCTGTTGCGATACCAATAGTTTCTAGGCCCGAAGAACAAAATCTGTTAACTGTTACACCTGGTACATCAACAATATCTAATCCCATTAATGAGATTAAACGAGCCATGTTTAAACCTTGAGACCCCTCAGGCATAGCGTTACCAACAATTACATCATCAATACGTTTTTTATCGAAATCAGGAAGTTGATTTACTAAGTGAGAAATGGTTTCTGCAGCTAATTCATCGGCCCTTTTGAAACGAAATCCACCTCTACCAGACTTACCAACTGCTGTACGATATCCTTTAACTATATATGCTGTTTTCATTTTTTAATTTCTTAGAGGTTTACCAGTTTTTAACATGTGTTGGATACGTTCCAATGTTTTTCGTTCAGTACATAGTGATAAGAAAGCTTCTCTTTCTATATCTAATAAATACTGTTCAGAAACATAGCTAGGTTCAGATAAATCACCACCAGCCATAACGTAAGCCAGTTTATTTGCAATTTTCTTATCGTGTTCACTGATATACCTGCTTGCTTCCATTGAATCTGTTCCAACTAAGAACATACCTAGAGCCTGTTTACCTAAAACCTTAACATCTTTACGAGTAGGTGGCTGAGTATAACCAGCTTCTGCCATTAGTTTGGCATGAGCTTTGGCTGTTGCAATTTGGCGGTCTTTGTTAACCACTACAATATCTTTACCCTTTTGAAGTATTCCTAAATCATATGCTTCATAAGCAGAAGTTGAGACCTTTGCCATCCCAATTGTTAGAAAATACTCTTGTAAAACATTCAATTCAACATCACCTTTTCTAAAGGAGTCAGATGCTCTTAGTGCAAATTCTTTAGAACCACCACCACCAGGGATAACACCAACACCAAATTCCACTAAGCCAATATAGGTTTCAGCAGCAGCAACCACTTTATCTGCATGCAGGGAAAGTTCACAACCGCCACCTAATGTCATGCCGTGAGGTGCAGAAACCGTAGGAATAGATGAATAACGCATACGCATCATTGTATCTTGGAACATTTTGATAGCCATGTTAAGCTCGTCATATTCTTGTTCAACGGCCATCATGAAAATCATACCGATATTAGCCCCTACAGAAAAATTAGCAGCTTGGTTACCAATTACTAAACCTTGGTAGTCTTTTTCCGCTAAATCAATTGCCTTATTAAGGCCTGTCAAAACATCTACTCCAATCGTATTCATTTTAGATTGGAATTCAACATTCAAGATTCCATCTCCTAAATCTTCAATAACAACGCCAGCGTTTTTAAAGACTTCTTTTGATTTGCGTATATTATCTAATATGATGAATGAATCTTGACCTGGTATTTTGACCATTTCCTTTTTAGGAATATCATAAAAATATGTTGCGCCATCTTTTACAGAATAGAATGAAGAAACCCCAGCCTCTTTCATTTCAGCAACCCATTTTGCTGCTTCTTGATTTTCTGAGCCTATAAATTCTAAGCCCTTTTCAAGACCAACGGCATCCCAGATTTGGAAAGGACCATGTTCCCATCCAAAACCAGCTTTCATGGCATCATCTATTTTGTACAAGTCATCTGTTATTTCAGGAATTCGATGAGAAACGTAGGCAAATAACTGACCAAAACTTTTTCTATAGAACGCTCCTGCTTTGTCTTTACCACCTGTTAAAACTGTGAAACGGTCAACAACTTTGTCTATAGTTTTTGTCAATTCAAGCGTAGCAAATTTTGCCCTTTTTTTAGAACGATAGTCCATCGTATCTAAATCAAGCGTTAAAATTTCGGTTTTACCTTTGGCATCTTTAGATTTTTTATAAAAACCCTGACCGGTTTTACTTCCTAACCATTTGTTTTCCATCATGGTCGAAATAAAATCTGGTAAAGCGAACAATGCATGTCTTTCGTCTTCCTTGCAATTATCAGCAATTCCGTTTGCTACATGTACCAATGTATCCAAACCAACTACATCAACAGTTCTAAATGTTGCGGACTTCGGACGACCAATGACGGGTCCTGTAAGCTTATCTACCTCTTCAACAGTCATTCCCATTTCCTTTACAGCATGAAAAAGACTTTGGATACTAAAAATCCCTATTCTATTTCCAATAAAGGCCGGAGTGTCTTTGGCAATAACAGAGGTTTTACCTAAATATTGCTCACCATAACCATTCAAAAATTCTAAAACTCCGGTATCCGTTTTTGGACCAGGTATAATTTCAAAAAGTTTTAGATAACGGGCTGGATTAAAAAAATGAGTCCCACAAAAATGTTTCTGAAAATCGTCACTACGACCTTCGCTCATGAATTTAATTGGTATACCTGAGGTGTTTGATGTAATTAATGTTCCTGGAGTTCTATGTTTTTCGATACTTTCAAAAACTATTTTTTTGATATCTAATCGCTCGACAACCACTTCAATAATCCAATCTACCTTGCTGATTTTAGAAATATCATCTTCTAGATTACCAGTTGAAATTCTACCTGCAAATTTTTGGTGGTAAATAGGAGAAGGCTTTGATTTTAAAGCGGCTTTTAAAGAATCATTGACCAATCGATTACGAACTACTTTGTCTTTTAAGGTTAGTCCTTTTGCTTTTTCTTTATCGTTCAATTCTCTTGGAACAATATCAAGCAATAAAACTTCGACCCCAATATTGGCAAAGTGACATGCTATACCACTTCCCATGATACCTGAACCTATTACGGCAACTTTATTGATATGTCGCTTCATGAATATGCTTTGGATTAATTAGTTGTTGTTTTTCTATAAATGTTTTTATCTAAAATGAGTTTGTTTATGACACCAATTGTTTTGAAAAAACCGGCTAAATCATTCTCATCAATATCTTGTTTTACAGCGTCGTTGAATCTTAAAACGACTTCTTTAGAATCTTTTCTTTTACTCAAGCCTAGTTCAGTCAAGTGAATCAATACACCTCTACCATCATTAGGGTTAGGCTTACGAATTATATATCCTTTTTCTTCAATATTTTTTAGAATTCTTGAAAGACTAGTAGATTCCATTCCCATTTTTGGACCAAGAGCGGTACTAGGAGTACCTTTCTTCGGGTCAATACTTAATAATGTAAAGCCTAATGCCATGGTAAGTCCATAGTTTTTAGCTTCTTCATTGTACATTTTAATTACTGATTGCCATGTGGCTCGCAAGGCATAATCAATGGTCAAATCCTTCATAGAACAAAAATTCGACTGTAAATATAGTGAAAATTTATTATGCATGCATAATAAATTTGATGTCGAATTCTAAGAAATGAACCTTTTAATTATGATTTTTCCGTCTTCCGTTTTTTTAATTCCCCACCAATTATTGAAGAGAAAACAGAAGGGAGAATAGCTAGTGGCCCAAACACGGTTGGAACTAAAAATATGAGACTTGAGTCTTTTTTCTGGCTTATTTGATAAAGTGCGACACCTAACGCAATACACATGATAATTAAAAATACCACAGCGCTTACTAAAAGTGTTTTCTGATATTTCTTGAGTTGTTCTGTTGTGTATTTTTCAAAAGCCATTAGTGTCCGTATATATCATTATATAATGCAATATACTTTTCTTTTACGATTTTTCTTCGGAGTTTCATAGTTGGTGTTAAATGCCCATCATCAATACTCCAAACATCGGGTGTTAATCTAAATTGCTTAACCTTTTCCCATTTTGCGAAGTCTTCGTTAGCTGCATCAACTTCTTCTTGAATTCTCGCAATAATTTTATCATTAAGAACAATATCGGAATTTTCACCTACTGATATTTTATTTCTTTCTGCCCAAGCATACAGAAATTCAAAATTTGGTTGAATCAATGCAGCTGGCATTTTTTCACCTTCGCCAACCACCATAATCTGATCCACAAATCGAGACTGTTTAAAACGATTTTCTAATAATTGAGGTGCAACATATTTACCTCCCGAGGTTTTAAACATTTCTTTTTTCCTGTCTGTGATTTTCAGAAAACCATCAGCATCTATTTCACCAATATCACCGGTATGAAAATACCCATTTTTAAGTACTTCTTCCGTCTTTTTCTGGTCCTTGTAATAACCCATCATTACATTAGGTCCTTTACATAGTATTTCTCCATCATCAGCAATTTTTACTTCAACATCGTTAATAATACGCCCCACGGAACCAATTTTCCAACCCATACCATCTTCTTGATTTACTGAAATTACGGGAGATGTTTCTGTCAAGCCATAGCCTTCCATTACAGGTATTCCAGCAGCACCAAAAACACGACTTAGTCTAGGTTGTAGTGCTGCACTTCCAGAAACCATTGTGTTTAGGTTTCCTCCAAGACCTTCTTGCCATTTGCTGAAAATTAATTTCCTAGCAAGACCTAATTGTTTTTCGTACCACCAACCATTTGCACCATATGGCTCATATTTTAATCCTAATTCGACCGCCCAGAAGAATAGTTTTTTCTTAATCCCATCAAGCGCTGTTCCTTTAGCAATGATGGAATCATATACCTTTTCTAAAAGTCTTGGAACCACTGTCATAGTTTCTGGTTTAACCTCTTTAAGGTTATCGCTAATTTTATCTAAACCTTCGGCAAAATAAATTTGAATTCCACAGTATTGGTATAGATATAAAATCATTCGTTCAAATATGTGACATACCGGCAAAAAACTTAGTGCCTTGGCCCCCGCTTCAAAAGGTACTCGTAATTTACTTGCGATTACGTTCGATACGATATTATTATGAGATAACATTACACCTTTTGGTCTACCGGTTGTTCCTGAGGTATAAATTAAGGTAGCTAAATCTTCAGGTTGCACAGCAGCCATTCGTTTTTCAACCTCATCTTGGTTGCTATCATCTTTTCCTTTTTCTAAGACTTTAGACCAATGCTCGCAATTAGCTAATTCATCAAAAGAAAAAACATCTTTTAATTTTTTTAGCTTTCCACTAATTGCAAGGACTTTATCCAAGACCTCTTGACAAGAAACAAAGCAGTATTTAGCTTCAGAATGATTTAATACATATTCGTAATCATCTTCTGATATCGTTGGATATATAGGTACATTTTGAGCTCCTACTTGTAAAATTCCAATATCGCAAATATTCCACTCCGTTCTATTGGTCATGGATATAATGGCAACTTTATCATTTGGTTTTACGCCAAGTTTTAGCAAACCTCGACTTACGGCATTTGCTTGATTAATATATTCTTCAGTTGAAGTACTTATCCATTTACCATCTTTTTTACTGGTCAAAGCTTTTTGTTGGTTAAAATGTTCCTTTTGATAATAAGGAAAATCAAAGAGTCTAGTTACTGTTTGCATACTAAGTTTCTATTAAGAAATTGCAAAATAGGGAAAGGAAGCGGTAATTTAAAATGGCTTTTCTAAAAAAAAGACTAATTATTTGATAATCTAGCAACATAGCAGTTCTAATTTATTTCTGATACCTTTAAAAAATCACAAAATTAAAGTCCATTCGATGCGAAAACTAAAAAGAACAATCACCTTAGTTCTAATCTTAATCATACCTTATGTACTCTATATTTTCATATCAACTGGTTTTTTTAGAACAATAGAAAATACAACCAATTTTGAAGTATATAAGACCATAAACATTCCCGGTGTAGAAGATATCACCATTGATGAGGGAAAAGATTTTGGCATATTTATTTCTTATGACCGAGCTGGTGAACGTGAGGGGCAAGCCAAAAAAGGGGGTATATATGGTATGTATTTTTCAAAGGATGCTATTAGGGTCCAATCTTTGACGGATACTCATAAGAGGGAGTTGGCGCCGCATGGTATTAGTTTGATAGAAATTGATAGTACTAAACACCGATTATTTGTTATTAATCATGCCAAGGGAGAAAGTATTGAAGTCTATGATTTATTCCATAAAGACAGTCTGGTTCATGTGAATACCCTGCGTAATGAGCTCATTTATTCTCCAAATGATATTGTTGCTATCTCTGAGGATAAATTCTACGTAACCAATGACCATTATTATAGCAATACTATTGGTTGTTTGGCCGAAAACTACCTAGAGATTAGTAATTGTGAAACGGTTTACTTTGATGGTATAGATTATCGTGTTGTGGACAATGATTTGTCTTATGCAAATGGTATCAATTTTGATTATAACAGAAACTTAATGTTTATAGCCTCACCTAGAAGTTTTAAAATCAACGTATATAATCGACTGGCAAATGGAGATTTAAATTATATTGAATCTATTGATTGTGGAACAGGGGTTGATAATATTGAATTTGATAAGGAAGGTAATCTTTTGGTAGGATGCCATCCAAACTTGTTAGCATTTAGCTCATATGCTAAAGGTAATCGTGAATTTTCCCCTTCAGAAATTATTAAGATTAATTATCGCGATAAAGGAGATTATACGGTAAACTCAATTTATGTTAATGATGGTAAAGAAATGTCCGCTTCAACTGTAGCGCCTATTTATGGTGATTTAATGGTATTAGGTAATGTAATGGATAAGCACTTTTTGGTTCTTAAACAAAAAAATTCACATTAATCTTAAAGGTGTAATTTCATTCCTTCATGAGAAGCTATAAATCCAAGTTTTTCATAAAAGACTAATGCCTCTGGTCGCTTTTTGTCCGTTGTTAATTGTACCACGTGAGCCGCTTTGTCTTTGGCTTTAGAAATGGCCCATTTAAATAATTTTTGTCCTATTCCTTTTCCTCGATAATCTTCATGAACCCGAACTGCTTCAATTTGTGCCCTTATACCACCTTGATATGTCAGATATTGAATAAATGATAATTGTAATGTTCCAATTACTTTATTATTATCTTCAATTACTATTAATTCTTGATTAGGGTCATTTGTAATATTTTGAAATGCTTCATAATACCTGTCAGGTAAGGGGTTTTGATAATTTTCACGAAGCTTACCTAACTTATCATTTGCAATCATTTGGACTATTGCAGAAACATCAGATTTAATGGCATTGCGGATAGTCATTCCTTAAGAAATTCTTGATTTTATAAATTTAAATTGACCGTTGTGATTGGATTCATGCTCGCAAACATGGAACCATTTACAGTAGTTATTAGTGGGTCCCCAAGGAAAATTTTTATCAACGGACATTAACCATTCGTCATCTCTAGTCTTAAATTCTGCAAGCGTATATTCCCGAACCTTGGACATTTCTTCAAGGTAATAATCAAAGGGTTTTCCTTTAATCTCTTTGCGGGCTTGAGCCCCCAGACCAGAGGCTACTGACCATTTTTCTGAATCTTCTTTAGACCAATCTCCCCATGTCTTGTTCTCAAAAGTATGTATTTGATAAAAACGTTCAGTTGCAGCTAAATGCATAAGCATTGCTCCAATACTATTAGCATCATCATCGACCAAGTAATCAAGATCAGAGGCACTCATACCACGCACTGGTGAAAGAATAACCATACGCATCCAATTCATCATAGAGACCAAAGTTCCTATTTGCGGTGTATAACCTTCTTTTGGCCCTACTATATTTACATCACTATCTTGACTGTAACTATTTAAAGGTTGAAGATGTGGAGCTGCTATGACACTAGTACTAGCCAGGGCTCCAAGAGTAAATAGTGATGATTTTTTAAGGAAATTTCTTCTATCTGCGGTAAATAGTTGTTCTTTCATGGTCTTTGATTAAAGTTTGACCATTAATTTACGAATTCTTTACCACCCATTCTCTAGCATTAACAAAAGCTTGTATCCAAGGAGAAACTTTATCTTTTTGGCGGTTTTTTGGATAATGTGCCCAGTTCCAAGGAAAAATAGAACGCTCCATATGTGGCATAGTTACTAAATGCCTTCCTGTTTTATCACAAAGCATCGCCGTATTAAAATCACTACCATTCGGATTTGCAGGGTAGCCTTCGTAACCATATTTAGCTACAATATCGTAGTTGTCTTCAGATAAGGGCAAACTAAATTTACCCTCACCATGTGATATCCATACCCCTAAAGTGGTACCTTCTAATGAAGACAACATCACTGAGTTGTTTTGCTGAACTTTTACAGAAGTAAAATTACTTTCGTGTTTGCCAGAATCATTATAGGTCATCTTGCCGTGAATTTCATGCTCAGGATTGATTAAATCTAGTTCCATAAACAATTGACAACCGTTACAAATACCAACGGATAAGGTATCAGGTCTAGCAAAGAAATTATTGATTACTTTGTTGGCACGTTCGTTATATTTTATGGCACCAGCCCAACCTTTGGCGCTGCCAAGTACATCGGAATTAGAAAACCCACCTACGGCCCCTAAAAACTGAATATCTTCTAAAGTTTCACGACCAGAGATTAAATCGGTCATATGCACATCCTTTACATCAAAACCAGCTAAATACATCGCATTGGCCATCTCACGTTCGGAGTTACTTCCTTTTTCACGAAGAATAGCTGCTTTTGGCTTCTTTACTCCGTTTGATATCACTGGAATCAACCCATTAAAAGCGCTTGGAAAACTATAACTCAATTCTTGAGTTTTGTAATTTTCAAAACGATCATTTGCCAAGCCGTTTGACGTTTGTTTATTGTCTAATAAATAAGAGGTTTTAAACCATGAATCTCTCAGTGATGAGATATTTAGTCCTATGTCAACCCCATGATTCTTAATTTGTAATTCGTTGTTTTGTGTTACGTTACCTAGCGTGTAAAAATCTAATCCAGCTTTGCTCATCAAAGCTTCGATACCATTATCCTTGGATTGAATGACTACGCCGATATTTTCAGCAAAAAGGGCTTTAATGCTATCTTTTTCACCTAAGCCAGTTAAATCGAGTGCTGCGCCTAGATTGTTATCTGCAAAACATAACTCTAATAACGTAGTGATTAAACCCCCAGAGCCAATATCATGTCCAGCAATAATATGTCCTTTTCTAATTAGTTGCTGTAATGTATTAAAAGCCGTTTTGAAGTACGCGGCATTCTTTATACTTGGTGCTTCACTCCCAATACAATTTAAAATTTGTCCAAATGAAGAACCGCCGAGTTTAAAATCATCTTGAGATAAGTTAACATAGTAAATAGAACCTCCTTCTTTTTGTAGTACTGGTTCAACCACTTTAGTAAGGTCGTTACAATTTGCAGCAGCAGAAATTACAACAGTACCAGGAGCAATAACTTCTTGGTCTTTGTATTTCTGTTTCATTGATAATGAATCTTTTCCAGTAGGTACATTAATACCTAAAGCAATAGAAAAATCAGAAATAGCTTCTACAGCCTTATATAAGCGTGCATCTTCACCTTCGTTTTTACAAGGCCACATCCAATTGGCGGAAAGTGAAACCGATTGTAAACCATCTTTTAATGGCGCCCAAACCAAATTAGTTAGTGCTTCACCAATACTATTTCTACTACCAGCAACAGGATCTACCAAACCAGAAACTGGGGAGTGCCCAATACTTGTAGCTATCCCTTCTTTACCTTTGTAATCTAGTGCCATGACGCCAACATTATTCAAAGGTAGTTGCAGCGGACCAACGCATTGTTGTTTAGCAACCTTACCACCTACACAGCGGTCAACTTTATTGGTAAGCCAATCTTTACAAGCTACTGCTTCCAATTGCAATACCTTTTCTAAATATTCATGGAAGTTTTCTAAAGAATATTGAGCATCTTTAAATTCGAAATTGATAGTCGAATCTTTCATGATAGTTTTTGGTGAACTTCCAAACATATCAGAAAGGGCTAAATCCATAGGTTTATCCCCTTTTGTGGCAGACTCAAATGTAAAGCGATGTTCACCAGTAACATCACCTACCTCGTACATAGGGGACCGTTCTCTTTCAGCAATACGTTGAAGCAAAGCAGCATCTTCTTTGCCGATAACCAAGCCCATTCGTTCTTGACTTTCATTACCAATAATTTCTTTAGCCGAAAGGGTAGGGTCTCCTACTGGTAGTTTATCCAAATCTATATGACCACCTGTATCTTCTACTAATTCTGATAGGCAATTTAAATGTCCACCAGCGCCATGATCATGAATAGAAACGATAGGATTATCATGGCTTTCTACCATCCCACGGATGGCATTTGCCGCTCGTTTTTGCATTTCAGGATTAGAACGTTGCACAGCATTTAATTCAATTGCTGATTCAAATTCACCAGTGTCAGCACTAGATACTGCTGCACCTCCCATACCAATTCTATAATTATCGCCACCAAGAATTACAATTTTATCATCCTTTTTAGGGGTATCTTTTAAAGCTTGTTCAGCTTTGCCATAACCGATGCCTCCAGCCTGCATGATTACTTTGTCGTAACCTAATCGTTTATTGCCTTCTTTATGCTCAAAAGTGAGCACTGAACCAACAATTAATGGTTGTCCAAATTTGTTTCCAAAGTCCGATGCTCCGTTAGAGGCTTTTATTAAAATGTCCATAGGAGTTTGGTAGAGCCATGGGCGAGCAGGAAAGGCATGCTCCCATTCCCTTGAATTTTCTTCAAGTCTAGAATATGCTGTCATATAAACAGCTGTTCCAGCCAAAGGCAAAGAACCTTTACCACCTGCTAATCTATCTCTAATTTCTCCCCCAGAACCCGTTGCAGCCCCATTAAAAGGTTCAACTGTGGTCGGAAAATTATGAGTTTCTGCTTTTAATGAAAGCACTGAATTGAATTCCTCTTCCTCATAAAAGTCTGGTTTATCAGCAGTTTTTGGTGCAAATTGAACCACTTTTGGTCCTTTTACAAAAGCAACATTGTCTTTGTAGGCAGAAACAATGTCGTTTGGATATTCCGCTGAGGTTTTCTTAATCAATTTAAAAAGTGAACTTGGCATCTCTTGGCCATCAATAACAAAGGTGCCATTAAAGATTTTGTGGCGACAGTGTTCTGAGTTAACTTGGCTAAAACCAAATACTTCAGAATCCGTGAGTTTTCTCCCGATATTTTCAGCTAATTTTTCTAAATAAGAAACTTCATCATCACTTAATGCCAGACCTTCATGTTTATTATAAGCGGCAATATCTTCTATTGTTAAAATAGGTTCTGGAGTTACCTCAATGGTATAAATATCTTGTCCTAGTTCGCTATATTTTTGAAATAACATGGGGTCAAAATCAGCACTATCTGCTGCAATTGCTTTGAATTCTTCAATTCTAAGAATTCCTTCAATACCCATGTTCTGTGTAATTTCAGTAGCGTTGGTGCTCCAAGGTGTTACCATTGCAGCGCGCGGGCCAACAAAAAAGGCGTCAAGAGACGCCATGTTTATTTTGGGTTGTTCACCGAATAACCAGGTTAGTTTTTTTTCGTTTTCAGCTGTAATTTCTTGAGTAGTTTGGACCGCAAAAATTTTAGTTGCTAGGTCTCCAAAGAAATGAATCATATCGTTGCTTTCTTTTGCAGAATGGAAAGTGCAAATTTACAAATTTTCAATGCCTTTTTTAGTTTAAATCTATACAGTTTTTAACTAGTATTGTTGATAGTTTTCTATCCCTAATTTTCCTTTTAAAATTATTATTACATAAAACAGCCGATTTTATTTGGAAATTAGTTTGTTTAAATATGGATTCGCCAATTATGATGCATCGGAATTAAAAATCTAGTAAATATTTAAAAGTCAATTGAGTAACTGAAATTAAGTTGTTATCTTAAGCCAGCTAATATAAAGACCAACCTTCATGAGAACTTTTAAAACACTATTTTTTTTAATAGCAGTGAGTTTTGCAACTACTATTGCTGCTCAAAAAACTTATTCTAAAAAACAGATTGCCAAATTAAAATCTGAAGTGGCATCATTAGTTGAAGCAGAAAAAAAACAAGCACAGGTAATGGTCGATAAGATTTTTAGCTTTGCTGAACTTGGCTTTCAAGAGGTAGAAAGTTCTAAATATCTTACTGGAATTTTAGAATCAAATGGTTTCAAAATAGAAAATTCCATTTCTGGAATTCCAACAGCTTGGTTTGCAGAATGGAGCAACGGTGAAGGTCCAACAATTGCAATTGGTAGTGATGTTGATTGTATACCCAAAGCATCTCAATATCCTGGAGTAGCTTATCATAAGCCCATGGTTGAAGGTGCACCTGGTCATGGCGAAGGTCATAATTCGGGAATCCCTTTAAATATTTCTGCAGTTCTTGCCACCAAAAAAATTATGGAACGTGAAAATATAGGTGGAACTCTTATTGTTTGGCCTGGTATTGCTGAAGAATTGGTTGCTGCTAAAGCTTGGTATGTTCGTGATGGTCTTTTTGACGATATAGATATGTGCATTTTTACTCATGTTAGCAGTAATCTAAGCGTGAGTTATGGGCCCGCTCGTGGAACTGGATTAATTTCTGTAGAATATTCTTTTGAAGGGGAGGCTGCGCACTCTGCAGGATCACCTTGGAGAGGACGAAGTGCTTTAGACGCTGCAGAACTTATGAATATTGGTTGGAACTACAAAAGGGAACATTTACATCCTTTAAGACGTTCTCACTCTATTTTTACAGATTCTGGTGATCAGCCCAATGTTGTTCCTTCAAAGGCATCAATCTGGTTTTATTTTAGAGATATTGAGTATGAAGGAATTATGGATATGTATGCTACTGCTAATGATATGGCTAAAGGTGCAGCTTTAATGACAGGGACAACTATGACTTCAAGAGTATTAGGTGCTGCTTGGCCACGTCACTTTAATAAGGTGATTGCTGAAACCATGTATGAGAACATCAAGACCGTCGGCTTACCTATGTGGTCTGAAGCAGACCAGACGTTAGCCAAAGCAGTTCAAACAGAAGTAAATTCTAAAAAGATAGAAGGATTAGCAACAAAATTAAGTCCTATTGGTTTACCAGTGGTTAACCCAGTAAGTGGAGGATCTGACGATATTGGTGATATTTCATGGAAAATACCTACAGTAACAATGCGTTTTCCGTCAAACATTCCTGGTTTACAGGGGCATCATTGGAGTAATGCTATAACAATGGCAACGCCTATTGCTCATAAAGGTGTTGTTGCAGGTGCCAAGGCTGAAGCAATGACAATCATAGATTTTTTAACAAAACCAAAATTGTTAGCTGAGGCCTGGGATTATTTCAAAAATGAACAAACGAAGGAAACAAAGTTTGAGCCTATGATCTCTGCGGATGATATGCCGCCAATCTATTTGAATAAAGATAAGCAAGATGAATTTCGCTCTGAATTAGAGAAATTCTATTATGATGAAACTAAATTCGATACGTATTTAGAGCAATTAGGTGTTGAATATCCGACGATTAAAAAGGATTAACTCTTAACCATTAGAGCCATATAAAATCCATCAAAACCATGTTCTGAGGCATAAATATTTTGGTCTTTTTCCAATTTAAAATTTTCCCCTTCTTCAGACGCTAAAAATGAGTTTACTTGATTGACATTCTCATCTGGTAATACTGAACAGGTGGCATATACCATTTTACCACCTGGCTTTACCATCTTGGAATATTTACGCAGAATATCGTTTTGAACGCCCATGATTTTATCTAAAAATTCAGGTTGTAACTTCCATTTTGAATCCGGGTTGCGACGTAAAACTCCTAAACCAGAACAAGGTGCATCTAATAACAACCTATCGGCTGAATTATGTAATTTTTTAATAACCTTTGTAGATTCTATAGCTCTACCTTCAACATTATGTACACCATTACGTCGAGTTCTAACCTTTAATTTTTTAAGTTTACTTTCATAAATATCCATGGCAATAAGCTGTCCTTTATTTTCCATTAAAGAGGCTAGGTGAAGTGTTTTACCACCTGCACCAGCACAGGCATCAATTACACGTTGACCAGGAGCTACCTCTAAGTAGGGGGCTACCAATTGTGATGAAGCATCTTGTACTTCAAACCAACCATTTTTAAAAGCCTGTGTAACAAACACATTTTTACGAACTACGAGCTTTAAAGCATCTTTAACTCCTGAAATTGTTTCTGTTTCAATTTCCTCTGCTTTAAGTGCTTGACGTAGTTTTTCTTTGGTAGTTTTAAGCGTATTTGTTCTTAAAATTACTTCTGCTTGAGCATTAAGGGCAGCTATTTCTTTAGTCCATAGTTTATCACCTAAAGCTTTTTCTCCTAAATCATCAATCCAATCGGGAATAGATTCACGGTATTTTCTAATTTTAGAAAGTTCATCAAAACGCCCTTTAATACGTCTTTCCGGTGTTTCTTCTAATTGTTTCCAATCAGGTAATTGTATTCCTTTTAAAACGCACCAGACGGCAAAAAGACGGAATAAATTTTGTCTAGAATATGGGGAGTTTACTTCAGCTATTTCGGCATAAAGTCTTTTCCACCGTACAATATCATAGGTGGTTTCAGCAATAAAACCTCTATCACGTGCCCCCCAACGTTTATCATATCGTAATACTTTTTCAATTACTTTATCAGCATATTCGTTTTCATTAAATATCATGCCAAGGGCATCAATAACAGCAAAGACCAAATTTCTATGTAAACGCATGGTTTTTAAATAAGGCTGCAAAGGTAGGGTTTGTTCCTTATTTTTGATACTATGAAGAAATACTTATTATTCAGTGTCATCGGCTTTAATGTTTTGAGTTGTCAAGATCCGCAAGAATCGCATAAATATAGCACCGTAAAGTTGGAGTCAGTGTTTCAGGATTCAGTTAGTATTCGAGCTATCGAGTTTTTAGATCAACAAACTTTGGCTTTTGCTGGTAGTAACGGAATGTACGGTACCGTTGATGTCACTTCTGGTAAGGTGAGGACTAATGTTATGCAATACGATACTATTATTCCCCAATTTAGGGCTGTAGCGCATACGACAACGGACTTTTTTATGCTTTCTATTCAAAGTCCAGCATTGTTGTATAAAACAGGTGATAATGGAAAAATGGAATTGGTTTACAAAGAAGAAGGCGAGGGTGTATTTTACGATGCAATGAAATTTTGGAATGATAAAGAGGGTATTGCTGTTGGTGATACTTTTGAAGGATGCTTATCAATTATAATTACGAGAGACGGAGGTTATACCTGGCAAAAAATTTCTTGTAATGAATTACCTAATGAGATTGATAAAGAAGGAGCTTTTGCCGCTAGTAATACAAATATTGAATTAATAGGGAATAAGGTTTGGATTGCTACAACCTCAGGTCGTGTCTTTTATTCTGATGATAAAGGACATTCATGGATTTCTCTAGAAACTCCAATTATTAAGGAAAAAGAAACTCAAGGAATGTATTCGATAGATTTTTATAATGAAAACCTTGGTTTTGCGATTGGTGGGGATTTTACGGCGCCTAACGCCAATGAAGCGAATAAGATATTAACTGAAGATGGTGGAAAAACGTGGCAATTGATTGCTAATGGAATGGCACCTGGGTACAAAAGTTGTGCACAGTACATACCAAATGCAGGAGGTAACGATTTATTGGCCGTTGGATTTACAGGAATTGATTATTCAAATGATGGTGGTTCTTCTTGGAAGACCTTGAGTGAAGAGGGATTTTATACAATCCGGTTTTTAAATGATAGTGTTGCTTATGCGGCTGGAAGAAATAGAATTTCGAAACTTACTTTTAAATGAGAATAACAAATTAAGCCATTTTAGACTTGTTTCTTTTTGTCTTAAAAGTTAAAGCTTTCTTTACTCTAGAATTTTTAAACATATACAAACGAGCAACTTTATTAGTTTCAGTTGTAGACTTTTCAATTGTTATTGTTAACTCAACACCATTTGTTATAGTTTCAACCTTAACTTCTTTAGAAGTACTTTGTGCCATTGCTCCAATTGTTAAGTAGAAAATGAAGATAAAGGTTATAACTGTTTTCATGTCTTGGGTTATTTTTACAATGTAAAATTAACCCAGGCCCTATTCTCAAAGGGATTTTGGTCGTTTAGCGATTAAAAATAATCGTTAACTGACATAAGTCTAGATGAAGTGTATTTTATCCTCGACAAACGTTTTTTAGCACTTTTACACTTAACCGAAACTGCGTGCATTTAATCGAAGGAGTCCAATTAATCTCATTCAAAATATTCCCAAGAAGGTCAAAAAAGTAACTTTTTTGAAAAGTGGTATGCCATTTTTTTGGTTTTTATTTAACATACTATCGCGCAAGTTTAAAAATAGAAGAACATCTAAAAAAGAGCAAACCCAATAAATATAATGACAAATGAAAAGTAATATACTTAGAATAACCACAATAGTATTCGGAATTACCATGATTACCTTTCAAAGTGCTTGCGCACAATCAAATAATAGAGAGAGAGGACAAGAACCACCAAGTTTTAGTGAGCTTTTAGAAATGATGGATAAAAATAAGGATGGAAAACTTGCAGAGAGTGAAGTAAAAGGTCCTTTAAAAGATCATTTTAAAAAGATTGATGCGGATGAAGATGGTTTTATCACAGAAGAAGAAATGGAAAAAGCACCAAAGCCTAAAAGAAGAGAAAGAAATAAATAGCAATTCCAAAGGTTTAAGTTACGCTTAAACCAATAAAAATTTATGGTTTGGTTGATTGGTTGGAGTTAAAGGCTTCATGAGAAATCGTAAAGCTTTTTTAAGATATTTAGCCATTAAGAAGCAACTGACCTAAAAAAAAGTATGATGATAAAACCTAAAAACTTTTTATTAACCCTAATTATTTTAGTTTGTTTTTGCGCCTGCAAAAATAAAAATCATGAACATGGCGAACATACTCATGTTCATAATGAGGTAAGCAATTTAGATGATCAAAATTATTTTGATGAATATATGCTATCTGATCAAGTATATGGAACTAAGACTATTGTAACCATTACTGAGACGCAACGAATTATGGTTACTAATTCTTTACCAAATCATAATACAGGGAAATTTCCAAATGAAGGTAATCCAAATACGATTGCCGCTCAAAATAGAAAATTTGAGTTTCCGTTAAAACCGGTTTTTGTTGGGAAGCCAACATGGATTAGAGAGCCAGGTATTGCAATTAATGGCATTAAGTTTGAACCCGGAACAGGGGAGGTTGTTCAATGCGAATCTGGTGAAAATTATCGAGTAGAAGCTTTTCAAGATATCATTGATTTAGGTCTTGATTTTAACAATGCTCATGTCCAGCCAACTGGCGCTTACCATTATCATGGCGCACCTGTTAGTATCATTGAAACGATGGAGAATTTAGAAGATTTGGTACATATTGGTTTCGCGCATGATGGTTTTCCTATTTATTATTCTAGAAGTGGTAAATATAAACCTAGCTATCGTTTAGTTGAAGGTATTAGAGAAGGTGAAGATTGTTCATATGAACGACCCGGTATTTCAGTTGAGGTTGCAGATGGAGGACATCATGACGGTACATTTAATTCGGATTTTGAATTTGTTGATGGTTTAGGTGATTTAGATGAGTGTAATGGAATTACCATTGACGATGAATATATGTATTTAGTCACTTCAGAATTTCCATATGTAAGTCGTTGCCTAATGGGTGCTTTTGAGTCAAACCAAAGAGGAGGTCCACCACCTAATCGGCCCGCTGGAAAACCAGACTTGAATGAATTATTTGAACAAATGGATATCAATAAAGATGATAAAATTACAGAGGCAGAAGCCGAAGGTCCATTAAAACAAATGTTTAAATCGGTAGATACTAATAAGGATGAGTTTTTATCAAAAGAAGAATTAAAAAAACATCTTAATGATTACGATAGTAGACCAAAAAGGTAACCAGTAACTATAATGAGGATGATGAGAAAGTGTATTGTGATTTTAAGTATAATTGGAGGGATTTTATCTAGTTTTTCGAATTACAATGATATGTTCAGTAATGATACTACTAAGTTGAAAAACGATAAAGTGACTTATAAGATAAGTCAAGATGAAACTAATTTTTATCTAAGTATTAATACTAGAGACCCTAAAACTATGATGGCTATGCTCAACCTGGGCGTAACTACTTTTTTTGATATCAAAGGAAAAAAGAAGCAAAACGTTTATGTGAAGTATCCATCAGAACCTTTAAAGCGTGGTTTTGGTAGGCAAGAAAAACGTCAAAGAGGAGGGGCTAGACCTAATGAAAAACCTCGAGGAGAAGATTCTAAAAAAGAAGGTAATGATATCAAAAATAAAGTCAAAGAGATTTTAGAAAATGATTATCCTCAAGAGGCAGAGTATAGCTATTTCAAAGATTCGGAAGAGTTTCATGTAATGTTTAAAACGCTAAACATTGCACCGAAATTTACTTTTAATGAGGAACAAACTGTGTTATTTTATAACCTGGTTGTTCCAAAAACATTATTAATTAAAGACTCTGAAAAGAATTTTGAAAAGTTAACAATTGGTGTTAAAACTATTAAAGAGAAAATTGAAAGAGATAATGATGGAGGCTTAAATGGAAGTCTAGGTGGAATAAGTCTTGGAAGCGCGGGTCAAAGAGGTGGAAATCAAAGAGGTGGAAATCAAAGAGGTGGTGGTCAACGGGCAGGCGGACAAAGAGGCGGTGGTCAGGGTGGACAACCAAATGATAATCCATCAAAAGATGTTCTTTTAGACTTTTGGTTTGCTTTAACTACTAACACTGAATAAAAAAAGGAGCGATAAAAATCGCTCCTCTATGTTTTTATTGACGCTTAAGAATTATACGTTTACAATCACGTAGTTACGACCTGATTTTTTATACCAAACTCCTTTATATCTATAGAGTTTTCTGCCGTTAATTACTACAAGTTTTTTTCCTCTAGGTAATTTTCGCACTTTCAGGCCAACAGGGGCTCCAACCACCACATATTTTCTACCTCTTGCTTTGTACCATACACCATCAGCAAAATAGAAGTTGGTCTTTTTATGAACTATAATTTTAGGTTTTGTAACAGCAGTAACAACCGTTCCATGAGTGGGGTAGACTCTAACTACTTTTTTTTGAGCGTTCGAGATGAACATCGCACTTAAAATTGCGATTGCTGCTAAAAATGTTTTTAAATTTTTCATAACGTAGATTTTAATTGGGTTTCTATATCTATGACTACGTTTTGGTACTAGGGTTTAATAAAAAAAGGAGCCATTTGGCTCCTATTTAGTGCTATTCATCGAAAAACGAGTTTTTAACGCTGACCGCGCCTGTTGCGATATTGCTGTAATAGTCTTTTTTTGAAATTACTCTCCGCTCTAAATAGTAATATAATTTTTTTAGAAGAAAGTACAGGCCTTAAATCTGCTATAAACTTTTGCTCAATTTCGTTTTTTTGAGTTTGAAGACTCAAGTATTTTAAAATTAGCTTATCGGCTTCTTTGTCCGAAACTATTGACATATCTGTTTGAACACCCTGAAATTGCTCTCTTTCAGTACTTCTTATACGATTCAATTTTTGTTCATGATCATTATAAATGGGCCAAAATTGTTGAGCCTCATTAGTTGTCAATCCCAATTGTTCGGTGATATATGCCACTTTAAGAGTTTTAATTTTATCTCTTGCAGGGCCTTGTGCTGTAACGCTATATGATAGTAGTAGTAACAATAAAATAACTCCTACTTTATTCAAATTCTTCATAATCTAAGTTTAATTCTTCAATTTCGTCAACATTTTCATCCAAATATTCTAAAATCATTTCACTTCCAAGTGGGTCTTCTGATTCTATGATATCAAGCATGGTAATTTCTTCAATATTAATTACTTGTGCTAAATCATCAGAACTAAGGTCCATGTCATTACTCAAAAAATAGGCATCTAATTCAGCACTTACCAAATCTTCAAAACCATATTCAGTTTCCTGGTTTTGAGTAAAAAATAATGTCAAGGCAATTAAAACTGCTATTGTCGCTGCAACCGCATAATATTTGCGATGACTGTTCAAACCAATAACCTTCGTTTCCGTATAATTTGGAATTGTAGTAGAGATATTGTCAAAATAATCTTTGGGAACGTAAAAACCATCGCTAGAAGGAATAATAGACTCTTCCTTAACGATTTTATCCATCAACCTCTCATTGAAGCTTTCAAAGTAACCTTCTGGGGTTTTGAATTTATCTTTGTGGTTCTTTTTCATTATACTATTTTGACTTTCAACTTTATAAAAGGTTTAATCTGCTCTAAGATACGTTTCAATTTTTTTTACCGCCAAATGATATGATGCTTTTAATGCTCCAACCGATGTTTCAAGTACTTCGGAAATTTCATCATACTTCATTTCTTGGTAGTATTTCATGTTAAAAACTAACTTTTGTTTCTCAGGTAAAGTTGCCAAAGCTTGTTGTAATTTTAATTGAATTTCTTCCCCTTCAAAATAAACATCAGCCTGTAAATTCTCAATGAGTTGTTCTTGTAATTCTTCATTACCAACACCAAGCTTTCTTGATTTTTGTTTTAAAAATGTCAAGGCTTCATTCGTTGCGATACGATACATCCATGAATATAACTTACTATCTCCCTTGAATTTATCTATACTTCTAAATACTTTGATGAAGGTATTTTGTAAAACATCATCAGCATCATCATGGTTCAATACAATTCTTCTAATATGCCAATACAACCGTTCTTTGTAAGTATTAACTAATACTTCAAAGGCTTTAGCTTGTGATTCTTTATTCTTTAGTTCGTTGACTAGGGTTTCTTCGGCAATCAAAAGAAATCTTATTTAGTACTAAGACTACTAAGTTATGAAAAGGTTTAACGTATGGTTTTTAAATAACTATGCTAAGTTTTGCATTTCAACCAATTTTCTATAATTCTTTGCTGATTTCATGAGTTCATCATGAGTACCCTGTTCAATGATCTTTCCTTTGTGCATGACTACAATCGAATCAGCATTTTGGATGGTAGATAGTCTATGAGCGATAACAATTGAAGTTCTATTGCGCATCATTTTCTCTAAGGCATCTTGAACTAAACGCTCACTTTCAGTGTCTAAGGCAGAGGTTGCCTCATCTAAAATCATTATTGGAGGGTTTTTCAAAACAGCTCTTGCTATTGATAATCTTTGTTTTTGACCACCGCTCAGTTTGTTTCCACTATCACCAATATTAGTTTCATAACCATCAGGTAGTTCAAGAATAAACTCATGAGCATTAGCGATTTTTGCCGCTTCAATTATTTCTTCATGGGTTGCCCCTTCTTTACCTAATCCAATATTGTTTTTAACCGTATCATTGAATAAAATAGAATCTTGGGTTACAAGGCCCATGAGATTTCGTAAAGACTTCTTTTTAATATTTTTGATATTGATATCATCAATTAGAATCTCACCTTTATTAACATCATAAAAGCGTGTTGCCAGATTTGCAATGGTACTTTTACCGCTACCAGATTGTCCAACCAATGCAACTGTATGGCCTTTATTTACTTTTAGGTTGAAGTCTTCCAAGACATAGTCGTTTTCATACTTGAATGAAACATTCTTTAACTCTAAACAATTCTCAAATGTAACTTTGGACTGTGAAGATTTAGGATTTTTAATTGGGTTTTGCGTCTCTAAAATATCTAAAACACGCTCAGCAGCGGCATTTCCTTTTTTCACTCCATAAGTGGCTTTACTTATTGCCTTAGCCGGAGTAAGAATATTATAGGCTAAACCCATATAAGCAATGAATGAAGATGCATCAAGGGTTTGGTCAACTAATACCATTTTTCCACCATACCATAGTAATACTCCAATAACTAAAATACCTAAGAATTCACTGGTGGGGGATGCAAGGTTTTTTCTATTTAGTAAACTGTTTGAAAAGTTAAAGAACCTGTTAGTCGATTTTGCAAAAGTTTGATAAAACTTGGATTCTGCGCTAAAGGCTTTAATCACTCTTAAGCCACCTAATGTTTCTTCGACTATAGAAAGAAATTCACCTTGTTCTCTTTGAACTCTATCTGATTTCTTTTTTAATGATTTACCAACTCTGGAAATAATCATACCAGCAATAGGAATAAAAAGAAAAACAAAAATGGTCAGCTTCGCACTAATTCCAAACATTATTAATATGGTAAAAAGAATTGTTAACGGCTCCCGCACAATTAATTCCAAAACTGATAAAAATGAATGTTGAATTTCAAGAACATCGGATGTTATCCTAGCAATCACATCTCCTTTTCGCTTTTCTGAAAAATAAGAAATAGGTAAATCCACTACTTTCTTATACATATTATTTCTTATATCCTTCAAAACTCCATTTCGAAGAAAGGTTATAAAAAACATAGCTAAATAATTGAAAATATTTTTTAATAGAAATAAAACTAAAACCAAGCCTACAACCAATATTAAACCTTTCATTTCATCATCACCTGAATAAGAAGTAACGAGATAGTTTATATATTCTTGGAGATAATCTTTTAATCCAGAAAAACCTGTATATAATGGTTCTTTATATACCTTATCTTCTGGTTTAAACAAGACATCTAGCATTGGTATTAGTGCCGCAAAAGAAAGAGCACTGAATAAGGCATAAAGTATGTTAAAAAAAATATTTAAGAATCCGAATTTGCGATAGGGTATCGCAAACCGTAAAATCTTTTTAAAGTAATTCATTCACTATAAATTCAATTCAGCAACGATTCCTTCTAATTTGGAATCTAGCTGCGAATTTACGGATTTAAAGTCCTCGGCTTTGGTTAAAGTTGTGTTAGTACTCATGTAAAACTTAACTTTTGGCTCCGTTCCGCTTGGTCTAGCCGCAATTCTTGTTCCGTCTTCAGTTTCATAAATCAAAACATTAGATTTAGGTAAATCAATTGACTTTTCTTCACCTGTTTGAACATTTTTAGAAATAGAAGTATTATAGTCTTCAATCCAAAGGACCTTTGAACCTTGAACAGATGCTACAGGGTTTTCTTTAAAGTCTTTAAGCATTTGCTTGATTTCGTCAGCCCCGCTCATTCCCTTTTTTGTGATTGAAATAAGTTTCTCTTTGTAAAATCCGAATTGTACATAACAGTCAATTAGGTCTTTGTAAAAAGAACTACCATTTGCTTTTGCTTGTGAGGCAATTTCACAAGCGAGTAGGGTAGAGGTAACGGCATCTTTATCACGCACAAAATCGCCAACCATATATCCAAAACTTTCTTCACCACCACCAACAAATGTTGATTCCGGGAAGTCTTTAATCATTTTACCTATCCATTTAAAACCGGTCAATGAAGTTTTGCATTCTACACCATACGCATTTGCCATTTGCGCCATCATTGGCGTTGATACAATTGTTGAAGCTATGAATTCATTTCCTTTAAAACCTTTTGATTTATGCTGGTCTAACAGAAATTTAGTCATCAAAACCATAGTTTGATTACCATTCAATAGTTCCATTTCACCATCTAAATTACGCACAGCAATACCTAAACGGTCACTATCAGGGTCCGTTCCTACGACCATATCAGCTCCAATCTCTTCAGCTTTGGCTATCGCCATAGCTAGAGCTTCTGGTTCTTCTGGATTCGGTGATTTTACGGTTGGAAAATTACCATCAGGTACGGCCTGTTCTTCAATAACAGTGACATTTGCATATCCTGCACGTTTTAAAACCTCAGGTATAGCCGTTATAGAAGTTCCGTGAATAGATGTAAAGACAATTTTAAAGTCATCTTTACCAGCGGCATTAAAGTTTCCATTCTTAACTGATTCATTGAAAAAAGCTTCATCAACATCAGTATCTATAGCTTCAATTAAATCATGGTTGGCATTAAAGTTAATAGACTCAAAAGCGAGGGAATCAATTTCAGAAATGATTTCTCCGTCCTCAGGCGGTACTATTTGTCCACCATCACCCCAATAAACTTTATAACCATTATATTCTGGTGGATTGTGTGAAGCAGTTAAGACAATACCGGCATGGCAATTTAAATGACGAACAGCAAAAGATAATTCTGGTGTAGTTCTAAGGGCTGAAAAACGAAATACTTTAATTCCATTGGCAGATAAAACTTCTGCAACAACTTGCGATAAAGAGTCACTATTGTGACGACAATCGTAGGCTATTACCACCTTTATCTCGGTACCTGGGTATGTTCTTTTCAAGTAATTACTTAAACCCTGTGTACTTTTACCTAGAGTATATTTATTAATTCTATTGGTTCCAACCCCCATAACACCGCGCATACCTCCAGTACCAAATTCTAGGTTTTTATAAAACCTTTCATTTAGTTCTTCGGTGTCAGAGGCCATCAGATTCTCAATTTCCTTCTTTGTTTCCGTATCAAAAAAATCTGTTAGCCAAGTTTTTGCTGTTGCTATTGTAGAATCCATAGATTTCAGTTTCTTATTTAAATCAAAATTACATCAGAATATTCTCACTTAATAACGCAAAAAGTAAAAAATTATTAAAATAACCATCAAATTGGGTTATAAGGCCTTTTTTTCTTAAGTTGGAATGCTATGAAAGGCTTTGTGATATTGTTCTTTTTGTTAGTTGTTACCAAGGGATTCGCTCAAAAAGAAGCGGCCAATTGGTACTTTGGTAAAAGTGCAGGTCTTGACTTTAATTCAGGGCAGCCATTACCATTAATTGACGGCCTATTAAATAGCGTTGAGGGTAGTGCGGCAATTTCTGATGTAGATGGTAATTTATTGTTTTACACTGATGGTATTACCATATGGAATCGCAATCATGATATCATGCCGAATGGTGAAGGCATTAAAGGCAGTTCTTCTAGTACTCAGGCAGCGGTAATCATGCCAAATCCAGTTCAAACTAATCTATATTATGTTTTTACAACCGATGATGTATTATTAGGTGATACGGGTGAATTTAACGGCTTTAACTTTTCAGTAGTAGACATGGACTTAGACAATGGTTTGGGTGATGTTGTTGAAAAGAATAATGAGCTCTTAGTGCAATCTTCAGAAAAAGTAAGTGCTATTAAAAACGAAAGAGAAAATTACTATTGGGTTATTACACATTTTACGGATCGCTTTTACGCTTTTAGAGTAGATGAAAACGGCGTGAATAATAATCCGGTGGTTTCGGCTATTGGCCCAAGCATAAACAATTATAGAAACGGAAGAGGAGCATTAAAGTTTTCGCCTAATGGAAATAAACTGGCCATGTCATATAGCATAACCACTCCCGATTATGCTTCTAGCTTATTTCTTTTTGATTTTGATATTGAAACAGGAATTGTTAGTAATCCTATTGAAGCTTTGAATCAAGAAAAAGTTTATTATGGTTTAGAGTTTTCTTCAAACTCTAAAAAACTATACGCTTCAGGTGTAAATATTTTGAGGGGTAATATGTTAGGTGCAATTAATATTAGTCAGTTTGATTTGGAGGCTCCAGACATTTTTTCATCTGAAAAAATCATATTAAGTTTTGAAAATGAAGCCGGTTTCTTTTTAGGAGGTTCCATGCAAATAGGAATTGATAAAAGAATTTATCATGCCATACCGAGTTTACAATTATCTGTGATTAAAAACCCCAATGCTGATTCGCAATTTATTGAGTCCTCAAAATTTGAAACCGAATTAAGTAATCGTGAAGCTTCTTTTGGCTTACCAACTTTCGTACAATCCTATTTTGAAACCATATTTGAAATTGAAAACTTTTGTTTGAGTGATAACACCACTTTTACCCCTGAAGATATTTCAGGAATTGCGGCAATTTCTTGGGACTTTGGGGATCCAAATTCTGGAGCTTCTAACTATTCAAATGATTTAGTTGGTGAACATATATTCTCCAATATCGGGTACTTCACCATTACGGTTGAAGTAACATATGACAATGGAGCCACTAGACAATTTATTGAGTATGTTAATATTCAAGAGATACCAGATGTTTTAGGCCGAGTGAGTCTTGTGCAATGCGATATTGATGGGGTGGACGATGGATTAACGTCTTTTAATTTATTAGAAAGTATCCCTCTTTTTAATAATGGTAATGATGAATTAAAAGCCCTATTCTTTGAAACTGAAGAAAATGCTAACCTAAATGAGAATATTATAAATGCTGTGGGTTACAGAAACAGCAGTATAAATCAAACCATTTTTGCCAGAGTTTTTAAAGACTCAGAGTGTTTTGTAGTGGTTGAAATTGATTTGATAGCCCAGCCAATGTCTGATTTGGGATTATATGATACCTTTTATATCTGTGATGGGCGTTTGACTCAAAATACGAGTATAGCAGATATTAGTAACGTATTTGATCAGCTCTCTAATGATTTTGCAAATAGTGACATATTATTATTTGAGTCCGCCAATGATGCTCTTTTAAAGTTAAATGTACTGCCATTATCAGAATTTAGTTTTGACGCATTGTTTACGCCTGAATTGTATTTCAGAATTGAAGAGGATACTAATTGTGCATTTATTGGTAGTGTGCAATTGGTAATAACAGAGACGCCTGATTATGAGATTTCAAAAACCGCTTATTTGTGTGAGGGTGTAGCAGAAGTTATAGCGCCAGAAGGCTATGAATCATACCTATGGAGTACTGGCCTAATGAATCAGAAAGTACAGTTTGACACTCCTGGTATTTATGATGTGCTTTTCTCTACAGGTACCTGTTCCTATGCTCAAACCGTTGAAATTTTACCCGAAATCGGAATAGTTGTTGAAGCTATTAGTATTCAAGATTTCAGTCGTAACAATCAAGTTCAAATTCAACTAGGAATTAATGAAATTGTTGAAAACACAACTTTTTCACTTGATGGAGGGCAAAGTTTTCAAAATGATAATACTTTCAACGCTGTACTTCCAGGAGTTTATGATTTGGTGGTTTATAATGGATGTTCTGTTTATGAAGAAGAAATAATAGTTGGCGGTACACCAAGTTTTTTTACACCAAATAACGATGGGGTTAATGACGTATGGACAATGGCAAACAGCAATTTCTTTCCAGATTATAAAATTTCAATTTTTGATAGATATGGTACTTTGATGAAATCATTTCAAGAAGGTCAAATAGGGTGGGATGGTCGTTATCAAAACAAAAATATGCCTGCAGATGATTATTGGTACTACTTAGAATTGCAAGATGGTAGAAGTTTTAAAGGATTTTTCGCTTTAAAACGTTAATCATTAATAGTTTCCGAAATGCGATAATTTTCGGAGGTTTTTTTAGAACGAATCATGATTTCGCCTAAAAACCCAGCTAAAAATAATTGGGTACCTATAATCATACTTACTAAAGCAATGTAGAATTGTGGTCGATCGGTTATTAAACGACTAGTTGGGTTAAGAAAAAGTTTGTCAATACCGAGGTACAACGAAAAAGCAAAGCCAATAAAAAACATAAGGACTCCTAAGGCACCAAAAAGATGCATAGGTCTTTTTCCAAATTTTGAAACAAACCAAATAGTCAATAAATCTAAAAAGCCGTTGATAAAACGCTCTGCTCCAAATTTGGTATTCCCGTATTTACGGGCTTGATGGCGAACCACTTTTTCACCTATTTTATGAAAACCTGCATTCTTAGCCAAAACAGGGATATAACGATGCATTTCGCCAGAAACCTCAATGTTTTTTACCACTTCTTTGTTGTAAGCTTTTAAACCACAATTGAAATCATGTAGTTGAACTCCGGAAGTTTTTCTTGCAGCCCAATTAAAAAGTTTTGATGGTAAATTCTTGGCTAAAATAGAATCATATCTTTTTTTCTTCCAGCCAGATATGATATCAAAACCATTTTTTGAAATAAGTTCATACAACTCCGGAATCTCTTCGGGATTGTCTTGTAAATCAGCGTCCATGGTAATGATTACATCACCTTGTGCTAGGTTAAATCCGGCATGTAAGGCTTGAGATTTTCCAAAATTTCTCAAAAAGCGTATACCTTTTACGTCTTTATTTACTGTGGATAATTCCTCAATGATTTTCCAAGAATCATCGGTACTTCCATCGTCAATAAAAATTACTTCAAATAAAAAACGATTGGATTGCATGACTTGTGCAATCCAATCATAAAGCTCTTTTAAAGATTCTTCTTCGTTAAGTAAAGGAATGACAATGGATAATTGCATTGTTGTTTTGTAGAATTCCTTTCAAAAATAAGATTTTCTTTATTAGTAACCTGGTTTATCTTTTTTCATGATAAGGCCAAAAATTAAACCTGCAACAAGTCCAATTATTATATTAAAAATTAAGATAAAAGGGTAAGCAAGAAATTTGAATTTATTTTGCATCTCCATGCCTTGATCCCATTGCTCTTGAGTTAGTTGCGGATTTTCAGCAAAGGTCTTTTCTTTTGCAATTGCGGTTGCTTTTTCCATGAATCCAGGTTCGATAATATCATTAGATAATAAAGCATAATATATTAATCCAATAATAGCACCAACAAGTGCAATTCCTGTTCCTAGTTTTAGTGCTTGCCCCAGTTTAAGAAACCCTTCATTATCTTTTTTAAATTGATTTATTCCGAAGGCTATTACTCCAAAAACTATTGCGATGCCAACAACAGTTGCCACTGTACTTTGCTCATAATGCATACCTTGAAAAAATAGCATTAAGCTAAATAAGAGTGAGATACCCCCAGCAATAAGACCAAATTTCAATGCGTATTGACCTACTTTAAGTTTTTTTTCTTCCATTTTTATAAAATATTTAGTTGATTACGTTACGTTAGTTTGTTTATTTTCTAAAATGTTACATCTAAATGTACGTTTTTTTCTTTTTTGCTTGCCTGATGTTGTCAGTATTCAAAATTTAAGTAAATTTGCAGCCTGAAATAAGTGCCTGTCGGAATGGGCGCGTCAAATATTATTACAATGAAAACTGGTGTACATCCTGAAAACTACAGATTAGTTGCTTTTAAAGACATGTCTAATGAAGATGTTTTTATTACAAAGTCAACTGCTGAAGCAAAAGAAAATATTACTGTTGATGGTGTTGAATATCCGCTAATCAAATTAGAAATTTCAAGAACTTCTCATCCTTTTTATACTGGCAAAACCAAACTTATTGATACCGCTGGTAGAATTGATAAGTTCAAGAACAAATACAAGAAGTTTAAGAAAGACGAAAAGTCTGAGTAGACTTTTTTGAAAATATATTTCAAACGCCTTCGTTTTATAGCGAAGGCGTTTTTTATTTTTACCATATTGAAATCATAGCAATGAACTATATACTTTCTGACGGCAATTATCGCGAACACTTATTACCATTTACGTTTACCAGACCAGTGGCAGATATTCGCATTGGTATATTAACTATTAGAGAAAAATGGCAAAGAAGGTTAAATACTGACTTAAGCTCTTTAACAGCGGCTTATTTGTCTGAAAAATTTCCACTTAAAAAAGAGGATAGTAATGTGGTCATAATCGCTTCTTTTCTTCCTACAGATAATTTGGTTAAAGCGGTAGTATCTTTAAAAACAGGAGAGGCAATTAACTATCAAGAAGAAGTTATTGCTTATTGCACCGCAGACCCTGCAGCGACCTTTAAGGCATCTGATTTTAAAATCAGCACTTGGGAAGAAGAACTAATAACCGTGAAAAACACATGGGATATTTTTTCAAAAAATGGTGAAGCACTACAATCGGATTACGAATTTATTACACAAGGCCGAAAAAGCGCACCTATTTCTGATACTAACCGTGTTATAGCTTCTGAGAACATTTTCTTGGAAGAAGGAGCTCAGGTTGAATATAGCATACTAAATGCTACACAAGGGCCAATTTACTTGGGTAAAGACTCTTTGGTTATGGAAGGGAATATGATACGCGGTGCATTGGCGCTTTGTGATAATGCTGTAGTGAAAATGGGAGCCAAAATATATGGAGCAACAACTATAGGCCCATTCGGAAAAGTATGTGGCGAAATAAATAATTCGGTAATTTTTGGGTATTCAAGTAAAGGTCATGACGGTTATTTAGGTAATGCCGTATTAGGTGAATGGTGTAATATTGGTGCAGACTCTAACAACTCTAACCTAAAGAATAATTATGCCAAAGTTCGTTTATGGAACTACGCTACAGAAAAATTTGACCAAACTGGTCTACAATTTTGTGGTTTAATGATGGGTGATCATAGTAAAACTGCTATTAATACTATGTTTAATACCGGAACAGTAATTGGTGTGAATGTTAATGTATATACTCCGGGTTTTCCAAGAAATTTTATACCAAGTTTTAGTTGGGGCGGTGCCTCTGGTTTTAGTACTTACTTACCAAAAAAGGCTTTTGAAGCTGCTAAAGTGATGATGGCCAGAAGGGGAGTTGAGTTTGATGAAGTCGAAGCAAATATGCTAAATCATGTATTTGAGTTGAGTAAAAAGTGGCGAAAATATTAGGCTTTTAAGTAACGAATCAAGATGTTATTTTATTGATGTCGACAGCATTTTCACTATTTAGTATCTTTGCAAACCCAATTTGGGTTGGTAATGAATAAAAAGGTCGCATTTTATACTTTGGGCTGTAAGCTTAACTTCTCAGAAACCTCGACTATAGCGCGTAGTTTTGAGAGTGAAGGCTTTGACCGCGTAGACTTTTCGGAAAAAGCTGATATCTATGTAATTAACACCTGCTCTGTTACTGAAAATGCAGATAAACGCTTTAAGACCATTGTAAAACAAGCACAAAAGGCAAATGTAGAGGCATTTGTTGCTGCAGTGGGCTGCTATGCACAATTAAAACCAGAACAGTTAGCAGAAGTTAACGGTGTTGATTTGGTATTGGGTGCAACGGAAAAATTCAAAATTACTGATTACCTAAATGACCTTTCAAAAAATGACCTTGGTGAGGTACACTCCTGTGAGATTGAGGATGCTGATTTTTATGTAGGTAGTTATGCCATAGGCGATAGAACTAGAGCCTTTTTAAAAGTACAAGATGGTTGTGATTATAAGTGTACCTATTGCACAATCCCTTTAGCGCGTGGTATTTCACGTAGTGATGCATTGCAAAATGTATTGGCTAACGCTGCAGAGATTGCTTCTAAAAATATTAAAGAGATTGTACTCACGGGAGTTAACATTGGCGATTATGGCAAGGGAGAGTTTGGTAATAAAAAGCATGAACATACTTTTTTAGACTTGGTAAAAGCCTTAGATCAAGTTGAGGGAATTCATAGATTACGTATTTCATCAATAGAACCCAATCTTCTAAAAAACGAAACCATTGATTTTGTTTCAAATAGCAATTCATTTGTACCTCATTTTCATATTCCACTGCAAAGTGGAAGTGATGAAGTATTAAAAATGATGAGGCGCAGATATCTGACTAATTTATATGTTGACAGAGTGTCTAAAATTAAAGAGGTGATGCCTGATGCATGTATAGGCGTTGATGTTATTGTTGGCTTCCCTGGTGAAACTGAAGAATACTTTCTAGAAACGTACCACTTTTTGAATGCATTAGATATTTCATATTTACACGTATTTACCTATTCCGAGCGCGACAATACCGTTGCGGCAAAAATGGATGGTGTAGTTCCGAAAAATATCAGAAGTAAACGCAGTAAAATGTTACGTGGTTTATCCGTTAAAAAAAGAAGAGCCTTCTATGAAAGTCAAATAGGAACAAAACGGACGGTGCTTTTTGAAGGGGAGAATAAATCTGGTTATATCCATGGTTTTACGGAAAACTACGTTAAGGTAAAAGCGCCTTGGAATCCTGATTTAGTTAATACTTTAGAAAGCGTTGAATTGACGAAAATTGATGAAGATGGCTTAGTGCGGTTTGAGGTTGTCAAAGAATCGGCAGAAGTTTAAAAGGATTGTTTTGTTTTACTAATTATAAGTCATAAAAAAAGCCTCTCAATTGAGAGGCTTTTTTCATTGTTATATTCTTATACCCACAGGTAACATTTCTTTGTATTGCCTATTCTTTCTTAAGAATCCTGCAATATGTGGACTCGTTGGCACCACTCTCAGATTTCTTTCTTGAATTTCGTTAAGAACTCCTTTAATAAAAGATTCTTTAAAACCTTCTTGAGTAATTTCTTCAGGAATAACAAGCTTTGTTAAAAAAACTTTTCTTTCTTGAGAAGAGTACTCGATTTTTGCTAAATGACCGTCAACTTTCGTCTCAAACTGGCGCAAGAAACTGTTATCATTAATTTCCATCTCTATCATATAGTTTTTGTTTACTTTTAGATTTAGACAAAAAAATTACGATGTATCCTAAATCGTAATTTTATATCTTTCTTTCGGTTTGGTGTTTGTAAAATTGTGAGGTACATTACAAACGGGAGACAAAAGTAGTTAAAAATTTGCTAAATTCCTAGTAGAACAGACCATGTGCATGATATGACCAATGACAAAACTGCAGTATACCTTATGCCGGGAATGGCTGCTAACCCCTCTATTTTTAATGGAATAAAACTTGATGACACTCTTTTTGAGGTGCATCGTTTACAATGGTTTCAACCCGAGCAAGGAATCTCATTTGAAGACTATGCCAAGAAAATGTGCCAACAGATTAAAGCTTCAAAACCTGTTTTACTTGGGGTTTCATTTGGTGGCATGCTTGTTCAAGAAATGGCTCGTCATATAGCCACTAAAAAGGTTATAGTTGTTTCTAGTGTAAAGTCAGCAAAGGAGTTACCTAAAAGAATGATTTTTGCAAAGTACACAAAGGTCCATAAGTTATTACCAACAGGTTTAATTAACAATGTTGAGCTACTGGCTAAATACGCCTTTGGAGAAACTGTAACCAAACGATTGGCGCTTTATGAAATGTACCTTTCTATTCGAGATAAATATTACATAGATTGGTCTATTGACAATATTGTTAATTGGAAGGAAAAGGAAAAACTTCCGAACCTAATTCATATTCATGGTGAGAAGGATGCGGTTTTTCCCATTAAAAAAATTGAAAATTGTATTCGAGTTAGAAACGGCACTCATACAATGATTATTCATCGTGCCAAATGGTTCAATGAGCATTTACCTTCAATATTATTAGAGTAGCAAAGTTTAAAATTCCTAGTATCTTGCATTAGAAAATTGGAAATCATGAAACATTTAAAAAATATATTAGCAATAATCGGTTTTATCGTGGTTATCGGTAGCCTTATTTACGCTGCCCAAGAAAATGAAGCATTAAAGAGTGAGCTCTCTGAAAAAACCGAACAAGTTGATAACATGGTTAAAGAGGGTTACCGAATAAGTGCAATTGATATTCCTAAAGATTTAAATTTTGCCGGTGAAAAAGTACCTTTTGATGACCCAGAAGTAATGGAACGCGTGGATCGCGAATTCTTAGTAAACACGTATTGGCAATCTAACGCCCTTTTGTTAATGAAAAGAGCTAATAAGTATTTTCCAATTATTGAACCAATACTTGCAAAAAATAATATACCCGATGACTTTAAGTATTTAGCAGTTGCAGAAAGCGGATTACAAAATGTAGTGTCCCCGGCAGGTGCGACTGGTTTTTGGCAGATTATGCGAGCGACGGGTAAAGAATATGGTTTAGAGGTTAATAGTAATGTGGATGAACGATACCATGTTGAAAAATCTACTCAGGTTGCCTGTGAATATTTGAATAAATGGAAAGATCGTTTTGGTAGTTGGACCTTAACTGCAGCGGCTTATAACGCTGGCCCTGGCGGAATTAGAAAGTATATGGGTATTCAAAAGGTAGACGACTACTACGATTTGCTTTTAGGCGAAGAAACTGGTCGTTATTTATTTAGAATAATGGCGATAAAAGAGATCATTGCGAATCCGGATAAATATGGTTTTGATGTAGAAAATGATGATTTTTATAATGCTGTTCCTACTTTTTCAGTCGAAGTTGATGAACCCGTTACCGACTGGGCTGACTTTGCTAATGAATATGAAATTAATTACAAAATCTTAAAGAGGCATAACCCGTGGTTGAGAGAACCACATTTGAATAATGCTTCTAAAAAGAAGTACACCATTGAAATTCCGAATAAAGGATATTACAGAGAATCTAAATAGAAACAACTTAAATTGTCTTTTAATTAGGAAATGACTGTGGGTTCGGGTCTTATATTTTCTTCATCTGTTGTTGCATCATTTTAATTTGATCTGTCAACATATTGTTTTTATCTAACTTTTTAGCTTCTTGAAGTAGGGTAGTGGCTTCACGTTTTCTGCGTTTTTGCATAGCGATACCAGCTAAACTAAGTTTTGCCATGGCCACATCATAATCCATATTAAGCCCAAGTTTAAGAGCCTTCTTAAAATATTTTTCGGCTGTAGTTAGATTTTTTTGCGAAAAGATAATCCCCTGCAGATAGTTGTAATACCCTTGTTGCTTTGGAGTTAGAGCAGCTTCAGGCTTCTTAATTTTAGTCAACCATTTTTCTGTACCAACCATGTCTTGCTTGCGCATTCGCAGAAATGCCAATAAAATAATCTCATTTCTGAAATACAAAAAGACAAAGATTAAAGAAAGTAAGATTAAAAAAATACCATTACCGATATAACCTTCTATAATTTGATAAACTGCATAACCAATGATAAGAGCGGCAATGACTAGTTTTAAATTTTTATTAAACATTTTCTAGTGTTTTTATAATTTAGCTACCGCACAAAGAAATGCAGTTTTTCTCGGCTTGCAAAGCTACTAAAAACTATTGAAAATTATTTTTGAATAATATTGTCAAAGTAAAAACTCTTTGTATATTTGCGCCCAGATTTTGCGAAGCTATTTGTAATTTCAAATTTAATTAAAGGATTAAAAAATGCCCGGACAAAAAAGAACATATCAGCCTTCAAAAAGGAAAAGAAGAAATAAACATGGGTTTAGAGACCGTATGGCCTCAGCTAATGGAAGAAAAGTTCTTGCTAGAAGAAGAGCAAAGGGAAGAAAAAAATTAACGGTTTCATCTGAACCTCGTCATAAGAAATAATGACTGTAAATAACTTTTTAATAAAGGTGCTACTTTTTCAAGTTTAGCACCTTTTTTTTTGCCGAAATTTGAAAAATTTTGAATAACGAGTAACATTATTAAGAATGCCAAAAAGAGAAGATCTTAAATCAATTTTAATTATAGGTTCTGGCCCAATCATCATTGGTCAGGCATGTGAGTTTGATTATTCCGGTTCCCAGGCTTTGCGATCATTACGTGAAGACGGAATTGAAACTATTTTAATAAATAGTAATCCTGCAACAATAATGACGGATCCCGTCATGGCAGATCATATTTATTTAAAACCACTGAATACCAAATCGATTATTGAAATTCTTAAAAATCATCCACAAATTGATGCTGTTTTACCTACTATGGGTGGGCAAACTGCGCTTAACCTTTGTATAGAAGCTGATGAAAAGGGAATTTGGGAAGATTTTGACGTAGAGATTATCGGAGTTGATATTGATGCTATTAACATAACTGAAGATCGTGAGAAGTTCCGTGAGCTGATGTTAAAAATTGGTATTGGTATGGCTCCTCAAGCCACGGCCACCTCATTCTTAAAAGGAAAAGAAATTGCTCAAGAATTCGGTTTTCCTTTAGTTATTCGTGCTTCTTTTACTCTTGGTGGTGCCGGAGCTTCTATAGTATATGATCCTGAGAAATTTGATGATTTACTAAGCCATGGTTTAGAAGTATCTCCAATTCATGAGGTGATGATTGATAAGGCTTTGATGGGCTGGAAAGAATATGAATTAGAGTTACTCCGTGATAAAAATGATAACGTTGTTATTATTTGTGCTATTGAGAATATGGATCCTATGGGTATTCATACCGGAGATTCCATAACAGTAGCACCTGCAATGACGCTTTCTGATAGAACGTACCAAAGAATGCGTGATATGGCAATTCATATGATGCGAAGTATTGGTGACTTTGCTGGGGGTTGCAATGTTCAATTTGCGGTCAGCCCAGATGAGAAAGAAGATATTATTGCGATAGAAATTAACCCAAGGGTTTCGCGTTCGTCGGCATTAGCTTCTAAAGCTACAGGTTATCCTATTGCCAAAATTGCTGCTAAGTTAGCCATTGGTTATTCACTTGATGAGTTAGATAACCAAATTACAAAGTCAACATCTGCGCTATTTGAACCAACATTAGATTATGTGATTGTAAAGATTCCTCGTTGGAATTTTGATAAGTTCGAAGGCTCTGATAGAACTTTAGGGCTACAGATGAAATCTGTTGGAGAAGTAATGGGAATAGGACGTTCTTTTCAAGAAGCATTGCACAAAGCAACACAATCGCTCGAGATTAAAAGAAATGGATTAGGTGCCGATGGTAAAGGTTATAAAGATTATGATACCATCATTAAAAAACTAACAATACCTAGTTGGGACAGAGTTTTTGTTATTTATGATGCTATACAATTGGGTATACCGCTAACAAGAATTCATGAAATCACTAAAATTGATATGTGGTTCTTAAGACAATATGAAGAACTACATTTTTTAGAAAAAGAAATAGCAAAGTATACTATTGAAAGTTTGCCTAAATCATTGCTTTTAGAAGCAAAGCAAAAAGGGTTTGCTGACCGTCAGATAGCTCACATGCTTGATTGTTACGAGAGTGAGGTTCATAAAAAACGGACTGCTCAAAATATTAATAGGGTTTATAAGCTGGTAGATACTTGTGCTGCTGAGTTTAAAGCGATGACACCCTATTACTATTCTACTTTTGAAGAGGAAATTGAAACTGCTGATGGTACACGTTATGTAGCCAATGATAGTGAAGTTACTGATAGAAAGAAAATTGTTGTTTTGGGTTCAGGGCCTAACCGTATTGGTCAAGGTATTGAGTTTGATTATTGTTGTGTTCATGGTGTTCTTGCTGCTGCTGAATGTGGTTACGAGACTATTATGATCAATTGTAACCCTGAAACAGTTTCAACTGATTTTGATACTGCTGATAAACTTTATTTTGAACCTGTATTTTGGGAACACATTTACGACATCATTCTACATGAAAAACCAGAAGGTGTAATTGTGCAATTAGGTGGGCAAACAGCGTTAAAACTTGCTGAAAAGTTATCTAAGTATGGAATTAAGATTATCGGTACCACTTTTGAATCTTTAGATTTAGCTGAAGATCGTGGTAGTTTCTCAACTTTATTAAAAGAGAATAATATTCCTTATCCACGATTTGGTGTTGCTGAAAGTGCGGACGAAGCTTTAAAATTATCTGATGAACTAGGTTTTCCACTATTGGTGAGACCTTCTTATGTCTTAGGTGGTCAGGGCATGAAAATAGTCATCAACAAAGAAGATTTAGAAGCTCATGTAGTAGACTTATTGCGCAGCATACCTAATAACAAACTATTACTAGATCATTATTTAGATGGTGCTATTGAGGCTGAGGCCGATGCAATCTGTGATGGTGAAGATGTGTATATTATTGGTATCATGGAACATATAGAACCATGTGGTATTCACTCTGGTGACTCTAATGCAACATTACCTCCATTTAATTTAGGTGAATTTGTAATGCAGCAAATAAAAGACCACACTAAAAAAATTGCGCTGGCATTAAATACTGTTGGCTTAATTAATATTCAATTTGCAGTGAAAGATGATACGGTGTATATCATTGAAGCAAACCCTAGAGCCTCTAGAACGGTTCCTTTTATTGCCAAGGCTTATAAAGAGCCTTATGTAAATTATGCTACCAAAGTAATGTTAGGTGAAAAGAAAGTCAAGGACTTCAACTTTAACCCTCAATTAGAAGGTTACGCAATTAAACAACCGGTATTCTCTTTTAATAAATTCCCTAATGTAAATAAGAACTTAGGACCTGAAATGAAAAGTACTGGGGAAAGCATCTTGTTTATTGATAGTTTAAAAGATGATGATTTTTATAACCTATACTCAAGACGTAAAATGTACTTGAGTAAATAATGGCTAATAGTCTTAAGTATTAAAACCCGGCCTATAAACTCGTTTATAGGGTGGGTTTTGTTTTATGTAGTACTATATTCTATTGCTAATGCACATTATAGTATCGTCAATATTTATTGGTGGTGTAGAAATCTTGTAGAGAATTATTCCGGAAACTGGAGCTTTAAATTCTGAAATTACCACCCCAAATTCGTCAGTAATTTGACCAACAATATCCCCTTCTTTTACAGTGTCTCCTGCCTTATACTTACTGTAAAAAATTCCTTTATTGTTAGATCTGATATAGGTCTGATTATTTAATTTGATAATACTATTTAAAGGCTCAATGTCGCTATTATACATTTCCATTTGGTTAAGCATACTATAAACCCCTCTTTTTATGAGCACCACAGCATCTTTTTGAACATTACCCAATTTCCCCGATTCTATACTCAACGCAATTTTACCGTCTTGCGCTGCTTGTTTAAAAACATACTTCGCTGGTTCATCATCTTTTAAAGTATAGGCATAAGAAACTACGTATTCAAAACCACTAGTTTCTGATAGTTGTTTTGCCTTCAAAGTTTGTTCTGGCCTTTTTTTATTGCGGTAATAACAAATAAACGGCATCAAATCTTCAGCAGCGCCACCGCCATGAATATCAAGAAATACGTCACTAAGCGGAATTATCTTTGTTTTGAAATAATCTGCAATTTTATACGTGATGGAACCATTTGATTTACCCGGTAATGCACCATTCAAATTGACTTTGTCCTGAGGATTCATTAGTGGTGTTCGGGAGAAAAAAGAACCAGTATTTGCTATAGGCACGACTATCAAAGTGCCCGATAACCTATCAATATCAATTTCTTTTAAAAATTCTTGAGTTGCAATAATTGGAGGATACTCATAACCATGCACACCAGCAACGATTGTAAAAGTTGGACCTTCCTTTTTTCCTTTAATAATTGATATGGGTAAATGGCCTTGATTGTTTTGTGAGTCACTGAATTTAATTCGAATATTACTTACTGAAGGTCTGGTTTGATTTTCAACTATTGATTGAAAATCGTCTTGTGCAAACCCCAAACTAGTCGAAAATATGATAAGAAAAATGGTTAGATTTTTAAACATTGTTAATCTAATTTACAATTTGTTCTTTTAAAGATTTTAAGCTTCCCATTCTGTATGAAAAACACCTTCTCTATCAGTTCGCTCATAAGTATGAGACCCAAAATAATCACGTTGCCCTTGAATTAGGTTTAATGGTAATTTAGAAGAAGTGTAGGCATCAAAATAAGTTAAAGAGTTTGAAAGTCCAGGCAATGGAATACCATTGGTTGCACCGTAAGCTACTAACTCTCTAGTTTCATCAACCGTACTTTGCACTTTATCTACGAAAGCTTGAGATAATAATAGATTTGGTAACTCTTTATCAGCTTTAAATGCATCTGTTATATCTGCCAAGAGTCGCGCTCTAATAATACACCCAGCTCTCCAAATTTTAGCTATCTCTGCTAATTCTAGTTCGTAACCATATTCTTTTGAAGCATCTGCCAATTGATGCATACCTTGGGCATACGCCATTATAAAAGCGAAGTACAAGGCTTTTTCTGCTTTTGCAACCAATGAGCCTTTAACAACGGTTTCAGGACTAGGTCTGTCATATAGTTTATCAGCTTTTATACGTTCCTCTTTTAAAGCGGAGATTTCTCGCATACTTACTGCAATATCAATGGTTGGAACTGGAATACCCAAATCCATTGCATTTTGAGAAGTCCATTTTCCAGTGCCTTTTTGTTTCGCTTTATCAAGAATCATATCGACCAAATCACCATCTGTAAGTTCATCTTTTTGAGCCAATATTTCTGAAGTAATTTCCACTAAGAATGATTGCAAACGTCCTTCGTTCCATTCAGCAAATGTTTGATGTAATTCTTGATTGTTTAATCCGCCAGCTTTTTTGAGTAAATCATAAATTTCAGAAGTGAGCTGCATTAGTCCATATTCAATGCCATTGTGAACCATTTTTACATAGTTTCCAGCGGATTTAGGTCCTAAATAGGTGACGCAAGGTTCGCCATTATATTTTGCAGAAACTGCCTCAAATATTGGTTTTACATGTTGATATGCTTCACGCGACCCTCCTGGCATAATACTCGGTCCTTTACGAGCACCTTTAGCACCACCAGAAACTCCTGCTCCAAAAAAGTTAATACCTTTCTTTTTTAAATAAGATTCTCTTCGGTCCGTATCAGTAAAAAATGAATTACCACCATCAATGATAATATCTCCTTCATGTAACATTGGTAGTAAACTTTCAATAACCACATCCACAATTTTACCCGCAGGTACCAAAAGCATAATTTTTCTTGGAGTGCTCAAGGCATTGACAAAAGTTTTGGCATCAGTACTGGCATTCACTTTGTTTGAATCACCACCTTCTTCGATTAAAGCATTGACTTTTTCTTCATCCAGATCATTACCAAAAGCAGTAAACCCATTGTCTGCAACATTAAGAATAAAGTTTCTACCCATTACTCCAAGCCCTACCAATCCAAAATCATATGTATTTGCCATAACTATGTATAAATTAAGTCTACGCTAAGTACGTATTTTCTATTAAGAGCTACCTAAAATAAACGTTATATTCGTTATGCTCAAATAAAGGAGCGCGTAACTCATGAAAAAAACAGCTAATCAACTTCTTGTTATTTTTGGAGCTTCAGGGGATTTAACAGCGAGAAAATTGGTGCCCTCATTATTTAATCTATACATTGCTAGGCAGTTACCAGAAAATTTTGTGGTTTTAGGAGCTAGTCGTAGCGATATGACAGACAAAGATTTTCGCAATCGAGTTGTTTTAGAAAGCAAATATTTAAAACCTCGACTTGAGGACTTAAAAGAAAATTATATTCAGGGCTTTTCAGATAAGTTTTTTTATGAAGATTTAGGTGGCGATTATGATACCCATTATGACCGTTTGAGAAAACGTGTAGAAGATTTAAATAACAAGTATCATACTGAAGGAAATATCATTTATTACCTCTCGACTCCTCCAACTTTATATGAGACGATAGCAAGTAGATTGGCCGAAGTTGAATTAAATAAAGAAAACCTAGGTTGGAAAAGACTTATTGTTGAAAAACCTTTTGGTTACAGTTTAGATACGGCAAAAGCACTAAATAATGGACTTCAAAAATATTTTTCAGAATCTCAAATTTATCGTATTGATCATTATTTAGGGAAAGAAACTGTGCAAAACCTTTTAGTAACGCGATTTGCAAATACCATTTTTGAACCCTTATGGAATCGAAATTATATTCATCATGTTGAGATAACAAACGCTGAAAGTGTTGGGGTAGAGAAACGAGGAGGATACTATGATAAGTCAGGCGCTTTAAGAGATATGTTCCAAAATCACCTATTGCAAATTGTATCATTAATTGTAATGGAACCTCCAATAGGCGATGAACCTGAAGAAATTCGAAATGAAAAGGTAAAAGCATTAAAGTCTCTCCGAATCATGAAGAATGACAAAGAACTTCATGATAACACCATTAGAGCCCAGTATATGGATTCTACCATCAATGGTGAGAAGGTTAAAGGATATCGTCAAGAGGAAGGAGTGGATAAAAATTCTACAACAGAAACTTATGCTGCGATTAAGTTTTTTGTAGACAATTGGAGGTGGAAAGATGTTCCATTTTATGTGCGTACTGCAAAGAGAATGCCTACGAAAGTTACTGAAGTTGTTATTCATTTTAAATCACCACACCATCATATATTTCAGAATTCCGGTGTGAATAACAAGGATAATAAACTCATCATTAGAATTCAACCTGATGAGGGTATTCTCATGAAATTTGGAGTCAAAGTTCCCGGTCAAGGCTTTAAAGTAGAGCGTGCAAATCTTGACTTTTACTATTCAAGTTTAGCACAAACCCATGTAATGGAGGCTTATGAAAGACTATTATTAGACTGCATGCAAGGCGATGCTACTTTGTATGCTCGAGCTGATGAAGTTGAAGCTGCTTGGGAATTTGTTGATCCTATTTTAAAATATTGGGAAACCGGAGACGATGTTCGAATGTATGGCTATGCAGCTGGTGTTTGGGGTCCTGAAAATGCAGATGAATTAATAGAAGGAATCGGATATTGGCGTAATCCTAGTTCAAATTTAGCAGATGACCCAGGGTACTGTGTTATTTGTTAGGAGTGAGTCATTAGGTGTAATTCAAGGTCATACTTTCGAATTGAAGTTAATTGAAGTATAAGACAAGACGCAAAACAGCTAGTACTAGTAATGGAAAACAAGATTTACAAGGATAAAAAGATGGTTGCCGAGGCATTTTCAGATTATTTTGCCGATTTAGTCGAAGATAAAGTACAATTTCATGTTGCCTTATCAGGCGGAAGTACACCGAAGTTGATTTTTGACGTTTTAGCCACGAAATACGGAAATCAAATCGATTGGTCAAAGATCAATTTTTATTGGGGAGATGAGCGCTGCGTTCCACCTATCGATGATCAAAGTAATTTTAAGATGACTTTTGAGCATTTATTTTCTAAAATAAATGTTCCAAAAGAAAATATTCATCGTGTTTTAGGTGAAAATGACCCTCAAGGTGAAGCTATGCGTTATGCCAACCTTTTGGAGATAAATCTAGATAGAGTAAATAGTATTCCTCAGTTTGATTTGGTCTTACTAGGTATGGGTGATGATGGGCATACAGCTTCTATTTTTCCTCATGAAATAGACTTATGGCATTCTGAAGACCATTGTGTTGTTACCCTACATCCTGAATCAGGTCAAAAGCGGGTATCCATCAATGGAAAGGTCATTAACCAAGCAAAAGAAGTCGTTTTTTTAGTTACTGGAAGTGGAAAAGCTGAAAAGGTTGAGGAAATACATAACCAAAAAGAAGATTATAAAAAATACCCCGCTTCATTGGTAATTCCTGAATCTGGTAAGTTGATTTGGTTTATGGATGAAGAAGCTGCTGCACTAATCTAAATCCATTTTTACATTTTCATTTTCAAGGTATTCTAAATATTCTTCAACTTTAAAGTTTTTAGTGTCGTATTTTGAATCACGTTTGAAAGCAGATAATTTTCGTTCTTTACTTCTTGCGAAACGACGCATTCCCTGTTTGTCTTTAATAATCAATCCTGGGACTGGAAGATTTTTACCACCTTCGCCTTTTGCCACCATGGTAAAATATGACGAATTACAATGCTTTGTATCACCAGTAGTTACATTTTCAGATTCAACGCGTACCCCAACAACCATTGAAGTTCTACCCGTAAAATTAATAGATGCTCGGAGGGTAACCAACTCGCCTACTTCAATCGGATTCAAAAAATCTACTCGGTTCACTGAGGCAGTTACACAATAGGCTTGAGAGTGCTTTGAGGCACATGCGAAGGCTATTTGATCCATTAGGCTTAGTATATGACCGCCATGAACCTTTCCACCAAAATTAGAATGAGAAGGAAGCATGAGCTCTGTAATAGATAGCCGAGATTCTTTGGCAGTTTTAAACTTTTTAATCTTGGCTCCCAAAATGTGGTGATTTTTCAGGTTCTACTTCGATGATAAAATACTTGGTGTCTCCTAACCAAAAAAAGGTCGAATACCGCTCTTTATAGGTTACTTTGACATATTTACCTTGTAAATCTTTAAGGTTTTGAATGACTTCAACTTTGCTATCTTCTACTGAAAATTCAAAAATTTGAGCTCCTGAGATACCTTGACTAATTTCACCTTCCCAAGTTTTAGCCAACACCCCTTTTCTACTGAATTTTATCAATTCACCTGAACGATATCCTTCGCTAAATGGTACATAATATACAAAAGCAAAGTACGCTGCTATGGCCAAAATGACCACTGTTATTAAAATAAAGAGAAACTTACGCATTTACATTTCTAATTTAGATTGTTCAAAATCGTCTTCTTCTGCTCGTTTTATTATCGGCTCTGGGATAGACTTTTTTGCTTTGGCTCCCATTTTTTTCAATTTTTCAATGCTGACAACTATATTTCCACGCCCATCTACTAGCTTATTCATAGCTCCACGATATTCCGTTTTAGCCTCATCCATTTTTTTGCCGACTTTAGTTAAATCAGTAACAAACCCCTCAAATTTATCATAAAGCGCACCAGCCTGTCGAGCTATTTCAATGGCATTTTTTTGTTGCTTTTCATTATTCCACATCGTATCAATAGTTCGTAGGGTAGCTAAAAGGGTAGATGGGGTAACAATAACAATATTTTGTTCAAATGCTCTATTATACAAAGAATTATCTTGGTTAATGGCCACTGCAAAGGCGGGTTCTATTGGTACAAAAAGTAATACAAAATCGGGACTCTCCATTTCATATAGATCTTCATACTTTTTAGCCGAAAGTTGTTCTACGTGTTTACGTAATGAGTTGATATGGTCTTTTAAGTGTTTTTGTTTAAACTCTTCATCAGCGTTTACATATCGCTCATAATCGGTTAGTGAAACCTTAGAATCCACTACCATTTTTTTGCCATCCGGTAAATTGATGATTACATCAGGCAATACTCTAGAACCATCGGCCAATTGAAAACTTTGTTGAACACTATATTCACGGTCTTTTTCCAAACCAGATTTTTCTAGGACACGTTCTAAAACCAATTCTCCCCAATTACCCTGCATTTTACTATCTCCTTTAAGGGCTTTCGTTAAATTTTCAGCTTCTTGGGTAATCTTTAGATTTTGATTTTGGAGATTTAATAATTGTTCTTTTAAAGCAGAATGGATGGTGATGTTTTCCTTTTGTGTGTCTTCAACTTTCTTTTCAAATTCTTTAATCTTCTTATCAAGAGGCGTTAAAATATTTTCAATGTTTAGTTTATTCTGTTTTGTAAACTTCTCGCTCTTTTCATCCAGAATTTTATTCGCTAAATTTTCAAATTCTTTAGAGAACTTTTCTTGTAACTTTTCTACTTCTTCTTTCTGTTTCTTATTTGCTTGTTCTAGATTACTATTGGCAGCTTCAAGACGAACATAGTCTTGACCTAGTTTTTCTTTTGCTAATTGAATTTGTTTTTTTTCTTCATCATTAGTTAAAAGCTGATCATTCAAAGTACGAACAGAAATGTTTAGCTGCCTATTTTCCGCCTCTAATTCACTTAAACCAGACTTTGTTTTGAGCTTTTGGATATATATTCCTAAAAGTGCCCCTAAACCAAGACAAAGGAATGCAATAAGTATAGTAATCAAATCAGTACTCATAATAATTTTTCTAAGGATAAAGATAATAGATTCGGATGCAAACAAATGTTACTAAGGCAGACTACTTATTAACTTTAAAAGAACCAGAATTTGCATCAAATGTAACCATGTCAGTAGGAAAAAGCTTTTCAAACGCTCCAGAAGAGATAAGCTCACAGGGCTCATTAAACGGGTTTTCTATGCCGTCAATAATTAAAATTTTATCAGCAAGTTGAATAGCCAAATCAATTTCATGAGTTGTAAAGACAATTGTTTTCTGCTGTTCTTGGACTAACTGTTTTAAGAGTTTTAATATTTGGACCTTATGGTATAAATCTAAATGTGTTGTTGGTTCATCTAGTAAAATTAATGGAGTGTCTTGAGCCTGAGCCCTTGCTATTAAGACACGTTGTAATTGACCATCACTTATTTCATGACATTTACGGTTTATAAATGGCTCTAATTCTAAGGCAGCAATACACTCGTCAATAAATTCTGAATCAGCTTTAGACAAAGACCCCATCCAATTTGTGTAGGGCTGTCTACCTAATGTGATGAGCTCTTTAACAGTTAAGTTTTTAGAAGCAATATTTTCAGTTAAAACTAAACTCATTTGTTTTGCAACTTCAATGGGAGAATACTTCTCCAACTCTTTATTTTGAATTTTTATGATTCCTCCAAGTTTATTTTGAATGTTGCCTAGTGTTCTCAATAAAGTAGATTTACCAATACCATTAACACCTATTATTGCGCATAGCTCCCCAGGTTGTAATGAAAATGTAATTTCATTGGCAATGGTATTGTTTTTATAACCGATTTTCAAGTTATGGACAGCAATGGTATTTAGGTCTGTAGTAATCATTTTAGAAAAACAATTTTCGTTTTTTAACTAGTATCCAAATAACTACTGGTCCACCAATAATAGAAGTAATGGCATTAATCGGAATTACATTGACCGAATAAGGTAATTGTGCTATGCAATCACATAATAACATCAAAATTCCACCATATAAGAAAACGGCAGGTAACAAAACACGATGTTCCATGGTATTGAAAAATTGCCGAGTTAAATGAGGTACAGCAAGCCCCACAAAGGCTATAGGTCCGGCAAAGGCTGTAATAGACCCAGCCAACAGCCCAGTTGATAGAATGATTAAAAACTTTGATTTTTTAACTGAAATGCCCAAACTCTTGGCATAATTTTCACCTAACAATAAGGCGTTTAAATTCTTTAACGATAACAAAGAAAGAAGCAACCCAACTACTACAGTAATAGCTAAAATAATAAGTTGTTCCCAAGATAGATTGCCGACAGAGCCGTAAGACCAAAAAATAAAACGTTGTAGTTGTTCTGCTGGTGAAAAATAAGCCAATACACTAACTATTGCTCCGGTAATACTACCAAACATTAAGCCTATTATTAAAAGGGCCATGGTATCACGAACCCGATTCGCAACAACCATTACAACGGCTAGGACTAAAAAACTCCCTATACTAGCTGCTACAGCTAAAGAAAAATCACTTAAAAATTGAAAAGTGGCAAAACCAGATAATAGGCTAGCTCCCATTATCAGTAAAGCAGCTCCTAAACTGGCACCAGAACTTATGCCTAGAACAAAAGGGCCTGCTAGAGGATTTCTAAATAAAGTTTGCATTAAAAGCCCGCTAACCGCTAAACCACCACCAACTAAAATTGCTGTCAGTGCTTTTGGAATCCGATAGTTTAAAATAATATACTCCCAAGAAGTTGTTTTTAACGTTCCTCCAAAAAGCACTTTTAAAGTATCTGTAAATGGAATTGAAACACTACCTAAACTTATATTCAAAAGCATACTAAACAATAGCATAATTGTCAGCACTGAAAACCATTTTTTATAAGATCCTAATGAATTTGTCATTCTAAGGCTTTAAAGAAATATGGAATGTAATTTGGTTGCAATTCTGGATGAAAAATATGAACCAAGTCTTTTAATACTATGTCAGGTCGCTGGGGGGCAAGCTCGAAATATAATAGTCCACCGGTGGGCCCTTTTGTGGCCGAATAAGTAAACAACTTTTTTTTATTGTAGGCATTGAATTTGATATAATGAGTATTGGCATTAGCTAAATTTTCATAGGTTGTAAATTGAGATGGAGCAATCCAATAATCAGCTTTTTGACCTTTTTCAAGAACAGCCTCTATACTTAAAGCAAGGCTTCCTGTTCCTTTTGTTTCTGCCCACAGATAATTTGTGTTCGCATCCGCCAAGAACTGGGATGCCCAACTTTCACCTGCAGGCAAATACCATACATCTTTATATAGCGCACCACTCATGACTGTTGGTTTTTTATTACTTGTTTTAGCCAGTTCTTTAATTTGGTGATATGAATTTGCAATTGTTTTAAAAATACTATCAGCCTCTTTTTCTTTTTGAAGCAAGACACCAAAGAATTTTATCCATTCTGCCTTGCCTAGTGGAGTCTGTTCGGTCCAGTCACCATTAAATAGTATAGGAATTCCTGATTTTTGAAGGAGCTCATAGGTGGTATTTTGATTATCAATAGCAAACCCTACCAAGGCATCAGGATTCATTTCTAAAACCATCTCGGTATTCAATGTTTCATTTGATCCTAAATCTTTAATTTTCTTTGCATTTATAAGCTGCCTAGCTGGCATTGAAGATATATAGTCGGTGTCTGGAAAACCTTTTAATTTATCTAAACCACCTAAACTCTCCAATGCAGGAATATGTGTAGTAGAAGTTACCACAAGATTTTCGATAGGGGTTGTTATTACAGCATCATACAAGTCTTTGGTTACAGAAATTTTTTCTAAAGTTTCTATAGGAACAAAAGCATATCTAAAACTATGTTTTGCATTTGGCCAAGGATTTGTCACAGAAACAACAGTAAAATCACCTTCTCTATCAATACTAAAACCTTTTGCATATTGAACACTGCCGTTGTGCTGTCCATTATTGGCTTCGATTGTCTTAGCGTCTTTTTTACAGGAGGCTACTGTTAGTATTAATAAACTACTCCAAATTGCTTTAATGAAGATACTTTTCATGATTTCAAAAATAGGGTATTTAACTTATGTGATAAGGTTAAACAAAATGATTAGCTTCGCAGCGAAATTTGGTTCATATAAATCATCTTATATGATTAAAAGGGAATTTAGTGAGAAACTAGAGCTGTTCCCGCAACTGTGAGTATATGTCGAATTTTTCGGCATCTTGCTTGACTAAGCAAGTTGTATTTGCTTCAGACCACTGCTAGTTATTTCTAGTGGGAAGGTTAAATACAAATTACAAGCCAGGAGACCTGCCAATTTCGAACGATTAATATTAAACTTTCGGGATAAAAGTTTGCGTAGGGATTCCTATGGCTCTTCCGAGTAATTAAAATTAAAATGAAAAAAGTAGTAATAGGGTTTTTAGCCCTAAGTAATTTTTGCGTGTCTTTACTCGCACAAGATCAAGACTCAGTACGAGTTCAAATCCTTGATGAAGTTGTGGTTAGCGATTCTCGTTTTGCGCTTAAGCGAGAGTACTCGGGTAAAACCGTTATTAAAATTAGTGCGGAAGAAATAGCCCAGAATCAAGGTAGATCAGTAGCGGAGCTTATTAATTCTAAAAGTGGGATTGAAATTAACGGTAGTAGGAGTGTAGCAGGTCAGAATTTAGGCTATTTCATAAGAGGTGGTAATAACCGACAGGTTTTAGTTATAATAGATGGAATTCAGGTGAACGACCCTTCACAAATAGCTAATGATTTTGATTTAAGGTTATTAGATTTAAACACCATTGCGAATATTGAAATTATAAAAGGTTCTGCCAGTACACTTTATGGTAATGCAGCTGCAACAGCAGTAATTAGTATTACGACTAAAAATGCATCAAAAGAAAAGGTAGCTTTGAGTGTTAATTCAGTGGTTGGGACCAATGCATCGCAAAATGAAGATAATAAAACCTTGTCCAATTTTAACAATGCTATAAATTTAAACGGGACAATTGATAAGCTGACCTATTTGGTAGGGTTTGCTACTCAATATACCGATGGACTCTCGGCTGCCTCTGGTGTTAATACCGAAAAAGACCCGTTTTCTCGGCTTAATACCAATATGAAAATAGAATATAAATTCTCAGAAGCTCTTGATTTAAAGGTATTCGGAAGTTTTGATAAGATCAAAAATGATATTGATGGTTTTCCAGCTCCGTTATTTCAGTTTGCTGATACCAATGATGAATCTATTTCTGAGCAACTGAGATTTGCCGTTGCACCTACCTACACATATGAAAACGGAAGTATCTCTATAAATGCAAGCATGACCAGTATTGATAGGGAAACCAAATCAGATTTTCCTTCAGTATTTGAATCAAAAGGGTATAGTCTTGATATTTTCAATAAATATGTATTTGCCGACAAATTGTACACGATTGTTGGTTTTAACTATCAGCAAAACGAAACTCTTTTTGCCGAGGAAGTTAGTTATACCAATAGTGACCCATATGCCAATTTCGTTTATGTCTCTGATTTTGGTTTGAACTTGAACGTTGGAGCACGATTAAACAACCACAGCGAGTACGGAAGTCAATTTACCTATAATTTTAACCCTTCTTACTCTTTTGATTTGGGTAAGGGGTATGGTAAGTTTTTAGCTTCATACAGCACCTCTTTCATCGCTCCTAGTTTGTTTCAATTATTTGATGGGACTTTTGGAAATCCAGACCTGCAGGCTGAAGATAATAGAACATTAGAAGGTGGTTTTGAATGGAATCTTGGAAAAACGTTGCGTGTTAGCGGTCTTTACTTTAACCGAAACGAAACAAATACTGTTATTTTTACCACTATAGATCCAGTTAATTTTATTTCGCAATATACCAATGCCGAAGGAGACGCTAAAATACAAGGAGCAGAACTAGAAGTAGCTTCTGAATTGATTTCAGGATTACAACTTTCTGCGAATTACACCTTCACACAATTAAAGGAGGGCAATCGGGTAAGATTACCAAAACATAGGGCGAATGCAAATTTGAATTACCAATTTTCAGATAAGACTAATGCGACTTTAACTTATCAATACGTTGGTAGTAGAGAAGATACTGATTTTAGCACCTTTCAAAATGTAGAACTTGATGCTTACTCTTTAATAGACCTTTACATAGGCCATCGATTTAAAAACAATAAACTGAAGTTGTTTGTTAACATCACCAACATCTTTAATGAAGATTATCAAGAAATTATTGGGTATAGTACCAGGGGTAGAAACTATAATTTGGGTCTCAATATTAATCTTTAAATAGTTGGCCCACATTCTTGAATTTAAGATTGTGGGCCATTTCTTTATTTCTATTTGAGATTAATTGGTTTATCTAAAAACATATTATCTCTTAATGGAGCATGTAACTTTGAGTTTGACACTTCTTCACCAGTTCCAATTACTTCTCTAAAAATAGATTTGGAAGTAACACCAGTAATTTCTTGAATAGCTCTTGCAAGTAGAGGTTCACTTAAATTGCCGAGCTGTCCAAGATTTCCAAAATCTTCTCCAAGCTCAATGTCTGGCGCTAAACCATTAGTGTAATCGAAAAAGCCGTCAGCATTTTCATTACGTCCTACCAAAGGCTGAATTGCCCAACTATTATTCGGATTTATTTGATTTTCTCGAGATGAATTATACACATAATCATTTTCAGAATCATCAATTAATGTGATTGAAAACTCGTTTTTTCCTCGTGTGGTCTCTCCGATATGAATAATATCTAAGTAGGGTGCTAAACCATTCATCACCAATTCGCTCGCTGAAGCGGAACTATTAGTTGCAATTACAAAAACTCTATTTAGATTTAAAGTATTTATAGGAGTTCCCGCTCCAGTGGTTGAGGCAAAATAATCTTCTAACTGAGATGAGCTTAATTGTTCTTGAACTTTTGCATTCCACCGTTGTTTTATATATAAGTCTTGAGTTCTAGTACCATAAATCATACTTGCCAATAACCTTGAAGAATTAACAGAACCTCCAGGATTATAGCGCATATCAAGAACTAAATCTGTAACTCCATTAGCTACAAATTGGCCGAAAGCAGCATTCAGTTGTTCATCAAAACCACGAGTGAAACCATTGTACATTAGATAACCGATTTTTTGACCATTTACATCAAGGGTAGTAGCTACTAAAACCGGATTTTCGGTCAAACCTTCTAACTTAGTTAGTGAAACCTCTTCTTCTATATCAGTAATTGTTGAATTTTCAATTGTTGCAAGGCCTAGGGTATAAGAGTCATTATCTCCAAATAATAATTCTCTATAATTATCTAAATTTAATTGTTGACCATCTACTCTTGTAAAAATGTCTCCTCTTTGTATATCCTTAGTCGCTGCGTCTGAATTTGGAATGATATATCGCACGTATCCAAATATATTATTACCATCAGAAAATTGTACTAAACCAAATTCCAATCCATTGTTTTTCGAAATACCATTAAGGCTATTTACCAAAGTATTATAATCTTCATTAGAGAAACTAAAACGATCTTCTATGAATTGAATACTATTATAAAAATCTAAGGGATTAGGAGTTGCTTGTAAAAATTCCGTGTAAACCTCATTATTAGCAAACCTGTCATCAGCGAGATCTGGGACTTCTGCTTGCCAAAAGTACCAATCATTCATGGCGTTCCACATAAAATTCTGCACCGTTACATCACCTGAGGTGGGATTTAAAGGATTATCATCATTTTTATCACAAGAGATGACTATAAAACCTAAGCCAACAAATAAGAAGAGAAGTTTTTTCATAGTGTTTTTATAATTTCAATAGCAATTAGTATTCCAAAGTAGCTTCTTTACTATAACAACTTTAGTTTGAAAAACCCTAAAATACTTACATCTAATAAATTTTTAATACTATTTGTAACAATATTCGTTATGTTTCGTCTTCAAGTTGTAAGTCAGTAAATGATTTACAACAATTCAACCACCAAATGCAACAAAAAGAGTTTTTAAATCTTGTGATGCCCTTTAAGGATAAGCTGTTTAGACTGGCGAAGCGATTGCTTGTGTCAAGAGAAGAAGCTGAAGATGCAACTCAAGAGATTTTATTAAAACTATGGTCAAAAAATGAGGCAATGAGCCAATATAAAAGTGTTGAGGCTTTTGCTATGACCATGACAAAGAATTTCTGTCTAGATCGATTGAAATCTAAACAAGCTGGTAATTTAAAATTAGTTCATAGTAATTATAAAGATGAAAATACTAGTCTACAGAAACAATTAGAAATTGAAGATAGTGTAAGTTGGGTAGAACGAATAATGGATGAATTACCAGAGCAACAAAAATTGGTCTTGCAATTGAGAGATATTGAGGATTATGATTTTGATGAAATTTCAGATATGCTCAGTATGAAACCGACAGCAGTTCGTGTAACATTATCAAGAGCGAGAAAAGCAGTTAGAGAAAAATTAATGCAAAAGCATAGCTATGGAATCGGATAAGAACATAGAAAAATTATTAGAAAAATATTTTGAAGCAACGACAACAGTTGTTGAAGAAGAAACATTGCGAGCGTATTTTAATCAAGAGGGCGTAGCATCGCATCTTGAGCAATACCAACCTATGTTCACTTATTTTTCTAAAGCCAAAGAAGAACAGTTTACAAAAGTAACATCGCTATCGGAACCTGTAAAACCTAGAAGAAGATTCAATTATAGATGGGTTTCCGTTGCGGCGGCAGTAGTGTTGGCATTTGGTGTGTATTTCGGTAATGATTATCGAGAACAAAGAGAGGCCCAAAAGGTCTATTTACAAACAAAAGAGGCTTTAAATCTTTTAGCAGTAAATTTTAATAAAGGCACTGAAAAAGTTGCTTTGTTAAATGAGTTTGAAGTCGCAAAACAAAAAGTTTTAAGTAATGATTAATAATAACAAAATGAGAAAGAATATTTTAATTCTATTAGTAGCCCTATTACCACTTTCTGGGTTTTCACAATCGCTTTTTGATAAGTATGAAGAGTTAGATGATGTAACATCAGTTGTGGTGAATCAAAGCATGTTCAATCTATTGGCAAAGATTGATGTTGAGGTAGATGATCCTGAAGCACAAGACTTTGTAGATATTGCAACGAGTTTAAAGAGCCTCAAAGTATTTACAACAGATAATCAATCTATTGGAGCAGATATGAAAGCTTCTGTAAATGGTTATTTAAAGAAATCGTCTCTAACTGAATTAATGCGTATTAAAGACAAAGATGCTAATGTGAAATTTTACATTAAAGAAGGTAAAGATAGTGATCATGTTAGTGAGCTGTTAATGTTCGTTACCGGACTTAAAGATGTTGATTTAGAGGTTAATGATAGAAAATTTGAAACAGTATTACTTTCATTGACTGGGGATATTGATTTAAATAAAATCAATTCATTGACAAAAAAAATGAATTTACCAGATGAATTAAACAAAGCTGGTAACAATTAATAGTCAATTTGCAAAGAGCGGTTGTCAGTTAGTCTTATGGTTAACTGACAACTATACTTTAAAAAAAATCAATCAAAAATCAAAAACGAATAACATGAAAAAATTTATAATAATAGCGTTGGTAGCTTTATTACCTGTTCTAGGTACATCACAATCTGCTTTTGACAAATATGAAGATTCTGAAAATGTAGGTTCAGTAATCATCAATAAAGGTCTATTAGGTATTGTAGCAAGTATGTCTGCTGACGAAAATGATAAGGAAACTCAAGAATTCATAGAATTAGCAAAAAGTATCGATAATATCAAAGTCTTTATGTCAGAAGATGCATCGGCTTCTGCTGATATGGCGAAGACTATGAAAAAATATGTAAAATCAGCTTCGCTTGAAGAGTTAATGAAGGTTAAAGATGGTGATACTAATGTAAGGTTTTACATAAAAAACGGCCGAAACTCTAACCGAGTTACAGAATTATTGATGTTTGTGACCGGAATAGATGAAAAAGCAAAGGGTAAAAATGGACCGCATTTTGAAACTGTGCTTTTGACAATGACTGGTGATATTGAGCTAAGTAAGATAGGTTCACTTACAAATAAAATGAATTTACCCAAAGAGCTAAAAAAAGCTAAAAGAGGTAAATAATTATTACAATTAACTGTAACAAAACAGCCAAAAATCATACTTATTTATAAGTCAATCAAAAAATATAAAACAATGAAAAAAATAATTAAAAGCACCTTATTACTTGCAGTTATTTTGCTTGGGTCATGTGCTTCACAACAAAGCCTTCAAGAGTACTATATAGATAATCAAGAAAATCCTAATTTCATTTCTTTAGATATTCCTGCAAGTATTTTGAAAATGGAGGTAGCAGAATTAACAGATGGTCAACAAGCAGCTGTTAACTCTTTAAAAAAGTTTAATCTTTTGGCTTTTAAAAAGACCGATGAAAATTCTAGTGACTTTAAGATAGAAAAGGCTAGAGTGAAAGAGATATTGAAAAATGATGATTTTGTTGAGTTAATGAAAATTAATTCACAGTACGGTAAAGGAGTGGTAAAGTATCTTGGAGACGAAAATGCTATTGATGAAGTTATCATTTATGGTGCAAGTGACGAACAGGGTTTTGCTTTGGTTCGTGTATTAGGGAAAGATATGAATCCAGCTCATATTGTACAGCTAATGCAAGCCATTCAAAAATCAGATTATAATGGAGAAGGCCTGGGGGAAATAGGTAAGTTCTTAAAAGGATAATCCAAACTCAACTCAACTTGAAAATCCTGAAATGCAATTGCACTTCAGGATTTTTTTATGTTATAGATTTGATACTTTCTTAAAAAAAAGTGGTGACCAAATTGTTATATTAGTGTCAGAAAAATATATAACACTAAAACCTATATAAACAATATGGAAAATTTATCAATGGAAAGCATAATGGGTTACGTTGAAACCTATGGAGTACCAGTTTTAAAAGCCATTCTCGTATACATTATTGGTTCTTTTATTATCAAGAAACTAGTAGGTATTTTAAGAAAGGTAATGGCTAAAGGAAGTTATGATGAATCATTACAGAAGTTTTTGATGAATTTGGTTTCTTGGGCTTTAAAAATATTCTTAATAATAACAGTTATTGGTACGTTAGGAATTGAAACTACTAGTTTGGCAGCTGTAATCGCCGCCGCAGGTTTAGCTGTTGGTTTAGCCTTGCAGGGATCACTTTCAAATTTTGCAGGAGGAGTTTTAATAATGATTTTTAAGCCTTATAAAATTGGCGATTTAGTTGAAGCTCAAGGAGTATTAGGAGTTGTAAAAGAGATTGAAATTTTTACTACAAAATTAGTTTCTCCAGACAACAAACTCTTGATTGTACCAAATGGGGCAATGGCCAATGGAAATATTGTAAACTATACAGCAGAAGGTAAGATCCGAGTTGATACCGTGATTGGTGTTGATTACGCATCTGATATCAAACAAACAAAAGATGTTTTATTGGAAGTATTAACTTCGAATCCACTGGTTTTACAAGACCCTGCACCATCCGTTAATGTTATGGAATTGGCTGATAGTTCAGTGAATTTTGCTGTACGTCCTTTTTGCAAACCTGAGCATTATTGGGATGTCTACTTTGGAACATATGAAAATTGTAAAATAGCCTTGGATAAAGCAGGAATTGAAATTCCATATCCACATGAAGTTCAGATTAATAAATAATTTGAATCTACAATTTTAAAAAATTAAAGACCGCTAAAAAGCGGTCTTTTTTAGTTTTATAGGCTTACTATATGCCAGTATAGTTAGAGGGGTTTATTTGTTTTAGCTCAGTCTTAATATCATCTGAAACTTCTAGGGTTTCAATAAAACTGGAAATAGATTGGTGGTTAATTTTTTCATTAGTACGAGTTAGTCCTTTCAAAGCCTCATAAGGATTTGGATAACCTTCTCGTCTCAGAATTGTTTGGATAGCCTCAGCAACAACAGCCCAGTTATCCTCAAGGTCTTGTTCAAATTTAGAGCTGTTCAAAACAAGTTTATTCAAACCCTTTAAAGTAGATTGAAAAGCAACCACAGTATGAGCAAAAGGTACACCCACATTTCGGAGTACTGTACTGTCGGTTAAATCACGTTGTAACCTAGATACTGGTAGTTTGCCTGAAAGATGTTCAAAAATTGCGTTTGCTAAACCAAGATTTCCTTCTGAGTTTTCAAAATCTATTGGATTTACCTTATGTGGCATAGCTGAGGAGCCAACTTCACCTTTCTTTATCTTTTGTTTAAAATAATCCATTGAAATATAAGTCCACATATCTCGGTTTAAATCAACTATGATGGTATTAATGCGCTTTAAACAATCAAATAGCGCAGCCATATGATCATAGTGTTCAATCTGAGTAGTAGGGAAGGATTGGTATAAACCTAGTTTTTCTTGGACAAATTCTTGTCCAAATTTTTTCCAGTCTATTTGTGGGAAGGCAACTTTGTGCGCATTATAATTACCTGTTGCTCCGCCAAATTTTGCGGCTGAAGGAATATCATTTAGTAAATCAAACTGTTGTTTTAAACGTTCAACAAAAACACCAATTTCTTTACCCAATCTCGTTGGACTTGCAGGTTGACCGTGGGTTCTAGCCAACATTGGTATTGCTTCCCATTCTTTAGCTAAAGTTTTAAGTTTATCAAAAACTTCAAAGTATAAGGGGACATAAACATCATTCATTGCCGATTTAATTGAAAACGGAATTGCTGTATTATTAATGTCTTGTGAAGTCAATCCAAAATGGATAAACTCTTTATATTTCTGTAATTTTAAGTCGTCAAATTTTTGTTTGATAAAATATTCGACTGCTTTTACATCATGGTTGGTAATCTTTTCAATGTCCTTAATTGCTTGAGCATCACTGGCTGAAAACTCCAGATAAATTTTTTGCAAATCAGCAAACAATGATTTGTCAAAATCTGACAATTGAGGTAAAGGAATTTCACATAGCGCAATAAAATATTCAATTTCAACTTGAACCCGATATTTGATTAAAGCTTCTTCAGAAAAATAATTACCTAAAGCTTCAGTTTTATTGCGATAACGACCATCAATAGGAGATATAGCGCTTAGTTGATTTAAAGACATTTTGCTAATTTTTAAGAAAGCGCAAAGATACTTAATATTAAAGATTTATATTCCTTTTGCAATAAGCTTCTCAAGGGTTTTTTTGCCTCTGCTTTTATATCCAGCGGTGCTATTTCCAATGGTTGTTTCCAAGATTATTTTCAATTCTGGGTAGATCCAATCAAACCGCTTTCCTAATTCAAATAATGAAGACATTGCAAACACTTTTGTTGCCACTTTATGATTGCCAATGAACCAGTCAAAACAAACATCAACTAATCGTTCTAATTGTTGATTGGTAATTACGTTTACAAACTCTTTTTCACCTTTAAAATATGCTATAGTTATCAATTCACAAGTGTGGGCCATGGGCCGAAGACATGATTCTGAAACTAAGTTTTTAAGTTCTTTACTGAAAAATTCAAAATGGGGTAATAGATATTTTAATTTTTTTCTCATTAAATGGTCAAAAACCCAGCTTGCATTAAAATCATGCTCTTTATCTTGTCTAAATACTTCTTGAAGTAGCATTTCAGTAAGATTAGGGTAATCCATCAATTCATTTACTAACTCATCAATTTCAGTTTTAGATAATCGCCCTGAATTAAGCCTTCTATAAAGTTGCTCTTCTTTCAAATTTTATAAATTGGAATTTAATTCGTTTACCAATTGCGGTACACCAATACTAGCTGAAGATTTTAGAATTGTTAAATTTTCGAAATCATTTTTGGTAACACTCGGTTTCGGATCAATAAAAAAAATTGGGGTTTCAGATTTTACATAATTCACCAAACTCGCTGCCGGGTATACTTGCATTGATGTTCCAATTATAATTAAAATATCGGCTGTATAAGTTATTTCAATTGCTCTTTCGAGCATCGGCACCATTTCACCAAACCATACGATATGAGGGCGTAGTTGATGCCCATCTGTTCCTAAATCGCCTATGTTCAAATCTTTTTTCCAATTCAATACGAGATTTTCATTTACTGTACTTCTTACTTTGAAAAGCTCACCATGTAGGTGTAAAACTTTTGAACTTCCGGCTTGCTCATGTAAATTATCAACGTTTTGAGTAATGATATTTACTTCAAAATTGGTTTCAAGTTCAACTAAAGCCAAATGGCCAGCATTTGGTTTTACTTTTAATAACTGATTTCTTCTTTGATTATAAAACTCTAAAACCAATTCAGGATTTTTTGCAAACCCTTGTGGAGAGGCTACCTCCATAACGTCATGACCTTCCCATAAACCATTGGCATCTCGAAAAGTTTTCAATCCGCTTTCTGCACTAATTCCTGCACCTGTTAATATTACAATCTTTTTATTCATAACATGAATGATTTTAAAATTACAAATTTCATTCAGGGCTAACATCTAAAAACTATGCTTATTTCTCGCAAAAATGAATTTCGTATTTTTAATCACAACCAATTAAAAATTAACAAGATGACTACAGTATTATACATTGTTGCGGGTCTCATTTTTCTGATAATAATTTTGACTCTTTTAGCTCCTAAGACCTATGATGTTTCTCGTTCAATAACTATTGAGAAACCCAAAAAAGACGTATTTGAGGTATTACGTTCACTTAAAAAGCAAGATGAATGGTCACCATGGGCAAAAAAAGACCCTAATATGAAAAAGGAGTTTAAAGGTATAGATGGAGAGGAAGGGTCGGTAAGTTATTGGTTAGGGAATAAGGAAGTAGGTGAAGGTGAGCAAGAAATTAAAAAAATTATTGATGGCGAACGTATTGAAGGGGAACTACGTTTTATGAAGCCCTTTAAATCTGAATCAAACTGTTATTTCATCACAGATGAGATTTCAGAGGGAAACACAAAAGTCACTTGGGGCTTTTCAGGAAAAAACAAATTCCCGATGAGTATCATGATGCTATTTATGAGTATGGATAAAATGGTAGGTAAGGACTTTGAAGAAGGACTTTCAAATCTGAAAACTATTATGGAAGGCTAGCATGAATAAAAATATGATAGGTTGGTTTGAAATTCCTGTTACTGATATGGAACGAGCCAAAACCTTTTACGAAACAGTTTTTCAAATAGAAATTCAAATTCATGATTTTGGAGAAGCGGTTATGGGTTGGTTTCCAAGTGCAGATGGTAAGCCAGGCAGTTCAGGTTCTTTAATACAAAAACCTGAATGGTATATTCCAAATTTTAAAGAAGGTGTTTTGATTTACTTTTCCTCTGACGATGTTCAAAATGAATTAAACAGTATAACAGCTGCAGGTGGTCGTATATTAAAACAAAAAACGCTGATTAGTCCTGATATAGGGTATATGGCTCTTTTTCATGATTCCGAGGGCAATCGAATAGCTTTACATTCAAAAAAATAGACTATTCCATTAACTCTAATAAGGCTATATCAAAATCATTTTCTAAAATAACCTTATTATTACTAACGATTACTTCAGTTTCTGAGTAGGTATCGTAAAGTCTGGTGCCATTTCCAAAAAAGCCTTTTACCCAAAGCGATTTTTTACCTTTTGGAAGATTTAAGCCAATAACTACTTTGTCTTTATACTCGCCGTTAACATAGGTTCTTGAGAACACATAAGGAGATTTCGCTAAACGTTTATGTTTTCCCGCTCCAACAGCAGGGTGATTAGCTCTAAATTGCCCTAATTTTTGCCAATGACTATGAACTCTTTGGATAGACGGAATACTATCCAAATCTTCCCAATTCATATAAGAACGTAGCGTTGCATCCCCTTCTGTTCCTTCTATAACAAGTGGTCGAGAAGTTTCATCTCCATAGTACACTTGAGAAGCCCCTGGAGTTAACAATAATACATTGGCCGAATAAAATGGTTTTTTACGTTCTTTGTCAAAGGGACTACCATCATCGTGTGAGGTTAGGTAATTAAGAACACTTTTCTCCTTAAGTTTTGTATTGAGTAATTTATTATACTTTCTGAAAATGGTTTCATAATCTTTCTGAGCATCATATTTTAACTCAAAATTGATGAGACTTTTAAATCCATGATTAAAAAAATCAACTTTTTTATCACCAAAATTAAATAATCGCCCTGTTGAAATACCATAATTATAAACTTCTCCAACCATATAAAATGGGTTATCATCTAACACTTCATTCGGATGTTTTTTCTTCCAAGTTTCAAAAGCGTATTCTGATTCTTGATATAACTCCGTCCAAGCATTTTCATTAACGTGTTTAACGGTATCTACGCGAAAACCATCTACACCAAATTCATGAATATAATCTGTTAACCACTTGATAATATAAAATCTAGGAGCTCTGGGGTATCCTGTTCTTTCAAAAAATAGGTTTAATTCATCCAGTTCTTGACTAAGTCGTCCTTCCTCTTTCCATTTTGCTAGTAAAGCATCTGGTAATTCTACCGGTACGTCAGATTCCGTTAAAATATCAGGTAAATTATCTACTAATGTACATGCGGTAGTATTATCATAGGTGGTGAATTCGCACGTGGGATCTTTTCGAACCCACTCTTCTGGCCAGACAGGGTCTATCTCTGTTTCAGGTCCAGTATGGTTTAAAACTACATCCAACAAAATTCTTATGCCCTTGGCATGTGCTTTCTTAACTAAATTCTCAAGGTCTTTACTTGTACCAAAATTCGGATCTATTGCCGTCCAGTCTTTTGCCCAATAACCGTGATAGGCATAAGTATTGCCAGTTCCTTCATTAGTTGCTCCATGAACTTGCTCTATAATAGGGGTAAACCAAATTGCATTAATACCTAAATCAGTAAAATACCCTTCATCGATTTTCTTAGAAATACCATCAATATCCCCACCTTCAAAGCCTCTTAAAACAGCTGTTGAATCTGTTCTTTCAAAATTCACATCTTTTTCAGGATTGCCATTATTAAAACGATCTGTTAGTAAAAAATAGATATTAGCCCCTTCCCAAAAAAATGGCACTTCTTTTTTTACTTCCTTCTCTGTTGCGGCAACAACTTTTTCTTCAGAAATGCTTTCTTTTTTTACTTTTTTACAACCTAAAAGAAAGGTCAATATCGACATTGCGATAAGTAGTTTTTTCATCTTTGAGGAATTTCTCTAAAACTATAAAATGCATATCGAATTATAAAATTTATTTCCTCAGTATTCAATAGTAGAGCAATACTAGTGCATGTTGATCATAATAGAAATCACAACTATTTACGGTTCAATACTTTATATTCTTCATAGCAGCTACTAATTGCATCTAATATTTGAAGATCATTAGCTGTTTGTATGAAGGATTTTGAATAATTACAGTTGTTCAAGATGTCTTCAATATCCATTTTTTCAATTTGCAGCAATTGGATGAGTGTTTCCCGATCAAATTTAGAAGCCAACAAATCTCTAATATCATCATCTTCTTTCATCTGTCTTAACTTTCGCATTTGTTGTGGTTTCTTCCCAAATAAATTCCGCAACAAATCCGCAGGATTTAAGATAGCCCCTAAAACTTTGGTAACTGCACTTGGGTTCTTATTTCCTCCTTCATAGCTTTTGTTAAGACCTGAAATACTATATTGATATCCGGAATTTACCGGTAAGTTTTTTACATCAATTTCTAAAAAGCCAGTAAGTTGATAAGGTCTTACAATTACTTCTTCTAAGGCGTATGCCAATTCCGTTAGTGATATTTTGGTGTCCTCAAACTTGAACATATCATTGGTAACTCGAACCTTTTGTGGTTTAAAGCCCAAATAGGTTAAATATAGCGTATCGTTAACAGCAGCATCAATTGCAAATTGTCCGTCTTGATTTGTAATAGTACCCTTAACTTGATTTAAGTTGATAATATGAACACTCTCGAGCGGAAAGTTCGTTTGAGCATTTATAACGGTTGCTTTGAGTTCTTGAATAATTTGAGAATTCTCATTGTTCTGAGAAATACCTAGGGCAGTAAATAGAATAAAAACAACGGGTAAAAGTCTATTCATGTAACAATTTTGTTAACTAAAAATACAAAACAAAGCAAACAAAATGGCCCAGCCCCAATATTTAGGAACATCTTAACTAATAAAAACCAGGTTTTCTTTTTCCTTTAGGTTTTCCTGAGCCTCCTGAGCCTCTTGAATTTCCTCTACCTCCTCCTTTAAAAGATGAATTGCGATCTCTTCTACCACCTCTATTGCGGTCTCTTCTGCCACCGCCGCCTCGACTGCCGCGACCACCGCCTGGATTTTTGGAAACCTCAACATTTACAAAACGACCATCTACTTTAAAATCTGAAAAAGTCTCTAAAATTAGTGGTGTGAATTTTGCTTCTGTGTTGAAAAATGAAAAAGTATCTTTTGTGTCAACTTTATAAATATCATCTTTTTCAAGACCTAATGTGTCTCTTAAAAAGTCTTTTAATGACATCCAATCATAATCATCACGTTCTCCAACGTTGATGAAGTATCGCACAGAACCATCTTTTGGAATATCGCCAGCCTCAGATCTAGATCCTCGTTCTCTTTTGTTTGAACGGTCATCAGAATTTAAATCTCTGGTTTTATTATAATAATTAAAGAAACGTGTAAACTCTACAGAGACTATTTTTTTTATTAATTCATCACGGTCAATACCGTCAAGAACTTCATTAATTGCAGGTAAATAGACATCAACATCTTCGTTGATTTTTGTGTCTTTAATTTTATTTACAAGATGATATAGTTGTATTTCGCAAATTTGAATTCCGGTTGGAATTTTAACTTCGAGAAAATCTTGTTTAATTTTTCTTTCAATTGCGCTTATTTTTCGAAGTTCACTTCGGGTAACAATAACCATTGAAATACCTGATTTACCTGCTCTACCAGTTCTACCGCTTCTGTGGGTATAGGTTTCTATTTCGTCAGGAAGTTGGTAATTTATAACATGAGTAATATCATCAACATCTATACCTCTTGCAGCCACGTCGGTTGCTACTAGCATTTGAATTTGTTTTTTTCTAAACGAATTCATGACCAAATCTCGTTGGTTTTGACTCAAATCACCATGTAAGGCACCTGCATTGTAACCATCTTCAATTAACTTTTCAGCTACCCTTTGAGTATCACGCTTTGTTCTACAAAAGACTACAGAGAAAATACCTGGGTTGGCATCTGCTAAGCGCTTAAGTGCTGGGTATCGGTCACGTCCACTGACTACATAATATTCATGTTGTACGGTACTCGCCCCTGCATTTTTGGCCCCTACAGTAATTTCTTTAGGGCTATGCATAAATTTTTTAGCAATCGTAGATACTTCTTTCGGCATCGTAGCCGAGAATAACCATGTAGATTTCTCTTTTGGAGTATTTGAAAGAATATCTTTTATGTCTTCATAGAAGCCCATATTCAACATTTCATCAGCCTCATCAAGAATGCAATAATCTATTTTTGAAATGTCAACTAAACCACGACCAATCATATCTTTCATACGACCAGGAGTTGCAACAACAATCTGCGCTCCTCTTTTAATTTGTCTTGCTTGATCAGTTATGCTTGCACCTCCATAAATGGCTACAATGTTTACACCTTTTTCATATTTAGAATAAAGTTGCATTTCATTCGTGATTTGCAAACACAATTCTCGAGTAGGTGATAGAATTAAACCTTGGGTAGTTCTGCTAGCAGCATCAATTTTTTGTATTAGCGGAAAACCAAAAGCAGCAGTTTTACCTGTGCCTGTTTGGGCTAGGGCAACCAAATCGGTTTCATCTTCTAATAAAATTGGAATTGCTTTTTCTTGAACTTCTGAAGGGTTTTCAAACCCTAAATCTGTAATTGCTGATAACAAGGACTTTTGAAGCCCTAAACTTTCAAATTTTGACATGTATGTTTATAAGTAATCGCGAATATGTGTGTTGCATAGAGCGTTTTTGACTTATAAACCTTTGCTCAGCGCAGCACCTGCCATACCGGCGGCGTTATTAAAGCTGCAAAGGTACTGCTTATTATTTATGTAGCATTGGTAATTACAGATAACTTTAAACCAGCTACTTATAACTTCGAAAGATAATTTATGAGCTGTTTGATAGCTTTGGCTCGGTGACTGATGGTATTTTTTACTTCAAGAGCTAACTCCGCAAAGGTTTGATCATACCCATTAGGAATAAAAATTGGGTCATAACCAAAGCCCTTAGTTCCTTGTTTTTTTTCACTAATTCTTCCTTCTATTATACCTTTAAAAATATGATTTGTAGCACTGGTGTTTAATGCAATAACCGTTTTGAAGTGAGCATTGCGACTTTGGGCTAATTTTAAATTTTCAAGTAATTTTTTCATGTTATCCTCCGTATTTTTTTGTTCTCCTGCATATCTAGCAGTATGAACACCAGGCGCACCATTTAATGCATCTACTAACAAACCCGTATCATCTGAAAAGCAAGGAAGCCCAAAGTTTTTAGTCACAAAATCAGCTTTTATTTGAGCGTTTTCTTCAAGTGTGTTCCCAGTTTCGGGTATTTCATCTTTACAGCCAATCATATTTAAAGAATACAACTCAATATTTTTAGGCATCAGTAATTTCACTTCTTTAAACTTGTTCGTATTGTGAGTGGCAAAGACTAGTTTCATATCCTTTTGATAAATTTTGTGTACTAAAGTAGTACTTTAGTTACCATGAATATAAAAATACCTCCTCCTTTAGTCATGGCATTTTTTGCAGGTTTAATGTATGTACTAGCTACTTTTTTGCCAGTTGGTAAATTTGATTTTTTTGGAAGGGAGGTATTAAAATATATAATGTGGGCTTTGGCATTTTTTTTATTATTAATATCATTTCTACAGTTTTATTGGGCAAAAACTACCACTAATCCAATTAATCCTATAAAAGCAAAAAAATTGGTTATGAATGGAATTTATAGCTACACTAGAAACCCGATGTACCTCGCAATGCTCTTGTTTTTAATTGGTTTTGGATTAAAACTTGGGAATGCATTTAATGCGATTACGGCTGCCGGCTTTGTCTATTTTATGAATCATTTTCAAATAAAGAGGGAAGAACAAGCATTGGAAGATTTATTTGGAAAGAATTATAAATTGTATTGTAAAGCAGTTAGGAGATGGTTTTAAAAAATAAAATTGTTCTTGGATTAATTAGTTTGTTTTTAGCTCAGGTTTTGAATGCACAGATTCATTATTTTAACTCTTTTGATGACACCAAAATTGCATATACAATGGAAGGTACTGGTGAACCTGTTTTACTAGTACATGGTTTTATTCAAAATAGAAAGTCTTGGGATAAAACGGTACTGAAAAAGGAATTAATATCAAGAGGCTATAAGGTCATAGTGCCTGATTTGCGGGGTAATGGCGACTCTGACAAACCTCAAAAAAATACAGCTTATAGTGACCATGCGGAAGTTAAAGATCTAATTTTTTTAATGAATAAATTAGGTTTTGAAAAATACAAGGCAATAGGCTATTCACGGGGCAGTATTGTTTTAGCTAAGCTTTTAACTGAAGATAAAAAAATTGAGAAAGCAGTCTTGGGAGGTATGGGAATTGATTTTACCAATCCTAATTGGACTAGAAGATTACAGTTTACTGATGCTTTCAATGGGACAACAAATGAAATGACTAAAGGTGCGGTTGATTATGCTAATTCTATAAATGCTGATATTAAATCCCTCTATTTACAGCAAAAATTCCAGCCGGTTACTCCTGTTAGTGACTTAAGAAATCTGGAAATGAAAGTATTGGTAATTGCCGGAGATCAAGATTTAGATAATGGCAATCCGCAAGACTTAGCAGACGTAATTCCTAATGCTATTTTGAAAGTTGTGCCTGGAAATCACAATGAAACATACAAAAAGGAAGTCTTTTCAAAAGAGGTTATGGAGTTCATCAAAGACTAGCATAATTTAATTGAATGTCAAATCCTTAAAAATTTGATTCTTTCAGTAATAATTCTATATCGAATTATCTAAAATATGTTTCAAAACACTTTTTTTTAGCACGTAAAAAATGTCGAACATTTTTATGTTTATTTTTAGGGCTTAAATTTCTTTAAAGTGGTGGAAATAGGTAGAAAATATGTCTTTGATTTTGATAGTACTTTGACTAGGGTAGAAGCTCTAGATGTATTAGCGGAAATGACTCTTAACGGAAAGTCAAATAAAGATGCAGTCCTTGCTGAAATTCAAGAAATTACAAACCTAGGAATTGATGGAGATATTTCATTTACCGAGTCTTTAGAGCGAAGAATAAAGCTTTTAAAGGCGCACAAAAATGATTTACCTGCATTAGTTGCAGAACTGAAGCAAAAAATATCAAAATCGATTGAAGAGAATAAATCATTTTTTGATAATTACGGAGATGACATATATGTTATCTCATGTGGTTTTAAAGAATTTATTGACCCCATAGTAAAAGAGTATAATATTCCTTCTGAAAGAGTTTTTGCCAATACTTTTGAATTTGACAAAGAGGGCAATATTGTTGGTTTTGATGAGGGTAATGTACTTTCATCACACAATGGTAAAATCGAATGCCTTAAAAACCTTAATTTAGAAGGAGAAGTTCAGGTTATTGGTGATGGATACAGTGATTACGTGATGAGAGAGGCGGGTATAGCTGATAAGTTTTTCGCCTATACAGAGAATGTACATCGGGAAAAAGCAGCAAATAATGCCGATTATATAACACCTAATTTAAATGAATTTTTATTTGTGAACGATTTACCAAGAAAAATTTCATATCCAAAAAATAGAATAAAAATTCTATTATTAGAGAATGTTCATCCTGATGCTTTTGATAACCTTTCGGAAGAAGGTTTTTCTGTTGAATTGGTAAAACATGCTATCCCTGAAGAAGAATTAATTGAACGGATAAAGGGTGTACATGTTTTAGGAATTCGTTCAAAGACTCAAGTAACCAAAAGGGTTTTAGAGGCCGCTGACCGTTTATTAGTAGTTGGTGCCTTCTGCATTGGAACGACCCAAATAGATTTAGAAACGGCTAAGAAAGATGGGGTAGTAGTTTTTAACGCTCCCTATAGCAATACACGTTCCGTAGTTGAAATGGCGTTAGGTCAAATAATAATGTTGAAACGTAGCATTTTTGCACGTAGTTCTGAAATTCATAATGGACAATGGTTTAAAACCGCTTTAAATTCACAAGAAGTGCGCGGTAAGAATCTTGGAATAATTGGGTATGGTAATATTGGAAAGCAGCTTTCGGTATTAGCCGAGGCCATTGGGATGAGGGTCTATTATTACGATGTTGCTGATCGTTTAGCTCTTGGTAATGCCATAAAATGCAACACTTTGGAGGATTTATTATCTGTCTCAGATGTTGTTACCTTGCATATTGATGATAATAAAGCGAATAAGAATTTTATCAGCGAGCGTGAAATTAATCAAATGCGTGATGGAGCAATATTAATTAACCTATCAAGGGGTTTTGTTGTTGATATTCCTGCATTGGTAAACGCTCTTAAAATTAACAAATTAGGAGGTGCAGCAGTTGATGTTTATCCAGAAGAACCTCGAAGCAACGGTGAATTTTACAGCGAACTACAAGGTCTTGAAAATGTTATTTTAACTCCGCATATAGGAGGAAGCACTGAAGAAGCACAACGTGATATTGCTGATTTTGTTCCAAATAAAATCATGGATTATATCAATTCTGGCAATACAGTAGATGCTGTAAATTTCCCAAATATTAGATTGCCAAAACAGAATAATGCACATCGTTTTTTACACATTCATAAAAATGTTCCCGGCGTAATGGCAAAGATTAATGAAGTGCTTGCAAAATTTGAGATGAACATAACTGGTCAGTTTCTATCAACGGACAGTGATGTAGGTTATGTAATTTCAGATTTGGACAAAGAATATAATAAGGATGTAATTAAGGCTCTTAAGAACATTGAAAACACTATTAAATTTAGAGTACTTTATTAAAATCATAAAACTATTATCATTGCTTTTCACAAGCATTTATTTGTCTTTCACAACATTTATATTTTACGCTCAATTTTTAAGTTTAAATTGCCTAAAGATTAATAGTACTTCTTAAAGAAGATTCAATTGAAAATTGGTAATAAAGAAATTTTTAAAACAGGTTTTAGAGCATACTATTTGCTAGTAGTGTCAATAATTGTTTTGACGATAGCCATTCAGTCTATAATTCAATATTCGCTTGCCAAACAAAGATCAACTGCTATGATTGTGAACTTGGCGGGTAGACAACGTTCATTAAGTCAACGTTTGTTGAATGAAGCATATTCTTGCAAGTATGATAACTGTGATTTTGCCGAAGTTAAACTCACACTAAATAAATTGTATCAAATGAATACAATTTTACAAAAGGGTAGTGAGAATTTGGGTATTGACCCTTTGGATAGTGAAGAAATTCTTGCAAATTTTAGTAAGCTAGAACCACACGTTAATTGGTTTCAATGGAACCTTAGTGATTTAAGAGAATTAGATAATATAAAGTTTAACGATATGCGTTACCGTGTGGATCGTTTTACGGCCATCATGGATACTATCGTGTTACAATTTCAGAAAAAATCTGAGGAAGATATTAAAGGTATGCGAATAGTGGAACTAGAATTAGCTATTTTCTCTGTTTTAATAGTTTTATTTGAAATTTTCTTTATTGTTAATCCGATTATTAACCGGATTATAAAGCAAAAGAGAAAGCTTGAAGAAATTGCTTGGCATCAATCTCATGTTTTTAGTTCACACATGAAAAACATTCAAGATCTCCAATATGTGTTAAAGGTTGAGAAAATACCAGAGCGCCAACAAGAAATAATAAAGTTTATTTCAGAAGAATTGGATAAGCTAAAAAATGTTTCTGATAGTATGGTCAAAGCTCTTAAGAAAAATGACGAAACAGAAATGCCACATCATGCTGTTATAAAAAAAGTAGAAGGTTTGCTGGATAAGTACAATATCAAACCGTCAGAAGAACTTATTGATGATGATAAGGCTCATTCTTTAGAATAGTATATCCTCGGTATAATTGTTCAACAACAAATAACCGAACCATTTGGTGCGAAAAAGTCATTTTTGAAAGGCTTATTTTCTGATTGGCTCTTTCTTGTATAGCAGAGCTAAACCCATAAGGCCCACCAATAACAAAAAGTAAATTTTTTATACCACTATTCATTCGTTTTTGTAATAATTCTGAGAACTCAACACTCGAAAATTGTTTTCCTTTCTCATCTAATAAAATCAGAATATCGGAAGGTACTAACTGTTTTAAAATAGCTTCACCTTCTTTTCTTTTTTGTTCTGATTCAGATAAGTTTTTTGTGTTTTTGATATCCGGAATAATTAGCACTTCAAATTTCACATAATGTGTCAACCTATTGGTGTAAATTGACATTAAATTCTCTAGTTCCTTACTATCGGTTTTCCCTATAGCTATTAGTTTTATTTTCATAAAAGATATCGCCTTAAAACTATCAAATTTAGTATTTGCAAATGATTTAAGTCAGATGGATTAGCTTTTTAGTATTTTAGCTTAAACACAATTTTTGCCCATGATTTCTGAAACTCAATTTGGTAAAGAGTTAGATCTAATTATTAGTAATGCTATTCGAGAAGATGTTGGCGATGGAGACCATAGCTCATTAGCCTGTATTCCTAATGATACCGTTGGTAAAGCAATGTTATTAGTAAAAGATGAGGGAATTTTGGCTGGGATTGAATTTGCAAAACAAGTTTTTGCTTACGTTGATTCGAAATTAGTTATTGATACCCTGATAGAGGACGGAACACCTGTTATGTACGGTGATATTGCATTTTACGTAAAGGGAAGTTCTCAAAGTATATTAATGGCAGAACGTTTGGTATTAAATGCCATGCAACGAATGAGTGCAATTGCAACCAAAACTAATGATTTTGTAAAGTTATTAGAAGGCACAGACACTAAGATTTTGGATACTCGCAAAACAACTCCTGGTATTAGAGCTCTCGAAAAGTGGGCTGTTAAAATTGGAGGAGGAGAGAACCATCGTTTTGCTTTGTATGATATGATTATGCTTAAGGATAATCATATTGATTTTGCTGGAGGAATAACCAAAGCTATTGAAAAAACAAAGGATTATCTAAAAAGGAGTAATCGAGAATTAAAAATTATTGTAGAAGCTCGAAGTTTAGATGAAATAAAAGAAATTCTTGAATCTGAAGGAGTTTATCGAATCTTGATTGATAATTTTAATTACGAGGATACAAGAAAAGCTGTTGCGTTAATCGGTTCCAAATGTCTTACAGAATCATCTGGCGGTATAAATGAAGAAACTATTAGGCAATATGCAGAATGTGGGGTAAATTATATTTCATCCGGAGCTCTTACACACTCAGTCTACAATATGGATTTAAGCCTAAAAGCAGTATAAATGTCGGAGGCTATTGAAAAAAAGGTAGAACAAATTCCAATAATAAATTGGGTTGCTAGATTTTTAAAAAAAGTAAAACTACCGGGTTTCGAAGGTCTTTCAATTTATGATTTAATTGAAATCTATATTGTTGGTATTGTAAAAGGTACTTTGTCAAGCAGAGCAAGTTCGATAGCCTTTAGTTTGTTTATGGCACTTTTTCCTTTGCTGATATTTTTAGTTACACTTATACCATTCGTTATACCCCATGTTAGCGTTGGTAATGAGAATTTTGATGTCCAATTTTTGTTATTTCTTGAGTCTTTTTTACCGTCTGCAACAAGTGAATATTTTAGCGAAATTTACCAGCAAATTAAAGATCAAAAACGTGGAGGTTTATTATCTTCTGCATTTATAATTTCAATCTTTTTAGTTGCTAATGGAGTGAACGCCATTTTTAGCGCTTTTGAAAATTCATATCATATTGAACTCACAAGAAACTTTTTTCGCCAATATGCTTATGCCTTAATGGTGGGGCTATTACTTTCTATTTTATTAATTATTGGTGCTGTTGTTTTCGTCTATTTTGAATTTTATATTGTTGAGTATACTAGTGAGTATTTAGGTAAAACTTTAGGGTATGATGTTGCCAAAGGTGATGATATTGGCTTGCAATTATCTAAGATTTTATTCTTTATGCTTCTATCTTATTTAACTACAGCAATATTGTATTATTTTGGTACTGCTGAAGGACGAAAAGTCAAGTTTTTTTCGGCTGGAGCTTTAATGACTACCCTTTTATTTGTTGTAACATCTTATTTATTTGGAGTTTATGTGGAAAAATTTGCTAGATACAATGAACTTTATGGCGCTTTAGGAGGTTTATTAATATTAATGGTATTTATTTGGCTTAACTCAAACATAATATTGTTAGGCTTTGAACTAAATGCTACATTACATTCGCTTAGAAAGAATGTGATGAAACAAAACAAGAATGAGTAAAAGACACCCCCGAATTTTTATTTTTATTGCAGTATTTTTTTTCACGGCATATAATGTCTCATGTCAAGAAATTGTAGGTAAATGGAAAACTATAGATGACCGTTATGGCACTCCAAAGGCAATAGTAGAGCTTTACAAAGAAAGTGGTCTTTTACATGGTAAGGTGCTTGAGATTGTTGAAAAGGGTAAAGAAAATGCGCTTTGTATAAAATGTGATGGCGACTTAAAAGATAAGCCTGTTGAAGGCATGAAAATCATTTTTGGTTTTAAAGATAATGGAGAAGGTGTTTATAAAGGCAAAAAACTCTTTGACCCAGAGCAAGCTATGACTTTTAGAGGCAGAATTTGGCTAGACCCAGATAACCCAGATCAATTAAAAGTTCGTGGATATTTGGCATTTTTATATCGAACGCAAACATGGATTCGTGTAGTTGAATAATTAACAAGTATGGACTTTTTTTTAGATGTTGTCCTTCCGATACCGTTACAAAGATTTTTTACTTATCGCTTAAATACAGAACAGGCGTCTTTAATCAAAAAGGGTGTTCGAGTGGCAGTTCCTTTTGGTAAATCAAAAATATATACCGCGATTGCATTGGATATACATCATAACGCCCCAATCGCTTATGATGCTAAAGAGATTCATCAAGTTTTAGATAGTGAACCTATTATTACAGATACCCAACTCAAGCATTGGCAATGGATTGCGGAATATTATATGTGCACTTTGGGCGAAGTTTTAAGAGGAGCTTTACCGAGTGCTTTTCTTTTAGAAAGCGAAACTTTGGTTCAGTCCTCAAAAATGGAAAATGTTGATGAAGCGGAGTTGACAGATAATGAGTTTTTAATCCTAGAAGCACTGAGACATCAGTCAAGCTTAAAGATTGATGAAATATCAAAAATTGTTGATCGAAAGAATGTTTTGCCTATTGTTAATCAGTTGGTTAAAAAAGAGGCAATTATTTTACATGAGTCATTAAATGAACAGTATCGCCCAAAACTTGAAAAGTATATAAGATTAAATACTTTATATGAATCTGAAAACAATTTAGAAAACCTACTAAAAACACTGACCCGAGCACAAAAACAAAGCCAAGCGATTATGGCTTTTTTTCAATTAAAACCTAAAAATTCAGCTATAATAAAAGTAAATGAATTTGTTAAGTCTAGCGGAATTTCAAAAGCTGTAATAAAAGCCCTTATTGATAAAGGCATTTTTGAGGTCGTCAAGGTAAGAACTGATAGAATACAATTTGAAGAAAACTCAAAAGAAGTAAATCAAATTCAACTGAATGAACTTCAAACAAAGGCTATTGTAAACATAAAATCTAGTTTTAATTCAAACAAAGTGTGCTTATTGCATGGTGTAACATCTTCTGGAAAGACCGAAGTGTACATAAAACTCATCGACGAAGTACTTCGAGCTGGTAAGCAGGTTTTGTATTTATTGCCAGAGATTGCATTAACTTCTCAGCTTATTAATCGACTTAGAGCATATTTTGGTAATAAGGTCGCGGTTTATCATTCAAAATATAGCGTGAATGAACGAGTTGAAGTTTGGAATAATGTTTTACATAATACCAAAAAAGCTCAAATCGTAATTGGTGCGAGATCAGCGCTATTTTTACCTTTTGGTCATTTAGGTCTTGTTGTAGTAGATGAGGAGCATGAATCATCATTTAAACAATTTGACCCTGCTCCTCGATATCATGCTAGAGATGCTGCTATTGTTTTAGCAAGCCTACAAGAATCAAATTGTTTATTGGGGTCAGCTACGCCAAGTATAGAAACCTATTTTAATGTAAAGTCCAAAAAGTATGGTTTTGCACAAATGAGCAGACGTTTCGGAGATGTTTTAATGCCTGAAATTGAGCTGGTTGATATTAAAGAGGCCACCCGAAAAAAACGAATGAAAGGTCATTTTTCTGAAAGACTTTTAGAAGAAATTTCGACATGTTTAGAAGAAAAAGAGCAAATAATTTTGTTTCAAAACAGAAGAGGTTTTGCCCCGATTGTTGAATGTACCACCTGTGGTAATGCAACTCAATGCCCTAATTGTGATGTTAGTTTAACTTATCATCAGCATAGGAACCAATTAAGGTGTCATTATTGCGGATATCATATGTCATTGGTCCAAAGTTGCCAGGCATGTGGTAATAATACCCTTGACACTAAGGGATTTGGCACTGAACAAATACAGGAAGAATTATTAAAATTATTTCCTAATCATCGGATTGGCAGGATGGATTTAGATACCACTAGGGGTAAATATGCTTATGAGAAAATAATTAATGCATTTGAAAATCATGAATTTGATATTTTAGTCGGCACTCAAATGGTCACAAAAGGTCTTGATTTTAGAAATGTGGCTTTAGTTGGTATCATGAATGCCGATAATTTATTAAATTTTCCGGACTATAGGGCCCATGAACGCAGCTTTCAGTTAATGACACAAGTAGCAGGAAGAGCTGGTAGAACTGAAAAAAGAGGAAAAGTACTTATACAAACCTACAACCCATATCATCAAATTTTGCATCAGGTATCGAACTACGATTTTGATAAGATGTTTACTGAACAGTTGTATGAAAGAGAACAATTTAAATATCCGCCTCACGTCAGAATTATACGAATTACTTTAAAAGACAAAGATTATAATAAACTAAACGAGGCATCTGATTGGTTTGCTTCATCACTCCGAAATGTATTAAAAACGCAAGTTTTAGGACCTGAGTATCCTGCTGTGGCAAGAATTAGAAACCAGTATTTAAAGAATATTTTAATTAAAATAAGCAGTAATTCATCTGTACTACAAACAAAAAATAGCATTAAAAGAATTGAAAAATCCTTTAATGCTATTTCGTATTACAGAAGTATTAGACTAATCTACAACGTGGACCACATCTAATTATACATTTGCTAACGCTTCGGCTAGCTCAGTTTTTTTGTTTCTACTTAAAGGTATTTGTCTTCCACCTACTTCAACATTTTTACTGTTGAATTTCTCTATTTTTTCAAGATTAACGATGTAAGACTTGTGAATTCTTAAGAATTTTTCAGCAGGTAATTGCTTTTCAAAAGATTTCATAGTAGATAAAATCACAATGTTAGCTTCGTCAGTAACTAATTTAATATAGTCACCTAAGGCCTCTATCCATTTAATATCATTAAGGATAACCTTTCGTTTTTTAAGGTTACTTTTTACAAAAATGTGCTCTTCATCCTCATCAACTCTATTGATTTGCTCATATTTTGATACGGCTCTTTTTACAGAGGCTTCAAAACGGGCTAAGGTAATAGGTTTGTGCAGATAATCGGTAACATCATAGTCAAATGCCTTTAGTGCATAATCCGGTTTACCAGTGATTAGAATAACCTGTGGTGGGTTCTCTAAAGCCTCTAAAAGGTCAAAACCACTGATAATAGGCATCTCAACATCTAAAAAGATAAGATCTACTTCGTGGTTCTTTAAACCGTTTTTGGCTTCAATGGCATTGCTGTACTCAGCGACCAAGGCAAGATGTGGGTGATTGTTGACCAACTTAGCTACAGCCATGCGCTGCATTGATGAGTCGTCTACAATTATACTTTTAAGTTTCATAAATTGGGGTGATTTGTGGGGTTAAATCATCGGCAAATTACATAAAAACAACGTTAAAGTGCAACAAAAGATGTAAACATGGTGTATTCTGTTGTGTAATTAGCATTAGGCGCGATGTAGGGTTTATTTCGATTTTTATTGTTAATAACTTCTTAAACGAATAACGAAGATTTAAGTTATTTCTTGTGAAAGGACAGAAGAATGTTTACTTTTGCGCTCCTTAAATAAATATATAATATGAATCATTACGAAACTGTTTTCATTTTGAATCCCGTTCTGTCTGAAACTCAGATAGAGGAAACAGTTAAGAAATTTGAAGATTTCTTAATTAAGAATGGTGCCAAAATGGTGGCCAAAGAAAATTGGGGGCTAAAGAAATTAGCCTACCCTATTCAGAACAAGAAAAGTGGTTTTTACCACTTATTTGAATTTGCTGCTCCAGGTGAGGCCATTGGTCCTTACGAGTTAGAGTTCAGAAGAGATGAGCGCATTATGCGATTTTTAACTGTTAAGTTAGACAAACATGCAGTTGCATGGGCAGAAAGAAGAAGAACTAAATTAAAAGCTAAAGCATAGTTATGTCATCAATAGAACAACAAGCAAAATCAAAAAAAGACGGTGAAATCAGGTATTTGACCCCTTTAAACATTGAAACTAACAAACAGAAAAAGTATTGTCGTTTCAAAAAGTCTGGTATCAAGTATGTTGATTATAAAGACCCAGATTTTTTAATGAAGTTGGTTAATGAGCAAGGTAAACTTTTACCAAGAAGATTAACAGGTACTTCATTAAAGTATCAAAGAAAAGTAGCTCAAGCTGTAAAGAGAGCTCGTCATTTGGCATTGATGCCATACGTAGGTGATATGTTAAAATAATAAAAGACGGAGAAATGGAACTTATATTAAAACAAGATGTACAAGATTTAGGTTTTAAAGATGATGTCGTTACTGTGAAGAATGGTTACGGTAGAAACTTTTTGATTCCTCAAGGTTTGGCTGATTTAGCTACCCCGTCTGCAAAGAAAGTGCTTGCTGAAAATTTGAAGCAAAGAGCGCATAAAGAGAAAAAAGTAATTGATGAAGCACAAAAGATTGCAGACAGTCTAAAAGCTTTAGAAATTAAAATACCAGCGAAGGTTGGTGCTGGTGATAAACTATTTGGATCTATATCTAATATTGATTTAGCTGCCTCTATCGAAAAAGCTGGTCAAGCTATCGATAGAAAGTTTATTACAATACAAGGTGGTACCGTTAAAAGAACTGGCCCTTATAACGCTAAGATTAGATTACATAGAGAAGTTATTGTTGATTTTCCTTTTGAAGTAATTGCAGAGGCTAAGTAAACAGTACTTTTTTGTTAATAAATTGTGAAGAGCTATGCATGCATAGCTCTTTTTTTTTGCTACGTTTACAATTGCTTAAATATCATATTAATCAGATCATTATGAAAAAAATATTTTTAATGGGAATAGTCGTTTTGATGACCATCACATCGGCTTTATCTCAAGTTACCACCTCTAATATCAGAGGTGAAGTGACAGATAATCAGGACGCACCTTTATTTGGCGCAAACGTTGTTGCTATTCATACTCCTACAGGAACGAGATACGGCTCTATTACTAATGATGAAGGGCGTTTTAATCTACTAAACCTAAGGGTTGGTGGCCCATATACGGTAACAATTTCCTTTGTTGGTTTTCAAGATGACGTGAGAAGTGATATATTTCTTTCGCTTGGTAAAACCTTCAATTATAATGTTCAGATGATGGCTGGTAGCCAGCAGCTTGACGAGGTGGTCGTTGTTTCTGACCAATCAGGCACTTTTGGAAGTGATAGAACAGGAGCCGCTACAAGTGTGAGCAGAAGAGATTTGGTACGTTTACCAACAATCTCAAGATCTACAAATGATTTCATCAGATTGGAACCAGCAGCTTCTTCGGGTGCTTCGGGGCTTTCATTTGGTGGTCGTAATGACCAGTACAATAATTTCTCATTGGATGGAGCAATTTTTAATAATCCATTTGGATTGGATGCTGCCCAACCAGGTGGACAAACCAATGCAACACCAATTTCTATTGAGGCGATTGATCAAATTTCAGTTACTACTGCTCCTTATGATGTAACCCAATCAGGTTTTACAGGAGCATCGGTAAATGCCGTTACGAAAAGTGGAACAAATAATTTTTCTGGGACTGCCTACGGTTTTTTTAGAAATGATGATTTGACCGGAGGAAAAATCAACGGAGATGATGTAACCAAAACCGGTTTGGAACAAAAGCAATATGGATTCAGTATTGGAGGACCAATCGTTAAGGATAAGTTATTTTTCTTTGCAAATTTTGAAAAAGATGATTTAACTGAGTTGGGCACCGACGGTTTTGTGCCTAGCGGCGTCGGGCAAGATGGAATTAGTACTTCTAGGGTAACTCAAAGTGATATGCAATTGGTTGATAATATTTTACGTCAAGTTGTTGTTGGCCAAGATGCTCAAGGCAATCCGACTTTTTATAACCCAGGCGCCATTACAGGTTTTAATTTTAATCAAGAATCTACCAAAGGTATTATCAAGCTAGATTGGAATATTAATGATAACAACCGATTGGCTTTGATTTACAACTTTTTAAATGCTACTAAAGGTAAACCAGCTAATCGTGACGCAATCACATTTCGTGGTCCTAGCACACAAACTTTGCAGTTTGAAAATGCCGGGTATGAAATCACCAATAATATAAGATCCGTACAATTAGAATTAAATAGTACAATTAGCAACGAGGCAACTAATAAACTTCAAGTTGGTTATACACATTTTGACGATTTTAGAACGCCATTTTCAAGTCCTGCACCAAGTATTACAATTTTGGATGAAACCGGTAGTTCAAATTATATTATAGCTGGCCACGAACCTTTTTCAATTAATAATCGATTGGATCAAAAGGTATTTCAGCTAACTGATAATTTAAATTTTTTCACTGGTGATCATACTTTTACGGTAGGTTTTTCCTTTGAGAAATTCCAGTTTGACAATTCCTTTAACTTAGGTTTTTATGGAGCAAGAGGTGTTTTCTTTCCTTCAAACTCTATTGCTGATTTTAGAAATTTAGATGCAGCTGGCGAAGCAGCCTTAGTCGCTGATTACCAAGCACAGTTCAACGCAGCCATAGCCACAGCAAATAACAATAACCAATTTGAAGACGGTACCCCTGGTGGTTGGTCTTTGGCAGAAACCAATGTTGGGCAGCTATCATTTTACATTCAAGATGAATGGGATGCCACTGATGACTTTAAATTGACTTATGGAGTTCGTTTTGATAAGCCGTTATATTTTAATACTGCTGATTTGATAAGGGACAATATTGATAGAAAAGGTGGAACTTTAGCAGAAGGTGGTACTTATGCCCCAGATATTCAATATTTTGATCCCGAAACGAATGAACCTATTACTATCAACTCAGAAACCTTGCCAAACAATGATTGGTTGGTTTCTCCAAGAGTTGGTTTTAATTGGGATATTCATGGTGACCAAAGCGTTCAGCTTAGAGGTGGCTCTGGAGTATTCACAGGGCGTTTTCCATTCGTTTGGTTAGGTAATCAGGTACAGGGAACCGACTTTTTCTTTTACCAAGCCGTTGATCCAGATTTTCAGTGGCCGCAAGTATGGAGAACTAACTTAGGTCTTGACAAACGTTTTAATAACGGAATTGTACTTACAGCTGATCTTTCATATACTAAGGACCTTAATGCAGCACATGTTCAAAATTGGGGCCTAGGCGCACCTTCTTCAACACTAAATGGACCTGATAATAGAGTTGTTTATGAAGATGATGACAAATCACAATTATTTGGTGGGCCAACAAATGCCTATGTATTCACTAACTCTGACCAGGGTCGTATTTGGAATGCTACATTGAAATTGCAAAAAACCTTTGATGACGGTCTTTATACACAATTGGCATATAGTTATTTAGACGCTAAAGAAGTGAATTCTATTGATGCTGAAATTACAGGTGATGCTTTTGCAGGAAATGCTATAGTAGGTAACGCAAATACAGATGTATTGTCAAATTCACGTTATGGAGACAAGCACCGTATCATAGGTGTAATTTCAAAAGCTTTTAAAACTGGGACTACCATTTCATCTTTTTTCGAATATGCTCAGAGTGGTCGTTTTAACTATATCTATGGTGGAGATATCAATAATGATGGTTCTAGCATAAATGATTTGCTTTACATTCCAACAGCTAGCGAGATTGGTCAAATGGCCTTTACGGGAGTAGGCCAAGATGCAGCATTTGAATCTTTTATTCAACAAGATGATTATTTGAGCGGGAGAAGAGGTCAATATGCCGAGCGTTATGGAGCCTTAGCGCCTTGGAGAGGTCGCTGGGATGTAAAAGTGCTACAAGATATTAAGTTGAACGATACGAATAAATTTCAGGTGAGTTTGGATGTCATCAATATTGGAAATTTATTGAATTCTGATTGGGGAGTGGTAGAACGTCAAGATTTTGATCAAGTACTGGGTGTAACCGTTGACGATACAAATACGCCGACGTTTACATTTGATCCTAATAGAACAAATACTTTCTCTGCAGATACGAGATTACTTTCTAGATGGCAAGCGCAAATTGGTCTGCGTTATATATTTAATTAATAAAGTTTCAAAATTTCAAAGAGGGCTGTGCGTAAGCACGGCCCTTTTTTATTTTTGCATTATGAAGTATAGTAGATTATCAAAAGAACAATTTGTAGAATTACATCAAGAATTCATCAATTTTTTGGCAACCCAATCCATCACTGCAGATGAATGGAAAAAGCTTAAAAATGAGAAGCCAGAAGTTGCCGAAGAAGAACTTGATGTTTTTAGTGATTTAATTTGGGAAGGTGTCCTAACCAAGGTAAAGTATTTAGAAAATATATCGGAACGCCATATGCATCTTTTTGATTTGAAAGAAAAAGAGATGAAATTAATTTCGGTCAAAATTTTAAATCCTGAAATAGATTTAAGGACCGAAGTTGGTTTCAGCTGGTTTAAGAGAAATTTTCAATCAGATTTTGTAGAATATCTTACTGCTTCAAAAAAGTATTCTGAAGATAAAAATGTGGATAAATTCAGCTTAATTCAGCAAGGCGCTGTTATTACAAAAGGTGCACTTTATCAATGGTTTGACGATATGATTGAATAATACCAATTAATAGTAATATTCAATTCTAAAATATACAATCTAGTATATTTGCAAGATATTCAATTTTTATGGCACATAAACCATCAATTCCTAAAGGTACCCGAGATTTTTCTCCTTCTGAAATAGCAAAGCGCAATCATATTTTTAGTGCGATAAAAAAACAGTTTGAGATTTTTGGTTTTCAACCTATTGAGACACCAAGTTTTGAGAATTCAGAAACATTATTAGGTAAGTATGGCGATGAAGGAGACCGACTGATTTTTAAGATTCTGAACTCTGGAGATTTTATTTCTAAAGTAGATGATGTTACATATAGCTCCAAAAATTCAACTTCTATTGCTCCTAAGATTACAGAAAAGGCGTTGCGCTATGATTTAACAGTACCATTTGCTAGGTATGTGGTAATGCACCAAAACGAGCTTGATTTTCCATTTAAACGGTATCAAATTCAGCCAGTATGGCGCGCTGATAGACCTCAGAAGGGGAGGTTTAGAGAATTTTACCAATGTGATGCCGATGTAGTTGGCGCAAATTCATTATTACAAGAAGTTGAATTAATTCAACTATATGACTCTGTTTTTACGGAATTGGGTTTGAAGGACACTACTATTAAAATCAACAACAGAAAGATTTTATCAGGAATTGCCGAATTTATAGGGGCTAAACACCTATTAATTGACTTTACAGTTGCATTAGACAAACTAGATAAAATAGGAGAGAGGAAGGTAAAAGATGAAATGCTTAACAAAGGTATTTCTCAATCAGCAATTGATAAGGCATCTCCATTATTTTCAATGAAAGGAAGTGTCAAAGAACAATTGACTCAACTAAAAGGATTATTAACAGATTCTGCAGTGGGTATAACAGGAATCGATGAATTAGAAGCTATCATAAGTACCGTAACAGAATTGGGTTTAAAATCTGCTAATTTACAATTAGATGTAACCCTTGCTCGTGGGTTGAATTATTATACAGGTGCCATATTCGAAGTTTCAGCGCCAGAAGGTGTACAAATGGGTTCTATTGGCGGTGGAGGGCGTTATGATGATTTAACTGGAATCTTCGGACTAAAAGATGTAAGTGGTGTTGGCATCTCTTTTGGTTTGGATAGAATATATTTGGTATTAGAAGAATTGAATCTTTTTCCTGAGTCAGTTGACCAGTCTTTAAAGGTATTATGCTTGAACTTTGGTGATAAAGAAGGTTTAGCAGCTTTAAAATTAGTAGCTAGGTTACGAAATAAAGGTATTAAGGCTGATTTATATCCTTCAACAACCAAGGTTCAAAAGCAATTCAAATACGCTGATAAACGAAATGTGCCTTATGTCATCTTGCTGGGTGCAAAGGAACTGGAGAATGGAGAATTTATACTAAAAGATATGGTTTTTGGTGAGCAAACCACTCATAAACTAGATGAAACTCCGAATGCTCTTTTTAACTAAAATCTTTAAGACGTTTTTGGATTTCAGAAATCACAAATTCGAAACGCTTTTCTGAATTGGGGATTAAACCTTGATGTTTTTGAGATATCCAAGATTCAAAATCTTTAATCGAAATCCATTCTAAGGCTTCTACTTCACTTTCTTGCTTGGTAAGCGCTACGCTCTTATCCAACTCATAGATAAAAACATTGATGAATTCTCGGTCAAAAATACGATTGCTGTGTTTCTTTTCTTTTTTATAAATGGTGATTTTTTGAAGGTTTTCAATTTCAATAGTAATTCCTAACTCCTCTTGACATTCTCGAAAAGCACCTATTTGAGGACTTTCACCTGCTCCAATGTGTCCGGCTGCAGATACATCCCATTTTAGAGGATAGGTTTCTTTATGCCTTCCGCGTTGCTGTAAAAGAAGATAACCATCTAAAGAATAACACCAAACATGAATAGTAGGATGAAAAAGTCCGTTTGCATGTGCAACGGACTTTAATTCTGTTGTTCCTGTTGGTGAGCCATCTTCATTTAAAATGTCAATAAGTTCATCCATGAATATGAGCTCTTACTCTTTAATGAAGAGTTTAAGAAAGATTTTAATCAAAATAACTAAAAGTTTCACCAGATTTGATGGTCAATAATGTTTCGTAAATCAAACGAATTACATTTTCTACATCATCTTGATGAACAGTTTCTACGGTGGTATGCATATAGCGTAAAGGCAATGAAATCAATGCAGATGCTACACCGCCATTGCTATATGCAAATGCATCCGTATCTGTTCCTGTAGCCCTGGAGTTTGCGGCGCGCTGGAAAGGTATTTTATTAGCCTCTGCAGTTTCAATAATTCGCTCACGTAATTTTTGTTGTACCGCAGGAGCATAAGCTATGACCGGTCCTTTACCAATTGATGCTTCACCTTGAACTTTTTTATCAATTAGTGGCGTTGTTGTATCATGAGTAACATCAGTAATTATAGCTACATTAGGTTTTATAGTTTGCGTGATCATTTCTGCTCCACGTAATCCAATTTCCTCTTGTACGGAATTTGTGATGTATAACCCAAAAGGTAATTTCTTATTGTTTTCATAAAGTAATCGTGCTACTTCGGCTATCATAAAACCGCCTGCTCTATTATCCAAAGCTCTACATACGAACTTGTCTTTATTTAAAATCTGAAACTCATCAGGGTAAGTAATCACACAGCCTACATGTACCCCCATTTTCTCGACTTCTTCTTTATCTTTTGCTCCTATATCAATAAAGATATTATCAATTTTTGGCGGTTCCTCTTTCCCGTTTCGTCGCGTATGAATTGCCGGCCATCCAAATACACCTTTTACAATACCATTCTTTGTGTGAATGTTTACCCACTTTGAAGGTGCAATTTGATGGTCGCTTCCACCATTTCTAATTACATAAAGCAAACCATTGTCGGTAATATAATTTACATACCAAGAAATTTCATCGGAATGGCCTTCAATAACAACTTTGTACTCAGCTTCTGGGTTAATTACCGCAACAGCAGTACCATAGGTGTCAGTAATAAAATCATCTACATATGGTTTCAAATAATCCATCCAAATTTTTTGACCTTCCCATTCATAACCTGTTGGAGATGCATTGTTTAGGTATTTTTCAAAAAATTTGATAGACTTATCTGTAATGATTTTTTTATCAGGCATGAGTATGTTTTAAGGTACAAACATAGCAATATTCACTTTTATTTAATAATATGAATTAGCCTTTATCCTTACTTTTGGTACGATTAATGACCTCTTTGGTTTATGGAAAAACTTGTAACCGCCATTTTAAGTATTTTCTTGCTAACGTTTACCTATGGGCAAGAAGAACAACCACTAGATTCCATTTCTGATTATTATGTTAGAATGCAGGGAGACTCTGTTCTTTTGAGTTCTATTCCACTTGATGAAGTTTATATTTTCGGTAAGTTGGAGTTTTCAGATAAACAAGAAAAATTAAGATATTATATTTTAAGAAGAAAGACTTTAAAGGTTTATCCTTATGCCAAATTAGCAGCCGAGAAGTTAGTTGAACTTAATGATAGTATCTCCCAAATAAAAAAGAAACGTCAACAAAAACGCTACACAAAAAAGGTTCAAAAGTATATAGAAGGAGAGTTTTCAGATAAATTGAAAAAATTAACGCGAACTGAAGGTCAGATACTAATAAAATTAATTCATCGACAAACCGGCGCTACTGCTTTTGATTTGGTAAAAGAACTTAGAAGTGGATGGCGAGCTTTCTGGTATAATACTACAGCGAAAGCATTTAAAATAAGCCTAAAGCAAGAGTTTTTGCCTAAAGAGGTTCATGAAGATTATTTAATTGAAGATATTTTACAACGTGCTTTTGCATCAAACAGATTAAAAAGGCAGAAATCTGTTTTAGATTATGATTATGCTTCATTAAGTAATAAATGGAAGCAAACAGGCGAACATAAAAAGTGATTATTTCTTTTTACCAAAAACAGCGTCCATTACAATGTTTATAGATCGAAAACCTAAATAAATGGCAAATATTGCCATAATAATACCAACAATCAGCACAGGTATAAATAATGGTTTATCGGTGTTCTTAAATGCCTGATATAAAATTATTGGAGCCACAAACATGACTAAGGCGGTATAACCGAAAGACTTTAAACCTTTTATTAAAAGCTCTTTGTTAGTTTTCAATGTCATTTGATTTATTCAACTATGAGGGTTTGTTTGAATTCTTGAACAACGGCAAAGTAACCTAATGGAAAGGACTCTGGTCTGCCGGCATTATCAAAGATTTCAATATTATCTAAGCCGGTTACATCAAACATATTTCCACGTACGGTTCCTGACGGAGTTTCAAAAATACCTCCAGTATCTTCAGTTTGTTCGACAAGTAGATCCATATAATTAAAAAATTGTTGGTCGGCTCCTAAAATACTTACTGCAATAGTATTACCTGTTTCAGTTTCACTGTCATAAAAATAGGAGAATTCAAATTCTTGTCCATCAATGAACTGGTCGTCTAAAGCTAAAAATTCTCCGAAGCCAAAATCAAAGACATAATAATTTTTTTTATCAGGAGTATCTGTAATTGTAATTTTCACTTCCGTATCATCTTCATCAAATAAGGTTTCATCACCTTGTTCTAGTTTGTCAATAGGAACTGTCGGCACATAGTTTGTAATTCCGGCATATCTCTTACCCTTATGTTCCACAATTAAATAAAAAACAGTATTTGGGTTGATAAAGGCAGTTGGTATTCTTTCATCTACATCATTGCCAATAGTATCTGGTTCATAAATTCCTGTTCCTGCCTGATATTCTCTTAAAACTGAAACACCTAGATTAAGATTGTCGGGGTTGTCAGGGTCAGGCTCACCTACCAATATAACAGCATCATCAAGCTGAGTTACCACAGGTTCATCAAAGAAGCTAGTTGTTTCAGTTGCTTCAATACGTATCGGTAAAAATTCATCGTCTTGATTTATGCGAACGATTCCATTGATAATTAAACGAGTTTCAGTTTCAGGTAAATCCACGTCGACAACTTCTTCACAACTCCCCGAGAAAAAAATGAAGACTAACAGCAAAAAAGGCTCCTTAAAAGTGATATGAGGTTTTATGTTTTCAATCATATTCAATTTTCGAACGATTTATTCAACAACAAACGTTCGTTTGAATTCTTGAACAACTGCAAAATAACCAAGTGCGAAATTATCCGGACGTTCAACATTATCAAATATTTCAGAATTATCAATACCGGTTACATCGAATACATTGCCTCTAACAGTGGCAGCAGGTGTTTCAAAAACTCCACCAGCATCTTCTGTTTGCACCAATATTAAATCCATATAATTAAAAAACTCCAAATCAGCACCTAAAATACTTACCTCTGCTGCATCACCGGGTAGCAACTCTTTTTCATAGAAGTACGAAAACTGGAATTGCTGCCCGTCTATAAATTGATCATCTAGAGCTAAATATTCATTAAAATCAAAATCAAAAATGAAGTAGTTATCCTCATCTGGGCGGTCAGATATGGTGACTAATAATTCGATATCGTCTTCATCGAAAAGGGTTTCATCACCTTGCTCTAATGCGTCAATAGGTACTACAGGTGAATAAACCGTTTGTGCTGCATATCTTCTTCCTTTATGTTGTAATATTAGAATAAACACTGTGCCAGGCCTTGTAGCTAAAGAAGTACTAACTCGTTGGTCATCATCAAAAGTCGGGTCAGGCTCATAAATACCACTGCCAGGTGTAACTTCGGCAAGGGACGAAGTACCTCCACCTTCAACAATTAAATCGAGGGTGTTTGGGTCATTAGGATCTGGAACTCCGTACAATAAGGTCGCATTACCATCTAATTGTGTAACTGTATTTTCCTCGAAGAAGCCATTTGTTTCGGTAACCTTTACCGAAACTGGAATAAAATCTTGGGTAACATCAACTCTAAAAACGGCATTAACAACCAATTTGGAATCCGAGGGGGCTAGTTCAACATCAATGACATCTTCACAAGAAAAAATTAAAAAAAGAACCGAGACAAATATGAATGCTTTTTTCATGGTTAGAATTTAAAATTATAGGTTAAAGATGGGACTACTCCAAAAATGGAAGTCCTAATCGCTTCGTTTCTACCTGTGTCTTGATTTTGTCTAAAATTAATTGAAGCCGCATTCATTCTATTATATACGTTGTATATGCTAAATATCCACTCTGATTGAAAATTTCGATTCTTGTTTTTCTTAGGTTGAAAAGTTGCTGCAATATCTAATCTGTGATAATTAGGTAAACGAGTTTGATTACGAAGACCGAAGAAGGGTACAACTAAACCTTGAAATTCAAACTGACCTACAGGATAATTAGTAGGTTGCCCGGTTTGAAAAATAAAATTAGAATTGAAACTCCATCTATCATTTAGCTCATAATTACCGTAAAGTGCTATATCATGTGTTTTGTCATATGGAGTATTGTACCATTCCCCAAAATTAATACCAGATTCTAAGTTAGATCTTCCGTTATCAACAACGGGATCACGACCTGGTGTTCGTTGTTCTGATTTGGACAAGGTGTAGGCCAGCCAACCTTGAAAGCGTCCTTCATTTTTACGAAGTAAAAACTCTAGTCCATAAGCCCTAGCTTCTCCATTCAAAATAACCTGTTCAATAGCATCATTTGCAATCAAATCTGCGCCATCGATATAATCAATTCTATTTTGGATATCCTTATAAAAACCTTCCATTTCTAAAGAATATTCTCCGTCGTTTATATTTCTAAAATAACCAAGGGCATACTGATCTAATAATTGAGGCTCTATAAAAGGACCACTTGGTGCCCAAACATCAAGAGGAGTAGGGGAACTCGTATTAGAAAGTAAATGCAGATATTGTGCTAATCTGGTATAACTAGCCTTAATAGAATTTTTATCATTAATGGTATAAGCCATGGAAACTCTTGGCTCTAAATTGGTGAATGTAGAAAGGTTGGTTCCTCTTCCAGGGTTAATAGTATCAATAGGGGTTGCCTCACGATAAATAAGTTGAAAAGGGTCAAAAAGTACTGGTTGATTGTTTTCATATACAAAAAGCTCATCTTGCCCCAATCTGTTAAACATACTAGCTCTTAAACCGTAATTAACACTCAAGTTATCAGTAATTTTTTGCTCCACGTCAATATAGGCTGCAGCTTCATTGGCATACTTTTTTGTTAACTGATCTTCAATAATTCCTGAATCGTCTCTATTTGGTTTGATTTTACCAGGGTTGAAGACGTAATAAATATTATTTAATCCATAATTAATTTGTAATCCGTCATTTATATAGTGTTTTAAATCATACTTGAAGTTGAAGTTTTGAATACCTGAATCCCATTCAAAGCCAACAAAGTCAAGTTCAAGGCCATAGAAATAATCAGAATAAATCAGAGAAAGATTAGAAAAAAGCTTATCTGAAAAGAGATGATTCCACCTGAAATTTCCAACAGCATTTCCATAAACATTTACAAAACTATCATTGATACTAAATAAATCTCTACCAAAATATCCGGATAGAAAAATACTGTTATTATCATTTATCTTATGGCTTATCTTAGTATTCACATCATAGAAGTAAGCCTTATTATTAACATCGAAAAGTGGCAAAAACAAATGGGCGTATGAAGCTCTTCCACCTGCTAAAAAAGCTGTTTTGTCTTTAGTTATAGGCCCTTCAATCAGTAATCTACTAGCCACCGCACCGATACCACCAGTAACCTTTGTTTCTTTGCTATTACCTTCACGTTGAAAAATTTCTAAAACCGATGAAACTCTTCCGCCATATCTTGCAGGAATACCCCCTTTAAAAAGTTTGATATCCTTTATAGCATCAGGATTGAATACTGAGAAAAATCCAAAAAGGTGAGACGAATTGAAAATGATAGCTTCATCTAATAAAATTAAATTTTGATCTGCTGCTCCACCGCGTACGTTGAAACCCGAGGAAGCTTCACCAGCACTTGTGACACCTGGCAGTAAAAGCAATGATTTAATGACGTCGGCTTCTCCAAGAACAACAGGAATTTTTTTGATGGTTTGCACTTTTAAAGCATTCACACTCATTTGGGGTTTACGAATGTCAACCCTTTCAATATCTTCTGTAAGAATAATTTCATCAAGGGCTTCAGCTTCTTCAATCATTTTGAAGTTGAATTTTTTATCTGCGTTCAAAACTAATGTTTGTTTGATATCACCATAACCCAAATAAGAAACCACCAATTCATATTCCCCTTGGGGTAAGGTTAAAGAGTAAAAACCATATTCATTAGTTGTTGTACCAGTTCTTAACTCAGTAATAGCGATGGTAACGCCAATCATAGTTTCGTTACTAGCTGCCTCGCTTATTGTACCACTTATAGTATAACGTTGTTGTGAATAAATAGAACTTGAAAAAAGGAGAAGCACAATAAGAAGTGCGTTAAAATTATTTGGCATGTTTTGGCTTTCTGATTATGATGAATTATACTTTGGAAGTTACAAACTTTAATATTATTAAAAAACCTTTATTCTACAGTTAAAACCGCAATATCAAACTCACTAATGGAGAAGTAACCAAAGGCTATATTTTCTGGGTCAGATACATTCATAATATTTCCTCGCACTGTTGCGGGTACAGTTGAGAAGGGGCCTCCACCACCATCACCAGATTGTGATAAAGTTTGATCAACATAGTCAGCAAATTCTTTATCAATACCTAGCAAGGTAACGGAGATTAAATCACCAGGATCAATATTTTCATAATAATATGAGAAATTCAAATTACTATCTTGATAAAATTCATCATCTGTAACTAAATAGTTATCAAAACCAAAGGAAAACAAATAGTAATTCCTTTCGTTCACGATGTCTGAAAAATTTACCTTGACTTCAGTTTCAATTTGCTCATCAAATAAAAAACCATCTCCTTGTTCTACACTGATAAGTGTTCCTGTTCTTACAAGTTCTTCTGTGGCAATGTATATTTCATCATTATAAACAATCCTTAAATTGTATGATTTGTTGAATTCTAAATTTGGAAATCCATCAATAAAAATACCAGGTTCCTGCTCGACTAATTCAAATATTTCACCAGAAGTGTTATCAATGATTTGGACGGAGGCGTTTTCTGGAACAGGAACTTGTTCCGCCAAAAAGGGTGCTGTTAAGGTAAGCTTAACTTGACCTATCGTAATTGGGTCATCATTATTTTCATTATAACCTATTAGCGCGTCAACAACCAACCTCGAATCGGAAGTAGGTAATTCAACGTCTATGGCTTCTTCGCATGCTAAAGCGACTGGAAGGATAATAAGAAATAAATAATAATATTTTTTCAAGTTCAGTTTTTGTTCAAACTCAAAAATATATAATGGTCAACTTGTCATGGTCACCATTAACAATTATTTAATCTAAACTTATAATTAAAGCTGATTAAGAATCATGTTCAATGTTTTACTTGGTCGCATTGCAGCAGCGGCTTTTTCAGCATCAGGTAAATAATAACCACCAATATCAATAGTTTTTCCTTGAGCCTCAATTAACTCTTTTACGATTTGTTTTTCTTTATCTGTAAAAGCTTTAGTGACAGGTTCAAAAATCGTTTTTAATTCAGAATTTTCGTTTTGGGCAGCCAATTCTTGTGCCCAATACATTGCTAAATAAAAATGACTACCTCTGGTATCTAATTCGTTAACTTTTCTAGAAGGAGACTTGTCATTATCTAAGAACTTCTCAGTGGCATTATCTAAAGCTTCACCTAGAACTTTGGCTTTAGAATTTTGATTTTTATTACCAAAGTGTTCTAAAGAAACTCCTAAAGCTAAGAATTCACCTAGAGAATCCCATCTTAGGTGACCTTCTTCTATAAATTGTTCAACGTGCTTAGGTGCAGAACCACCAGCACCAGTTTCAAATAAACCACCGCCATTCATTAAAGGTACAATAGATAACATTTTAGCACTTGTACCCACTTCAAGAATTGGAAATAAGTCCGTAAGATAATCTCTCAAAACATTCCCTGAGACAGAAATGGTGTCTTTCCCTTCTTTAATTCTTTCTAAGGTAAAATGTGTAGCCTTTAAAGGAGATAGAATATGTATTTCTAATCCGGATGTGTCATGATTTGGAAGATATTCTTTAACTTTTTTAATTAACTCGGCATCATGGGCACGATTTTCATCTAGCCAAAAAACTGCTGGTACACGGGTAGCACGAGCTCTAGAAACGGCTAGCTTAACCCAATCTTGAATTGGAGCATCTTTTACTTGACACATTCTCCATATATCTCCCTTTTCAACCTGATGTTCTAAAACAATTTCTCCAGAACCATCTATGACCTGAACTACACCATTTTCTTTTATTTCAAAGGTTTTATCATGTGATCCATATTCTTCTGCTTTCTGGGCCATAAGACCTACATTCGGTACAGTGCCCATAGTGGTAGGATCAAAAGCGCCATGCTCTTTGCAAAAATCAATTGTTGCTTGGTAAATACTAGCATAACTGCTATCTGGGATAACCGCCTTTGTGTCTTGAAGTTTTCCTTCAAAATCCCACATTTTACCTGAATTTCTAATCATTGCAGGCATTGAAGCATCTATAATAATATCACTAGGAACATGAAGGTTTGTAATACCCTTTTCAGAATTGACCATAGCCAAAGCCGGTCCATTATCTATCGTGCTTTTAATATCAGATTTTACTTGCTCCTCATTGGCATGTCCACTAAGCTTATCGAGTAAACTCTCTAATCCGTTGTTTGAATTAATACTTAATTCTTCAAAAACGTTTTTGTTTTTGGTAAAGACGTCTTTGAAATATGTTTCTACGACATGTCCAAATATGATGGGGTCAGATACCTTCATCATAGTTGCCTTCAAATGTATGGAGAGTAATAGATTTTTACTTTTAGCGTCTTGAATTTCTTCATTAAGAAAATCGACCAAGGCATTTTTACTCATTACGGTGGCATCAATAATTTCGCCTTTTTGTAAATGAATACCTTCTTTTAGTATTGTTTGACCATTTGAAGATTTGAAAAGAATTTTTACGGTCGTTGCTTGATTAGTGGTTAAAGACCTTTCATTAGAACGAAAATCACCAGATGACATTGTAGCGACATGTGTATTCGAATCAGAAGACCATTCACCCATTCTATGTGGGTTCTTTTTGGCATAATTTTTAACGGCTTTTGGAGCTCTTCTGTCCGAGTTTCCTTCTCTGAGCACAGGATTTACGGCACTACCTTTAATTTTATCGTATCTGGCTTTTATATCTTTTTCTGAATCATTCTGAGGATTGGCAGGATAACTAGGTATGGCATAACCTTTAGCTTGAAGTTCTTCTATTGCCTCGGTAAGTTGTGGTACAGAAGCACTAATGTTTGGCAGCTTGATGATGTTAGCTTCAGAATCTTTAGCAATAGCTCCTAATTCTTGCAAATCATTTGGTATTTGTTGCTCTTCTTTTAAAAAATCTGGAAAAATCGCTATGATACGACCTGCTAAGGAGATGTCCTTCGTTTCAATGGTTATATCTGCTGTTTTAGTAAATGCTTTAACAATAGGAAGAAAAGATTGGGTTGCCAAAGCCGGAGCTTCATCGGTCTTGGTGTATCGTATTTTTGCCATTAAGGTGTAATTTTTAGCGGTGCAAATATACGATTTAAGCTCGTTCTTTAAACAGAAAATTTTGATTAAAAGGCAAGTTACAATGATAAAAGCCATATCATCGTACAAGTACATTGATATGGCTTTTTAGAAATATTGCATAAACTTTAAACCTGCATTGCTGCACGGTTTCGGCCTTGGGCCACATTTATCGCAAAATTTCAACGTTTAGGTAGATTCATGTTTTTAACTTTTCAATCAAACAACTTGAATAAACTTTGTTATTATTCATTATATATTGTCAAAATAAAAAATAGCTCTTTTATTCGCACACAATGTATATTTCAAAATAATAGTGTTTAACACTATTATCATTGAATTCACTTTTTTATTAGTAGTGCTACTATCTTAAAGTAATTTGAATAATAATTTAAAGAACGTAAACTTTAAAAGAGGAAAGTAAATAGTTACCCATTTCCATTTCTTCTGTTATAAATTTAAAAATAATATTGAATATTGGTTAGTTTGTAACTAATTTGTAATCAACAACTTATGAACCCTAGTTATTAACATTTGTTCATAAAAAAAGCACCCAATGAAATTAGGTGCTTTTTAAAAATTATTTTTGTTTGTTTAAGAACGTACTTCTTTGATACGCGCTTTTTTACCAGTCAAGCCTCTGAAGTAGAAGATTCTTGATCTACGAACTTTACCTTGCTTATTAATTTCAATTTTCTGTAATGCTGGCATATTGATAGGAAAAATACGCTCAACACCTACAGTACCCGACATTTTTCTAATTGTAAAAGTTTCAGTTGCTCCAGTACCACGTCTTTGTATAACTACTCCTTTAAAGAACTGTGTACGTGTTTTTTCACCTTCTTTAATTTCGTAATAAACTGTTACTGTATCCCCAGAAGAAAATTGAGGAAAATCTTTTTTTGATACGAATTCCTCTTCTACAAATTTTATTAAAGAGTCCATTTTAATTTTATTTATGGATTTCTTAAAACCAACATTCACGTATATCGTCAGAGGTTAACTTTAATGGAGTGCAAAATTATAACCTTTTTTAAAACTAGCAAGTATGTTCGATTGTTTTTTTCAAATCAACTCATTTTAATAAGTCTGGCCTTCTTTCCTCAGTTCTTTTCAATGCTTCTTCTTCTCGCCATTGTTCAATTTTTGGAAAATTTCCACTCAATAGAACTTCAGGTACTTTCATTCCTTTATATTCTGACGGACGCGTATAGACTGGTGGTGCTAATAGGTTGTCTTGAAAAGTGTCCGTTAGTGCTGAAGTTTCATCATTTAGAACTCCAGGTAATAATCTAATTATGGAATCACAAAGCACAGCTGCGGCTAGTTCTCCTCCGGACAGCACATAATCACCAATCGAAATTTCTTTAGTTATAAACTTATCTCTAACACGCTGATCAACCCCTTTATAATGTCCACAAAGGATAATAATATTCTTTTTAAGTGATAAATGGTTAGACATTCCTTGGTTTAGTGTTGTTCCATCTGGTGTCATATAAATAACCTCATCATAATCGCGATGCTTCATAAGTTCACTTATACATTTATCTATAGGTTCAATCATTAATACCATGCCTGCACCTCCTCCAAATTGGTAATCGTCAACCTGGTTATAATTTCCGAGAGCAAAATCTCTTAAATTATGCAGATGTACCTCGACCAATCCCTTTTCTATAGCTCGCTTTAAAATAGAAGCTTCAAAGGGGCTTTTAAGTAATTCGGGTAAAACTGTAATAATATCTATGCGCATATATGCTGACTTGTACAGAACAAAAGTAGTTGATTATTCACTCTTTGGACACTTCCAGAAATAATGTAAAAAGTCTTCATCTTTTACCCAACCAAGTTTTTCGTAAAGATGCTGAGCAGGGTTTTCTTTAGCTGTTTCTAACGCTAAACCTTTATATTTTAATAAAGAACAATGTTTTTTGGCTTCTTTAAGTAATTTTTCGCCTATACCTATTCCCCTAAATTTTGGACTGACAAATAAGTCATTAAGAATATAAAATGACTCCAAAGAAACGGATGAAAATGTTGGAAACAATTGAACAAAACCTATAGCACTTTGAGCTTTATATGCGATAAATACGATAGACTCTTTATTTTCTAGTCTTTTAGTCAGAAAGGTTTCGGCTTTCTTTTTGTCTGATAATTGCTGGTAAAATATTCTATAAGCATCAAAAAGCGGAACTAAATCCTTAAGATTTTTGTGGTCAGCTTTAACTACTTGTATCATATTCTTTTATGTACTCTTCTTGTTCTTGTTGATTTCGTCTTGAAGTTTCCGACTGATTTTTTGCTCTCTTTCTAATGCTCTTCTTCGATGATCTTCAAATTCACCTTCAACATCTGAAAGCGCCAATTTTGCCTGTTGAGTTAGCGTATTGCTATTTTTAAATTTGTAAATAAACAACACAAGAAAAATGAGTAAGCCAAAAATTATACACCAAACAATCAGTTTATAAGTGCCTTTAGAAACCATGGCCCCAAAAAAAGACATGCTATCTTTTTCTGCTGTAAGTTCTATCAATTTTTTAGAAGTGTCATCTAATCTGGTATTCAATGAATTAAGAGCGGTCTCATTTTCGGAAATTGTAGCTTGGAGCTCACCAATATTAGTGTTGGCAACTCGAATGGTATCTAATATATTTCTTTGAAAAGCTTCCAACTCAAGCAATCGTACTACTTCATATCTTTTTCCACCTTGTCGATAATTAGTAGATTTTCTAATTAATGTCTCAAACTGACCTTTAACAGTATTATCATTAGTAGTGGTCTGTTCTTCTTGTGCATTTATAGTAATTACACAAAACACCGTACAAATGAATACCAATAAAAACTTTTTCATAGGTTCTATTCTTAAATATTTTATTTCGATTTAGAGGATAACGAATTTACACCAATAAAGAGAATCACCAAAAATTTACTTCCTCTTGAAGTCCTAGTAATAAGTATATCTTCTAACTTTTGCAATATACTTAGCTAATCTAATAACTTGATGTGAATAACCGTATTCATTATCATACCATATATATAGTACAATATTTTTACCATCTGCAGCTACAATAGTAGCTCTGCTATCGTATATAGATGGAGCTGTTGTACCTACAATATCCGAAGAAACTAATTCATTACTTAATGAATATTTGATTTGTTCTACCAAATCGCCTTCAAGAGCATATTTCTTTAAAATAGTATTAATGGCTTCAACTGAAGTTTTGTTTTCAATTTCAAGATTAAGAATAGCTAAAGATCCATTGGGCACCGGTACCCTAATTGCATTTGATGTCAATTTACCCTCCAAAGCAGGAAGGGCCTTAGAAACGGCTTTACCGGCACCTGTTTCGGTTATGACCATATTCAGTGCTGCTGATCTTCCACGACGATATTTACTATGCATATTATCAACCAAGTTTTGATCATTGGTATAGGCATGAATTGTTTCTAAATGCCCTTTTATTATACCAAGAGAGTCATCTATAACTTTAAGTATTGGGGTAATGGCATTTGTCGTACATGATGCTGCAGAAAATAGCTTTGTTTTATCGGGGTGATACTCCGTATGATTAACTCCATGAACAATATTCGGAACTTCTTTACCTGGCGCAGTCAATAAAACTTTACTGGCTCCTTTAGACCTTAAATGACGAGATAGCGCTTTTTTATCTCTAAATACGCCCGTATTATCAATGACTAGGGCATTAAAAATACCGTAAGCAGTATAATCAATATCTTCCGGATTATTTGCATTTATTAGATGCACTGTGGTGCCATTAATCAGCAGTGCTTTCTTTTTTAAATCAGCATCTACAGTTCCACTAAATTGACCATGTACAGAATCCGTTCGTAAAAGCGCGGCTCTCTTTTCTAAAACTTCTTCTGTGATTTCACCTCTGGTAACAATGGCACGTAATCGGAGTTGATTTCCCTTACCAGTTCTAGCCATGAGTTCTCTTGCAACCAAACGTCCAATTCTTCCAAAGCCATATAAGACAACATCTTTTGGTTTTATCTCTTTTGATGAACTAGCTCCTTTAAGTTTGTCAACCACGAAAGCCTTTACATTAAGGTGTTGAGTATCTTGTGAATGAAATTCATATGTTAATTTTCCGATATCAAGTTTTGCTGGCGGAAGGTGAATGTCGTTTATAGCTCTCAACAATTCAACTGAATCAAAAATTGAAATTGGTTTTTGAACGAACTCGCCGGCGTATTGGTGTAAATTTATAATCTCACTAACATTTTTATCAATTATTTGGTTTTTGAATAGTACCACTTCAATGGCCTTATCATACCAAAGATCACTAATGATTTTTATAAATTCAGTCGTTGCTTTTCTTCTATCTGCCTGAAATGCCAGTTCTTTTTCGTAAGATTTAATGTCGCTCATGATTGGTTTTAAAATGGTTGTTTTAAAAGATGTGCAAAAGTACTTATTTCAAACGTTTTCGTAAACCATTTGTTTATAAAAAAAAGCGCCTCAATTAAGAGGCGTTTTTATGATTATTTTACTGAAAAATTAGTCGTTCTCGTTCTCCATCTTTACTTAATAATGTCATACTCGTTCGACCATATCTTGAAATTTTGCTGAAGCTCGATTTTGCATCTTCAATATTGTCAATTTCATTGTCATCAACTTTTACTATTACTTTATCTCGCAAACCATAATCAGCGTAACGTTCAGGAACATTTGTGATTTTCACTCCATTCTTTGTGTTGTATATTTTTTCATCTTTTTTGGAAAGTTCTTTCACGGTTAATCCCATTATAGGTAATTGCACTGAAAGCTGTTTTTTTAAGGTAACCTCTTTGGTTATTCTTTTGCCACCTCTTTCAATAGCCACTTCAACTTGATCTCCTGGTCTTTTGGCAGAAAGGTAACCAGTTAATTCTGAGAACTTACTGACTTTCACGTTGTCTACTTGTTTGATAATATCTCCTTCTTCAAGCCCTGCTGCATCAGCGCCAGATTCTTCTTCAACTCCAGCAACATAGACCCCTTCAATTTCATTAAGTCCTTCTTCCTGTGCGAACCGCGAGTTTAAATTAACGGCAGATATTCCTAATATTCCTTTTTGTACTCTGCCAAACTCCAAAAGATCACTAACTACTTTATTAGCTATGTTACTAGGTACTGCAAAAGAATAACCCACGTAAGAACCCGTTTGCGAAGTTATTGCGGTGTTGATACCTATTAATTCTCCATTAGTGTTCACAAGTGCACCACCTGAATTTCCTGGATTTACGGCAGCATCTGTTTGTATAAAGGATTGATTCGTTCTATTCGAAATTGATCTAGCTTTCGCACTAACGATTCCTGCTGTAACTGTGGATGTAAGATTAAATGGATTACCAACTGCTAAAACCCATTCACCGATACGTGTGCCGTCAGAATCTCCAAATGCTAAATATGGTAAGGGCTCTTCTACATTAATTTTCAATAAAGCAATATCCGAATTGGCATCAGCACCAATTATTTCGGCTTCATAAGTTCTGTTGTTATTTAAGGCAACTTCTAAGCGTTGCGATTTATCTATCACATGGTTATTTGTAACTATGTATCCATCTGCAGAAATAATCACTCCTGAACCGCTTCCAATTTGTGGTTGCTGATTACTTTCAAAACCATAAAAGAAACCTGAGATGGGGTTGCTTTTACTCGTGGTCATGTTTTTAACGTGTACTACCGCATTGACTGTTTTTTCGGCGGCAATGGTAAAATCAATATCATTGAGTGCGGCAGCCTTGGCAAAATTAATATTAGAATTAGTTTTCAGAAAAGGTGTTTCTTCTTTACTAGAATACGTTATCGTATTGTTTTCAAAAAATAATTTGTAAGACCCTAAGGTTATTACACCTGCAAACAGGGCAACTAAAAATAGACTTGCAGTTTTTTTCATTTTTATATGATTTATCATTTTAAAAAGAGCATAAATGATTGCCAAAGAGGTTGGCACTTTTTTATACTTTAAATTCTACATTGAGTTCAATAGTCTAAAATTAGTTCAATTTCCTAATTGATTTTAACAGTTTAACGCCTTTTTAACTGCAAAAAAAAACTTAAAGAATACATTATATTTGTCTGATGAAGGCTAAGTTAGAACTCAACTTTTATAAGTATCAAGGCACTGGTAATGATTTCATACTTTTTGATAATCGCAGTAATTTTTTTCCCAAAGAAGATACTTCATTAGTGGCTTTTTTATGTGATAGAAGATTTGGTATTGGAGCTGATGGTCTGATTTTACTAGAAAATCACGAATCTTCAGATTTCAAAATGGTTTATTATAATTCTGATGGTAATCAGAGTACAATGTGTGGTAATGGTGGACGATGTATTGTTGCTTTTGCAAAAAACTTAAATATAATTGATTCGGAAACAAATTTTATGGCGGTTGACGGTATTCATCACGCTAGTATTGAAGGTACTATAGTTAAGTTACAAATGATTGATGTTTCCGACATTCAATCTAGAGAAAAATACTCCTTTTTAAATACAGGTTCTCCTCATCATGTTCAATTGGTATCTGATTTAGATAATTTAGAGGTACAACTAGAAGGTGCAAAAATCAGATATGGAATTTATGGCAAAGAAGGAAGCAATGTTAATTTTGTTAGCCAACTAAATGATGATACTTTTAGCATAAGAACTTACGAGAGGGGTGTTGAAGGAGAAACGCTTTCGTGCGGCACTGGAGTGACAGCTGTGGCTTTAGCCATGTTTCAAAACCAAAAGACGAAAAGCAATCAAATTAAAGTTGTTACAAAGGGTGGAGAATTAAGAGTCAATTTTAGCTCAAAAGGTAGTGTTTATACCAATGTTCAATTGATTGGCGATGCGAGTTTAGTATTTAAAGGGTCCATTTCATGTTAAAATTAAGTGGTAAACAAATTTATTTGCGAGCTCTAGAGCCTACTGATCTAGATTTTTTATATCATTTAGAGAATGATACTGACAATTGGGAACTAAGTGGTACACAGACACCATACTCCAAGGCGGTTCTTGAATTTTATTTAGATAATGCTCATCGTGATATTTACGAAGTGAAACAATTACGATTATGTATTTGCAATGCATCAGAGGAAGTAATAGGCTTAATCGATTTGTTTGATTTTGACCCTAAGAATCGAAAAGCTGGGCTAGGATTGATAATAAAAAATCAAGATGATAGAAACAAGGGATTTGGAGCCGAGGCAATTTCTGTTTTTTGTGAATATGCTTTTTCCATACTAAACTTGCATCAAGTGTACGCCAATATTTTAGAAAGTAATACCAACAGTATTAAAGTTTTTGAGAAACTTGGATTTACTGCTGTTGGACTTAAAAAAGATTGGGTATTTTCAAATGGAAGTTTTAAAAACGAAATTTTATACCAAAAATTTAAATCTTGAAAAACCTTAAAAAAGTACTTTGGGCTACCGCCATATTGGGCCTAGTTATTTGCGGATTCTTTGTCTACAACATATATAACGCCATATTTTCTCCTAATACAACTTTTGCTAATGAAGAGGCTTATCTGTTTATTTCTTCCGATGCTACTATTGATGACGTCAGTGCACAGTTAAGTCCATTATTGGATGATGTATCTTCCTTTAAAGCTGTTGCAAAGCGGAAAGGGTATTCAAATAATATAAAAGCTGGTAAATACATTCTTTCAAAAGGAATGAATAATAACGATATAATTAATACACTACGAAGTCAAAACCAACCTGTAAAAGTTTCTTTTAACAATCAAGAAAACTTAAAATCGCTGGCTGGGAGAATTTCATCTCAAATTGAAGCCGATACTCTAAGCCTCCTGAAGATTTTAAATGATGATGTTTTTCTTAAAGAAAATGGTTTTAATGACGATACCAAATTGAGCATGTATTTACCCAATACCTATGAATTTTTCTGGAATACAAATGCAGAAGAATTCAGAGCTCGAATGAAGAAGGAGTATGATAAATTTTGGAATGAAGAAAGACTATCCAAGGCTCAAGCTTTAAATTTATCACCAGCAGAAATCACTTCTTTAGCAGCCATAGTGCAAAAGGAAACTGCGAAGATTGACGAAAGACCGCGAGTTGCGGGGTTATATTTGAATAGGATAAGAAAAGGAATGTATCTGCAGGCTGACCCAACGGTAATTTTTGCGATAAAGAAGGAAACGGGTAATTATGATACCATAATTAAAAGAGTATTGTATAAAGACTTAGAAATTGATTCTCCATACAACACCTATAAAAATATTGGTGTTCCTCCAGGTCCAATTACAATGCCTGATATTTCTTCAATTGAAGGTGTTTTGAACGCGGAAAAACATGATTATCTATATATGGTTTCCAATATTTCAAACTTCGGATATCATATGTTCGCAAAGAGTCTAACGCAACATAACCGAAATAAAGCACAGTACATCAGGTGGTTAAACGAGCAGAATATTAGCAGATAATGCTACTTCATCGTGTTTTTATGACGGTTTAACGTTATTTACCACTAGTTTAAGAAATTCTTAGCAGTTTTATGCCTCGCTTATAAAAATCCCCCACTATATTTGCCCGCTTAAATTAAAGTTCTCCCCGAACTATAAATTTATGAGTTATGAAAAGATGGATTGGATTTTTAGGTCATCTCGCAATAATAATAATTTTCACCAGCTTTGGAACATATTCGTTCAAAAGTAAAAGTGTTGTTGAAGTACCTTTTCAATTAAAGGTAACTAGCACATATTTATCTTATGTTCCTTCTTTGATTGATTTTCAAAATCAAGAAGACCAGGGTAGCCCGATACTTTTAGGTAAATCATATGTAGGATTTAAAGAAGCTTTGGCTTTTAAAGAATCTCAAGGTAAATATGAAATTGTAAACTCATTAGGTTATTTAGGTAAGTATCAATTTGGTTCATCAACTTTAAAACTGATGGGGGTTTCAAATGCTGTTTATTTTTTAAATGATCCTGTTTTACAAGAAAGAATATTTGAATTGAATGTGGCTCGTAATAAATGGATTTTAAGACGAGACATCAAACGTTTTGTTGGTAAAAGAATAAATGGAGTTATTATTTCAGAATCAGGAATGGTCGCCGCTGCTCATTTAGCAGGTGCAGGAAATGTAAAAAAGTATCTTAGATCCTATGGACAAAATGATTTTTCTGATGCTTATGGAAGTAACATAGCACATTACATGAAGAAATTTGCCAATTATAATATTTCTAAGATTAAAGCACAGCATAACCCAAAGGTTTAGGCTTACTTTTAAAAATATAAAAGAACCAGATGTATGTCTGGTTTTTTTATGCTTGAAAAATAAAGATCGTAGGTTTTTTATGCAAACTGATTGTCACATGTTTCCATTCTGAAACCGTCTTCGTTTGAATAAACTCGGTGGGTAAAGTAATATCAGAGGCTATACTTAATAAGGTATTTGATTGTAAGGTTTTTTTTAACTCTTCAAATAATTTATCGTTTCTATAAGGTGTTTCAATAAATATCTGAGATTGCTGAAAATCTCTTGAATGTCGTTCTAATTTCTTTAAAGCAGCTTTTTTTTCTGAACCATCAATAGGTAAATAACCATTGAAAGCAAAATTTTGTCCATTCATACCACTGGCCATCATTGCTAGCAAAATTGATGAAGGGCCTACCATTGGTACAACTTGAATATTTTTCTGGTGTGCTATTCGAACAACTTCGGCACCAGGGTCCGCTATCCCGGGGCAACCAGCTTCGGATAATAAACCAACACTAAATCCTTCTAAACACGGATTAAGAAAAGAGGGTATTTCAGATGGGTCGGTAAATTTATTAAGCTGTTCAACATGTAAATCTGGTTGAGATTTTCGTGCATGTATTTTTTTGATGAAACGTCTTGCGGTTTTTTCATTTTCTGCGATGTAATAGTCAATATTGTCAATGGCACCTTTAATAGAAATGGGTAAAACTTCTAGAGGGGCATTATCACCCAATGTAGTAGGTATTAAATAAAGTTTTCCTTTAGCCTTCATTATTTTCTAGTTTTCTTGCTATTACTTCACATGCTTCATTAATCATATGATAAATATTTTCAAATCCATCTAAACCACCATAATACGGGTCTGGAACTTCTTGTAAAGCTGAAGAAGTATCATGTAACAATAAGTCAACTTTTTTTATATCATTTTCAGTTCTAATTTGGTCCAAAATATCCGCATAGTTGCTTTTATCCATCACATATATTAAATCAAATGCATCAAAGTCTGATGGAATAAATTTTCGGCATTTTTGTTGGCTAATGTCTATACCATATTCTTGAGCAATTGCTATAGATCTTTTATCTGGATGTTTACCAATATGGTATCCCGCAGTACCAGCAGAATCCACAATTACTTTATTGTCATTCACTTTTGACCGCAAAATACCTTCAGCTAATGGTGACCTACAAATGTTACCAAGGCACACCATTAAAACTCGAATCATGGAATAAAACTATTAGGTGAATTTTTTATTGAGATCCTCAATATATTTTCTAAACTGTTTGTCAGTTTCGGCAAGGTTATCGACTGTTTTACATGCGTGTAGAACCGTAGCATGGTCTCTTTTGCCAATTTGTGAACCAATACTGGCTAATGAGGCTTTTGTGAATTTTTTAGCAAAAAACATTGCTAATTGTCTTGCCTGTACAATATGACGTTTTCTAGTCTTTGATTGTAAAGTGGCCACATCCATTTCAAAATAGTCAGATACTACTTTTTGAATATAATCTATAGAGACTTCACGTTTGGTGTTTTTAACAAATTTCTCAACGACTTGTTGCGCTAATTCCAAAGTAACTTCGCGCTTATTAAAGGATGATTGAGCAATCAATGATATTATCGCACCTTCTAATTCTCTAATATTTGACTTGATATTTTTTGCGACATGTTCAATTATTTCATCAGGCATCTCAACACCATCGCGATATAATTTATTTTTCAATATGGAAACTCTAGTCTCATAATCAGGGACTTGAAGCTCTGCTGAAAGACCCCATTTGAATCTAGATAGTAAACGTTGTTCAATATCTTGCATGTCAACGGGTGCCTTATCAGACGTTAAGATAACCTGTTTTCCATTTTGATGTAAATGGTTGAAGATGTGAAAGAATACATCTTGTGTACCTGATTTTCCGGATAAAAATTGAACATCATCAATTATAAGAACATCAATTAATTGATAGAAATGAATAAAATCATTTCTAGTATTCTTTTTAACAGATTCTATATATTGTTGAGTAAACTTTTCTGCAGAAATATAAAGAACCGTACGTTCGGGGTATTTATCTTTTATTTCAACACCAATAGCATGAGCTAAATGTGTTTTTCCTAAACCTACACCTCCAAAAACCAACAAAGGGTTAAAAGAAGTGCCACCCGGTTTATTTGCAACGGCCATACCTGCAGACCTAGCAAGCCTATTGGAGTCTCCTTCAAGGAAATTCTCAAAATTATAGTTAGGATTTAGCTGAGATTCAATTTTAATATTACGTATTCCAGGAATTACAAAAGGATTTTTTAATTCTGGATTTTTAGAAGTAATAGGTACATCAAGTTCTTGAGGAGCCATGGTTGATCTATTACTACTTGGAATTTTTTCAGTAAATGGCTCATTATTGCCATATTTGTTTTCCATCTTAATGATGTAAACCAATTTCGCGTTGGCACCTAGTTCTTTTCTAAGCGCAACTTTTAAAAGCTTAACATAATGTTCTTCTAACCATTCGTAGAAAAACTTGCTCGGCACCTGAATACTTAAAGCATTATCTTGAAGACGAACAGGTTTGATGGGAAGGAACCATGTCTTGAATGCCTGCGGTTGGATATTATCTTCGATAAAAGCCAAACAATTGTTCCATACGGAAGTAGCAGTAACACTCATAAAAATTATTCCTTGTTTCTTGGTTAGTAATTAAGCTTCATTCTTATTAACAAAAAGTGGGGGTTGACCTTCCATCATAAGAGCGACAAATATGTGAACAAAAAATCTAAAAAAAAAAGATTAATTGGTTGAATTTATTCTTTTTTTTTCTCATGTTCCGGTCGCGAAAACAAAGCCTATAAATATATACTTTTTAGTTAAATAATATGACTTCTCACAAAATTTCTTTTCGGATTAGATATGGTGAAACCGACCAAATGGGTGTGGTGTACCACGGTAATTATGCCCAGTACCTTGAGATGGGTAGGGTGGAGTGGCTTAGGTCTCTGGGAGTTAGCTATAAAAGTATGGAAAATGAAGGAATTATATTACCGGTAATTCACTTACAAGTTACGTACAAAAAACCTGCAATTTATGATGACTTGATTACTGTAGAAACAACATTATTGAATTCCCCATTAGTTAAAATTGAATTTAATTATAACATCTACAATCAAAGCGAAGAATTGCTCGCAACGGCAAACACTGTTTTAGCCTTTATAGACAAAAAGACAAATAGACCGATTAAATGTCCAGAATATATTTTAGAGAAATTAACTTTCTAATTTTTTAAAACTTATTTCATGAAGTTCTTGAAAAATTTTAAATATTTTTCCCTCTAAGCTTTTTCTCGCAATAATTATTATGGAACAAGAAAGTTCCATTTTTTGCTGTTTGATAATTAAGTCTAATTGTTTTATCAAACGCATAACCTTATCTAAATTCTTGTATTCAAATTTTATTTCGAATTCAACCGAGATAAATTTTTCAATAATTGTTGATTCTTCTAAGGTTAGCTGTGCAGTAGCTTTATAAGCTTGTATTAATCCGCCAACACCCAACTTAGTGCCTCCGAATACTCTTGGTACAGCAACTAGAACATTGGTTAGTTCAAATGCTTTGATTTGGCCATAGATGGGCATTCCTGCCGAATTGTTAGGTTCTCCATCGTCGTTTGCTCTATAACTAATTTCCGAAACACCAAGTTGCCAAGCATAACAAATATGACCTGCAGTCTGATATTTTTTTCTTAATTTTTCTATGATGAGCTTTACATCTTCTTCAGCACTAATTGGAAAAGAGCGTCCGAAGAATTTGCTCTTGCGGTCTTTATAAAGAATCTCTTTGGAGGGTATAGCTATAGTCTTGTATATATCTTCCATCATAATTTATTAGAAAAATGCTACCAAAACTATACTAACTACAGCTAATAAAATTCCTATCCAATTCTTAAAACTTAGTTGTTCTTTAAAAAGTAGTATTCCAAGTAAAGTGGAGAACATAACAATGGCCACATTGTTAATTGTGAAAATAGACGCACTGTTTAAACTTTCGTTCTGTAAGGCTCGTAATAGAAAAAAGATAGAAAAGTAATTTGGAACGCCTAAAGTTATGCCGCCAATTATGTTTTTAAAATTTATTTTTAAAGGTGTCTTTATTGATTTTAAAAAAATAAAAACAAACCCTGTGCAAGCCGCTGCTGCGAATACGGTAGCCGAAAAAATTGGGAATTCCACTGAATTCAATTTTGTTTCTCTAAAATAATTAATACTGGCATCAATTATTCCAGAACCTAAAAAAACTAATACAGGTAGAATGAAAACTTCCTTGGAAAACTTAATTGATTTAGTTTTTAAAGAAGCGAAATAGACTGCGGCTAAAGCTAAAAGTATACCTATTGTCTTAAGTATGGACAATTGTTCATGATATGCAACAACGCCCACTAGAACAGGTATAACTAGGGACATTTTAGTAGCAACCGATGCTACAGCAACGCCAACCGCTTGGGCCGTTTTTGCCATAATATTAAAAATCAAAATAAAAAGAACCCCCAATAGTATAGTGCCCCAGAACCATGATTTTGTTGGAATTTCAGAAAATGAAATCGGTTCTTGATAAAATAGTAGGCCCGTAATACAGGCAACAATATAGTTCGTTATTATTGCGAACAGTGTTTGAATTTTATAAGTATCAAACAATTTGAAAATTACAAAAATTAACGAGGAACAAAAAATGCTAAGTAGCAAGTCTAGCATTAAAGATGATTTTTTAATTCAATAAAATCTTCTTTACCAACTTGTAAATTCCAAACTTGAATTCCTAAGCTTGCCGCTGAATCAGTATTTTCTTTGGTGTCATCAACAAAAAGGGTTTCATTGGCATTAAGGTTATTTTCTTTTAATACAAATTCGAAAATTTCCGCGTCAGGTTTTCGCATACCCATTTCATAAGACAAATAAAATACTTCAAAAGAATTCTTAAACCGATTAAATTTTTCTAAACCAATATTTGATTTTACATGCTCTATATGTATATCATTGGTATTACTTAGAAGGAATAGACGGTAATTATTTTCTTGTGCTAACTTTTCTAAAAATTCTAAACGATAATCTGGAAAATCAAGCAAAATAGCATTCCAAGCATCAATTAAGTTTTGTTTTGTTGCCGATGAAAACAGTGTACCAGTTTTATCTAGAAAATAATCCGAGCTAAACAAACCTTTTTCATAGTCATTAAATAACTTCTCTAATTGTGGCGTTGTGTTCTTGAATCCATAATTAGACATAGCTTTAGGGGTTGCCGTTTTATCTAAATTGATAAAAATATCGCCAAAGTCAAGGATAAGGTTTTTAATCATTTTTTATAACGGTTAGCGTGTCGTTTATAATTTTTTTAGATGATATTAATTCACCAGTAATTTCTGGAGCTTTGAGCCCAGTTTCAAATACTTTTGTTCCTTTAAATATTCTAGCTTCGTCCCAAATATTTTCATCAATAAAACTTTGAAGCGTTTTTTTGCCGCCTTCTACAATCAAACTAGTAATATGATGCTTATAAAGAATGGAACACAGTTGGCTTATCGTGTTTTCACCAAAATCAATAGCTTCATAAATAATTTTAGTTTGCTTTTTTGCTTTTGCCTTGTGATGATGCACAACAATTGTTTTTATTGACTTATCAAAAATATTATGTTCAGAGTTTAATACAAGATTTGCATCAATAATAACTCTTGTTGGTGAATTTCCTTGCCAATCTCTTACGTTGAGTTTGGGGTTATCTTCTTTAACAGTATTTGTGCCTACTAAAATGGCTTGTTCTTCACTACGCCATTGATGAACTAGCTGTCTAGAATGTATGTTTGTAATCCAATAGGGTTCTGGATTATTTTTTCTCTTAAGGACTTCAGGCGCGATAAACCCATCGGAACTTTCCGCCCATTTTAAAATGATGTAGGGCCGTTTTCTTTCTTGAAATGTCAAAAATCTTTTGTGATGTTCTCTACATTCATTTTCGAGCACACCAATCTTCACTTCACAGCCCGCGGAACGGAGTTTAGCTATGCCTTTACCCGCCACCTTCTTATGCGGGTCTTGTAGACCAATAACCACTTTAGGAATAGTATTTGAAACAATTAAATCTGAACAAGGTGGAGTAAGACCAAAATGTGAACAGGGTTCTAAAGTAACATACAAAGTAGCAGATTTCAACAAGGACTTATCTGATACTGAATTAATAGCATTAACTTCTGCATGCGGCCCACCATAAGGGCTCGTATAGCCCTCTCCAATAATTTCATTATTATGAACCAAAACAGCGCCGACCATAGGGTTCGGGGCAGTTGAGCCTAAACCATTTTTCGCGAGTTGAATACAACGTAAAAGGTATTTTTCATCTATATTCACCTTGTAAAAATAATATAATAAATCGGCAAGATGACAGGGCCTACTATCCGTAAAATAGAAGCTAAAGATAATCAACAGGTTGCTAAATTAATTCGCAATGTTTTTGAAGAGTTAGAAATTACTAAAGTAGGTACAGCTTATGAAGATGAAGAATTGGATTGCTTGTATGAAGCATACCAGAATATGTCAAAAGCGGAATTCTATGTTATCGTACAAAATAATAAGATAATAGGATGTGGTGGTTTTGCTCCACTCGCAAACCAAGGAAAGAATATTTGTGAATTACAAAAAATGTATTTTTTGCCGGAATTGAGAGGACAAGGATTCGGACAAAAATTAATAACTATTTGCTTAAATAAAGCTAGGGGTTTTAAATACGATAGCTGTTACTTAGAAACTATGCCGCACATGAAAACAGCTCAAAAATTATATCAAAAAAATGGTTTTAGCTATTTGGAAGAAGCCATGGGATGCACTGGACATAGTTCGTGCCCTGTTTATATGATAAAAAACTTTTAGTCAATGCAATTGTCCGAAATCAAATTGATTTATCATAAAGAGCTTTCTGAACTTTATCCAAAAGAAGAGATTGATAGTTTCTTTTTTCGTTCAATAGAGTTCTACTTGAAACTAGAACGATTTATTTTGGTAATGCAGCCTAATTATACCTTAAGTAAGTCAGAAGAACGACCCTTGTTTGAGACGCTAACAAGATTAGTTAAAGAAGAGCCTTTACAGTACATTTTTAAAGAAGCTACTTTTATGGACTTAAGCTTTGAAGTTAATGAACATACCTTAATTCCTAGGCCTGAAACAGAAGAGCTCGTTCAATGGATTATTGATGATTGTTCAATGAAGTTTAATCAAGATGTTAAGGTTTTAGATATTGGCACTGGGAGTGGCTGTATAGCCATTGCATTGGCAGCTAATTTAAGGAAACTTAATGTTCATGCTATAGATATTTCGCAAAAAGCATTGTCAATTGCGATTAAGAATTCCGATAGAAACAAAGTAAATATTAGTTTTGAAAAAGCAGATATTTTAGACCGAAATTTATCCATGAATATGCAATTTGATATTATAGTTTCAAATCCTCCTTATGTGCGAGAATCTGAAAAGGATGACATGCTTAATAATGTAAAAAATCATGAACCTAATACTGCTCTTTTCGTGCCAGACAATGATTCCCTTCTTTTTTATAAGGCTATTGCCTATTTCTCTAAAAAACACTTGAAAAATGGGGGTAATCTTTATCTTGAGATTAATCAGTATTTAGGTAAAGAAACACAACTGATTTTTGAACAAGAAAATTTTGAAAACATTAGTCTAAAAAAAGATATTTTTGGGAACGATCGAATGCTGAAGTGTTGTAAAAATATATAAATGAAGCGAATTGTAGTCTTTTGTGGTAGTAGTCTAGGTGTTAGCCCAAGCTATGCTAATGAAGCACATATACTAGGCAAAACATTGGCACAAAAAAAAATTGGTCTGGTATATGGAGGTGCTAAAATTGGTATTATGGGTGCAATCGCCAATGCAGTGTTGCAATTTAATGGAGAGGTCATTGGAGTTATACCTGAATTTTTAAAAAAGAAAGAAGTTTATCACCCTAAATTGAATGAGTTAATTATCACGAAAGATATGCATCAACGCAAAATGAAAATGCATGAATTATCCGACGGGATTCTTATGCTACCAGGAGGTTATGGTACTCTTGAAGAATTTTTTGAGATGCTGACTTGGGGGCAATTAGGTTTACATCGCTATCCAATAGGTATTTTGAACACAAATGGTTTTTATAATTCTCTTTTGAATATGCTAGGCCATATGGTTGAAGAGGGTTTTGTGAAGCAAATAAATTTTGATATGTTGCTCGTTGATGATAGTGTTGAGGGTGTTTTAAATAAAATGTCTCTTTACGAGCCAGTGCCTGTTCCAAAATGGATAACGAAAGACCAAACTTAATTAGCGTTCTACTCTTAGCGAATTGATATATGGAAATAAAATCAAAGATTGAGGCATTACGAAATGAATTGAGAACACATAATCACAATTATTATGTTCTTGATAAACCCATTATTTCTGATTATGAATTCGACATAAAACTTAAAGAATTGCAGCGTCTAGAAACCCAATATCCTGAATACTATGATGCTACGTCACCTACATTAAGAGTCGGAGGTTCAGTGACTAAAAATTTTAATACCATCTCTCATGAAACTCGAATGTACTCACTAGATAATTCTTATTCTAAAGAAGATTTAGAAGATTGGGAGAAGCGAATGCAACGAATTCTTGGTGATGTTGATGTAACCTTTACTTGCGAATTAAAGTATGACGGGGCATCTATAAGTCTAACTTATGAAGATGGAAAACTAGTGCGCGCCGTTACTAGGGGTGATGGTTTTCAAGGCGATGATGTCACTGCAAATATCAAAACTATAAAATCAGTTCCATTACAATTAAAAGGTGATTACCCTTCAAAATTTGACATCAGAGGCGAAATTATTTTGACATTGGAAGGTTTTGCCAAAATGAATCAATTGCGTCTTGCTAATGGAGAAGAAGCGTATATGAATCCTCGTAATACGGCCTCTGGCAGTTTAAAATTACAAGATAGTGCTGAGGTGGCAAAACGCCCATTAGAGTGTTTGCTTTATAGTATCGTGGGTAAAAATTTGAATTTTGATACGCAATATGAAATGCTTGAAAGAGCACGTTCTTGGGGCTTCAAAGTGCCAAAAGTCGCTAAACACTGTTCAAACACGGATGATGTAATGAACTTTGTTGAGGAATGGGATGTTAAACGACATGATTTACCTTATGAAACGGATGGTGTAGTTGTCAAAGTTAATAGTTTAAGACATCAAGAAGAGTTAGGTTTTACAGCCAAGGCACCAAGATGGGCCATGGCTTATAAATTTAAGGCTGAACAAGTTTCAACTGTTTTAAATAAAATAACCTATCAGGTTGGCAGAACTGGCGCCATTACACCAGTTGCTAATCTACAGCCAGTTTTATTAGCCGGTACGACTGTAAAAAGAGCTTCTTTGCACAATGCTGACCAAATTGAAAAATTAGATATCAGAGAAGGTGATACTGTATTTGTGGAGAAAGGAGGCGAGATTATCCCTAAAATCATTGCGGTTGATTTTACAAAACGACCCAAGAATTCTATCCCAACAAACTATAAAACCCATTGCCCAGAATGTGAAACACTACTTGTAAGAAAAGATGGTGAGGCACAGCATTTCTGTCCAAATGATACGGGTTGCCCAACGCAGATTACCGGTCGAATTCAACATTTTATTTCTCGTAAAGCCATGGATATTGAAGGTTTAGGTGGTGAAACAGTTGAGCTTTTATTTAAAAAGGGTTTGATAAAGAACTACGCTGATTTATATACATTGACTAAGGAACAGATTATGCCACTTGAGCGTATGGCTGAGAAGTCTGCTGATAATTTAGTTAAAGGCGTAGCCGCTTCAAAATCAATTCCTTTTGAAAGAGTTTTATTCGGATTAGGCATTCGGTATGTTGGAGAAACAGTGGCTAAAAAATTAGCCAAGGCCTATAAAAACATTGATGATTTAATGGTTGCATCGCAAGAAGAACTTGTTGCTGTTGACGAAATTGGAGAAAGGATAGCAGAAAGCGTTTTACAATTTTTTGAAAATGAAACTAACCTTGAGCTTATTTCTCGTTTTAAAACCTATGGTTTACAGTTTTCATTATCGGAAGAGCAATTAGAGAGTCAATCAGATACCTTAAAAGGTAAAACTTTTGTAGTATCTGGTGTTTTTGAAAGCTTAGGTAGAACTGAACTTAAAAAATTAATTGAAGATAATGGGGGCAAGGTAAGTTCTTCAATTTCATCAAAAACATCTTTTTTAGTTGCCGGAGATAAAATGGGACCCAGTAAACGAACTAAAGCAGAAAATTTAGAAGTGCCGATTATTTCAGAGCAAGATTTTTTAAATATGGTTTAAGCCAACTAAAATCAATTCAATAATTCTAGTTTCTGGCTTCTAACCATTTATCGACTCTTCGCTTTGCGTTCAACTTAATATTCATGTAATAAAAATTAATATCAGCAATATGGTAGTTTTTTGTTCTTAATAAAAAACTCCAAGGAAATGTTGGTTTGTTGGCCCATAATACGCCATTGTGAATTTGTGCATCCACACGGCGTGGTAAAACTTTATCAAAATTGCGTAATACGGCTCCCTTATTTCTAACTTTAGAAACATAGGTTGTATCAAGTGTCCAGTTCAATGGATTGGTAACTAAAATATCATCTCCGATTGGCCTATCATCAGGAATATATCCACTTTTGAATGTACGCCACGAAATGATACAATTTAGACCCTCAGGATCTTCACATGGCCAGATTCGCTCAAAATAATTTTTGGGAACCGGTATCCCAATTAAATATGCGGCAACTAATTGTTGTTGCAAAGGCGTGCCATCAAAGAACTCTTTAATTAAAGGCCCGCCATGTGTTGTTCCTTGGCTATGACTAGCTATTATTATGGGTCTACCATTGTTGTAATATTTTAAGTAATGCTCGAAGGCATTTTTTACATCGGAATAGGCTAAAGCGAATGCTTTCTTCGCTGATGCTTTATCATCAGTTGTATAACTAACTAAATGTGCCTGCCTATAGCGTGGAGCAAATACTCTGCCAGCGGCATTAAATGCACTTGCCTGAAATTTGATAGTTGAGTTATCCACTCGATTATTTAACACGGAATCGGAAATACTTGGATTCCATGCCAAATTCTTCCCTTTGTTATTATAAATAGTTGGGTGAATAAAAAAAACATCAGCGGCTAAATTAAGAGCTGGTGCCGCATCTGAACCTGGAATTAAATCAGAATTATCTCTTTTATCAGGATGGGCGGCCCAATGCGCTAGATTACCATAGTCAATACCTTCTGGAGCTGTGTTTTCAAAGGTAGTAGTAGGTCCGTATGATTTACAGGACGACAAGCAAATGATTAAAAACAAAAAAACAAATAGGAGGTATTTATTCATAATGTCTAATTTAGAAAAAGATATGATAACGAACACTACAAGACGGTTTTGGTTTTTATTCTTATCGAGTTTTGCCTTCTTAGTGCGCCATCGGTATTTTAAAAAATGGTTTTGGATACCACTAGTGATTATAATCATTGGTTTTTTTATTCCACAAAACATGATTATTCCGGTTCAAGGCGCAACAGTTAATGATTGGGCAAAAGACTCTTTTTGGGCGTATCCGTGGGGTAGTTCAATAACCCATAAGGGTATTGATATTTTTGCTGATCGAAGTACACCAGTTTTGGCCTCAACAAACGGAATAGTAATCTATACTTCTGAAGGTGGAAAAGGAGGGAAGTCCGTTATGGTGCTTGGCCCTAAATGGCGTTTTCATTATTATGCTCATTTAAACGAAGTACAAGCCTTCACTTTTCAACCATTAAAAAGAGGAACTGTTTTAGGCACAGTAGGTGATACCGGAAATGCCAAAGGAAAACCACCACATTTACATTATGCAATTACCACTCCGTTTCCATACTTGGGTTTAAAGGATAAAGAAGCTGTTCAAGGTTGGAAAAAAATGTTTTACTTAAATCCAGATTCTTGGCTTAGACTATAACCTCATATGATGATTCCTAGCAATTTTGATGCATTTAAAACTACCTTAAACAATCGTAAACCAGCAATGGATTGGCCACTTTGGTTAAAATCATTATGGTATGCAGCAAAACAAGAATGGGATGCTTCTCATGATATAGCTCAAGACTTAGATACTACAGAAGGTAGTTGGATTCATGCTCATTTACACCGAGTAGAAGGTGATAAGTTCAATGCACAATATTGGTATTCACAGGCCAGAAAACCATATTGTGATGACTCAATTGAAAATGAAATTAGACAAATCTTTGAAGATTTGTCAACTACTTCTTAAAACGACCTAGTTTTTATTGAAATGCCATTTGCAATTTTTCTTTACCTCCAATAATTGGTAATTCCAAATGTGTTTTATCCAAATCTAGAGTCAGTTCGGTACCTGGTTCAGGATGCAGGGTAAACTCTTTGTCACTACTAAAAACAAGCAGCCCTATTTGTTGACCTAAAGGTATAATTTGATCATCTGGCATTAGTTCAAAAGTCATTTGATAAAACTCTCCAGGTTTTAAAGGTTCGCTTTCAGTCAATGATTTATAGTTTTGGAGGTCAGCCCAACCACGAGTAATGATATTATCTGTTATTTTGGCTTTAGAATCTTCGTTCCATGGCAAAGATACCAACCAAACAGATAAATTTGCAGCTGGTTTATTACTTGATATATTAACCGTTATTTTCGGAACACCGGAAATATGAAGTTCTTGTTTTAATTTTGGGCTAACATATAGTAAACGATTTTCCGAACTCGCAAGCTGCGCCAAATCCTCTCCTGCAATTGTATAATTATCAATTAAGGTTTCATTTCCTTGGGCATTTTTTTTATCAAAATTTAGTATGCCGCTTGAGTTACCTCCTTTAGTCAAATTAAGCTGAACGAAATCAGCCTCTGGATTAGGAAAGTCAGGATAAGAAGTTGGATTACTTTGCGTATCGTTTTCGCGAACAATCCATGATTTTGGGTCTTTTTCTACCCCATTCTCTATACCGTGAAGGTACCTAGTAAACCATCGATTCATTAGAGTAATAGGTGGCGGTCCACCATGTCCGTTTTGATGATAATATGTTTGCACGGATAAGCCTTTCTCTTTCGCAGCTTTATAAATACGGTAACTATGCTCAGGCATTACATTCCAATCATTAAAACCGTGAGACATTAAAAGGGCTGCTTTCATAGGTTTCATATCATTTAAGTAATCACGACCAGCCCAGAAATCATTGTAATCCCCAGTAATTCTATCCATACCATTTTTCATCTCGGTATCGCGAACTGTTTTATTGTTGTAGGGTCTTTTGTCTTCAGCCCCACTGTGAATAAAATCATATAGAACATCAATATCTTCTCCTAAATACCCACCCGGAGAACGAACCAATCCATTAGAACGATAATAGTGATAATAAGATGTATTTGGTGCAATGGGTATAATTGCTTCAAGGCCATCAACACCAGTTGTGGCCGCAGCCAGCGGTATTGTACCGTTATAAGATGTGCCGGTCATGCCGACTTTACCAGTGGACCAATATGCTTCAATAGTTTCACTACCATAAGGTTCTGTATACCCTTTTGCTCTACCATTCAGCCAATCGATAACTGCTTTTGGAGCAAGCGATTCATTATCACCACCTACTGTTGGCGACCCTTGCGATAGGCCTGTACCAGGTGATGAGGAGTGCACAACAATATAACCTCTTGGCACCCATTTTTTAATATGTGAGTTCGAAATAATTGGGCGTTCACCACGTCGAGTAACCTCCGCATGAACTCTTGGTTTAGGCATTTCACCTAGTTCATGATTAACATCCCAAAACAAGCCTTCAATATTCGGGGCAACTCCAGCGAAATAAGGACTAGAAACGTATATTATTGGAAGCTTTAATCCTTCAGATTCGGTTTGTTCAGGTCTAGTGACAGAAACATGCATTCTATCTAACTTACCATCGCCATCTGTATCAAATTCTGTTTCTACAAATAAATCATGACGCAACCAACTTGAAGGATTTGAAAAGGCTTCCACTATTTGTGCTTCACCATCTTTAAAAATTGGAGTTGCTGTTGATGTTTGCCCTAGAATCAGAAAAAAGGGACTAAGCAATAGGATAAATAAAAAGAGATTTTTTTTCATGTTTAATTATTGAATTAAATAAAAATAATGAAAACTAGGGTGTCAACTAAAAATATTACCATCAATAAGATAAAAACTCATCGTTCAAACCAAATTTATGCATTGAAGATATAAACCTAACCCTAATTACTGAAGTTGCGAGATTTAAGTGGAGCGTGCCATTGTTTGGTTTAAACCATGGTATTCATGGTTTAGATTAAATCTGAAACTAGACAGAGACGCTTATTCCGTCTGCAGTTATATTTTTATTTTGGTCAAAATAGAAATCAATTCTTCCTAAATTGAGACCATAACAACCTACTTGGTTCACCAAAACGGGCATTCCATCAGCATTGGTTTTAACGGTTGGTTTATCTAAAAATGTATGGGTATGCCCTCCAATTATTAAATTGGTGTAGCTTGTTTTTGTTGCTAAAGTTACGTCATCAGGTCTATTTGCATTACCCTGATAATCATAGCCTAAATGCGATAAACATATAATAATATCACATTGTTCATCTTCCTTAAGCAAACGTTCCATATCTAAAGCCACATCATATGGCTGTTCGTATTCAGTTTCTTTGTATAACTTTTTAGTAACCAAACCATCTAAGGCAATACCAAGTCCGTAAACACCAATTTTAATATCGTCAACCAAATAGGTTTGGTATGGCTTTACAAAACCATCCATAACGGTATTCTTAAAGTTGTAGTTTGCAGAAAGCAATTCAAATTTAGCATGTGGTGTTTGAGCTAAAAGACCATCTATCCCATTATCAAAATCATGATTACCGATGGTAGCAGCATCATATTTTAACATGCTCATTAATTTGAATTCAAGTTCACCACCATAAAAATTAAAATATGGAGTACCTTGAAATATATCACCAGCATCGAATAGAAGGGTATTCGGATTTTCATTTCTGATCTGTTCTACCAGATTAGCTCTTCTTGCTAAGCCACCTAAATTAGCAAACCTTGCATGGTCACTCGGAAAAGGGTCAATATGGCTATGAACATCGTTAGTGTGTAGAATGGTTATTTGCTTTGAACTATTGCCCTTGCAAGAACTCAAGCTTAAACCGCCAAGGCCGAGAAAAGCTCCGGTTGCTGTTGTTTTAGAAATAAAAGAACGTCTTTTCATTTTAATTTAATTGTATGAAACGGTCGTCAACAGATACGGAAATAGTATCCATTTTTTTAAAATAATCAATTATAGAATTACGAACCAAATAATCTAGGTTAGTGACTGAAGACCGATTCTTGAAGAACCCCATATCATCTCCACCCTGAACTAAGTAATCATTCGTTGCTACATAATAGGTTTGATTTTCGTTAAATCGAGCACCATTTATTTCAATCTTCAAATAGTTATATTGATTGTCAAGCTTCAATTTAGTGTTAGCAACCGGATGAGCTCTGCCAGATTTCGCAAGAAAAGTAAGTAAATGTTTGACTGAAGTGCCACTCATTTCAACAACGACAATACTATTTTCAAAAGGCATAATTTGATAAGCAGTTCGTGCATTGACCTTACCTTTAGAAATTATTGATCGGATTCCTCCATGATTAAGAACAACAAAATCTATTTCTTGGCCAGTTCTTGTTTTGAAAATTGGATTAGCTTGTGCTAATACTGCATCAGCCATAAAATTACCTGCTGATGTATTTCTTTTACCATCATCTTTTACTAAATCACTGGTGACATAAGATAAAGTACTGTCTAAAACGGTATTTATGCGTTCCCGATACGGAGCTATAAAATTGGCAATTGAATCGTTGGTAGTTATTGAGGGGGTAATAGGGAGTTCTTTGGCAACTATTTGATGAGGATTCTCAACATTATCTACACATGAAGAAAACACAATTGTTATAATTATAACAAAATGTTGAATTTTTAAATTCATATTCTAATTTATCTTCGTTACCTAGTAAGTTAGGATATTAATTACATTTGCAAAAATGCATATTAGTAAATGATATTTCGAGCTATACAAGATAAATTTAAAGTTAAGTCTAGTCTTAAATACTTGGAAGACGAACTGGCAAAACCAAAGGTTCCAGCCAATCGCGAAAAAGGTATAAAGACAATTGCTTGTATTGTTGATATGGATAACTTTCCAAATGCAGATCATTTTAATGAGCTAAGGAAAGATTTTGGGTTACCACCCAATGCTATTCAAATTATAGGCTACAAGCGGGGCCACGATAAAAATACTCCATTTTCAATTCAGTTTTTTACTGATAAAGATATGGGTTGGAACGGTTCGATTGAGAACAGTCATGTAGCTGAATTTGTAAGTAGAGAATATGATTTATTAATCAATTACTACAAAGAAGACAGATTAATGCTGAAGTTACTAACAGCAAAGATTTATGCAAGACTTCGTGTTGGATTTACTGGAGTAGACAGTAAAATTAACGACTTGATGTTCAGTACAGATTTGAAAGACTTTAAAATGTTTAAATCAGAATTAAACAAGTATTTAAAGGTATTTAAAGAAATAGCATAATGGATAGTTTTATTGGTACTGGGGTTGCTCTTGTTACCCCTTTTGATAGCAGAGGAAATGTAGACGTTAGTTCATTGACTAACCTGGTGGAATATCAAATTGCAAATGGTATTGATTATTTGGTGGTATTAGGCACAACTGCCGAGGCCGCAACACTTTCTACAAAAGAAAAGAATCTTGTTATGAAAACGGTTTCTTTGGTAAATGCTGGTAGGTTGCCATTAGTTGTTGGTCATGGAGGTAATAATACTCATGATTTAGTACAACAGTTTAAAGAAATAGATTTTTTAGACTATGAAGCTGTATTATCAGTATCACCTGCATATAGTAAACCCACACAAGAGGGAATTTATCAACATTTTAAAGCTCTGTCTTTGGCGACACCCCTGCCAATAATTATGTACAATGTGCCCTCTAGAACAGGAAGTAATATGCTCCCAGAAACAACATTACGTTTAGCAAATGACTTTAATAATATCATTGGCATTAAAGAGGCCTGCGGAGATATGTTGCAATTAGATGAAATATTGAAGCATAAAAATCCAGATTTTCATGTTATTTCTGGTGATGATTTTACGGCCTTAGCTACAGTATTGGCTGGTGGTTCAGGGGTAATATCAGTGCTTGGCCAAGGATTGCCAAAAGAGTTTTCTAAGATGATTGCCTTGGGTTTAAGAGGAGATTCTGAACCGGCATATGAAATTCATCAAACTCTTTTAAATGGAATGCATTTAATTTTTGAAGAAGGAAATCCTGCAGGCATTAAAACTGTTTTACAACTATTAAATATCGCTGACAATAAAGTACGATTACCATTGGTTAAAGCAAGTGAAGATTTGACTAAAAGAATAGTGACTTTTATGAAGACTAAATCTATAGTAAATGCTTAATTGCGTTAAACTTTGCCTAAAATGATTGTTTGTACCCGCTGACTAGGCTAATTTTATTTCTTGTAATAATTTTGAAATCCACTGATAATCACTAATTTTGCAGGATGTTTTTGAAAATGAGGTCTCTTTTTGTAATAGTTATATTCTCTCTCTTCTTTTTAGTTTCATGTAATGAGTATCAAAAGGTGCTTAAAAACACTGACGTAAAGGCGAAATATGATTTAGCTGAAAAGTATTATAATGAAGGCGATTACAAGCGTGCGAAGCGTTTATTTGAACAAATAGCTCCAAAGTATGTTGGAAAGCCTCAAGGTGAAAGGGTAATGTTCTTTTTTGCGAATTCTTATTTTCAATCCGGTGACTATTATCTATCTGGTTATCAATTTGAAAGATTCATCAAGTCTTATTCGCAAAGTGATAAGCTTCAAGAAGCTGTTTATTTAGAAGCCAAAAGTTATTATGAACTATCTCCTAAATATTCTTTAGATCAAACAGATACAGATAAAGCTTTAAGTCGTTTGCAAAACTTTATTAATACTTATCCTGAATCAGAATTTTTTGAAGATGCCAATGCGATGGCTCAAGAGTTAACCATTAAAAAGCAAAAAAAGGAAATTGAAATAGCGAAACAATTCGATAAACTTGGAGAATTTAATTTCCCTATTCTCGTTTCAGCAATAGCAGCTTTAGATAATTTCATTGGTGATAACCCAGGTTCAGTGTACCGTGAAGATGCATTTTTTTACCGTTTGAAGGCGGCAATGAATCTTGCACAGAATAGTATCACAAGCAGACAGCCGGAACGTTACCAAGAGGCAAGAGAGTATTACAACGCGCTTATGAAATCGTATCCTGAAACAAAGTTTTTAAAGAAAGCTGAGAGTTTCAATGACAAAATTAAAAAGGAACTTAATGAGGTTGAAGAGACCTTAACAAAATAATATTAGTAATCTAACGATATGAACGATTTAAAAAACACCAAGGCTTCAGTATCTACTGTAACTCATAACAAAAATGAGTTTGATGAAAAGACTGACAATATTTATGAAGCAATTTCTATTGCTTCTAAAAGAGCTATTCAAATTAACTCTGAAATTAAAAAAGAGCTGTTAGAAAAATTAGAAGAGTTTGCTACTTATAGCGATAGCTTAGAAGAGGTTTTCGAAAACAAAGAACAAATAGAGGTTTCTAAATTTTACGAAAAACTTCCTAAACCTCATGCGCTTGCCGTTCATGAATGGTTAGAAGATAAAATATATTATAGAAATACAGAGAAAGACGCATAAATGTTGAGCGGAAAAAACATCCTTTTGGGTATTACCGGGGGGATTGCTGCTTACAAAACCACCTTTCTTGTTCGTTTATTGATAAAAGCTGGTGCTGAGGTCAAAATTGTTATGACCCAAAGCGCCAGCTCTTTTGTTTCTCCACTCACATTAGCTACGCTTTCCAAGAATCCAGTATTGATGGATTTTATAAATAAAGATGACGGTAGCCTTTCATGGAATAATCATGTTGAGTTAGGTCTTTGGGCTGATGTTATGTTAATTGCGCCAGCGACCGCTAATTCATTATCTAAAATGGCCAACGGCATTTGTGATAATCTCTTGATGGCAACATATCTATCTGCAAAATGTTCTGTTTATTTTGCTCCGGCAATGGACTTAGATATGTATAGGCATCCATCCACTAAAGCATCCTTTGAAAAGCTAAAAACCTTTAAAAATATTATGATTCCTGCTGAATCAGGGGAACTTGCCAGTGGATTAGAGGGTGAAGGACGTATGGCTGAACCAGAAAATATTGTTTCTTTTCTAAAAAACCATCTGGCAACTGGTCTCCCATTATCTAAAAAAAAGGTTTTAATTACAGCTGGTCCTACGCATGAAGCAATAGACCCAGTCAGGTTTCTCGGCAATAGGGCAACCGGGTCTATGGGTTTTGAGCTTGCAGAAAGAGCAGCTGATTTGGGTGCTGAAGTAATTTTAATAACAGGCCCTACAACCTTAGAACTGGCTAACAAAACAATAGCGCTAATACGAGTAACTTCAGCTGAAGAAATGTATTTAGCAGTACATACTCATTTTGAAAAGATGCATGTGGTTATTAGTGCAGCTGCAGTTGCTGATTATAGGCCAAAGACGGTTGCAGAACAAAAAATAAAGAAAAAAGGTGATGGAGATTTAAATCTGGAACTTGAGAGAACAAAAGATATTTTAAAATCTATGGGTGAGATCAAAACCAATCAGTTTTTAGTTGGCTTTGCTCTAGAAACCGAAAATGAGTTAGATAACGCCAAGAATAAACTTCAAAAGAAAAATCTGGACGCTATTGTTTTAAACTCGCTCCAAGATAAGGGAGCAGGTTTTGGTCAAGGAACTAATAAAGTCACTTTCATAGACAAGAATTTAAATGTAAATGCGTTTGACTTAAAGACCAAGAGTGAAGTAGCAATAGATATTTGGCAAGAAATTATTTCTTTAAGCAATGCATAGGTTATTAACGTTTATCATTTTTATCTTTTTTTCTGCGACTATAGCGTCACAAGAATTGAACACGACTATAACTGTAAACTCTGATCAAGTAGGTCAAACGAATCAACAAGTATTTAAAACTCTTGAGCGATCATTAAATGATTTTGTAAATAAAAACAAATGGACGGATAGAGTTTATAAGGAGAATGAGAGACTTAACGCCAGAATGTTCATTACAGTTACCAAATATGAGTCTGACCGTTTTGAAGCCAACATTCAATTGCAATCTTCCAGACCAGTATTTAATACTTCATACGAAACCCCAGTTTTTAATTATAAGGACAATTCATTTAATTTTCAATATCAAGAATTTGAACCCTTGGTTTATAACCCGAATTCTTTTGATTCAAATTTAGTTGGTGTTATTTCTTACTACGTTTATATCATGCTTGGTCTAGACGCAGATACCTTTTCTCTTCAAGGTGGTGACGAATATTATCGGAAAGCCCAAAATATAGTTACTCAAGCTCAAGGTACTAACTTTAGTGGCTGGAGTCAAAGTGTAACTGATAATAGAACTCGATTTGATATTGTCGATGATTTGTTATCAAATACTTTTCGTGAATATCGTATTGCCATGTATAATTATCATAGAAAAGGTATGGATGTTCTTGGAGATAATAATAGTACAGGCAAACAAGTTATTGCTGGCAGCATTCGGTTATTTGAAACTTTAATTAAGAGACGTCCAAATGCATTTTTAATTCAAACATTTTTTGATGCCAAGTCTGAAGAAATTCAAAATATATTTTCAGATGGTCCAAAAGTTGATATTGTTAAGTTAAAAGAAAGCCTTAATAGAGTAGCCCCATTTTATTCCAGTACATGGAATGATATAAAGTATTGATGATATAGCAATAGAACCTATATCTTTGCGATTCTAAATTGATTGCATTGCTTACGCACCTTTCCATTAAAAATTACGCATTAATTGACGAATTAAATGTTTCGTTTACTTCTGGTTTTACGACAATAACTGGTGAAACTGGTGCAGGAAAGTCTATACTTCTTGGAGGACTTTCTTTGGTTTTAGGAAAAAGAGCTGATTTGTCTTCTTTAAAAAATAAAGAAGCAAAATGTATTATAGAGGCTGAATTTGCAATTTCAAATTATGGATTGAAATCTTATTTTGAAATTAATGACCTTGACTATGCTGCAACAACTTGGTTACGGAGAGAGATTTTACCAAGTGGTAAATCAAGAGCTTTTGTTAATGACACACCAGTTACGTTAGATATTTTATCTGGGTTAGGTGCACAATTGGTAGATATTCATTCTCAGCATCAAACATTAAGACTTACCGAAAATGATTTTCAATTTAGGGTTATAGACGCGTTAGCTGAAAATCAAAAGCTAATAGAAAAATATACCGTCATATTAGCTAAATATAAAGGGTTTATTAAAGATTTAGAAGAACTTAGAGACTTTGAACGAAATGCTTCTAAAGAGTTAGATTATAATAGTTTTCTTTTAGAAGAATTAGAAAAAGCAACTTTAAAAGATGGTATTCTAGAAGCACTTGAAGAAGAATATGATCAACTTTCGAATGTAGAACGTATTATAGAGTTACTCTCTCAAAGCGGTAAAATTTTGAATGATGAACAAATAGGTTTATTGAGCAGTTCTACTATTTTACAACAGGCTTCACAAAAGCTGAGTGATTATGGTAAACAATTTACCAGTCTTAATGAAAGAGTACAATCAATAGCTATTGAATTGACTGATATTGCTTCAGAACTAGAAAGTCTGCAAGAAGATGTTGAAGCTAATCCAAATCGCTTAGAAGAGGTGAATGGTCAACTACAGTTATTACATGATTTATTTAAAAAACATCAAGTTTCCACGGTTATCGAACTTGAAGAAATTAAAATTGAATTATCAGAAAAGGTTGATAGTTCTTTAAATATTGATGCAAAAATTAAAGAGAAAGAAAATTTACTAGCTAGTGTAACCATTGATTTGAACAAGTTGGCATCTGCTATTCATAGTAATAGAAATAGAGTAATTCCACAACTAAAAGAGCTCTTAACAAACAGTCTAAGCAATTTAGGAATGCCTTCTGCTAGCTTTAAAATAGAAATAGAACCCACAGAAAGTTTTAAAGTAAATGGAAAGGATAATCTTATCTTTTTATTTTCTGCAAATAAAGGTTATGATTATGGGGAGTTAAAGAAAGTTGCGTCAGGCGGTGAATTATCACGCATTATGTTGACAATCAAGTCTGTTTTAGCTAATTATGAGCAATTACCTACATTGATGTTTGATGAAATTGATACTGGAGTATCCGGAGAAATATCTTCTAAAATGGGAGATATAATGCAAAAAATGGGAAGTAGCATGCAGGTTTTTTCAATTACGCACCTACCGCAAGTGGCGTCAAAAGGCGCTTCACAATTTAAGGTGTTTAAGGAAGAAACCGGTGAATCAACCAGAACAGACATGCGAAAGCTTACAAATGATGAGAGAGTGAACGAATTAGCTGAAATGTTAGGTGGTAAAAATCTTTCTGATTCTGCGTTAGCACATGCTCGACAGTTATTACAATAATTAATAAAGGTGACTAAATTTAAATATCTTTGTCATAGAAACCAACACTATATTAAATGGCTTATAATTTATTAAAAGGTAAAAGAGGAATCATTTTTGGGGCATTAGACCCAAATTCTATTGCTTGGAAGACTGCTGAACGTGTTCATGAAGAAGGTGGAACCTTTGTTTTGACAAATGCACCAATAGCAATGCGTATGGGGCAGATTAATGCCCTTGCAGAAAAAACTGGTTCAGAAATTATACCTGCTGATGCAACAAATGAAGAAGATTTGGCCAATTTAGTTGCTAAATCAACTGAGATACTTGGAGGTAAACTAGATTTTGTTTTGCACTCAATTGGTATGTCTGTTAACGTTAGAAAAGGTCGTGCATATACTGACGAAAAATATGACTTTACAACAAAAGGTTGGGATGTTTCTGCTTTATCATTTCATAAAGTAATGCAATCACTCTATAAAGCTGATGCTATGAGTGAATGGGGTAGTATTGTAGCATTAACTTATATGGCTGCCCAACGAACTTTTCCCGATTATAATGATATGGCAGATAATAAAGCCTATTTAGAATCCGTAGCCCGTAGTTTTGGTTATTTCTTTGGTAAAGAAAAAAAGGTTAGAGTTAATACCATCTCGCAATCACCAACGCCAACCACAGCTGGTCAGGGTGTAAAGGGATTTGATGGTTTTATTTCTTATGCTGAGAAAATGTCCCCACTGGGCAATGCCACAGCTTTAGATTGCGCGGACTATACAGTTTCTTTGTTTTCTGATTTGACCAGAAAAGTAACCATGCAGAATTTATTTCATGATGGAGGCTTCAGTAATACAGGAGTAAGTCAAGAAGTAATTGACGAGTTTACCGAGTAAATTAATCACAAAATAATTAAGCCATCCTCATCAGGATGGCTTTTGTATTTATAGTAATGAGGGAACCTTTTTTTTCATTTGTAATACCAGTTTTTAATCGGCCTGAAGAGGTTCGAGAATTGTTGGAGAGTTTGACTTCACAGCAATATAATAAACCTTTTGAGGTGGTTTTGGTTGAAGATGGTTCTGCACAAAGTTCTAAAGAAGTGGTTCTCGATTACAAAGAGAAACTTCAGATTTCTTATTACTTCAAAGAAAATTCTGGGCCTGGAGATTCTCGTAATTATGGTATGCGACGAGCAAAAGGTGATTATTTCCTTATTCTTGACTCTGATTGTATCATACCACCTGAGTATTTAATCGAAGTAGAAAAAGAGTTGACAAGTGAGTTTGTTCATTGTTTTGGAGGTCCAGATAACGCTCATGCCTCCTTTAGTGATGTACAAAAGAGTATTAATTATGCAATGACCTCGTTGATAACGACTGGAGGAATTCGTGGAAATAAGAAATCTTTGAATAAATTTCAGCCAAGAAGTTTTAATCTAGGTCTCTCCAAAGAGATATTTGAAAAAACCAATGGTTTTGGTAATATACATCCTGGTGAAGATCCCGATTTAACATTTAGAATTTGGCAAGCTGGTTATTCAACCAGATTATTTTCTAAGGCTTATGTTTATCATAAAAGACGAATAGATTGGAGTAAGTTCTACAAACAGGTTAATAAGTTTGGTTCTGTACGACCAATTTTGAACAAATGGCACCCTGAGACTAAAAAAATGACTTATTGGTTTCCAACAATCTTTTTAGTTGGTTTTGTCATGAGTATAATATTATCCGCATTTGGTTTTACTCAACTTATTATTTGTTACGGACTATACTTTTTAGTTCTTTTTATAGATTCATTTATCAAAAATAAGAACTTAAAAATAGCTTTATTATCAATATATGCCGTCTGCATTCAGTTTTTAGGCTACGGCGTTGGTTTTTTAAAGTCAACCATCTTGCTTAACTTTAACAGAAAACCTGCCGAAGAGTTATTTCCTAATTTATTCTTCTCAAAATAATAGTCGTGTTAAAAAAGTTAGTCACAAACTTAAATCAGCGGAAAGTAAAGGTCTTTTTACTTTTTTTGATATGTTCTTTTTTGGCATGGTCGTTAAGTAAGTTATCAGAATCGTACGAGTCACGAGCAGCTTTTGAAATTGATTACATAAATTTTCCTGACACCTTACTACTAAATACTGCTGAGAAACAATTTGTGAATACAAAACTTAGAACCAGTGGATTTCAGTTTTTAAGTTATGGCATCAGTCCTAAAAAGCTGAAGATTGATTTAAATAATGTTTCTTTTTCCAATGGACGTTATTATATGTCTGCAAATACAATTAAACCACAATTTGAAAAACAATTGTCCAATACAATTTCAATTATTGAGTTTGAAGAACAACAGGTTTTTATTGATTTATATCAAGTCATCAAAAAAGAAGTGCCTATTGAACCTGATGTCTCCATTGAATTAGCGCAGAATCATCTTTTAGAAGGGGATTTGAAAATTGAGCCAAATATTATTGTTTTAAAAGGACCTTCAAATGAAGTCAAATCCATTACTAAAATTAAGACCGAACAATTAATTTTTAATGAACTCAAAGAAGATTTTTCAAAATCAGTAGGCATTGTCATACCGGATGGTTTGGTGAACGGAGAAATCTCAACAAATTCAGTTAAAGTATCTGGTAAAGTAGTACGTTTTTCTGAAAAGGAATATACTATAAGTATTGAAGCCAAAAATGTGCCTGTTGGCTTTCGAATTAGAATGTTTCCCAATCAAGTTAGTTTAGTATGTAAGGCAAGTATAGATACCTTGAAAGATATTTCTAATGATGATTTTGAGGTTGTTGTTGATTGTTCAAATATTGATAAAACAAAAAGTCAACTCCTCATAGAAGTTTCAAAATCACCAGAAAATATTTATGCGGTACAATTATTGAATAACCAGATTGAATTCGTTTTAGAAAAGTTATGAAAATAGTTGGACTTACAGGTGGGATTGGCAGCGGTAAAAGTACAGTTGCCAAAATCTTTGAATCATTAGGTGTTCCTGTTTATAATTCTGATAAGGAGGCAAAGCATTTAATGACCTCGTCCCAATCATTAAAAAATGAGCTCGTTCGGCTTTTTGGTAAAAAAGCTTTTGAGCATAAAAAGTTAAACAAAAACTATATTTCGAGTAAAGTTTTCAAAAATCCAGACTTACTTCAAAAGTTAAACGAAATTGTTCATCCGGCTGTGAAGAATCATTTTTTGGAATGGATAACTAAACAAAATTCTGAATATGTTATTCAAGAAACCGCATTGATTTTTGAGAATAGAAGTCAAGATTTTTATGATGTAGTTATTTTGGTGACAGCTCCAAAAAGGGAAAGAATTCAACGTGTTATGGAAAGAGATGGTGTTCAAGAAATTAAAGTTCTAGAACGAATGTCTAATCAATTGGATGATTCCGATAAAATTGAATTAAGTGATTTTGTTGTTGAAAACCTCGATTTAGAATACACACATCAACAAGTGTATAAAATTCATAATCAACTACGTAGTAAGTCCACATAGGCTCAATATTTTAACATTTTTGTTAAGGTTAGGTTAAACGGTAAATGGGCTAAATGTTAAATTTCTAATTTTACTTTAATGAACAAGAAGCGATTTGTTCTTCTAGTCATTTTGATGAGTCTCTCACTTATCGGAATCATTTCAGTTCAAGTGTATTGGATACAGAAATCGGTCGATGATAAAAAGGAGCAATTTTCAAATGCGGTTGAAGATGTTTTGGATAAGGTTGCAGAGCGAGTTGAAAGTAGGGAGCGAAAAGAATATTCAGATCGTATTGCCGCTTTAGTAGACAGTGTAGGTAGTCCAAAGTCATCACAAATAAGTAATATCTTTTTTGTTGACCGGGATTTGAATTCTGATGAACTAAAATTTTATCAGCATGGTATTTTAGAGGAAGATTACGGTATCTCCTCAATGTTCTTTGACAATGATAGTGGTGATGATATTACCACAATAAAAAATTTCACTAGTAAACGTACGACTACAATTTTTAAAGAAGATTATGGTCTAGATGGACAACGTTATGCGCTAACACCTATTCAAAAGATTGAAAAACTTGGAAACCTTTCTGCTATGCAAAAAGCCCAATTTGACGATTTATTTATGGAAATGGCCAAACAAAATCCGATTCATAAAAGGGTGTCAAAACAAGAGTTAGAACTTTTGTTAGATCGTGAGCTTAAAAATAGAGGTATAAACATTGATTATGAGTACGGTCTATACAGTCGTGGTTTTCCAACGAAAGTAAAATCAAAACGATTCAAGTTTACTAATAACACGCTTTATGAAACTCCAATTTTTAGAGATAGTGAAGGTAAAACGGATTTTGCTTTATTGATGACCTTTCCAAGTAAGAAGAAATTTTTATTGAGTAGTATCATGACAATGGCAATTTTGTCTTTGTTATTTACATTGGTAATAGTTGTAGCCTATTCTAGTGCTATTTATCAATTAATACAACAAAAGCAAATTTCTGAAATCAAATCAGATTTCATTAATAATATGACCCATGAGTTCAAAACGCCAATAGCCACAATAAATTTAGCAGTTGAGGCTATAAGAAATCCTAAATCTTTAGAAGATAGGGAAAAGGTTTTACGATACTTGGGGATGATTAGAGATGAAAATAAACGTATGCACGCTCAGGTAGAGAATGTTTTACGGATTTCTAAGCTTGAAAAAAACCAATTAGATATTAGTAAGGATAGGGTGGATGCTCACGACATTATTAATGATGCAACAGCACACGTAGAACTTATTGTTGAAGATAGAGGTGGTTATATTAATACGCATTTAGATGCATCTAGATCAGAAGTTCTGGCAAATGAGATGCATTTTACCAATGTAATTGTGAATATTTTAGATAATGCAGTAAAGTATTCGCCGGAAGCACCAAAAATTGATGTTTTTACAGAGCTGGCAAAAAATAATATTATTATTAAAGTACAAGATCAAGGTGCTGGAATGAGTAAGGCTGTGCTTAAAAAGGTCTTCGAGAAGTTTTATCGGGAGCATACTGGTAATATACATAATGTAAAAGGTCACGGTTTAGGCCTGGCCTACGTTAAAAAAATAGTGGATGATCACCAAGGTGAGGTATATGTTGAAAGTGAAAAAGGAAAAGGAAGTACTTTTTACATTAAGCTGCCTTTAATTTAAAAAATTATGGAATTAGAAAACAAAAAAATACTTTTAGTAGAAGACGATCCAAATTTTGGAATCGTACTTAAAGATTACTTACAAATGAATGATTTCGATGTTGTTCTTGCTAAGAATGGAATGGAAGGCTTCGAGAAATTTAAGAAAGACAACTATGATGTTTGTATTCTTGATGTAATGATGCCTTATAAAGATGGTTTTACTTTAGCTAAGGAGATTAGAGAAAAGAACGAGAATGTTCCTATTATTTTTTTAACCGCCAAAACAATGAAAGAAGATGTTTTGAAAGGTTATAAGGCTGGAGCAGATGATTATTTGAATAAACCATTCGACTCTGAGGTTCTTTTAATGAAATTAAAGGCACTCATGCAGCGAAAAGCATCAAATACTCTTGCAGATAGTAAACAATTCGAATTTAAAATAGGAAATTTCCATTTAAATTCTAAGTTGCGTTTTCTTAAATATTTAGAAGAAGAGCCTATTAAGCTTTCTCCAAAAGAAAATGAATTGTTACGTTTATTGGCTTTACATGAAAATGATTTAATGCCTAGAGAATTAGCCCTAACTAAAATATGGAGAGATGATAATTATTTTACCTCTCGTAGTATGGATGTTTATATTGCTAAGTTGAGAAAATATTTAAAGAAAGACGACGTCGTTGAAATTCTTAATATTCACGGTGAAGGCTTTAGATTAGTGGTTAAAACTGAAGGTGAAACTTCGGTCTAAAGTCATAAACAAGGTTTTAAAAACGCTTCAATTGTATTGAAGCGTTTTTTGTTTAAATAAGATTTAATTAATTGAGTTTATACTGGTCTTTTATCTTTGCTACAATGTCTTGCGGAGTTGCCTGTATTGAAACAACTATTGCATCAATTGGCTCTTCTAAGGTATCAAATTGTGATTTTAGTAGTACAGAAGACATAAAGTGACCTTTACGTTGTTCTAATCGCCTTTTCACTTGTTCAAAAGTGCCTTTTAGATACACGAACACCATTTGTTTCTCTATATTATTTTGTAGAATTAGGCGATATTTTTCTTTTAATGCTGAACAGGCTATTATTGCCCCTGATTTTGCTTGTTCAATGGCTAGTTTGTTTAAACTTTCTAACCAACCCTGTCTATCATTATCATCAAGAGCTTCACCCGAGCTCATTTTCACAATATTCTCTTTAGGATGATAATCATCGCCATCAAAAAAAGGCACATCATAAGATTTGCTTAAAAGCTGACCAATTGTAGTTTTGCCAGTGCCAGAAACACCCATTACAATAAAAATTGGTTTATTCATTGCTTTAGTTTATTCCTTTTTATTTTATTTATTAATATTGAGATATCTTCGCCAAAATCGGTCCAAATAATTTCATTATTCTTTCGATTCCATGTTAATTGACGTTTAGCAAATCGCCTTGTATTTTTTTTAATTTCTTCTACGGCAAAATTTAAATCTTCTTTACCATCAAAAAAAGCAAAAAGTTCTTTGTAACCAACAGTTTGAAGAGCGTTTAAACTTTTGTGCTTATATAAATCTTTAGCTTCGTTCAATAATCCATTTTCCATCATCACATCAACACGTCTATTAATTCTCTCATAAATAATTTCTCGATCAGCTTTAATTCCAACATAAATTGTTCTAAAAATACGTTCTTTTCTTTTTTGATTTAAAAAACTTGAATAAGGTTGTCCAGATATTCTACAAATTTCTAAGGCTCGAATAACTCGGTGCGGATTTTCAATATCGACTTGCTTGAAATAGAATGGGTCCTTTTTTTTCAATTCGTTCTGTAAATACGAAAGACCTTTTTCTTTTTCGAGTTGTATGAGTTCTTCACGAATTTGGATAGGTACTTTTGGAAAACTATCTAAACCCTTAACCACAGCATCAACATAAAGACCACTACCACCAACAAGTATAGCAATGTTCTTTTCTTTAAAAATATGATCTAGTTTTAAAATAGCTTCTTTTTCAAAATCTCCAACTGAGTAAGTGTCAAATATGCTTTTGTGTTGTATGAAATGATGAGGTGCCATCTTTAACTCCCTATGAGAAGGGACAGCTGTACCAATAGTCATTTCTTTATAAAATTGACGAGAATCAGCCGAGAGAATTTCGGTTTGAAAATGATTTGCAAGGCGAATGGCTAAGTCTGTTTTGCCAATAGCTGTAGGTCCAATTACGGCAATGAGGGTTTTAGTAATCATAGGTGATATCCGCAACTATAACAATGCTTAGCATTGTCACGATGACCTTCCGCTGAGCACGATGGACAGGCCTGCGTGTTACTATGAACAACGCTTCTTCCTTTATTGTTTTTTCCATGACGTGAAAATTCTACAGTTACAATACCCGTTGGCACTGCAATAATACCATACCCTAGAACCATAATGATTGTAGCTATAAACTGTCCAAGATTTGTTTGAGGCGCAATATCACCATAACCTACAGTGGTTAGGGTTACGATTGTCCAATAAATACTTCGTGGTATGCTTGTAAAACCAGCCTCATCACTCTCTATTAAGTACATTATGGTACCCATTATAACTGATAAAATCAAAACCACATAAATGAATACTGCAATCTTGGCTCTACTAGCTTTTAATGCCGCTTTTAGTTGTGAAGCTTCACCTAAAAACTTCACCAATTTTAATATTCTAAATATTCGAAGTAATCGAAAAGCTCTTACAGCTAATAAAACTTGGGACCCTGCAAAAAGATATGATAGATATAATGGTATGGTAGATACAAAATCAATAATACCGTAAAAGCTAAAAATATACTTAAATGGCTTTTTTAAGCTAATAATTCGTGCAAAGTATTCAACTGTAAAAAAAATGGTGACCACCCATTCTAAGGTTAATAGTAAATCGTGATAGTTTTGATCAACTTCTTTCACACTTTCAAGCATGACTAATACGACACTCACAATTATCAGAAATACGAGCGCAATATCAAAAAAACGCCCTAGGGGAGTGTCTGCTTCATAAATAATTTCATGAAGACGATGTTTCCAACCAGAATGTACTTCTTCTCTCAAGTAGATGGATTTAATTCTAAAATCTTAATTCTATTCTTTTTACGAAGGTATGATTCCATGATTAAAGTTGAATTTGAATCACCTTCTATTGGCGTAATCAATGATTCTAATATATGAATATTATTTAGTTGGTGGTTGAGTTCAACATATCCGAAGCCTTTTAGGTGTCCTTCTTTTATAAGAATGACACTCTGTTCTCCAATGGATCTTCCTTTGTCAACTAAAGCAATATTGCGGTTATCAAGGCTATATTTGTTAAATATAGTTTCAAGAGTTTCTGAATTGTCTTCTAATGATTTAATACTATCAAGGCCAAACTCTTCTTCTAATTTTGATAAAAATAAAGCACTGCTTTTGGCACTTGTGAAACTACTTAATCGAGTGAATTGAACATTAACTTTTTCCGTTTCAAATTTTAGAGCCCCATTGTTATCCTTAGTTAAATAAAGCCCAAATGAAAACCCTTTTTTTCTTATCTTTTGATTGTATTTGGGATTTGTTTTTTTGATTTCGTGATACTCTTTTAATAGCGCAATTAATTCACTACCAGTTTCTTGATAGGTTACTTTTTTAGTTTCTTTTTGTAATTTTCTTGCTAAATCACCAACATTAGTAAAATGTTGATTGACTCTTTTTTTCATGTTTTTGGTTTTACCCAAAAAAATAATTTCTCCGTCTTTGTTATGCAAATAATAAACTCCAGTTTCAGTTGGTAATTCCTCCACCATATCTAATTGTCGTGTCGAAAGTTCTCCTAAAGTTTCTTCTCTTATTACAGTTTTAATTATGGATTTATCTGAGTCTTTAATCAATAAAAGTTTAAATAATTTAAGAGTGGCTTGGGCGTCACCGTCCGCTCTATGTCTATCACTTACTGCAATGCCTAATGATCTGACTAGTTTTCCAAGACTATGAGACTCTGCATCGGGTATTAGTTGTTTAGAGAGTTCCACGGTGCATAAAGTTTTGCGCTGAAAATCGTACCCTAGTCTTCTAAATTCAGTTCTTAAAATACGATAATCGAATTGTGCGTTATGAGCAACGAGCGTAGCACCTTCTGTGATTTCAATAATTCTTTTGGCGACCTCATGAAATTTAGGAGCACTTTTCAACATCGAATTATTGATGCCAGTTAATTTAACAACAAAGGGTTGTATATCTCTTTCAGGGTTAATTAAACCAGCAAACTTATCTACAACATCTTGACCATCGAAGCGATAGATTGAAATTTCCATGATACCCTCTTCATTGTATTTACCGCCGGTACTCTCAATATCTAAAATGGCATACATCAATCTACTCCTGAATTTTATGAATAATTTCTAGCTCCAAAGATACTACTTCCGATACGCACCATAGTACTACCTTCTTCAATGGCTATTTGATAATCTCCGCTCATACCCATTGACAATACTTTTACATCTGCAAGCATACTCAGGGTAGTCTCGAATAGTACTTTTAAATTTTTAAATTCTTTTCTAATTTGATTTATGTCTTTGGTGAAGGTGGCCATTCCCATAAGACCAACAATTTTTATATTTTCTAAAGATTTAAATTCTTCAGATTCCAATAAGTGTAGAAGTTCTTTCTCATCAAAACCAAATTTACTTTCCTCATTAGCTATATGAATTTGTAAAAGACAAGAGATTACACGATTATTTTTTTTTGCTTGTTTGTCAATTTCCTTTAATAGTTTTAAACTATCAACCCCATGTATTAGACTTACGTATTCAGCCATATATTTTACTTTATTACGCTGAACATGGCCAATCATATGCCACTCAATATCTTTAGGCAAGACTTCCCATTTTATGGTCATTTCTTGGACTTTATTTTCGCCAAAAATTCTTTGTCCAAATTCATAGGCTTCCAAAATAGATTCGGTTGGTTTGGTTTTTGAAACCGCAACAAGTGTTACGCCTTCAGGGATGGTCTCATTTATATTTTTAAGATTTGTTGCAATAGCCATTCTTATCTATGTTTTATATTTCGTAGATAGCAAGTCCACTTCTTAATTTAGGTTCAATATAAGTGCTTTTGGGCGGCATCACTAAGCCCGCATCTGCAATTGCTTTTATTTCATCAATACAAATAGGTACCAAACTAAAACCTACTTTAAAATGGCCTTCATCAATATGATCTTTCATTTTAATAAGATTGTATTTACCATAACCATATGCTATTCTTTTATCATTTCTTAAATCTTGAATACCCAATATAGGTTCTAAAATTGTTTTATAAAGAATTTGTGTATCTAAGGAACTCAAAGGATCGGTAAATTCATAAACCTTTTTTCTCAAATAAAGAGAATAAAATTCTCCATCTAAATACATGCTAAAATGATGTTTTTTCTCAGGTTTGTATATGCCATCATTTCTTTTTTCAATTCTATAAAGCGTATCTAAAGCTATTAAAAATGCTTCTTTTGAAAGCCCGTTTAAGTCTTTTACCATTCGATTGAACTCAAAAATTTTAATTTCTGATTCAGGTATTAAATAGCTCATAAAAAAATTATAAGCTTCTTGACCACCATGCTTAGTGTTTTTTTCTTTGGACATTTCAGCCAGTAAGGCAGACGATGCACTTCTATGGTGCCCATCTGCAATATAAAGGGCATTTACATCACCAAATAATTTCTGTAATTTTTCAATAGTGTCAATGTTCGAAATTTTCCAAAGTTTATGTCTTACTTTATCCGTAGTGGTAAAATCATAGACTGCAACTTTTGTAATTTCAATTTCTAGAATATTAGAAATTTCATCGTCATCTTTATAAGTCATTAATACAGGTTCCGCATTAAACCCTACAGTATTCAAATATTCAGAAAAAAGTACTTCTCTTTCTTCAAGAGTGTCTTCATGTTTTTTGATGATATCATTATTGTAATCAGTTACACTAGTTGCACAAAAAAGGCCTAAACTTTTAAAGCTATTTTTACTTAATTGATATAGGTAGAAACAAGGAGTCTCATCTTTTTCGAATACAGCATCTTCTAAAAATTCTAGGTATCTGTTTTGAACTAGTTTAAAACGTTCTTTACCTGAAATATTTTTATGAAATTTAAAACCAGGATTAATGATATGTAAGAAGGAAAATGGATTGTATTCTAAAATGCTATTGAGCTCATTTTTGTCATACTCTTCATAAGACTTAGATGCAACATAGGCAACTTTATCTTTTGTTGGTCGTATAGCTTTAAATGGTTTTACTATTGCCATACTAGTTAAATTGTGCGGCGACTTTTTCAGCTTTCTTTGAAGCCGAATAATCGTAAAAACCTTCATCCGATTTAACACCTAATTTACCGGCCATCACCATATTTACAAGTAAAGGACAAGGAGCATATTTTGGATTTTTAAAACCATCATACATCACTTTCAGAATAGAAAGACAAACATCTAAACCTATAAAATCGGCAAGTTGTAATGGTCCCATTGGGTGGGCCATTCCTAATTTCATAACAGTATCGATTTCTTCAACCCCTGCAACTTTGTTATATAAAGTTTCAATTGCCTCATTAATCATTGGCATTAAAATACGATTGGCCACAAAGCCAGGGTAATCGTTAACCTCTGTGGGAGTTTTGCCAAGCTTTTTCGAAAGCTCCATAATTGAATTAGTAACTTCATCGGAAGTGCTATATCCCCTAATAATTTCTACCAATTTCATTATAGGTACTGGATTCATAAAGTGCATTCCAATGACCTTTTCAGGTCTATTGGTAACGGCTCCTATTTGAGTTATAGAAATTGAAGAAGTATTTGAGGCTAAAATTGTTTTATAAGCGCATACTTCATCGAGCTCTCTAAAAATATTTAGTTTTATGTCTAAATTCTCTGTTGCAGCTTCAACAACTAAATCAACATTATTAACACCTTCTTTTAATAATGTAAACGTGGAAATATTATTAAGAGTAGTTTTTTTATTCTCCGTTGTAATACGTCCTTTAGACAGCATTCTATCAAGATTCTTAGTAATTGTCGCTATCCCTTTATCTAATGAGTCTTGAGCAATATCAATGAGATGAACTTTGTATCCGTTTTGGGCAAAAACATGAGCTATACCATTACCCATAGTACCTGCTCCGATTACAGCAATTATATTCATGGTTTTTAATTTTCAAATGCTTCAATGATTTGTAAAGCAACTCTAAGCGCTGCTGTACCCTGATTTAGTGAGACAATAGGTGTCGTATTATTATTTATTGCATCAGCAAATGTTTCTAATTCATCTAAAATTGCATTATTAGCTTCAACTTCAGGGTTTTCAAAGTAAATCTGTTTTTTAATACCCTCAGCATTTTGCAGAATCATATCAAAATCACCAAGAACTTCTGGAGCATCTTTCATTTTTACTACTTCTACTTTTTTCTCTAAAAAATCAACAGAGATGTAGGCATCTTTCTGAAAAAAACGAGACTTGCGCATATTTTTCAAAGAAATTCTACTAGCCGTTAAGTTGGCAACACAGCCGTTTTCGAATTCAATTCTGGCATTGGCTATGTCAGGTGACTTACTAATGACAGAAACTCCACTTGCATTAATCAACTTTACTTCTGAATGTACGACACTTAAAATAGCGTCAATATCATGTATCATTAAATCTAAAACAACCGGCACATCAGTCCCTCTTGGATTAAATTCTGCCAAGCGATGCGTTTCAATAAACATTGGGTTTTGAATACTATCGTTAACAGCAATAAATGCAGGATTAAAACGCTCTACATGACCAACCTGACCTTTTACCTTAAATTTTGATTCTAATTCTATTAATTCTTCAGCTTCTTCAAGTGTATTCGTGATTGGCTTTTCTATAAAAATATGTTTCCCTTTTTCAATAGCTTTTTTAGCGCAATTATAATGAGAAAGAGTAGGGGTGACTATATCAATAACATCAACAGCATCAATTAATGCATTAATGTTTTCGTAAGAGGTATATCCAAACTCATCCGCTACTTTTTTAGCATTTATTTCATCCGGATCATAAAAACCGATAAGTTCATATTTAGCGGATTGATTTAATAAACGCAGATGGATTTTACCCAAATGACCAGCACCTAAAACACCAACTTTTAACATAGTCTTTGTTATTTCTTCAAAAATAGGAATAACAACAGAAAATGCTTCTATCGATACTCGAAGTTCACTAAGAACTTTTTAATTTAGTAAGCCAAACTAAATTATGCGAGATACAATAAAACATAGGGGAATGCGAAATAACTTAGCAGAAGTGCTCGCAAACAAAGGTATAATCGATGAAAAAGTATTAGATGCTATTCGCGAAGTACCAAGGCACCTATTTTTAGATAGTAGTTTTGAAGCACATGCTTATCAAGACAAAGCTTTTCCTATTGGTGCGGATCAAACAATTTCTCAGCCCTATACAGTTGCCTTTCAAACAGAATTATTACAGGTTTCACCAGGTCAAAAAATATTAGAGATTGGCACAGGAAGTGGTTATCAGACAGCAGTGTTATTGACTTTAAGGACAAAGGTTTACACCATCGAGCGTCAACAAGAGTTATTCAAAAAAACAAAATTGTTCTTTGGAAAGATGGGCTACAGACCAAGAAAGCTTGTGTTTGGTGATGGCTATAAGGGTTTGCCAGACGAAGCTCCTTTTGAACGGATTATCGTAACAGCAGGTGCACCTGAGGTACCTAAACCTCTTTTAGCTCAGCTAAGTATTGGAGGTAGGTTGGTAATCCCAGTTGGAATAGAAGATCAAATAATGACCCTCTTTATTAGAAAATCTGAAAAGGAATTTGAAAAAAAGGAATTGGGAAATTTTAGATTTGTGCCTTTATTAGAGAATAAAAATTAAAATTGTAAGCCTACATTAATTCCATTTTCAGTAATTCCGTTAAAATGCCTTTGAACATATCCAAATCTTAAAAATCTAAATTTATTCCAACCTAAATTACCTAATGCAATTCCAAATTCTGAATAAGGTTGGTTTGCAGTTGTTGCTAGTATTTTACCACTTAGAATGAGGTGAGCGTTAAGCTTATTTAACAACGGTATTTTTTGCATTATAAAGCCTTTAAAGTTATGTTCTAAATGTCCTTCAAAATAGTTTTTGTTTGTGCTAAAATTATAATAGGGTAACAAAAAAAACGAGTTTAAATAATTGCCTCTTGTAATTCTTGTTCTATTTCCATTAAAATGTTGATAATCAATAAATGATATATTTTCCCCATTTAAAAAGGTCCCCGCACGAAAATTATAAGCAAATCGCCCTTTATTGGCAACATCAAAATTTTGATAAAGTCTAATTTTGAATTGATCAAAATTATTTGAAGAGGTATTGCTAGCAAACCCCTTTTCATAGCCTAACAATAAAGTCGGATACCTATCTTCTGAATAATTAAATTTTCCATCGGGGTAATTCAAATATTTTTGATTAAACCGAATTCTGGTTGTAAATGAGAACTTAAAAATATTATGAGCTTCGACAGCAGAATTCTCAAAGTCGTCTGGGTTTAAAGGATTATTTGAGGTATACTCACTGTTGTCACTACCAAATAAGACATAGTCTGTAGTATTGAATAAAGCTTGTCTATCTTCGAAACCTAAGTTTAAGAAAGCGTAGATACCATTAGTAATCTCTTGAGAGTAAAATACTTCTGAAAAATTACGTTCGTAGAATTTTGCAAAGTTTTTTTCAAAAAGAAGAGAAACAAAGGTATTGCCAAATGGTGTAATAGGGTTGGTGTTATTAAATTGTTTGGCTTCACTACCTGCACTAAAACTCAAAAATGGCCTTGAGAAATTATTAAAACGATATGATAAGGAACCCTTAGGCCTAAATCGTTTTTCCGAAAGACCATAATTGAAAGAGGTTGCAAGGTTTAGTCGAGTTCCTTTTTCTTTATTTAATTTTAAATAATCAAAACCAAAACCTCCATTCCACCCTTGTACTGTATTAAATTGTGTGTTAGCGAATGGTGTGGTTAGGGTAAAGAACTTTTCTTTAAAAGTGTTACTGTAGGTGTAGCCAAATAATAATGAGCCCAAATTTAATTTATTACCAACGGCATCAACTGAGTCTAAATATTTTTGAGATTTTCTTATAACCTCCAAACTGTCTTTTATTTGATAATCATTCTGTTCTTCTAATGTAAGCGGCACCGCGCGTACCTTATTCCAATAAAGAGAATCTTTTTTATTTGCATTATCGGCAAAGGAGAGTACTTCATTTGTGAAATCCTTTTTTTCAAATTCAGGATTAAGTTTATAGTTTTTATACCCTGCGGTAAAACGACCATTTCCTTTAAAACCAAATATTCCATACTGAAAATCAATGCTTTGAAGTACTTTTAAATAAGTGTCATCAACCTTTGAATAAATAAAGTCTTGTGTTAAAGAAATGGTGTCTGCAGGTAATATTTGAGTTTGAAGCCCCGTTACTTTAAAATCGGCCGCATAAATTGACCACTTATTTTCTACAATGTAAATATCACCTGTAAAAACACGGTCTTTTGACCTTTTAGGGATAACCTTAATTTGATTAATTAAATTATTATGATCGTCGTAAAAAGTTCCAATAAGGCGATAGCGATAATAGTTAAAAGCATTATCAGCGATAGGGGAAATAAGTTGGTTGCCAAACTCAACGGTATTGCCATAAAACGAAAAGTTCACATCCGAAGCATTATTAAAACTAAAGCCATTATCATCACCACTAACTTTTGAAGCAACAATCTTTTCTTTAAATTCATTTTTAGATTTAGCAATTTTAGAAATTGTCTCTGACAAATAAATAATACCTGAACGAGTTGAATCTAAGCCACCACCATAATCCCCTAAATCTTGGCCTAAAATCTTCTTTGGAGCATCTTTAATGCGAATCAACCCTTTAGAGTAAAAATCAGCTGTAAAATCTTCAAGTTTCTTTCGGTTTTCTGCTCGTTGCTTAATCGCATTCTTAATTACTCTAATTGCCGGATTTTCTTTAGCAGTAACAGCGACCTCATTAAGTTGTAATGTTTCTTCTTGAAGAACAACATCTAAGATAAAAGGTAGTTGAGCTATAGATGGAGTTATTTTTTTAGTTGTATATCCAAGATATTTGTAAACAATAGTAACATCAAGAGAATCGTTTAATTCTAATTCATAAATCCCATTATCATTTGTAGTGGTGCCATTGATTGTTCCTTCAAAATAGATGTTAACAAATGGTAATGGAGTACCATCTTTATCCGTTACTTTTCCTTTAATTTGAGAGAAAAGATGGTATTGAAATACCATAAAAAAAATAAAACAAAAGAGTAGTTTAACTTTCATGAATAGTTTTATTAAATCCAAGATTAACTAAATTCTCTTTTTATAAATGTTGTCTCTTTGTTAAATATGTAGAAAATTGGGAATTTTTAATATTTGATGAAGTTAGTTGTCATTCATCTTAGTCGCTTTATAGTCATAGATACATTTAAGAATACAAATGTGTATGCTAATTGAAGTTAACTTCAATGAAGGAATTAGGCAAAGTAAGATCAATTGAAAAACTAAGTATTGAAGTTCTTTTTTATACGTGATAAATCTCGTTTGTTATCACGGTCTTTAATTGATTCTCTTTTATCATAGTTTTTCTTTCCTTTAGCAAGGCCAACATTAATTTTAGCTAGCCCTCTTTCATTTAAAAAAAGATTTAACGGAACTATTGTCAAACCGGAAGCAGTAACTTCTTTTTGTAGTTTTTTCAGCTCTCTTTTATTAAGTAAGAGTTTTCTTTGTGCCTTGGGTTGATGATTGTAATGCCCACCATAGGTGTATTCATCAATTTGCATATTTATTACAAATAGTTCACCAGCCTCGTTGAATTCGCAAAAACTTTGAGATATTGAGGCTTTACCAAGTCTTATTGATTTAATTTCAGTGCCGCCCAGAACAATTCCTGCTGTATATTTATCCAAGATTTCATAATCGAACTTGGCGCGCTTATTTTTTATGTTGATATTTTTCTGCATCGAGTGCAAAAATAAGTTTAATTGCTAAAAATGTAATGATTTATAGCTTTTTACGATTATGGTTAAAACTATTATAATGAAAAAGACATTCTTGATTCTTTTAATACTATTGGTGAGCTCATGTAAAAAAGCGAATAAGAAAGAATTAGATGCACAGCAGATTATTGATAAAACTATTGAAGTTAGTGGAGGTATCCATTATAAGAATAGTACTGTTTCGTTTGACTTTAGAGATATACATTACATTTCCGACCAAATTGATGGAAAAAAATTATTAAAGAGGATTACTACCACGGACTCTTTGGTAATCACTGATATTAAAGCGCATAATAGTTTTCAACGTTTTTTTAATGATAGTTTATTAATTCTTTCAGATTCTATTTCAAATAGATATGCTAATTCCGTTAATTCTGTTCACTATTTTGCACGTTTACCATATGGCTTAAATGATTCGGCAGTCAATAAGGAACTAATAGGTGAGGTGATGATAAATGGTAACAATTATTATAAAATAAAGGTTACATTCAATCAGAATGATGGAGGTGAAGATTTTGATGATGTATACATATATTGGGTAAATAAGATTACCTTAAAACCTGATTTTCTAGCCTATGAATTTCATGTTGATGGTGGAGGAATTCGTTTCAGAGAAGCTTATAATGAAAGGTATATCAACAAAATTAGATTTGTGGATTACAAAAACTACAAGGCCAATAACAAGGTTGTTGATATTTTTGAAATAGACAGTTTGTTCAATACTGAATCATTAGAATTGCTTTCAAAAATTGAATTGAAAAATATACGAGTTGAAGCTTTGAACTAGTTTATTTTTAATCGAATGTCTGTGGCAGTACTATCGATTATTCTTACAATAAATAAGCTGGCGTTATCATCTTCTTCCATTCCTTCATATTTTTCATAACCTAAAAGCTGATTTGTCAAATTTGGAGTTGTATTACTATGACCTACTATTAAAACACTTTTGCCTTCATTGTCAGCCATTAGGGCTTGAATATCAATGTCTCTTGGGTCATAATATTGGACATCTATATTCTTTTTAACAGATGTGGGCGCAGCTGTCATTAGGGTTCGTTCGTAATTGGTAGAATAAATTGCGTCTAAAGAAATAGGATCAAATACTTCAGCCCATCTGATAGCGCGATCAAGCCCATCCTGAATTAATTCAGGATCTACATTGTTGGGGTTACTAGTGTCTTTTTCTGCATGCCTAATTAAATAAAAAGTAGATACTATTGGTTCTTTACTAATTTCTTTATCTTTAGCCTCTTGTTTACAGCTTAAAAATCCCACTAGAAGTAGTAAACAACTCAAATATTTTACGTAATTTATTTTTGCTGAAGGGCTATTCATAGTCATATTTAAAAAATTGAATTAAGTTAAAAATAGCACTAAATTTTCAATTAGTTCCATGGGTAGGTTTCTCAAAATCGTAATCATCTTTCTTTTCACTATTTATTCTTTTGCACAAGAAAGTAGTTTACCTGATGACTTAAGACAGCATAACTTGACTCAATTCAATTCGAGTTTGTTCAATCCTACATTCTCTTTTGATAGAAATCAGCCTAGATCTTTATCATTATGGTCGCGTTGGCAATGGCAAACTGTGGATGCAGACCCCACCACACTATTCGTTAATTATACTCAAAAAATTGACGCCCAATCTTCAGCAGGGATTGGTTTTTTTCAACATAACACGGGTTTATTTTTAAATACTGGAGGTATTTTAAACTATGCTTATGCTATTTCACTTGGAGAGGAGTCCAATTTAATTTTTGGAACAAATATTAATTTCTACAATCAAAAGTTAGCGGATGATCGTTTAATTAACGGTGATCAAGTAGATATTGCCCAGCTTTCCACAGAAAATAGTTTTGTTGCAGAATTTGCCCCTGGTCTTCGAATTCAGGTTAAAGATTTTGATATGGCCATGACTATTGAAAATGCATTAGACTATAATTTTTCAGATAACGAAAGGGGTGAGACATCAAGAATTTTTTCTGCTTCTATAGGTAATAGATTTCCTATTTTTTTGCTTGACGAGGTAAGTTATTTGAGACCCTTGGCTTATGTTAGAGCCGTACCAAATGAAGATACTCAATACGGTTTAACCGCTTTATTCTCTAACCCTAAATTTTGGGTTCAAGGCGGGTATAATAGTTTTTATGGAGTTTCTGGTGGGGCAGGGGCTACACTTTTTGAAAAATTTTCAATCGGAGCCCTCGTTGAATTCGGATTAGATAATACGATTAGCGCTGAGGATCCCACGTTTGAAATTGTTGCTTCATATTATTTTGGAAAACAGACTTTTGCCGCAAAGGAGAAAAAAGAAAAGAAATCTGTTGAGGAACGTATGGATGAAGTTGAAGAGCGCAGAAGACTCGCACAAGAGGAACGTGAGCGTCAACGTTTAGAAAAAGAAAGACTAATAGCTGAGGCTAGGCAAGATTCGCTAAATAAAGCTCGAGAGATTGAACTTGCGGCGGTTAAAGAACAAAATCGACTAGATAGTATTGCTAGAGTTCAAAGAGAACAAGAGGTTGAAATACAACCTAACGAAAAATATGAAGAAGTAGTAACCTCAGACGGCCTTGAACCCGGCTTTTATTTAATTGCAAATGTCTTTGGTACTCAAAAATATTTTGAAAACTTCATGACTACTTTGCAAGCACAAGGTTTAAAACCTAAATCATTCTTAAGAAGTTTAAATGGATACAATTATGTTTACTTAGAAAGATTTGATACTATAGAAGAAGCTCGAGCAGCTAGAGATAGCAATTTTAATGGAAGATACAGCGAAGCACTTTGGATTTTTAGAGTAAGAGGAGAATAATTATTTTTTTATTTCACGGTCTACGAGTTGCTCTAAATAGGCCATAGTATTCATTAAGTATTTTCTGTCACGAGTCATTGTTCCCATAGCAACAGCACCTTGTAAAATAGTATATAACTGTTTTGCGAATTGTAGTGGCGGAACAGCTATTTTTAGTTCATTTGAATTAATTCCGTTTTCTATAACCAGTGCAATTTTCCCTTCAATTTCCTTTATAGTCTCTTTGTTGGCTGCTGCTAATAAAGTATTATTATGCTGGGCATCAACCCCTATATTTAAAATTGGACAACCACCCATGGAAAGAGTAAAAACATCATATTGTCTATAAAAACTAATTAGAGAATGAATTTTGTCTAAGGCATTGCCCTTTATAGCCAAAAGCTCTTCAATTTTTAGAAGTAGAATATTTCTGTTGTGCTCAAAAGAAGCTAAGGCCAAAGCTTCTTTATTTTCAAAATTACCGTAAATAGCTCCTTTTGTTAGGCCGGTCGCTTCAGTCAGGTGGCTCATACTTGTGCCCACATAGCCATGTTTGTTAAAAATTGGAGCAACTGTTTCTACGATATATTTAGTAGTTCTTTCAGCTTTGGTAGACATAATAGTTCAGATTGGATACAGCTAATATAGAAAAAAATTATACTGTATGGTATATCGAAAAAAAAGAGGCATTAATTATAATCACCTCTTTTTCTACTCGCTATTTATTGATTTTATTCTGACATTTCTTTCTGATTTCGAAAGACTAATGCTTCATCAAAGGAATCTAATAATATGATACTTTCATTTTTTATATTACCAGATAAAAGTTCTTTTGATAATTTATTTAGCACCTCTTTTTGAATGATACGTTTAATCGGTCTAGCTCCGTATTGAGGGTCATAGCCCTTATAAGCTAGATGATTAATAGCCTCTTCCGTGGCGTCTAATGTTATGTGCTGGTTCAGTAATAACTTTTTAAGTTGTTCAAGTTGTAATTGAACTATCTCCATGATATTGGACTTGTCCAGCGGTGTAAACATAATGATGTCATCAATTCTATTCACAAACTCTGGACGAACCATTTTTTTCAATAATGTCATGACTTCAATTTTTGCCGTTTCAGTCGCTGACTCCAAATTTGAGTTTTTTTCAAACTGATCTTGAATAACATGACTGCCCATATTACTTGTCATAATAATAATCGAGTTTTTAAAATCAGCTATTCTTCCTTTGTTGTCTGTAAGCCTTCCTTCATCTAATACTTGTAATAGAATATTAAAGGTATCTGGGTGAGCTTTTTCAATTTCGTCCAACAAAATTACAGAATATGGTCTACGACGTACAGCTTCTGTTAATTGCCCGCCCTCATCATAACCAACATATCCAGGGGGTGCTCCTACTAATCTACTTACTGAATGTCGTTCTTGATATTCACTCATATCGATTCTGGTCATAGCATTTTCATCATCAAACAAATACGCCGCTAAGGTTTTTGCAAGTTCTGTTTTACCTACTCCGGTTGTGCCCAAGAATAAAAATGAACCAATGGGTTTTTTAGAATCTTGTAGACCAGTTCTACTTCTTCTAATAGCATCAGAAACAGCTTCAATAGCTTCTTCTTGACCAACTACCCTTTTATGTAAAACTTCCTCCAATTGTAATAATTTTTGACGCTCACTTTGGAGCATTTTGGTTACCGGTATTCCCGTCCATTTGGCTACAACTTCTGCAATATCTTCATTAGTTACTTCTTCTTTAATTAGAGTCGTTCTCTTTTGTTGCTCTTGAAGTTCTTTGTTTAAAACTTCAAGGGACTCTTGAGCATCTTTAATTTTTCCATATCGTAATTCGGCTACTTTGCCGTAGTCACCGTTACGTTCGGCCTTTTCAGCTTCAAGTTTGTAATTTTCAATATCTTGTTTAGTTTTTTGTATATTGTCAACTACTGATTTTTCACTTTCCCATTTGGCAAATATTTCATTACGCTCTTCCTTAATATTCGCCAGTTCAAGATTTAAAGTCTTTACCTTTTGAGTATCATTCTCACGTTTTATGGCTTCAATTTCAATTTCTAACTGCATTATTTTTCTGTCTAAAACATCTAATTCTTCAGGTTTAGAATTGATTTCCATACGTAACTTTGAAGCAGCCTCGTCAATTAAGTCTATGGCTTTATCTGGTAAAAACCTATTAGTAATGTAGCGCTGTGAAAGCTCAACGGCTGAAATAATTGCTTCATCCTTTATTCTCACTTTATGGTGAGCCTCATACTTATCTTTGATACCTCGAAGTATTGAAATAGCACTCTCGGTATCAGGCTCATCTACAATCACTTTCTGAAAGCGCCTCTCTAGGGCTTTATCTTTTTCAAAGTACTTTTGATACTCATCTAGCGTAGTGGCGCCTATCGCTCTTAGTTCACCACGCGCCAACGCAGGTTTAAGTATGTTGGCCGCATCCATTGCTCCCTGTCCACCACCCGCACCAACGAGCGTATGAATTTCATCAATAAACAAAACAATATCTCCATCGGAAGAGGTTACCTCTTTAATAACAGCTTTAAGCCGCTCTTCAAATTCTCCTTTGTATTTAGCACCTGCAATTAAGGCTCCCATATCTAATGAGTATATGATTTTCTCTTTCAGATTTTCGGGGATATCTCCTTGAACTATTCGATGCGCTAAACCCTCAGCAATAGCCGTTTTACCGACGCCTGGCTCTCCTACTAACATGGGGTTGTTTTTGGTTCTACGAGATAGAATCTGTAGAATCCTTCTAATTTCTTCATCACGACCAATGACAGGGTCTAACTTTCCAGAATCTGCTAAATCATTTAGATTTTTTGCATACTTCCCTAATGAGTTATAAGTTTCTTCGACACTTTGCGAAGTGACCTTATTTCCTTTTCTAAGCTCTTCAATCGCGGTCTGTAAATCTTTTTCAGTAACACTATTATCTTTTAAAATTTGAGCAATCTTGCTGTTAGATTTTAAAATTGCTAGTAATAAATGTTCTATGGAAACAAATTCGTCTCCCATTTTCTTTGCAAATGTATTTGCTTCAGTCAATGTTTTTGAAGCCTCTCTGGAGAGCATAATATCTGTGCCTGATACTTTTGAAAAACTTAGCAGCTCATTATCTAAAACTTTATTTAGTAATTGAGTGTTTACATTGAGCTTTTTTAAAAGAAATGGAAGAACGTTTTCATCAACCTCGTTAATGGCCTTAAAAAGATGCTCATTTTCAATTTGTTGATGGCCATAACCATGCGCAATTTGTTGCGCCTGTTGAAGGGCTTCTTGTGATTTTATAGTAAAATTATTAAAGTTCATTTCAATTATTTTAAATGTTATTTTCAATAATCTTACCAGATAATTGAATCAGTCAAAATGTCGCTAAAGGGCTGATTTTTAAAGACATTTCGTCAGTTTTGTAAGTATTGAGGAATTGTTCGACATATCCCGTAAATTTGTACTATGGGAATATTTAATGATTTATTCGGGAAGAGCTCAGAAATGAAAAAAGAGAAGAAAAGTCTCCCTTGGATTCCTTTAAACTCTGTAGAACAGCTTAAAGAAATAGAACAGAAATCTGCAACGAAAACTCAGGTTATATTTAAACATTCCACTTCATGTGGTATCAGTAGAATGGTACTTAATATGTTTACAGATAAATATGATATAGCTAGTAATCAAATGGATATCTATTTTTTGGACTTGCTTGCAAATCGAGATGTATCAAATGAAACAGGGATTCACTTTCAGGTTCTTCACCAATCACCTCAATTATTAATTATAAAAAATGGTGTTACGGTATTTCACACCTCACATGGAGCAATTTCTGAAGTACAATTAGAACAATATATATAAAAAAAAGCCCAGATAATATCTGGGCTTTTTCCTATTTTAATTGAAGTTATTCCTTCGCACAATATCTTTTAATCGGGCTTTTAAATCTTCACCAGCATCATAAACCATTTGTTCATTGGATGGGAATGGAACGGCTGCCAAATCCAACAATGCAACTAGACTATTATCTAATGCTCTTCTATCTCCTTGGTAATTGGCATAGATATGTTCAAATATAAACTCACTTGATAAAGGATATGAATTAACAACTTGCCCACTCTGTAAATCTTTAAAATTGACTTTGGCCCCAATTTGAGCTGTCTTCAATTGTGTAAATCTGTAAAAATCACAAGTTACTTTTTTGAATTTATCAACTTTAATATCGTTACCTAAACTATCTTTCGCGACATTTCCATTATCATCAAGTACATACTCAAAACCATCTTTGATTAATTTTTCTTTGATTATTTGAGTTTCATTTACTTGTTCAGGTGAAATATTGATTTGATTAAAATCAAGTTCAAGAGCATAATCGTATGCTACATTTTCCATTGGACTGGAATGAAAAGTTGCCCAAAAGTTATTAATACCATAAGTATTAAAATCTAATAGTTCTTCTTCTAATCTCTTTGGAATTATTTGTTCTGTATCGTTTGTGACTTCCACCTTCACATAATCTAGGCCTTTTTGATAGGCTTCATCCATTTTCTTGGCTGTATCAAAATACCCAGGATTAATATCATTAAGGTATTTTAATTCGTCATAGGCTTGTCTATAATCTAACTTGTTGGAAGCATTCTCAAGTAAATCTGTTGCATTGGCATATAAATATTCTGATAAGGAAGATTTTGTATTTAAAATCTTGGTATCATAATTATTCATCTTAAAATTAGCTTCTCTATTTTCTTCATAAATAGGTAAAGGCAGTAAAGAACCGATTCTACCTTGAATATCTTTTAATTGTAGATAGCCATTATACACTTTTTCAAGATTAGCAGGATTGCCTTCTTTTTCTAAAAAAGTAATTTTTTCAAGTTCCCTTGTGGTATTCTTATCAAATGCCTCTTCTAGCATTAGAACAAATTTTTGATTTCCCTTTTTTGTTTTATTGTTTTTAAGCTCTTTAAGGGCTTTATTTATGGCAGTGGTATAATTACCGCTATTAATAGCCTCTTGAGTTTTCTTGGCACCACCGCAGGCTGCCAGTACAAATGCAATACTAATAAGTAATAATTTTTTCATGGCTTTTGATTTTATGGTTTTATAGTAGGTTTTCAATTGCCGTGCCAAAAACCTTATTTTGATTAACGAAAAAGAATAAAAACTAGTATAAATGTTCTTAATTAATTGATTTATAGTGACTTTGCTAGGTTTTTTAATTGTTGATTTTTATTTAATAAAATGACCGAATAATGTATTTATAAGTATATAATTGCGCTTTTCAATTTGTATTTTTGCGTCTTAATTTATAGTGAAAATGCAAAGAGATACGCTAATTTTTGACCTTATTCAAAAAGAAAAACAACGACAGACAGAAGGTATTGAACTAATTGCTTCTGAGAATTTTACTAGTCCACAAGTAATGGAAGCTGCTGGTTCCGTCCTTACTAATAAATATGCTGAAGGTTATCCTGGTAAAAGATATTATGGTGGGTGCGAAGTCGTTGATGAAGTTGAGCAACTTGCTATTGATAGAGCCAAAGAATTATTTGGAGCAGCCTATGCTAATGTACAACCCCATTCTGGTTCACAAGCTAATGCATCTGTTTATCATGCATGTCTTAAGCCTGGTGATACGATTTTGGGTTTTGATTTGGCTCATGGAGGTCATTTAACACATGGTTCACCAGTCAATTTTTCTGGTAGGTTGTATAATCCTGTGTTTTATGGAGTTGATGAAGAAACAGGAACTTTGAATTATGATAAAATTCAAGAAATAGCAGAAAAGGTGCAACCCAAATTAATCATTGCAGGTGCATCAGCTTATTCTCGCGATATGGATTTTAAAAGATTTAGAGAAATAGCGGATAGTGTTAATGCTCTTTTATTGGCAGATATTTCACATCCATCTGGTTTGATCGCTAAAGGTATTTTAAATGACCCTATACCGCATTGCCATATAGTAACAACCACAACTCATAAAACATTGCGAGGGCCGCGTGGTGGCTTGATACTTATGGGAGAGAATTTTGAGAACCCTTTCGGGATTCGATTAAAAAATGGTAAGCTAAGAAAAATGTCTGCTTTGTTAGATTTAGCTGTTTTTCCTGGTAACCAAGGTGGACCTTTAGAACACATTATAGCGGCTAAAGCGGTTGCCTTTGGTGAGGCACTGTCAGACGACTTTTTACATTATATGATTCAAGTAAAGAAAAATGCAGCTGCAATGGCAAAAGCATTTATGGATAAAGATTATAAAGTAATCTCTGGTGGCACCGATAATCATATGATGCTTATAGACCTTAGAAATAAAAATATTACAGGAAAAGATGCCGAGAAGGTTCTTGAAATGGCAGATATCACCGCTAACAAAAACATGGTGCCATTTGATACGCAATCTCCGTTTATAACTTCCGGTATTCGTTTTGGCACGCCAGCTATCACAACAAGAGGTCTTGTTGAGTCAGATATGTCAGTTATTGTTGATTATATTGATGAAATTATAATGAACTCAGAAAACGAGAGTACTATTACAAAAGTGAAGGAAAAAGTAAATGTATTAATGGGGGAACGGCCGTTATTTAATTAAAAGGCTTCTTTACTTATTGATTTAAAAGGAAAAAATCACTTTCATCAATTATTGTTTTGTTTTTAAGATCATAAATTGATGAATCTGGTGAAGATTCAAAATAGAGTCCCCAGAAATCAAAATAGTCCGTTTTAGATTTTTTAGTGCTTTTTACGTCTTGAAGTGCACTTGGTTCATTTTCTTGTTCTTCAAAAACTGGAACAAAAATTTCATAAGGCATTTCTGATAGACCCTTTGTAAAATGGACAAAATTTTCACTAATAGAGCATAAAATGGTACCCAATTCATCAGGAATACTATTTGTAAATATTTTGGTCACAATAATGGAAGTATCTTTTAAATTGATAGTAAGCTCAGCAATGTCAATGTTAACCTGATTCTCTTCAGATAAATTAAAAAGGGCGGTTTGAAAAGGCGACGCTTCAGACTGATTTGCTTTTGAAGTATAAAAACTACCCCAATTTCCATTATTAAGATAAAATAGACTTTCAGTTAGACTAAAGTTGCAATTAAGTTCAACTATTAAATCAACTTGTTCATTCTCAAGTGTAATTTCTTGGATGGTTGCGTCGGCAAAAAAATCACGCTCCAAATGATTTTTAAAAGTACGAAGTCCAAGTAAACCATTTAGCTCTTTTCGTTGCTGAAATGGATGTTGATTGTTTTGGTTTTGGTCTGACATAAAATGGTTCTAAACATTAGTTACTCGAAGTTAGAATGAAAATGAACCAAATCATTGCATGAAAACCATAAAAAAACTGGGGTTTATCTTGTTTTTAATCATAATTATGTTAAAATTATGTTAAAATCAAAACTCTTCTTGAAATGTCATTAAAATAAGGTGAATTGTATAATAGTAAACTTGAAATGTTCCTACTAAATGAAGCCTCTGTTTTTTGCAGCAACAATTAGGGCTAAATCGTTCTCTTTTTCAGTTCCAAAAAGAGACTTTAAATGTCTTTTTCTATTTTCAATAGATGAAGACGAAAGTTCAATATGTTGCTCTAAATCTTTTGTTTTCGTTCCTATAGATAAATGATATAATATTTTTTTATCATTAGAATCTAAGGTAATATCACAAGACATTTTTTTACGAATCGCTCCTAATGCTTTTGATGAATAGTATGGAGGTTCAAATATTACCGTTTTAACCGCTTGTTCTAATGATTTAGGATCAATATCTGTTTTTACCATATAACCATCAGGATCAACTGATTTTAGAATGCTATTAATCCTATAGTTGTCACTAAATGACGACATAAAAATGATTTTAGACTCCGGAACAAGTTTGCGAGCCAATATTCCTAAATCTTCACCGTTGTGAGGTTGCTCTTCATTTGGTGGAAATAATTGAACATCTAAAAAAATAATATCGTACTTAAAAGAATGTAAAGAGTCTTCTATCTTCTGTTTGCCAGCGTCAAAAGAATTGGCGGTGTCAACTATGATATTATAGCTGTCAAAAACAATACGTTCAAGAATAAATTTATAACCCAGCATGGTCATTTCATGATCATCTACTGCTAAAATCCGAAGGGTTTTCATAAAATACTGTTTTAAAATTATAATACTTCTTCAATTGCTTTACCAGTGATAAATGGTTTCAGATTTTTTTGAATATTTGAATCCAAAGGAAAAGTCATTAGCACTTTTGTGTATTTGCTAGTTTTACTGTCAATTTTTAGTAACCCTTTCATTTTTTTAACACGAGAAATGATATTCTTTAATCCAATTCCTTTTTTTGCCTTAGTATTGTCAAATCCAATACCATCATCAATGATATTTAAATTTAACACTTTTTCTGAGGTTTCAAAACTTACAGTTATGTTTTTACACTTTGAATGCTTGATACAATTTTGTAGGCATTCTTGAATAATTCTATAAATATTAATTTTCATTTCACTATTCAAACTATCCCAATTGTAGTCTTTCGTATAGTGAAGATTAACTTCAATATTAGTTGAATCTTTAGTTTTATCAATTAAATCTTGAATTGAAACCATAAAATTGTGCACCTTTTCATAAGCCGATGCATTCAATTCATGTGATATTGTTCTAACCTCTTCTTCTAGCTCTTGTAATTTCTGTATGAGTTCAGCTCGCTGCTCAATGGCGTCTTGGTCAGAACGTTCATTAAGTCCGCTTAAAATTAGTCGTATACCTAACATTTGACCCAGTATACCGTCATGTAACTCTTCAGAAATACGTTTCTTTTCAGATTTTTTGCCTTCTTCTAACTTGCCGTGTTGTGACAACATCAAGTTGTAAATTTCTTGATTACTATTTTGTTGCTTTTGCTTGAATTTTAGTTTCTGATTATTAATTTGTTGCGATATAATAGTAAATATACCGAGACCAAGGACCAATAATATAAGGGCTGCACCGGCATACAGTTCTTTTTGCTTTGCTAATTCTACATTTTCTTCGAGGATATCATCAGTTTCCATACGAATACGAGCAAATTTATCTTGTATGATGCGCTCTTTTTGTAGCAACTCATTATTTAATGCTATATGAGATAATGCATATTGGGCACTATTTTTTTTATCCAAAGTAATAAGCTCTTTGTATATTTTTAGTAGACGGTCATAATTTTTGGTTTTCTCAGCTATTTGTTGTCCAATTTTTATTTGTTGAATGGCTTCTAGAGTATCTCCTTTTTTAGCCAATACTTGACCAAGAAAGTACTGATTTCGAGCTTTGATATATTCATTGTTAATACTATCAAGTATTTTGTTAGATTTGATTAGCGCAGTTTCAAAATCTTCAATATTTAGTGCTCCACCTTTTAAACCACTATGCGCCCAACTCCCAAGAACTCTAGCGTAAAGTGTAGGGTATTTTTTTAATAGTTTTTCCTTTGTTAGGAGGTTTTCAAACATCGAATATGCTTTTTCGTAGGAATGACTTTTTAAGTAAACAGCATAAATATTATTTTCATTAGATAGGTACGCCCTTTCTTGGCCGGCTTTATCCTTTCGATATGGAATAAATTCTTTGGCTTTTTCATAATACTCAATAGCCTTGTCGAATTTATTCAAGGCTCCTTGAGAAATAGCCAAACCATTGTATGCTCCATAAAGCTTATCTTTTCTACTTGATTTTTCAAGTGACTGGATAGCTTTGGTATGACTAATTTCGGCCCCTACATAATCTTTAATGTTGTCCTGTAAATTTCCAATCTGCACTAAAAGCTGCCCAGGATAATAATTATTGGAACTATCTAATTCCATCGAACTAAAAACACTATAAGCTTCCTGGTAATGGTAAAAAGCACTATCTGGAGCTTTTGTTTTGAAAAAGTCGGCCAAATCCCAATGGGCAAAGGCATGTACTTTATTTTCACCTAGTTCTGTGGCTAAAAGAATAACCTTCTTGTTATACTTTCTAAATAAGCTAGAATCTCTGGTTTTTAAGGCAGTAGTCGAAATTTTATCTAGCGAATCGGGATTTGATTTTGACAATGCTCGTAAGGCTCTTTCAAGATAAAGGTCTTTTTGTTCTGCGGTTAGGTTATGATTAGTCTTAACATTTTCAAGCCAAATAGTAGTGCTGTCTATGGGGTCTGTATTTTGGAAGCCAAAACCTTTAAAAAAAATCAAATTCAATAAAAGGACAACCCCAAACCTCATAAATGTAGTTTACACGCTTTTGTAACGTTTTACCTACAGACAAGATACAAAAAAACCCCAAATGTTAACATTTGGGGTTTTAGAGTTTTTTAAAGAGAAATTTAATCTCTACTACCAGGTTCATTGTCTTCGTCATCTGTTGCGTTTACAAACAATTCTTCTTGATCTGCAGTACTTTCAGTTTCGCATGAAACAAAACCCAATGTCATTACAGCTATGGCTACTATACTTAATACTTTTTTCATGATGTTCAATTTTTAGATTATGTGATTTGATTTAAATTCTTTATTGTTACTGCAATGTAAAGAGAGCCTTTAAGGATGATGGTTCAATTTTTAAAAGAAAAGTAACCGAAAGAGAAGTATTAGTAATTGACCTAATTTTATTAGAATTAGTTTATTTGATAATGTCAATTGCGTTTTTAGAAAGAAGAGTTTTCAAACTATCAATACGTTCTTTGTATGATTTTGAAAACGGTAACTGATTTTCAATATTTTTTAGAGTACAGGTGCTTTTACCAAAGTTTATTCTTGAAACGTATTTTATATTAAGAATATAGCTTTGATGTATACGTATAAAATTTTCTGGCAAAGTTGCTTCAAAAGCCTTTAAGGTTTTAAAAGCACTTATTTTTGTACCATCTTTCATGAAAAAATCTGTAGCATTATTATCTGCTTTTAAATACAGAATTTCATTGGTGTCTATATAATGGTAGTCACGATAAGTTTTTAAACATAAGGTTGTTGGAACTGCTTCTTGAGGTACTTGTTTTCTAAGTTTTAAAATTGTCTTTCTAATTTCAAACTCATTGTTGGGTAACAACCAATAATCAAAAAACCCACTTTTAAGTGCAGTGTAGGCGTGAGACTTTGTAGATGATACCCCTACCAATAAAGGAGTTTTTTGAAGGTATTGATACATTTCATTCACCATCTGAAAACACTCATTCGCATTTTCATGAAGTTTTATAATAACAAGGTCAGGTAAAAACTTTAGTATTTGATTTAATCCGTCGGTTGTATTTGAAGCAGTACCTGAGCAAATAAAATCGGGATATTCGTGCAGTTGTGCCTGCAGCTGAAGACTAGCTGTAGCATTTGCATCAATAATTGTATATGTATAATCCATACCCCCGAATAGATTAAAACCAAGATACAATTGCATTTTTAATCTATGTTGCGTTTTAACCTTAAAAAAACTAGGGGTTCTGTCTAAATTGACTTGAAATGATTGATTTATTGGGGTGTTATGAACTCATAGGCTCCTAAATCTGGCGTCATTACTCTAGAATTACCTAAAATATCAATGGGTGCTGAGAGCGCTGTTTCCAAATCTCCTAGATCTAGTATTTCAGAAGATATCAAGGGAAAGAAAAAATTATTTCGCGCATCTTCAAAATCCGTATTAGAATTTAAAATGATATTTTGATAACTGGTTAGATTTTCAAAGTCAAATAAAGGGTTTTGAACAAAATCATTATTAATATCATTGAATTGAATGGAACAGTTCAAAAAACTAAATTGAAAGCTATTCAATTCATTTGTAGCAAGCAGTAGTTCTATGTTTCTATTTCCGTCAATAATGCAGTTGGAAAACGTAGCTTGTTCTAAATCTGCGCTGAATATGGAACCGTCATTTAAATTGACAAAATTATCTATAGATAGGGCAGGGGCATTTCTAAAACCATTTACCCAATAATTGGCTATTGTACAATGCTTAAAATCATAGTTACCACCAAGATTACAGTACAATGAGGTTGACCCAGAACCGCCAAAAACTGAATTCTCAGCAGTGATTCTAGCTGTTCGTCCCCATAAATTACTAGTGTTATTGTTGTATAGTTGGCTGTTATTTATGGCTAGTGTTGTGTTATTGTCTTCTGGTAAGCCATCTACTAATAAACCTACAGTGCCATTCTTTAATGTCAAGTATTCAATTTGATTATTACTGCTTCCTGCGGTTATCCAAATAGTTCCCCACTGTCCAGGCACATCGGCAAATTCAGGCTCTAAACGGTCGCCTTCAAAAATCACTTCATTTTCTAATAAGGTTTGGTTTTCACTTAATGATCCATTAATTTCAATACTTGCGTTTGGACTCACTAAAATTCCTGAATCTTTATGAAAATGTACCCTAGTACCTTCAGAAATAATTAATCTTTGTCCTTCCGGAACAGCCGCATAGCCATAAATAACATAAGGTTTTTCATTATTAAAATTAAGCTCGTCTTCTTCTAAAAAAAATCCCTCTATTCTTATTTCGTTTTGCTCTTCATCTAAACCCAATAATAATGTTTCTTTTAAACCATTGTCAAGTCTTTGCGGATATAGAAAAATAGCATCCCTAACAAGCGTAACTAATTCAACTGATTTAGTTTCATTAGTGTTTTCAAATGTTATGGCATCAGTATATAAAAATTCATTCTGGCCTTGGTCTTCAATAGACTCAGTGGTTTCAATAAATATAAACAAGCTATCTTTTGCCAAAAGACTAATGTTATTAAACTCTTTACCCGCTATACCATCAACATTCAACCGATAGTTGCTTTCTTGTCCATTTCTTAACCCAATAAACGGTATAGATACATCTTCATTTTCTTTATTGTAAACTTTTAGGGTATAAGTACTACTACCTATATTACTAAAAATAGTATCTAAAAAAACAGTGTCTTTTGAAAATTCCAAATTTCCTGAAGACGTTTTAAAATCAAAGTCTTTTCGGCAAGAAGATAAGCCTACAATAATGCAAAGAGCAGCTAATATTTTGAATATTTTATTATTACCTATCACTAATTCAAGAATAAGTTATTAACCTTTTCAGGTATTCTTACTGGCCTCAAATTGGATGGGTTAATAAGGCACCATTCTGTCTCAGAAGTTACTACTAGTTTATTTGTTAGATTATTTTTAATACGGACTTGTCTAGTTGAAATTGCTCCTTTAGAGCTTGCAATATTGGTCTCTAATAATAAATTATCATTGATTTGAGCAGAACTATGATAGGTAATTATATGTTTTCTTACCACCCAAATAAATTCTTTTTGAAGATGTTTATCAGCTTTTAACTTCCAGTGTTCTTTGGATATTTGTTGAATCCAATCTAAATATCTGACATTGTTAACATGATGTAAATCATCCAAATCATCATCAGTCACCTTTATATTTATGGAGTATTTTGACATCCTTATTTCTTTAGAATTTCTACTTCAAATAGTTTATTCCAATTTTTACCCGTGACAAAGAAGGTTTTCTTTTCAGGGTGATAAGCAACACCATTTAGTACAGAGTTTTGCTCATCCCATTCTTCTCCCTTATCTGAAAGTTTTTTAAGTCCTCCAAAATTTATTACACCTTCTATTGCACCAGATTGAGCATCAATTATCATCATACTTTCCTTGCCATAAACGTTGGCATATATTTTTCCATCAACATATTCAAGCTCATTTGCACGATTAAAAATAGACTTATTGGTAACGATTTCTAGATGACCGGTTTCGACCAAAGTTTCTGGTTCTAAATACCAAATTTTTTCAGTCCCATCACTTTTAAAAATTTTTGTCCCGTCATTACATAGTCCCCAGCCTTCTTTACTTTTTCCATAAGTGAAACTTTCAGTTTTTTCAAAATTCTCTAAGTCATAAACATAACCAAAACCACTCTGCCAGGTAAGTTGATATATTTTATCGTTCATGATCGTAATTCCCTCTCCAAAAACTGAATTATCTAGATTAATATTTTTTAAGACTTCTCCGGTTTCATAATTAACCTTACGTAGTGTAGATTTCCCTTTCTTACCAGTACTTTCATATAAAACACCACCACTAAATTCTAAACCCTGTGTATAGGCCTTAGGGTCATGCGGATATGTATTTAAAATTTTATAGGTATAAATTTCTGGAGGTTTATCTGCTAAGACTTTTATCGTCTTAAACACTTCGACTTTGATGTCGTCATAAGTAATTTTAGCTACCAATTTTTTACTTCCTAAACTTTCAATATTTAGCGTAATTTTCCCATCATTTACAGGTAGTGCTATACCGTCAATACTATATTCAATAGCACCTATGGTTTCTTCTTTTTTATTGTCTATGGCAATACCTATAGTCTGATTTTTTTGAAACTGATTTTTATTACCTTCTAGCTGAATCGCAAAGAGCTCTTCGGGTTTTGAATTATTACCACAGGCCTCAACTAAAACTAGGGCTAGTATTAACAAATAAGTTTTCATTTTTTGCATAGCTTTTTTTACCAATTACAATACCAAATTAAGAATGTAAACCGATTGCAACAAATTTAAAAGGTCGTATATTTGCCTTTGGCAAGTCCTACACGACCAGCTCCTGCAAAATCCCCCAGGGTGGGAACGCAGCAAGGGTATGCGGTCGTAGCGGTGCGATGTAGGTAGCTTGCCTTTTTTTGTACCTAAAAGTGAAGGTTTATTCTTTTACTTTTTAATTGTTTTTTAAGAACTATGAGTAACAAAGTTGTCTTAATAACGGGAGGATCTTCAGGTATTGGTAAAGCCACAGGTATATTTTTAAAGCAAAAAGGGTTTATTGTTTATGGAACAACAAGAAGCCTAGACAAGTATTCTGATTTTAAAGATTTTTCTCTTTTAGAGCTTGACGTGAAGAAGGAAGAAACCATAAAAAAAGCCATAAGTGACATTATTGAAAAAGAAGGTAAGCTTGATATCTTGATTAATAATGCTGGTGTTGGTATTACTGGGCCAATTGAAGAAACTCCAATCTACGAAATTGAAAAGGCTTTCGATACAAATTTTAATGGTCCTATTCGAATGCTTCAAGCTGTTCTTCCCGAAATGCGTAAACAAAATTCTGGACTTGTAATTAACATCACATCAATTGCAGGTTATATGGGTTTGCCTTATCGAGGAATTTACTCAGCTACAAAAGGTGCTTTGGAACTTGTAACCGAAGCTTTAAGGATGGAAGCCAAAGAATTTGGCGTTCACATTACTAATCTTGCTCCGGGTGATTTCGCTACTAATATCGCTGCTGGTCGTTTTCATTCACCTGTAGACGATAATTCGCCATATAAGGCTTATGGGCGTACTCTAGAATTAATTAACGATGATGTAAGTAATGCAAGTAATCCTATTAAAGTAGCTGAAAAAGTACTAAAAATTATAAATACGGTAAACCCAAAAGGCCATTATAAGGTTGGGAGTTTTATGCAAAAGTTTTCGTTGATTTTGAAGAGAGTATTACCCGATAAAGTATATGAAAGACTACTTTTGAATCATTATAAATTGTAGTTTTATAACACATTAAGAACATTAAAAAGAGAAACGTACTATGAAGTTTTTTATTGATACTGCCAACTTAGAACAAATTAAAGAAGCTGAAGCATTAGGAGTTTTGGATGGTGTAACTACTAATCCGTCTTTAATGGCTAAAGAAGGTATTACGGGACAAGAGAATATTCTCAAACATTACGTTGATATCTGTACTATTGTTGAAGGTGATGTTTCTGCTGAAGTGGTTTCAACAGATTTTGACGGAATGGTGAAAGAAGGTGAGGCTTTAGCCAAACTTCATGAGCAGATTGTTGTAAAAATACCTATGATTAAAGAAGGTGTTAAAGCTTTGAAGTACTTTTCGGATAAAGGTATTAGAACCAATTGTACACTTGTTTTTTCAGCTGGACAGGCATTATTGGCTGCTAAAGCTGGGGCTACCTATGTTTCTCCTTTTCTTGGTAGATTGGATGATATTTCAACGGATGGTTTAAATCTTATCTCAGAAATAAGATTAATTTATGATAATTACGCTTTTGACACTCAAATACTTGCAGCATCAATTCGTCATACCATGCATGTTATAGATTGTGCTAAACTTGGAGCTGATGTCATGACAGGACCACTTTCATCTATTGAAGGCTTATTGAAACATCCACTAACGGATATTGGTTTAGCTAAGTTTTTAGCTGATTATAAGAAAGGAAATTCTTAGAAAACAAAAGAAAAGATTCTGAAGTAATATTAAATGCCGTGGTTTTATTTAGAGACCATGGCATTTTTATTTGGACTAAAAGACTTGTAGAGATGAGCAAAAGCATCTTCAATTCGTCCATCTTTTGTAATTACACATTTATTCAATCCATCAACAATCAATGATTCTTGAATATTCTGAAAATCACTACCCCAATATTGATTGGCTAAATCTAGCTCATAATCCTTTATCATTGCTAACCATTGTGATTTACCTGTTTTCAAGTTAATGCCTACATAGTTATATTCTGGGTGACTTTGCTGTAGTCTTTTAACATGTTTGATCACGTTTTTAAAATGCCTTTTTTGTGTGGCTGTCCAAAAATAGAAAACGGTATTTTCTATTTCAGCTATTTCCTTCAATGACATTTCTACACCATTACTGTTCTCTATTAATAGTTCAGGAACTTGCTGATTGGCTTGTAAGTTTTGGATGCCTTGATAAAGACTTGTAATTTCTTCCTTGTGGTATTGGTTTTCAGAAAGATTTTTAAAATCACTAATAAAAGTATCACAGTCCTTAGATACCTCATGAACCTTTAGAAGATAATCCATAGTAACGTTTCTAAATAGATTGTCGCGCAAGTTCTTTTCTTGAACCATACTATCTATCAAAATCATTTTATGGCGATTTAAATGTAGATGATTCTTTTTTGCCAAATGAGAATCCATGCCGCATTTTTTCATGCAGGTCATATATGATAGATTTCCAAAATGATGAATCATAAAATCATAATATGGTCTAAAATAAACCATATCCTTATTGTTAATATCTAAATTATTTCGATAATCATAAAATGATACATCTAACTTGTGAAAGGCATCTTCACCAGTTTTCTTTTTATGATAAAAAGGGTATTTTTCTTTGTATAAATAACTATTATAATCTATTGAAGCTTTAGCCATTGCAAAAGCTTTATTAGAAAGCCCTTCTTCTAAACTCAAGGTATTAAGTTCAACTAGTTTTTGATTTCTTAAAGAATCTATTTTAACACTGAAAGTTTCTGGAGCAAGCTTATAATAAGAATTAATTAAATGCTCTTCGTCTTCATAATTCAGGAACATTTCAATCATGAAATTATTAACATCTTCATTAGACCCTGAAAATACTAAAGACTCATCAAATGCCATAGTATTCAATCGAATCAGGATACTATCGCCTTGTTCTAAATATATATATTGCAATTCAGGTGCGTGGTCAAAATGGTGCAAGCCTTCTTCCACATTTTCAATTGTAAATGAAAAAAGATTGTCTTTATCTAATTTTGCAGAATCAACAACTACTTCATTTTTATAAAGAACAATATAATCACTTGTTGGATTTACAATCTCGCCAGCAAAGTATACAACATCAGGTGTTTTAGATTGTTCAGCACAACCTATAAAAATTACAGTAATGTATAAAAGTAAAATTTTATGCATAAACCAATTTAGTCTAACAAAATTAAGAATCGATTAAAACCTTGGCTGTTAATGGCTAGTTAAATGTTGTGAAAGACTTTGTATACCTGTTTATTGCTAGTGTTCTTGTTGGGAACAGCTGTAATTTTTAGCTACTTTTGCAAAAAAATTAATTACATACTATGCTTTCAGTATCAAATCTATCAGTTCAGTTTGGAAAAAGAGTTTTGTTTGATGAGGTCAATGTGGCCTTTACTGACGGCAATTGTTATGGCATTATTGGAGCTAATGGCGCAGGTAAATCTACTTTCTTAAAGATATTAGCAAAAAAACAAGATCCAACTTCAGGTCATGTCCATTTAGAGCCTGGTAAGCGTATGTCCATACTAGAGCAGAATCATAATGAATATGATGATTACTCGGCCTTAGAATCAGTTGTTATGGGTAACAAACCTCTATTTCAAATCAAACAACAAATTGATGCGCTATATGCTGATTATACTGATGCTAATGCAGAGAAAATAGGAGAGCTTCAGGTACAATTTGAAGAGATGAATGGCTGGAATGCTGATAGTGATGCAGCAGCTCTTTTATCAAACTTGGGTGTTGCGGAGGCTTTTCATTATACAGCAATGGCTGATTTAGACTCAAAACTTAAAGTAAGGGTATTATTAGCGCAAGCTTTGTTCGGTAATCCTGATGTTCTAATTATGGATGAGCCAACGAATGATTTAGATTATGAAACCATCAATTGGTTAGAACATTTTCTTGCCAATTATGAAAATACCGTGATAGTGGTTTCTCACGATAGACACTTTTTAGATGCAGTATGCACACATATTGCAGATATTGATTTTGGTAAAATGAATTTGTACTCTGGTAACTATTCCTTTTGGTATGAAAGTAGTCAATTAGCGCTCCGTCAAAGAGCACAACAAAACAAAAAGGCTGAAGAGAAAGCAAAAGAACTTCAGGAGTTCATCATGCGTTTTAGTGCGAATGTTGCGAAAAGTAAACAAGCGACCTCACGTAAAAAAATGCTGGATAAGCTTAAAATAGATGATATAAAACCATCTAGTAGAAGATATCCTGCTATTATTTTTGATAGGGAAAGAGAAGCGGGTGATCAGATATTGAATATTGATAAATTATCCGCTCATTCAGAAGATGGTGATCTTCTTTTTGATAATGTAGCTATCAATCTTGCGAAAGGTGACAAAGTGGCTATTATATCAAAAGATTCAAGGGCTACAACTGCTTTTTATGAAATCATTTCAGGTAATAAACCATCCAATGGTGGTTCTATTCAATGGGGAGTAACCACAAGTCAGTCATACTTGCCCGTGGATAATGATAAATACTTTGATGAAAATATGAATTTGGTTGATTGGTTGCGCCAATGGACAAAAACAGAAGAAGAACGCGAAGAGGTTTATGTAAGAGGGTTTTTAGGTAAAATGTTATTTAGTGGTGAAGAGGCACTTAAAAAGTCAACCGTACTATCTGGTGGTGAAAAAGTACGTTGTATGCTAAGTCGAATGATGTTATTACGAGCTAATGTTTTAATGTTAGATGAGCCAACAAATCACTTAGATTTAGAAAGTATAACAGCATTTAATAATTCACTAAAGAACTTTAAAGGTACGGTGCTATTGACAACTCATGACCACGAGTTTGTGCATACCGTTGCGAATAGAATTATTGAATTAACACCAAAAGGAACGATTGACCGATACCTAACTTTTGATGAGTATATGTCAGACAAATCCATCAAAGCACAACGTGAAAAAATGTATGCAATACCTGCTTAATTAAGCATTAAAGTATTTGCTGTTCCAAATCGCAGGATTGAAATTTTTGCCTAAAGCAAAGCCATAGAATATGACAACAGCAGCAATGGATTTAAACATAAAAAAGAAAATCACCCAAAATTCTGCTCCAGAGTAAGACTTTGAAAAAAGACCATTTGGCACTAGCAAGGTAATTAGGTAACTAATAACTAATGTGGTTATAGTTAAGTTTATCATGCCTTTAAATGGCCATACCAAAGCTTTACGCAATGGATGTAAATCATTACCCCATTTGTGGATTAAATAATAATATCCATTGCCGATAGGGGCAAAAAGTAAAGGATCATCCTTATCTTCTAATTTAAAAAGTTTTGAAGGTGCCATTATTTTAAAACCCTCTAATTCAAGATTATGTTCTTTATCAAGGTTTTCAATTTTAGAGATGGCAGTTTTTGGTATTTGTCCTTTAAATAATCTAGTATCTAGAAAACGCAATCTGTAGTCCGTACAAATTGTTTTAATTTGGTCAATATGAAAAATTCTCGAAGTTTCTAACAAATCAATATCAAAACCATTACTTTGAACTATTGATTTCTTTTTCAATCTCTCATTAACCGATGTCTTTTCAGTAATGTGTTTTTCTAAAATTTGATGTACTTGGTTAAGAATAAATTCAGAAGTAGAATTTTTGGACTTAACCCGAGAAAGCTCACGCTCAATATTTGTTTTTTGTAAGAACATTTTTTTCTTTTTTAGCATTTTTCTCAAAGTTAATTAAATTCGATTTTTTCGTTCTTGAAGCCTTAGGCTCATTATGTTAAAAAAATGTTAAATTCTTTGAACAGCAGACTCGAACATTTTGGAGTATTGTTCAAAATGTTATCTTACCGATGTTTTTAGGCTATTTATCGATGAGAACCGTAAAATGTCCTGTATTGCTCCAAACAAACTGAATATACACTAATGAAAAGTCCCCTATTAAAGCTATGTGTTATAGCTTTTTGTCTCTTGTCTACTATTAGTTTTGCTCAAAACCAGAGTTTAACAGCTTTGCCCTCGGTATTATATCTTGCTAAGGATAAGAATATAGTGGAAACCACTGGAGATTCTGATAACCATAAAATTTTAATGGCTGCTGTAAAAGCTACAGATTTAGAAGACGTTTTGGGTCAAAGTGGTCCTTTTACTGTTTTTGCTCCATCCGATAATGCCTTTGCTAAATTTTCAAAAGAAGAATTACAAAAGCTGTTTCTTCTAGAAAATAGAAAGGAATTAAAATCTCTATTGACTTATCACATTGTCGCAGGTAATCTTAGCGCTTCAAAAATACTAAGAGCTTTATGCAGTGGAAAAGGTAAGACCACTTTTAGAACGGTTCAGGGAACTAAAATTAACGCTAGTTTTGTCGGAACGGACATCGTATTGACGGACAGTTTTGGTAATACTGCAAAGATAACCGAAGCAGATGCTAAACAAAGTAATGGGGTAATTCATGAAATTGATAGCGTAATTCTACCTTCAAAACTTTAAGAAACTATCTTAATTGGGCTTCTAATTTGGCTTCATAAACACTCTGTAGTTTCAACATTATTTTGTCTATTTGTTTATCTGTAAGTGTCTTGCTAGAATCTTGCAATGTGTAACTTAAGGCGTACGACTTCTTGCCTTCTTTTAGTTTTTCTCCAATATAAACATCAAAAAGATTTACACTTTTTAGAAAGTTTCTTTCCGTTTGAAAGGCCAAATCGTAAACCTCTTTATAAGAGATATGCTCATCTAATAGAAGGGCTAAATCTCTATTAACTTCAGGAAATTTAGATATTTCTTTAAAAATGATATTTGATGAATTCAAAACTTTGCAAATGGCATCCCAATTAAAATCAGCATAAAATACTGAATTTTTAACATCAAATTTTTTCACTATGCTTTTATGAACTAATCCAATTTCTATTATTTTGATTTTACCAGAGAATACAGCGATTGCTTCTGAATATAGATTTGTTTTTAAAGGTTTTTCTTTAAGGTTATTAACACCTAACCTATCTAAAATGGCTTTTACCATTCCCTTTAAATAAAAGAAATCTGAAGGTTGTGAATTAACCTTCCAGTTATCTTCAACTTGATTACCACAAACCAATAAACTTAAATGAGTTTGTTCTTGAAATTCACTTTCACTTGTTTTTAAATAGGTTTTGCCGAATTCAAAGAATTTTAGATTTTGTTTTCTTCTATTCTGATTGTAAACCAAAGTTTCAAGTCCGGAAAAAAGCATAGATTCTCGAAGCACAGAAAGATCAGCACTAAGCGGATTTAACATGCCTACCGAGCTGTCTAGGTTTTCTTTCAAAATACTGTTATGCTCTTTTGGAACAAGACTATTGGTCATTATCTCATAAAAACCTCTAGAAGCTAAAAGATCACCAACTTTATTTTGTAGTTTATGATTTTCAAACCTACCTGAACTTGCTACAGAAGCGGTAAATTTTTGATTAAACCCTATTTTATTGTAACCATAAATTCGAAGAATTTCTTCAATAACATCGACTTCTCTCGTTACATCCGTTCTGTAAGATGGAATAGTTAATCCAAGACCAGATTCGGTAACGTTATTTAATTTAATTTCTAAAGATGCGAGAATAGATTTTATTGAATCGTGAGGTATTTCATGTCCGATCAATCTGTTGATTTTATCAAAAGTCAAAAAGACCTGAAAATCTTCTTTTTTGTTTGGATAAAGGTCAACAATATCTGAACTAATTTCACCACCAGCTATTTCTTTTATCAACAGTGCTGCTCTCATTAAAGCATATTCAGTAAGATTTATATCTATCCCTCGTTCAAAACGAAAAGAAGCATCAGTGTTCAAGCCATGTCTTTTGGCTGTTTTACGGATAGAGACTGGATTAAAATATGCGCTTTCAAGAAAAATGGCAGTTGTATGATCTGTTACTCCAGAGTAAATTCCGCCAAAAACACCTGCTATGCACATCGGTTTTTCGCTATCACAAATCATTAAATCATCTTCGTGTAATTCTCTTTCCGCACCGTCTAAAGTGACAAATTTTGTGCCTTTCGGAAGTGTCTTAACCTCAATTTTACTTCCTCTAATTTTAGTTGCATCAAATGCATGTAGCGGTTGTCCAAGTTCATGTAAAACATAGTTTGTAACATCTACTACATTGTTAATTGGAGCTAAACCAATTGCTTTTAATCTGTTTTTTAACCAATTTGGTGATTCTTGAACCAGAATGTTATTAATAGTTACACCACAATAACGAGGGGCTAAAGTATTGTCTTCAACGTCAACATCAATTTTCAAAGACCTACTATCAACTGAAAAATTACTAGTTGATGGTGTAATCAGTTCTAATGAAAGTTCCTGTTGCTCAAGCCCAGCTTTTAAATCACGTGCTACACCAAAATGGCTCATAGCATCTGACCTATTTGGTGTAAGCCCAATTTCAAAAACTTTATCAGTTTCAATGCTAAATACCTCATTTACTGGAGTACCTGGTTTTAAAATTTCATCTAAAATCATTATGCCGTCATGATTTTCTCCGAGGCCAAGCTCGTCTTCCGCACAAATCATTCCATGACTTTCTTCGCCTCTAATTTTGCCCTTCTTAATCTTCCAGGCCTCACCCTCATTTGTATATAATGTGGTTCCAATTGTGGCAACAGGAACTTTCTGTCCGACTCCTACATTTGGTGCTCCACAAACAATTTGAAGAGAAGTATCAAGACCAACATCTACAGTGGTCAATTTTAAGCGATCAGCATTAGGGTGCTGTACGCAAGTAAGAACTTCGCCAACAACGATTCCACTTAAACTACCTTTGACAGATTCAAAATCCATAATACCTTCAACCTCTAACCCTAAATCAGTTAAAAGTTCTCCAGTTTTTTCTGCTTCCCAATCTAGTTGTAAAAATTGTTTTAACCAGTTGTATGAAATCTTCATTGCTCAAATTTAAAGTCAGCAAAGATAAAACATTGCTAACTGACATTCAACGTGAATTAATCCCAAAGAATAAAGATAAAAATGTAAGGAACTTCAATTTTTTCTATATAATTGAATAAATTTTAAGTTATGAAGAAAGGGGTCTCCAAAATATTAATTCTTTTAGCAATTGTAATTGTTTCAAATAGTTGTCAAGAAAGGGTTGAAAATCAATTAGTACTAGGGGAGTGGTGGGCGAATTTAGAAGTTACAGAAAGCGAAATTTTACCATTTAATTTTAGTTTGACTTCATCAGAAAATGGAGATTACAAAATGGTAATACGCAATTCAGATGAACTTATTACGGTAGACGATATTGAAGTGTTTAACGATTCAATTCTAATTAAAATGCCAGTTTTTGAAGGTTATATAGCTGGAAACTATACAGATGAAACCATAACAGGAAGTTTTGTTAAAGAAAGTCTAGATAGAATAGTTCCCTTTAATGCTGAATTTGGTGAAAAATCTAGATTTGAAGTGAAGGAAGTTGCTAGTATTAATGTTTCGGGAATATGGGAAGCAGATTTTAATATTGATGGTGAAAAGCCTTATATCGCCAAAGGAATCTTTTATCAGAATGATGATATTGTTACCGGTACTATACGGACTACCACTGGTGATTATAGATTTTTGGAGGGAGTAGTTGATGGGTCACAATTAAAATTATCAACTTTTGATGGGGCTCATGCTTTTCTTTTTACTGCCAATGTTACTGATAGCACTTTAAATGGATTGTTTTATTCAGGTAATCATTCTGTTGAGAAATTCACAGCAAAACGTAATGATGCATATGAATTACCGGATGCAAATTCTTTGACTTTTTTAAATGAAGGATATGAAAAGTTTGATTTTACTTTTCCCGATGTTAATGGTAATATGATAAGCCTTTCAGATGAAGAATTTCAAGATAAGGTTGTTCTAGTGCAAATTATGGGTACTTGGTGTCCAAATTGCTTGGATGAGACAAAGTTCTATGTGGAGTATTTAAATAAAAACCCAAATCCAAATTTGAAAATGGTTGCTCTTGCTTTCGAATATGCCCGCACGGAAGAAAAGGCTTTTCAAGGAATTCAACGGTTAAAAGATAGAGTTGGAGTTGATTACCCAATTTTATTGGCGCAAGTAGGTACTGACAGTAAAACCAAAGCCAATGAAAAATTACCAATGTTAAATCACGTATTATCATATCCTACAACAGTTTATATTGATAAGAAGGGCGGCGTACACAAAATTCATACTGGTTTTAATGGCCCAGCAACCGGAGAAAAATATGAGGAATTTAAAGTCGAGTTTGAAAAAACGCTCCAAGAACTATTAGTAGAATAATTGTCCTAGGTCATAAATTATAATTATTGATTAGATAGTACAGTTCTTTTAAGCTTCAAAGAGTTTATATTGATTTTTACGCTAAGCTTGCCAAATTGACATTGCTAGTCTCAATAATTTCATGAATGTCTTTATCCCCAATTTCTTTTTTTCTGTCGGCAAAAAGGAGGAAATTTTCGTAAACCTTGTCTAACTGAAGCTTGGTTAGTTCATAGCCAACGTTCTTTGCTCTGTAAGCTAAAGCAGCTCTACCGCTTCTAGCCGTAAGTACTATAGATGATTCGCTGACTCCAACATCATTAGGGTCAATGATTTCATAAGTCTCTCTATTTTTGATAACACCATCTTGATGTATACCTGAACTGTGCGCAAATGCATTAGAACCAACAATTGCCTTGTTTGGTTGCACTGGCATACCCATTTTATCAGATACCATTAAACTAGTATCATATAAGAGTTTACTATTTACATTAGTATCTAAGTTTAAATTTGGATGCTGACGAAGAATCATAACTACTTCTTCCAAAGAGGTGTTACCAGCTCTTTCTCCAATACCATTTATGGTACATTCAATTTGTCTGGCACCTCCAATTACACCAGCAATAGAATTTGCAGTGGCAAGACCTAAATCGTTATGACAGTGACAAGAAAGGATAGCCTTCTCTATTCCGGTTACATTTTCTTTTAAATACTTCATTTTAGCCCCGTATTCATCAGGTAAACAGTAGCCGGTTGTATCAGGAATATTTAAAACAGTAGCACCAGCCTTAATTACAGCTTCGCAAACTCTAGCCAAATACTCGTTATCAGTTCTTCCGGCATCTTCAGCATAAAATTCTACATCTTCGACAAAGGTTTTGGCATATTTAACCGCTTCAACTGCTCGTTCTATAATAGCTTCTTTTGTTGAATTGAATTTATATCTTATGTGAGAATCGGAGGTGCCAATACCTGTATGTATTCTTGGCCTTTTTGCAATTTTAATTGCTTCTGCAGCGACTTCAATATCTTTTTTAACCGAACGAGTAAGACCACAAACTGTCGCATTTTTGACGAGTTTAGCTATTTCATTGACCGAATTAAAATCTCCTGGACTTGAAATAGGAAAGCCTGCTTCGATAATATCTACACCGAGATGATCAAGGCGTTCCGCAATAACCAATTTCTGTGTTGTGTCTAACTTACAACCAGGAACTTGTTCTCCATCCCTTAGCGTAGTGTCAAAAATTTGTACCTTATCTTTACTCATTATTTCGGGAAGTTTTAACTGAACTATACGAAGATAAAATACCGAAATTCAAGTAAATTGTGTGGGGTATAACCATTACAATGTTAAATAGTTTTTTCAGTTATTTAAATTACTGAATAACAGATATTTAAATAGTTTATTTTACGATGACAAATACCCAAAAGGATACCTTATTTGTACTGGTCAAATCTCTTTCAAAGTCAGAAAAAAGACAGTTTAAGCTTTATGTAGGTCGATTAGGAGTAAATACAGATGCTAAGTTCTTGGCACTCTTTAATTTATTGGATAAGATGAAGGCCTATAATGAAGCGCAAATATTGGATAATGGAATTGTCAAAAAATCACAGTTATCAAACTTAAAAGCTCATTTATATAAACAGATTTTAGTTAGTCTTAGGCTAAATCCTGTAAATCAAAATATACGAGTTCAAATTAGAGAGCAATTAGATTTTGCTACCATACTTTATCAAAAAGGGTTATATAAACAAGCTTTAAAGATTTTAGATAAAGCAAAGAACATCGCTCGAGATAATGAAGAAAAAAATGTAGCATATGAAATTGTTGAACTTGAGAAAATAATTGAAACACAATACATTACCAGAAGTATCCCTGATAGAGCTGACGAATTAGCTGTGCAAGCGAAAGCACTTTCTGAACATAATGTTATGACAAGCAAATTATCAAACTTGTCATTACAATTATATGGAATGATGCTCAAAGTAGGCTATGTACGAAACGATGAAGATTTGCAACGGGTAGAACGCTATTTTGAAAAGCATTTACCAGAATTTAGACTTGAGGAATTAGGTTTTAGAGAGCGTTTGTGGCTCTACAAGGCGCATTTGTGGTATAGTTTTTTAACTCAAGATTTTTTATCATCTTATCGTTATGCAAGTAAATGGGTTGATCTTTTTTATGAAAATGAAGACATGATTCAATTGAATCCTGTATTCTTTTTGAAAGGCAACCATTATTTGCTAGAATCTTTATTTTATGTAAAATATCGCTCACAGTTTAAAGATACGCTTACTAAAATGGAGCAAATGATAGAAAGTAAAACCTTTCCTAAAAACGATAATATTGCCTCTTTGGCGTTTTTGTATCTGAATTCCAATAAATTAAATCTTCATTTTTTAGAAGGTACTTTTGAAAGGGGACTTTATTTGGTTAATATCGTTGAATATGGTATTAAAAAACATAGGGATCGTATTGACGAACATCATATCATGCTATTGTATTACAAAATAGCTTGTTTGTATTTTGGTAATGGAGACAACAAGAATTGTATTGTTTACCTTAAAAAAATCATTACGAATAAAAACCTTAAAATGCGAGAAGACCTTATGTGTTTTGCTCGAGTTTTGAGTTTAGTTGCCCATTACGAGGCCGGTATGGATTACCATTTAGAGGTGCAACTAAAAAGCACCTACAAATTTTTATTGAAAATGAATGATCTACAGGCGGTTCAAAAAGAGATGATTAAATTTTTAAGGAGTCTCGGTGATATTTATCCTAGTGATTTACGTAACGAATTTCAAAAGTTATATGATGAACTTAAAAAGTATGAAGATCATCCTTATGAAAAAAGAGCTTTTTTGTATTTAGATATTCTGTCATGGCTTGAAAGTCATCTACAAAACAAACCTGTTGGATTTATTATAAAAGAAAAGGCCCGGGCCATAACACGTTAATAAATTTTCTTTGAAAGTTAAGAACACCAGTCTCGCTCATTTGCTAGAAATTAATCTAGCAATGATTTTTATAAGCACTTCTGGCGCTTTGGGCAGGCATATTGATTTACCTGTGCCCTTGATTATTGTGTCTCGGTCTATTTTAGCGGTTATAGTATTAGCTCTTTATTGCAAATGGAAGGGGTTTTCATTTAAAGTCTTAAAAAAAGATAGATTTCCAATACTAGCTAGTGGACTGTTTTTGGCGCTGCATTGGCTCACTTATTTCTATTCTCTAAAGCTTTCTAATGTCGCTATTGGTATGCTTTCCTTATTTACATATCCAATATTAACTTCTCTTTTGGAACCATTGTTGTTGAAAACGAAGTTTCAAAGAGTGCATTTATTTTTGGGTCTTTTGGTCTTAACAGGAATTTACTTTTTGGTACCAGCTTTCGATTTAGATAATTCATACACAATTGCTGTCGGTATTGGTTTATTATCTGCACTTTTCTATGCATTAAGAAATATCATTTTAAAAAATAGAACAAGTAGTTACAATGGTTCAAGTTTAATGTGCTTTCAACTGTTTGTAATTGCAATTTTTTTGTCACCAGTATTATTTTTTTACGAATTGGATCAGATAACAACCCAATGGCAATGGTTAGTAGTTTTGGCAATATTAACTACATCAATTGGTCACACACTGTTTCTAAATAGTTTTAAGCATTTTTCAATTACCACCGCAAGTATTTTGAGTAGTGTTCAACCAGTATTCGGTATTATTATCGCAGCTGTTTTTTTAGGTGAAATTCCAACTTTAATGACAGTCCTAGGTGGTTTTTTAATTTTAAGCTCTGTAATAATTGAAAGTATTCGTTCTTATAAGAAAGAATGAGACTAGTTAGTAATTCCTGGAGTATTCAAGTTCATTTGTGGTAAAAGGCCATTTGAAAAATTTTCAAATTGATTATTTTTTGCTAGTTCTCTAACTTTTATTGGATCAAAATTTCCATTGAAATAAAGAAATGACCCAGTGCTGTTATTGTTATTATAAATCAAAATCTCTTTGACAACATCTCGCTTTTCACGAATTGAAACAACATTTCTTTTAAGTTCGTCATTTTTTCTAAAAACCTCTATGAAGGAAGAAGAAGCAAAACTGTTCATTTGATTATTTAAGAACTGAGATTGTGATTTAGTTTTACTTGGAAACTGCATATATCTCAAATCTTTAGTATTTCCTACAAGAGATTTCATTTCCGGTGAAATTTCACTCACCAGGGAGAACATGAATTGTGGCACCCTAATAGCCGTTACTTGATTATCATTTTTATGAGCTTCGTAAAAAGTATCGATAGAGTTGTAACTACTACAAGACGTAATAAGGAGGAAAGCGACAATAATTAACGATTTTTTCATGGTTAAGTGTTTCCATAAAATTAGGAAAATAGATTTGGCTTACGGGCTATTTCATAATATGAATTTCAATAGCATCATTCCTTCCTCTAACATTTACTTTATCGGTTTCAAAATTTTTAGGGCGAATAGATTTTGAGATTGAATTGAAAATAGTATTTGAAATAATCAAACTTGCCCCGTATGACTTATTCAACTGTTCTAATCTACTAGCGATAATTACCGGATTGCCCGTAATGGAGAACTGTTTGCGATTAGTATTGCCAACATTACCGATAACCACTTCACCAGTGTGGATACCAATGCCGATATCAAATGGTTCAACCTCTTTTTCTTTTATTCGAGTTCTTAGTTTATTCAATATTGCTATGGCAGCTAAATATGCTTGTTCACAATGATTTGCCTTTGAATTCGAAATACCAAAAGTCGCCATAAAACCATCTCCCAACAGTTGATTAACGATTCCTTCATATTTTTGAATACAATCCAACATAGGACCAAATGCTTTATTCTGAAAAGAAATTAATTCACTGGCTGACAGTTTTTGAGCTAGTTTGGTAAATCCCCTAATATCCAAGAATAAGATACTTACGATACAACGCTGTCCGCTAATGGCTTTTTCAGAGCTGAGAAGTTCATCAGCCACCACCGTAGATACTTGTTCTTTCAATAATTTGGTGATCCGATTTTCTGCTTGAGAGAGTTTTGTATTGGCGATATCTAATTCGGAATAGGCAATTTCAAGTTTTTTGTGCTTTCTTCTTTTTGATAAAAAGAGGGAATACCCCAAGATTGCACTTATTAACAAAATGAGTCCTATGAAGTACAATGTTTTCTTTTGTTGTTCTTGTTTTTCAATCTCCGTTTCAGATTTTTCTAAGTTTAATGCGGCAATATTCTTTTGTTGGGTCAATAATAGAATTTCCTTTTTTCGCAATTCACTTTCGGCCGCTGTTTGAACACTATCTTCAAATAGATTTTGTGTTATTTGTTGATATAATTGATAATAACGTAGTGATTTTTGATATTCGGCTTTGTTTTCAAATGATTTGGCCAAATCTTGATATTGGTCTTTAATAACAAGCAGAGAGTCTCTGCTTAAAGAGTCCACCTGTATTTTCAAGAAGGTTGTCGTGCTTCCAATTTTTTTTAAAGCCTCTTTTTCTTTAATGGCATTTTCTAAATACGATTTACTTTTTTGATGCATATTCAAGCTATCATAAAGACTCGCTACTTTTAACTGTAGCTCAGTAATCGCCTTTTCATCTCCTTTATTTTTATTGAGGTTTATCGCCGATTCATAATTTTCAATGGCCGATAGATATTTTTTGTTCTTTTCTTTAGTTTTTGCCTGTTTTAAAAGTGTATTAATTTTCAGTTGTTGACTCTGACTTCTTATGGAATTACCTAGCTTAATATTGCTAAGGGTACGATTGATAAAGTTTGGTTTCAGTTTCCCAATTTGTTCTAAGGAATCTAGTTTAAATTCAAACTTCAGAATGACTTTAGTAATACTAGAATCATGCAGGCTTTCATTAATAGTTTTAAGACTTTCTAAGTTATCGGCAAAATCAAAATATTTTTCTTTTTTGAGGTTTATTGCAGCAATCTGATAAAAGGCGAGAGCGATGTTATGGTTAACATCTTCTTTGTTATCAATATCATATAAATTTGTTCCCAACATTTCGGCTTGCCTAGCATATCGTAATGATTTTCTACCATTGGAATCTTGATAGAGCCTCGAAAGTCCGTTAAGAACTTTCAATTTATGAATTCCATAAAGGGAATTTAACTGTTTTTCTTTGGCCAAAAGAACTTCTTCGGGGTCTTGCGCAATCACAAACCTAAAACAGCACGTAATTAAAATTATAAGAAAAAGAATTGTTTTATTTACCAAAACTAAATGAACTAAAACTGTTTTCTTAAAAGTAGCTAAAATCATAAACATGCATTCCAAATTGGGTCGCTTGGAGGAGCAGCTTCAAAATGAACTTCTTCTTTCTTTACAGGATGTTCAAAGCTTAAACTTCTAGAATGTAAGTGAATGCTTCCATTTTTATTACTGCGGTCAGAACCATATTTCAGATCTCCTTTAATAGTACAATTAATAGCCGCTAATTGAGCTCTTATTTGATGATGTCTACCTGTTTTTAAGTCTATTTCTAAGAGACAATAGTTGTCCAAATTCTTAAGAATATGGTAAGTCAAGAGGGCTTTTTTGCTATTTGGAACCTCTTTAATATGAGCATAGGATTTATTTTGTTTTGGATTACGAACTAACCAATGTGTCAATAAATCTTCCTTTTTTTTGGGTTTATTTTTTACAACAGCCCAATAAGTTTTTTTTGTCTTTCCTTCAGAGAATAGTTTATTTAAACGAGGCAAGGCCTTTGAGGTTTTTGCAAAAACTACAATACCTGAAGTGGGTCTGTCTAAACGATGAACGACACCTAAATAAACATTACCTGGTTTCTCATATTTTATTCGTAAATATTCTTTAACAACTTCACTTAAAGGAATGTCCCCAGTTTTATCACCTTGAACTATATCGCCAGGTCTTTTATTTATGACAATTAGGTGGTTGTCCTCGTAAATAACATCTAAATTGGATGGTGTAGAATAAATCTTCACTGACATTTTAGCATTTTATAATATACTAGACTAATACTGCTCTTCTTCGTTTGGAAAGTCCCGACTTTTTACGTCATCAACGTATTGTGAAATGGCTGAACTCATTTCTTCATATAAGTTCATGTACCTTCTTAAAAAGCGTGGATTAAACTCATGTGTCATTCCTAATAAATCGTGCACAACTAAAACTTGTCCATCAACACCATTTCCTGCTCCAATACCAATCACAGGAATTGAAACACTTTCTGCAACTTGCTTAGCTAATTCAGCCGGTATTTTTTCCAGTACCAGTCCAAAACAGCCCAATTTTTCAAGCATTTTAGCGTCAGACTTTAATTGCTTGGCTTCTGCTTCTTCTTTAGCACGAACTGTATAAGTACCAAATTTATAAATAGATTGTGGTGTTAATCCTAAATGCCCCATTACTGGTATTCCGGCATCAATAATACGTTTTACAGAATCTTTTATTTCTTCGCCACCCTCAACTTTTACAGCATGACCACCGCTTTCTTTCATAATGCGAATTGCAGAACGTAGTGCCTCTTTTGAATCACTTTGATAACTACCGAACGGAATATCTACAACAACCAAAGCTCTCTTTGCAGCCCTAACTACCGAACTAGCATGATAAATCATCTGATCTAGTGTAATAGGAAGCGTTGTCTCATGACCCGCAATAACGTTACTTGCAGAATCACCAACTAAAATGACATCCACTTTGGCAGCATCTACAATTTTAGCCATAGAATAATCATAAGAAGTCAACATGGAAATTTTTTCTCCGTTTTGTTTCATTTCAATTAGTGATTTTACCGTCACTCTTTTATATTCTTTCTTGGCTACTGACATTCGATATAATTTGAAAGTTAAATGTAAGCAGATTTTGTCATTCCTGTGAAAACAAGATTCTTTTTCTTAAATTGTTTCTTAAGTTCATATAAGTTGATTTTCGCAATATATATATCCTAATGAAGAAAATTATTTTAATAGTTTTAGTACTACTTGGTGTTACAAGCGTAACTGCACAAGAAAAAGAAGAAACTGCAGTTAAGAGAGTCGTTGAAACATTTTTTGAAGGCTTTCATAAACAAGATTCTGTGTTAATGAAAAGCGTTTTAGCACGCGAAGTAGTGCTTCAAACAACAGGGCGTAATAAAGAGGGTAAGACTCAATTTAAAAATGAAAAAATAAACAGGCTGATTACTTCTATTGTAAGTATTCCAGACTCGGTATCCTTTGAGGAAAAACTCACATCATGGTCCATACAAGTTGATAGAACCATGGCCAATGCTTGGGTTGGTTACGAATTCTGGTTAAATGGTCAATTTTCACATTGCGGTATTAATTCGTTTCAAATGGTCAATTTTGATGGTGAATGGAAAATTATTTATTTGATTGACACTAGGGGTAAATCCGGATGTTTGAAAGAGTAGAGCACCTATCAACAATCACTTAAAAACACACCTACCGCTAAACCACCTTCTGAGGTTTCTTTATATTTAGTATTCATATCCTTAGCAGTCTCCCACATCGTATTTACCACTTTATCAAGAGGCACTTTAGCCTGTTTAGGGTCCGTATCCATTGCCAACTCAGCCGCATTAATTGCTTTTATAGCACCCATTGAATTGCGTTCAATACATGGTATTTGAACCAAGCCGCCAATTGGATCACAAGTAAGTCCTAAATGATGCTCCATGGCAATTTCAGCGGCACATAATACTTGTTCTGGAGTACCACCCATCAGCTCAGTTAAAGCACCCGCAGCCATAGCTGAAGAGACTCCAATTTCGGCTTGACAACCACCCATTGCTGCAGATATCGTGGCTCCTTTTTTAAATATGCTACCTATTTCGCCTGCTACTAATAAAAACCTTTTAATGTCATCAAAATCTCCATCGTGATTCTCAATGACCAGATAATACATTAAAACTGCAGGAATAACACCTGCGCTGCCATTTGTTGGCGCGGTTACTACACGACCTAATGAAGCATTTACTTCATTTACAGATAAAGCAAAACAACTTACCCACTTCAAAATCTGGCGAAACTTTACCTCAGTTTCACGTATGGTTTTTAACCATTCCAAGGGTGTGGTATAACTTAATTCTCCTTTTAATTTTTGATGAATTTCATAAGCTCTTCGTTTTACATTCAGGCCACCAGGTAAAATTCCTTCCGTATGGCAACCAGTATACATACATTCTAACATCGTATTCCATATCTGACGAAGATTGGTATCTATTTCTATATCATTACGCAATGATCGTTCGTTTTCTAAGACCAATTCAGAAATAGTTTTATTTTCAGCTTCACAAAAATCTAGTAGTTCGGCCCCAGTTTTTATTGGGAAAGGAAAAGTGTTGAAAACCTCTTTATTTTCTTTAGCATGAATGCGGTCTTCCTTGACCACAAAACCACCACCGATGGAATAGTAGGTTTCTTCTATAATTGTTTCATCATTCAAGAAAGCAATAAAACGAATTCCGTTAGAATGAAATGGTAAAAACTCCCTTAAAAAAGTAATGTCGGTTTCAAAATTGAAAGGAATCAATTTTTCATTACCTAGATGTAATTCCTTTTTTTCTTTGACTCTTGAAACGGAACTCGTAATAGATGTGATAGGAATATTCACTGGGTCTGCACCTAATAGACCTAAAATCACGGCGACATCTGTTGCGTGACCTTTACCAGTCAAGGATAATGAGCCATAGAGGTGAATTTTAATATTTTGAACACTATCAAAAACATTATTTTCACGTAATTCTTGGAGCCATCTTTCGGCAGCACGCCACGGACCCAGGGTATGCGAGCTTGATGGACCTACACCAATTTTCAACATGTCAAAAACACTGATACATTCCATTGATTAGGTTTATAGTTCAAAGATAAGTAGCTCAAATCTAGTTTTTACAAAAATTATTATGCAGAATATGACACCTTGGCAGATTTTATGTCATGGCATAATCATTGTCCTTTGAGAGATGATAAAAATATGAAGTTTAAAAATCTAATATAAAAACATGAGTAAGATAATCGGAATAGATTTAGGGACAACGAACTCTTGCGTTTCCGTAATGGAAGGTAATGAACCAGTTGTAATTCCCAATGCAGAAGGTAAAAGAACAACACCTTCTGTAATTGCATTTGTAGAAGGTGGTGAAATTAAGGTTGGAGACCCTGCAAAACGTCAGGCTGTTACTAACCCACATAAAACCATTTATTCTATTAAAAGATTTATGGGTAATAAGTTCTCGGAATCTTCTAAAGAGGCGAAAAGAGTACCTTATAACGTAGTAAAAGGAGATAACGATACACCAAGAGTTGATATTGATGGTCGTATGTATTCTCCACAAGAATTATCAGCTATGATTCTTCAGAAAATGAAGAAAACTGCTGAAGACTATTTAGGTCAAGATGTTACAAGAGCCGTAGTTACTGTACCGGCTTATTTTAATGATTCGCAACGTCAGGCAACTAAAGAAGCAGGAGAAATTGCTGGTTTAACTGTAGAACGTATTATAAATGAACCAACAGCTGCTTCTTTGGCATATGGTTTAGATAAGAAAGATACTGATCAAAAAATTGTTGTTTTTGACTTTGGTGGTGGTACCCATGATGTTTCTATTCTTGAATTAGGAGATGGAGTTTTTGAAGTATTATCCACCGATGGAGATACACACTTAGGTGGTGATGATGTAGATCAAAAAATTATTGATTGGTTGGCTGAGGAGTTCAAGAATGATGAATCAATGGATTTACGTGAAGATGCCATGGCATTGCAACGTTTACGTGAAGCTGCTGAAAAGGCAAAAATTGAATTATCTTCTTCTGCCCAAACTGAAATTAATTTACCATATGTAACTGCAACTGCTTCAGGCCCTAAGCACCTAGTTAGAACATTAACTAAAGCTAAGTTTGAGCAATTAATTGCAGATTTAGTAAAACGTACAATTGAGCCTTGTCAAACGGCTTTAAAGTCAGCTGGACTTTCAAAAAGTGATATTGACGAGATAATTTTAGTTGGAGGTTCTACAAGAATACCAGCAGTACAAGAAGCAGTTGAGAATTTTTTTGGTAAAAAACCTTCGAAAGGTGTAAATCCAGATGAGGTTGTTGCTGTTGGTGCAGCTATTCAAGGCGGTGTTTTAACCGGTGATGTTAAAGATGTATTGTTATTAGATGTTACACCACTTTCTTTAGGAATTGAAACTATGGGTGGGGTAGCAACTAAATTAATAGAGTCGAATACAACCATTCCGACCAAAAAGTCTCAAGTGTTCTCTACGGCCGCAGATAATCAACCATCAGTTGAAATTCATGTACTGCAAGGAGAACGCCCAATGGCTGCTGATAATAAAACTATAGGAAGATTTCATTTAGATGGAATTCCACCGGCACAAAGAGGTACTCCTCAGATTGAAGTGACTTTTGATATTGATGCTAATGGTATAATTAAAGTTTCAGCAACTGATAAAGCTACTGGTAAATCACAGGATATTAGAATTGAGGCTTCTTCTGGATTGACGGATGAAGAAATTCAAAAAATGAAAGCAGAAGCTGAAGCTAATGCTGAAGCTGATAAGACTGCTAAAGAAACGGCTGACAAATTGAATGAAGCTGATGGTATGATTTTCCAGACTGAAAAACAGTTAACTGAATTTGGAGATAAATTGTCTGATGACAAGAAAAAACCAATTGAAGAAGCTTTAGAAGAATTAAAGAAGGCTTATGAAACTAAGGATTTGGCTGTCATTTCACCTGCCTTAGAGAAAATAAATGAAGCATGGAAAGTAGCATCAGAAGAAATGTACAAAGCACAAGCTGAGGCACAGCAGGCTGGGGGAGACCCTACTGCTAATGCAGGTGGAGATGCTGGCGCAGGCAGTTCTTCTGAAGGTGATAATGTTGAAGACGTTGATTTCGAAGAAGTAAAGTAACGGTCTTTTCATATTAAATTAAAAAGCCCTGACTTAACTGGTCAGGGCTTTTTAGTTTATGAAGCTTCAAGAATTCTTAGCTTCTCAAGAGCTTCAGACTTGGAGTTAACATTGAGTTTGAGATAAATATTTTGAATGTGAAAATTTACAGTACTCGGGGTTACAAAAAGTTTATGGGCTATAGTTTTATAAGTTGCACCTTGGCTTAAGAATTCAGCGATTTGATTTTCTCTCTTAGAAAACGATTCATATTTCTTTTTTTGAAATGTAGCAATCACTTTTTTAGCAACATCATAGCTTAAAGCTGCACCGTTGTGTTTAACAGAAATTAAAGCATGAAAAAGACGTTCTTTTGAAATTGGTTTAGTGAGATACCCATTTGCACCAATTTTAAATGCCCTTTTTATTAATTCAAAATCACTTTTTGAACTTGCAATAATGATCTTAATTGTAGTGCTCTTTTTTCTAAACCTTTCAATACCATCTATACCTGAAATACCTAATAAGGAAACTTCAGATATTATAATGTCAGGTAGGTTGTTCTGGTAATTAATTAATGCAGCGTTAACAGTTGTGTATGTTTCTACAAGCAAATAATCAGGATCATGTATAAAATAATTTTGATACCAATCATTCATTTTTTCGTCATTGTCAATGACAATAACTTTAAGTGGAAGTTTTTTCATAATAGTACGATTTGGGGTTAATATTTTTGAGTGTTGTTTTTTAAAACAGCTTAGAGTAATAGAACTTGAATAACATAAATACCCAATAAGTTAGTTTCATATTATATATATGATACCAGCCTATTGATGAATTAAATTCAATATAGTTTATACTCTGAAAGATGTAAGAATTTGATAGAATAAGGCGCAAGACACCAATATTTCCATTAGAATATGTTAATTAAGCAGAGGGGGGCTAAAATATGATTTGAGGGTTGCAATCAAAATAGCATTTTTGTAGGAGTTGTAAGATTTCATATTACGGGATTTTCGGGGTTTGAAAATTTATTTGAGTTATTTTCTATAGACAATATATATTTTTTGATAATTTATCAAAAAGAAATGTAAGTATTTTCGTCCAACGGAATGTTGAATTAAGGAATTCTCAGTTTATCCCACAAAAAAGGTCGTCTCTTCAGACGACCTTTTATCAAAAGCATTCGGTCCATTATGAAACTAATGTCCTAAAAATCAACCCCGATTTCCGTAAGCTTCTGGTAATTTGTTGATGCTCTTTTGCTGGTTTTAGTTTTTCTAGTTGTAACTAATCAAAACTAATGTCAGCTGTAGCCATAGGATTATAAACTTCCATTATCCATTTTTCTTTTTCATAAGCACCTTCTAAATGATTAACATGTGCTATTGATGCATCATCTTTTGTTTTAAAATCTGCTAAATAAACGTAGTGCAGCCCATTCTCTTTGTTATAAAACTGTTTAGCATTTAACCCCTCTTTATGAAGTTTTTCCATAAATGATTTTAAGTAGGTTTTATTTTTGAATACATTGGCTATTAAATAATAACCAGATTCTACGCCAATTAAATCAGATTTATTCTGCGCTTTAATCATTGAATCATCAAATAATTGACTTCTATTATTTTTTAATTTATTGTTTTTTGATGAGTTTTCAGCTACTCCAGTGTGTGCATATTTACTTCTAACTTTTTCTTTAGGTAATTTTTGTTCTTGCCTCATTTCATGTCTTAATAGGCGTACCATAGTTTCAAAGCGTCTTTCAAACATTCTATCCCTAGCACGCTCAATGGAGTCTTGTCTTAAAATCAATTCATCTAATACTAACCTATTCTCAAAAGCAAGTGAATTGTCATCTTTAGATACCATACTTTCATTTTTCATTTGTTGTCTTAACTCAACCAGTTGCTCTTCATAATTACGCACTATTTCATCAACTCGTTCATCTTCTGAACTGGCTATATTTACATCTATCCCCAGACCTCTATATTCATCATTAAATGAATAGGCAAGTGATAATTCATGGTTCCACCCAAGATTATCTCCTACAGCATCTAGATTCTTTTCCATCAAATATCCAAGTGAAAGTTTTTTGTTAAGATTAAAGCCAATCCCTGAAGAAAACCCGTAAGTATTGTCATAAGTAGATTGTACCCAACCAAGTTTAGGTAAGTCTAGTAAAAAAGAACCTGTATATGATATTTCTTTGTTAACATTAGTGCCAAATTGTACAATCGGCATTAAACGACCATTCTCTAGAATACCTCCAGAACTTTTAAACTTATGAGTATACTGGAGCATAGTTGTCATACTTTCATAATTAAAATTGGTAAAAAGTTCATCAAGTGTCTGGTTATAACTTACCATATCTCTGAAGAAGATACCAAAGTCAAAACTGCCCATTGTAAGATTGATACCGGGTTCTATGTTTATTTTATTCTCTTTGCGAGCGTCTTCCAAGATTGGGTCGTTTTCATTCGTAACAATTCTATTTTTATCTAGCCCTTGACTTAGATAATTAACATTCGCTCCAAATGCTAAAGCACTTTTCTCTCCTAGTTTAACTGCCGTTGCATAGTTTGCATTGAATCCAAATTCTTGAACAATGCCAGACCACCTTCCATAAATACCTAATCCAAGAGCTGTATTTTCGTCAAGTTTGTTACTAAAACCTAAATAATAGTTTTGGTTATTGTCTTCATAACCTGAATATTGATTTCTCATTAAAACATTCAAGTATGATTTGTTTTCTCGAACCAATGAATAAGTTGGATTTATTAAGAATCGATTAAAAAATAATTGGTTATGAAATGGGGTCTTAATACTATATTGATTAGAGGTCTCTTGTGCCTTAAGAGCAAGTGGTAATAGTACCAAAAACGTCATAATCAATATGTAAATTTTGAGATGATAAGTTTTTGAATAGATCATATTATCGGGGTTTTTGGGGAATTATATTCTTACGCTATAAGCTGATGTTTTAAATATTCATAAACATAGTCTAAAATGATATTCCACTAATTGTCGAACATTGTTGATGAATAATCTGTTTCAGTTTTATCGTTAAGTACTTTCATTAACTTATTATCATCTTTCTCAATATTAAAATCTGAACCAGATGTAGAATAAGTAATAGCAATTTGACTAACCTTGTTTTTTGAACCGCGGTTAGACATTACATAACCCATACCTTTTTCGGGTGACAATGCTATTGAAAAATCATCATAGGGACTATTAATTTGATTTCCAAGATTAATAGACTTACTAACCTTATTTTTATCAATTTGAACAGCAAATAAATCTAAACCTCCATAGCCTTTTCGTCCATCTGAAGCAAAAAAGAGTAAAGAGTCATCAGATAGTTCAGGGTAGAGGTCATTCTTTTTGGTGTTAACATTAGGACCTAAGTTTTTAGCAATACCCAAACTCCCATCTTTTTTTATTTCTGAAACATAAATATCATATTTACCATAAGTACCTGGCATGTTTGAGGCAAAAAATAAACGGGATCCATCAGCTGAAACTGTTGGGTGTTTAGCTGAGTAATACTTTGGACAAACCGCTAACTTTTTAAAGTTAGTCCATTTCCCATTAATGTTTTCAGCTCTATAAACTTCATGTATTATTTCCTTTTTTGAAAAAATACCATACTCTGGCTTTGTTTGAACCGGCTGACTAAAAAAGGCAATGTTGCCGTTTTGAGTAACACTAAGACCTGGTGCAAAATCACTAGTGTCAACAAGCCTATTTTGGCTCAAAGCTACATTTGAAACCTCAGAAGGTTTTTTAATAACATAATCATTTTTAATACTTTTCATCCAATCTTTTTTAGAAGATGGTTCATTAGTTGAAGTCAAGCTATTCAAGGCAAAATCATATCTTTCTTTATAGCTTTTGGGAATAGTTTCCGCGTGTGCGATTTTAAATAGCTTTTCATACCAAAAGGTAGCGGCCTCATAATTTTCTCGCAGAAAATTGACATTTCCAAGGTCTTGAAAAATTTCAATTTCAGAATAACCGAGTTGTAAAAGTTCCAAATAATCATCAATACGTTGGGTATTTTCATTCTGATTATTGATTTGCGCATTAGAAGTTGAAAAAACTAATAACGCCACGAAAGCAAAAGCAATTTTGTTAATTGGGGAACGTTTCATAATTGTAGATTTAGGACGTTAATACACCACAAATATCTACAAAGATTTGAAGGAAATACTTATGAATTTTTCATAGGTTTTACTTTTTAACGCCATAATATGCGTTATATCGATGTTTTGACTAAATATAACGAACTGACTGGTCTACCTTTTTTGATAAAAATTAGAAGTGTGTTTTTGACGAATCTGATACTAATCTATTGATTTCTTTTAGCTCAAGCTCTGATAAATCACGATACTTGCCAGGAGGAATATCCAAGCTAACATTCATAATTCTGACCCGTTTTAATTTTCGAACTCTATAATCTAAATGTTCACACATTCTTCGAATTTGTCTATTTAAACCTTGAGTGAGAACTATTTTAAATTGTTTTTCATTAATTTTTTCAACCTCACATTTTCTAGTAACAGTATCAAGAATTGGAACTCCATTTCGCATTTTGGTAAGAAAATCCTCTGTAATTAGTTTGTTAACATTTACTATATATTCTTTTTCATGTCCATTACGAGCCCTTAATATTTTATTTACTATATCTCCATCATTGGTCATAAAAATTAAACCTTCACTTGGTTTATCAAGTCTACCTATTGGAAAAATTCGAATTGGATAATTAATGAAGTCAATTATATTGTCTTTTTCGACTCTTGTATCGGTAGTACAAACAATGCCTACGGGTTTGTTAAATGCTAAATAAACAGGTTTTTCTTGGGACTTAGAAATAAGTTCTCCATCAACTTTTACCACATCTCCTCCTATTATTTTAGTACCCATCTCCGGTACTTTGCCATTGATGGTTACGCGACCTTGTTCAATTAGTTTATCAGCTGCTCTTCTCGAACAATAACCAGCTTCACTCAAGTATTTATTTATTCTGGTTTCTTTCATGAAATCTTATAAAAATTGGAAATTAAGCGAAGATAATTTTAAAAATAACTATAAAAAAAGCCCACTTGTATAAAGTGGACTTTTGAATAAGAACGTTAGGTATTTTAATCGTTCGATAAAATACTTAGTATATACCAGAATAGTAACATGAGTGAAGCAAATAAACCAAGTGAAGCTGCTACATGTTGATTTTCATGATATTTATGTATCATGTTTGATGTTTGGTAAAGAATTGAACCAGAAGCCAATACAACCATGCCAACACTAAACCATAAGCCTAAATCAAAACCGAATAGTGTGCCTGCTATGATAAGACCTAATGCGATAAAAAAACCTATAGTTAGGGCAGATTGTAAAAATGAAAAATCTTTTTTAGTGATGAATACAATTGCTGAAAGGCCTGTAAATAATGATATAGTTAAAATGGCTGCTTGGTATAATATATTGAAAGCCCCACCGTCTGCGATAACTACAGCCATAAAAATTAATGGAATAAAAATAAAAGCTTCAGCAATCACATAAAGCACTAAGCCTGCATAATGTGCTTGTACATTATCACTCTTAAGAGCTAGTTTTTCCGCATAATTTGTGACTAACATAAAGCCTCCTAATAAAAGTAACCAGCTAATTCCTCCGGTCAATGAGATAGCAAGTTCAACAATGGCAGGAATTTGAAAAAAAAGCGTTTCCACTAAAATGAATAGGAGAACTGCTCCAGCCAAATGAGCATAGGTTTTTTTGTAGAAGGTCACTCTTGTTTGGTCATCAAGTTGACTAATTACAGGTGGTAAGTTCGGAATTTCTTGGTTTTCCATAGATTTGGGTTTTTACGGGTTAGAACTAAAAAACGAGATTTAACCATTACAAGTATTTAGTACGTCTATTAATCGATAAAAAGCAGAAAAATTAAATTTCTACTTAAAATCAATTCGCTTTTATCCAAAAACTATCATATTTAAAAACTATTTATTTTAAAAAGTAGATTTAGTATAAAATCGTATTTTTAAATCAAATCAAAAATTGGTGCGATGAGAGTATTAAATGTTTTAGTAATTTGTTTTGTTTTTCTCTTAACAAGTTGTGGTAGTTCTTATCTGACAAGTTCAGAGAATGTTAGTAAGACAAAACGGGAGTATGATAAAGTATTAGTCGTGGGTCGTTCAAAGGATAATACATCACGGATTAAATTTGAGAGTGAGGTGGTAAAAACACTCAAAGAAAATGGGGTTGATGCAAAAGCATCTTATGAAGTTGAAGGAACAAAAGATTTAATGAATAAATTATCAGAAAGTCAAATTCAATCACTAAAACAAAAATTGGTGACTCAAGGTTTTGATGGGGCTATTCTTACTAATCTGATTAATACCGAAGAATATACGGATGTTTTGCCTGGCAGCACTTCTACAGCTTATGTGCCGGCTAGATATGGTCGTTTTGGACGTTACGTGGGCTATTATCCAATTACAACATGGGAGCCTGATGAACTCAAAACAGGTATAAAATATGTTTTTGAAAGTAGCTTTTATAACCTTTCAAAAAAAACAGGTGATAATTTAGAATGGGTAGGTCGATTTGAACTTAAGGATCCATCTTCCATCGAAAGAACTACGAGTATTTATTCGAAAGAACTAGTACAAGCACTTTTAAAAAATAATATTCAAACAAAGAAATAGAAATTTTTGAATTGTAAAAACTAGGGTTTGAGAGTGGACCTTAGAATAAAGAGCCACAAGAGCATGTGTTCAGACCGAATAAACAAAAACGATGTTTAAAAATAAACACTTAAGAGTTTGGTTTGTTTTTTTGACTCTAGTTGTTATGCTAATCGGGTTTGGCTTTATTCAAACTAAAAAAACAATTCAAAAAGCACTTGACAATCAAATCATACTACTTAATAAAACCCAGCCGTTATATTTAGCTTATGATAAGCTAGAGATTTCGTATTTAAATCGTTCATTTCATTTGAGTGACGTTGTTCTTCTTCAAGATAGCTCGAGTTTAGACTTGAATACATTAAATCCGCATACATTTATTAAGGATATTAAGGTTAAAAATTTTGAAGTTTTACCCTTGTTATTAAACAAAAAGCTAGAGGTAGAAGAGTTTGAAGTTACAGGTTTAGAGGTAGTATTTAAAAAGGGTGGAATTTTAGAACAAAGATTAAGTCAAAAAACTAAAAAGAAGACATCGCTTCAAAAAAAAAGTGGTTTAAAAGAGCTTTCAATTTCAAAATTTAAAATAGTTGATTTCCAAATAGTTCATTTTGATGAGATAGCAAATGATACTATTAATTCGCTTAAAGGAGATTTAATAGCAATTAAGGATATATTATTCACTAGTGGTTTAGATAAAAAAGCCATTTCTATTAAGACTGACGATATTGTTTTAGAACTAAATAATATGTTAGTGACCTACGGGTCAATTAAAGAAAAAATTTCACTGTCCAACGGTTTAATGAATTTGGGTAATGGTTATTCAAAATTTAGCAATTTGAAGTTGGGTAATCTCAATATTTTAAAGAAAAAAGTGGCCATTAGCATCTATACTAAATCACCAAGTTCTTTTGATATTCCAACGTTGGAGGTTTTTGGTTTGGACACGGCTAAGCTTTTTAAAAAATTTGATTTAATGGCGGATAGTGTTCTAATTGATAAAGCTAAAATCACCATTCTAAAAGATTCAAACAAGCCTTGGAATAAGAAGGTAACTAAACCAATGCCGCAACACGTTTTAAGAAATTCAAACAAGGAATTTTGGATTAAAAAAGTTCAAATAAAAAATTCAAGTCTAGATTATTTCGAAATCATCAATGAAAAAGAAATAGTAATTAACCTTGAAAATGTGCATTCAACAATTTTAAATTTGGGCTCGGCAAAGTCAAGATATAATGATTTGGAGCCTCAGAATATTGATATGTCATTGACCGCGAAAGTTTTTAATGAAATAGATTTCTACCTTAATTTAAAACTAATTAATCCGCTTCACAGTAATTTTTTCACTTTCAAAGGACATACTGGTCCATTTAATTTTGAATCGTTTAATCCAGTAATGGTTCCTTCATCAAATATAAAATTTGAATCTGGTCGAGTCCATAAGCTTAATTTTAATGGCCAAGGAAATGCCACCTCTACAACTGGAGATTTTGTAATGCACTACGAAAATTTGAATACTATTGTACTGCGCAAAGATGCAATGCTTACTAATAAGACATTTTCATGGATAGCGAATTCTGCAGTAAGAAAAGAGAACCCTAAAAATGGGAAGCTTAAAACTTCTGAGATACAGTTTCAACGAGTTCCTTACAAGGGTTTTGGTAACTACATCGTAAAGTCAATTGAATCAGGTCTTATTAATTCTGTATACCCCTTCGGAAAAAGAAGGCATAAAAAATAAATTTTTATTATTAAAATCACCATCAAATATTTTTCATTATCTAGATTCCTTATCTTACGTAGTATATTAAATCAATTAGAACCATGAAAAAATTAGTATTTGTTTTAATTACATTTTTAGTGTTGTCATGCTCATCTATAAAGGTTTTAGACACTTGGAAAGGTGACAATTCGAATATAACCAAGTTTAAAAACAAAAATGTACTGGTGCTGGGTAGAACAGCGGATGACCATTCAAGAATCGCTTTTGAAGAAGCGATTGCCAACAACTTGAGAGAACAAGGAATAAAGGCTACCGAAAGTTTTATTAAAGCTCCAAAAATTAATCCTAAGCAAGAATTCACCAAAGAACGAATTGAGTTTATTAAAAGTCTAATGGCTAGCGAGGGATTTAATGCAATTGTAATTACATCTATTAAAGACAAACAACAAATAACTAGATCAACCAATAGTGGTATCTATATGGGCGCGACCTATGGAAATTATTATCCGGTCGGTTATGGTACTTTCTACGATTACTTTGCGCTGCCTTATATTGGAGGATCCTATTACAGTGCTTATGGGGATTACATTACAAATTCAGGTAGCACCACGACCGAAACAAAATATATTCTTGAAACCGCAGCATATAATCTTGATGAACCAAAAGAAGGCCAGTTAGTTGCGATATTAACCACAAGTATTAATAACCCAAAAGATGCGTACAAAACTGCTGATGCCTATGTTCAAAAACTGGTTTCCGCTTTCGAAAAAGCGCAATAAGTTAAAAAAGGCTTACTTATTCTTGACTGTAGTTGTTTTTAGCAGTCATGGTGTTCTCCTTGCGCAAGGAAATTATAGGCTAGAAAATTTTGGAAATAAATCAATACTCCTAAATGGTAACGTCACCGGTACTGTAAGTGATTTAGGTTTGAGCTACTATAACCCTGCAAGATTGGGTTTAGTAGATAATCCTTCATTTGCAATTAGCGCCAAAGCTTTTGAATTAAGTAATATTAAGCTTGAAAACACATTCGGAAATAGTGAACGTGTTAAGAATTCTAATTTTAATGGTATTCCGACCATGGTTGCCGGTACGTTTGAAATCAAGAACTTCCCAAAAGATAAGTTTGCCTATTCTTTTATTTCAAGATACCGTAATAGATACGATATAAACTATAGTTCAGGATTAGTTAATGGAGATTTTATAAATGGTTCAGATGGTAATGAAGATGTACTTTCAAGAGCTAATATAAATACAGATTTAAGAGAAGAATGGATAGGGCTTACTTGGGCAAAACCAATAAAAAGAAATTTTAGTGTTGGGGCTTCTCTATTTCTGTCTATTTATAATTACTCTGGTAGTTCTAATGTGAATTTTGCTGCAAAAAATGAGCAAGATAATGTGTTGTTGTATGATAATACGATAGGCTATGAGCAAAAGACTTATGGATTGTTTTTAAAATTAGCCGCAGCTTGGAAATCTGATGATATCGAGCTAGGCTTTAACTTTAACTTACCACATTTAAAACTTTTAGGGAATGGAGGTTTTAGTGGGGAAGAGATTTTATCGGGTACGAATAATGATATTTTTAATTTAGCAGAATTTGGAAATTTAGATTCTAAGCGTAGAACAGCATTGGGCGCCTCATTAGGGGCCGGCTTCAATTTAAATAAGAACAAAATCCATGCGAATATAGAATGGTACAATGGGGTTGAAGAATATGAAAGACTTGATATAAGTACTTTAGATTTAAATGCTTTTACTAATCAAGACTTTAATTTTAACGAGTCGCTTAAACCAGTTGTCAATTTTGGTGTTGGGGCCGAAATATATTTAAATGATATTTGGAAGGCCTATTCAAGTTTTTCGACTGATTATTCGGCATATAAAAATCAAACTACCGTTTTCAATTTGATTAGTTCTATTAACGAAGAGGCTGATACTAGAACTAACTATTGGCATTATGGTCTAGGGCTTAGCGCAAATTTAAGTTGGGCAAGTTTTGTTTCAGGTGCTATTTTATCAACAACGAGTGCAGAATTTGCCAACCCAATAGATTTTCCGTCTGGTGAATTGGAAGCTGTAGAGAATGAAATTTCTAAATTAAGCCTAAATCGGTGGCGATTTATAATTGGAGTGGAGATTCCACTATTTGTTGAAAAAATTGAAAAGACTTTAGGAGGCCTATAAACCGTATAACATTGAAAAAGAATACATCTAATAAAAGGTTTTGGTTTCGCAGAAAAATAGTAGTTATACCAATCTCTATTATTCTATTACTATTGATTTTTAGAATAGCATTGCCTTCCATTTTAAAACACTATACCAATCAAGCCCTTCACAATATTCCCGGATATTATGGTGAAGTAGCTGCCATAGAGGTTGGTCTTTTTTCAGGAAAATATATTATAGAGAATTTATATATTAATAAGATAAATGCTCAAACTCAAATCCCATTTTTAAATTTCCCCAAATCTATTGTGGCCTTAGATGTAAATGAAATTCTGAAAGGAAACATTGTAAGTGATATTTATTTAGCAAACCCAGAGATAATTTATATTCTTTCGGATCACAATCAAACCGGAAATAATCCAGAGCCAGAATTGGATGATTGGTCTAAGGCATTGACGGAAATTGTGCCTATAGCGATTAACGAACTAAAAGTTGAAGGTGGTAAATTTGGCTACGTAGAAATTAACACAAAGCCAAATATTGACTTACATATTCAAAATATTAGTCTTACTGCTTCTAATTTAAGAAATACCAAGTCTATAAATCAGGGTTTACCATCGAGCGTTGTAGCGATTGGAAATACAGTAGGTGGCGGTGAATTGCAAGTCGAGGGAAAAATGGATTTAATTCAACAAATTCCTGATGTTGATATTGCCTTGACCATACGCAATGCAAACGCCATGGCGTTAAATGATTTTACTAAGCACTATACAGGAATTGATTTTGCTAGAGGAACTTTTGAGATGTATGGAGTATTAAAAATAGATGAAGGCTATGTTAACGGTTTAGTTAATCCTTCATTTATTAATTCTAAATTTATTGGTAAAGGGGATAAGTTTTTAAGTGTTCTATGGGAAGGCTTTGTTGGAATGTTTAAATTTTTAATCAAAAACCATAAAAACAATAGTATTTCAATGAAGGTCCCTTTTAAAGGCGACTTAAATAAGATAAAGACAAATAAGATGAGTGCCTTTCTTAGTCTTTTTGAAAATGCTTGGATTAAGGCTTTTCATCCTGTTGGTACGAAAGACGATAAGTCTAAAAGTCATAAAAAAACTAAACAAACCGCTAAGTCAAATTAGTATGGACTTTATTACCAAATTTTTATTTTGAATGAGTAATGTATTTTTCTACTACAACAGCGGTAATAATTACCAAATAAAAATTACCAATTAATCCTACTAAAATAACCGCTTTTTGGGCTAGTCCAGTTACCGGAATTATATCACCATAACCGATTGTCATTAATGTTATGAAACTGAAATACATCAGTTTTTCAGTAATCAGTTCGGGTTGTTCAGCCAAGGCCAGCATTGGAGGCCCTTGAAAAGAATTATGATACACCATTTCAATGGTCATGAAAATAAAAAATCCAATAAGCCCCAAAGAAATGAAACCACTCATTAAACCGTAAATAACATTTTTATTTACTTTTTTAACCAGCCACACTTGCTTAATGATTTCAAATGTGACCACTAAATAAAACAAGAAATACCCTGCCAAACGTAAAAAATCTAAAGTTTCATTCTTTTCACCAATAAGGGTTGAAATGATAAATAGAATTGCACTTAAACCCAAAACAAAGACGCAAAACCATACCAAACGTGGTCTTTTTGAAATTAAAATGATTCCTGCTAATAAATTAATTAAAAAGAGTATCGGGTCTAAGATGTTTTCAAAAATTGTTTGAGGTACAATCAAAGAACCAAATAAAATAGCTAATTGGCTGAATAAAAATAATTCAAAACGATATTTATATAATAATTTTTTCATTAGGTCATTTCAACAGTATGAATTTTGACTTCTTGTTTCTTCCCTTTCAATAATACATCGCCAAGATGTCTGGTAGAAAAAAAATCATCTCGATCAAGGTCTTTCAATAACTTTTCAGAAATGAGTATTGGTACTTTATGTGCGTTACATTCCGCTTGAATCCGAGCCGAAGTGTTTATAACGTCTCCGTGATACGCCACTTCCTTTTTTACAACCCCGACTTCGGCAACCATAAGTATTCCTCCGTGCAAACCTGCTTTAAACTCAGGTGAAATTCCATATTTGTTGGTATAATAATCTGTTTTATCAAAAAGCTTTTTCCTAAAAGTGAAAAATAGCCTGACGCAATTATTGTTCGATAACCCCTTCTGGTAAGGCCAACTTAAAACGGCCTCATCACCTACATATTGATAAATTTCAGCATCGTACTCGGGTACCACTTCATTTAAATCATAAAAGCAGTCCTGTATTAGTTGGCTATACTTGAAATGCCCTAATTTCTCGGCAATAGTAGTAGATGATTTTAGGTCCAAAAACATAAAAATGCGTTTCTCTTCTTTTGGTTCTTTATATTTTCCAAAGAGCATTTTTACAAAAACACCCTTCCCAAATTTATCGTTGGCAATCTGAATAAATGAAAAACCCAAGGCGGCAATGTTCATATAGATGATAACGGTCCAAAAGGTTTTATCTTTTCGCCACCAGCCAACTGCATTATCAATTTTTAAACCATAAATAGTATTGCTAATTTCAATGGTTATTGTTGATAGAATAATTATAAAGATTAGATAAATAAGCATACTTATAAAAAGGTTGAGGCCAATAGAAATTCTTTTTGAAAGGTATTTATCTAAAAAGAATTCTATTAATGCACTTATTATACCGATGAAAAATCCAAATAACGCAAAAATTGGTAAAATACGAGACCCTTGATGTTCAGGCCCCGTTGAAATACCCTCTTCTTCTCCTAGGCCGTAATATCGAAAAATGGCGAAAAGTGTCATGGCAAATGTCCAGAATACTATAGATTGCCAAAGATGTTTATATAGATATTTTAAAGATAAAGTTAGTTCCATTCATCGTTTATGCTTCCATCATGGCTTCATTAAACACATAATCTTTATAGTTTACTTTATATACGGCACTATAGAAAGTTGGAATAAAAATTAATGTAATAACAGTTCCAAATAATAGACCAACCATAATACTCACGGCCATTCCTTCCCACATTTCACCACCACTTAAATAAAGAGGAATTAAACCTAAAACTGTAGTAAACGTAGCTAGTAATATTGGTCTAAAACGTTGTAAACAAGCCATAATTACGGCATCTTTTTCCTTTCTTTTAAGAGCGGTCTGTTCCACCTCGACTCTATCAATTAAGACAATTGCATTATTAATTACTATTCCTGCCAATGAGATTACACCTAAAAATGGCATAAAACCGAAAGGCTCTTGAAACACTAATAGACCAATAACAACACCAATTACGGCAAGGGGAATTGTTAAACAAACCATAGTCATTTTACGGAATGAGTTAAACTGAACAATTAAAAGGAGTACTATGATAAAACCGGATAAGGGGAGGTATTTTATTACCGCACCCATGTTTTCTGAGGTGTTCTCAGCGTCACCACCAAATTTATAGTTGTAGTCTGAATCCCAATTCGCTTTTTGTTCATCTAACCAAGGTGTAATCTCTTGTGTGATTGCTGATGCATTGGCGCCCTCACGAAGTTCACTAGAAACAATTACTGTTCTATAAATATCTAATCGTTTAATTTTACTATACTGCCATTCTGGTACTATTGAAGCTACCTGTAATAAGGGAACGCTTTTACCTGTGGATTGTGAGTATACATTTAATGTTTCTAACGACTCCAAGCTTTGTTGTTGACTCGCATCACTTCTCATTACTATAGGTATAGATTTATCTTCTTCGCGATACTCACCGGTTTGAAAACCTTCTAAAACAGTTTGTAGCGAAGTTGCTATATCTTGATTTGAAACACCCGCGGTCTGAGCTCTATTCTGGTCAATATTAATTACAAATTTTTTGCTTTTAGGTCCCCAATCATCCTTAATATTTTTAGTTCCGTTAATACCGGTTAGCCTACCTTTTATAGTACGAGCAATATTTGCAAGTACATCAGGATCGGGCCCTGATACTTTTATCTCTATAGGTGTTCCACCACCACCAGAAGCTAAAAGCCCAACTTTAATATCAGCGTCAGGAAAATTTTTAAAACAATAGGCATCAAGACTGCTAACCATTTCATTATTGTAGATGAATTCAGAGGTGTTTACTAATATATGGGCATAACTTGAATTGGCCTCATCGGGAGAATATCCTAAGTCATAAGATTCTGGTCCTTCACCAATATATGCCGACCAATCTACAATACCATTGGGCCGAGCTTCATTGACTTGGAGTGAATCTGTAATAAACTTTTCTATGTCCAAGACAACATCTGAAGTAGTTTCAATTTTAGTTCCAAGCGGCAAATTGATATCTATAGTAATCATATTTCTATCACTATCTGGAAAAAATACAAAAGCAACTTTTGTAAAACCATAGAGCGATAAAAAGAAGGCAATAAAAATACCAATCAATACTATCCACTTATGTGATAAGGCCTTTAAAATCAAATTTTTATAATACCCTTTAAGTATATTGATGATACGGTCTACAAAACTTTCTTTTTGCTCTGATTTCGGAATCACCTTAAGAAAAAGATAGCAAAACAATGTAATTACTGTTAAAGCCATAATCCATGACGAAAGCAGCGCCAAAGAAATAACAACAAAAATTGGACCTACGATATCCCCCATTGTAGATTCTGCTAAATAAAAGGATAAAAAAGCGGCTGAAGTTGTTAATGTAGAAATCAAAAGCGGTGTAAACAACTCAGAACATGCTTCAATAGCTGCTTTCTTTTTAGGGATACCTTGTTCTAGCTTAACCATAATAGTTTCAGCAACTACAATTGCGTTATCTACCATCATACCTAAAGCCATAATTAAAGCGGCTAGTGTAACTTGGTTAAGCCCCATATTTATAAGCCCCATTAACATCAAAGTCATAATGACAACAATAGGAATAAGGCTGGCAATAATTGTTCCCGAACGTAGCCCTAAGAAAATCAACATTACAATCAAAACGATACTTATTGATTGTAAAAGGTTAATAACGAAATCACTGATTTTTACATCAATATAAGTGTCAAGTGAAGACAGGCGACCTAGCTCTAATCCCACTGGAAGTTTTTGACGCCACTTTTCTAAAACGACATCCATATCTTCTCCTAATTTAATGACGTTTGAGCCTTCCTTAAGACTTACATGCAATGAGATAGCATCCATTCCATTAACCCTTATTTTTTGTGTTGGCGGGTCAATATAAGATTGTGTTATTGTTGTAATATCTCCGAGGGGTAATAGTTGAGTGCCATTGGCTCCAACAGGAATTAATGTTCCTTTTATATCATCTAAAGAATTGAAGTTACCTGTTGGTTCAAGAATTATTCTTTCGTTTCCTAAATTTATTTGCCCACCACTACTCAAAATATTAGTAGATGCAATGATATTTTGTAGTTTACTGGCCGAGAGACCATATTCTTTAAGTTTAGCATTATCAAACTCCACAAATACTCGTTCATCTTGAACTCCACCTAATTCTACTTTAGCAGCATCGGGTAGTTTTATCAAATCATCCTTAATATCATCAACATATTCTTTCATTTGTGCATAAGAATATCCATCTGAAGTCATCCCCACTACAATACCATAAACTTCACCAATACCGTCATCTTTCAAATCTGGTTTCACCCCGCTAGGCAAACCTTGTATTGCACTTAGTTTCCGTCGCAGTCTATCCCACACAGCTTGCATGTCTTCAGGGGCAACTTCATCTTTAAGGGTAACAGTTACCACGGAAAGTTCTGCCCTTGATGTACTTGCAACTTCCTTAAGCTCAGGGAGTTCTTGAACCACTTTTTCAATTTTATCAGTTACTAAAAGTTCAACACGTTCTGGACTAGCCCCTGAGAAAAAAGATACCACAGATGCAACCCTTACTGTATATGGGGGCATACTATCTCTTGGGAGAGATTGATATAAAGTAATACCTAAAAGCATTATTGTACCTAAGATGGTAAGTGTAATTCGATTCTTATTTATTGAAAATTCGGTGAGATTCATACCTTATTCTTTTTAGAAATTGAATTACTGTAATGAAACTTCTTGTCCATCTAAGAGCGTCTGTAGACCTGCAGTAGCAATCAGTTGTCCTTCTTTTAAACCTTGTACCACTTCAAATCCTTCAGAATTTAAATCACCAACTTCAACAGGGTTCTTTTTAACCAGTGCTTTTTCGCCTTCTTTTATTACTAGAAATACATATCTTCCGTCACTATCTTCTCCGACAGCATTAGCAGGAATTCTCAAGGCCTGACTTTGCTTTTTGTTTTCTTCTAATTCAAAGGTGACATTTGCTGCCATACCAGTTTTGATATCTTCTGATGCCTCATTTAATTTAACCCGAGCAGGATAGGTAGCAGTATTAGTGTCAATGGCTGGCGATAACTCCGTGACTTTTCCTTGAAAACTTTGGTCATTAACAGAAGACAGGGTAATGTTTACTGGCATGCCTAATTGAACTTCGTTAATAATGCTTTCAGGTAGACCAAGAGCAATTTCCATTTCAGTTCCAGCATTTAAAATAGCAATGGTTTGCCCTGGACTTATATTCTCATCTACTTCAGCGGTTACTGATGTAATCACACCATTTTCTGGGGAGTATAGGTAGCCATAATTGATTTGTTCTTGTTGTATTACAACTTGTCTTTTAGCTGATTCATAACTTTGCTCGGCATTTCGATACGAGTTTTTTGCCGATTCAAAATCGGTTAAAGAAGCACTACCTTTTTCATAAAGAACTCTAAACCTATCAAGAGATAATTTTGCCGTATTCATTTGAGATTCGGCACTATTTAAGGATGTTACTGAGCGTTCATAATTTAATCGAGGCTCCACATTATCTAATTTTCCTAAAAGCTGGCCTTTTTTAACAAGTTGGCCTAACTTAACATCCAATTGCATTAGAATACCCGAATTTCTAAAACTTAAATTAATTATTTTTTCAGTACGCGCTGTTCCACTGAAAGTTCTTTCTTTTGCACCATTTGCATAGGACACTTTTTGATATTCAACAGGCCTAACTAGTTCTTCTTGTTCTTTTTTTTCTCCGGAACAACTAACTATGAAAATAGCTAATAGCAATAACGCTAGACTTTTCAAAATTTGATAGGATTTCATATTCTTAAAGTATTTTATTTCTCTTGATTAAAATTAACCTGCACAAAGGTGTTGAACCTTTGCTTGAAAGCATCATTTTCTTCTCTTGTATGTAAAAGGAAATTATATCCCATAAAACGTTCTAATTGAATAGAATTCAATAAAAAATTATAGGTGGCATTTGCCTGAGCCAATTGCGCTTGTAAAAAATTATTTTGAGCATCTATTAACTGAATTATACTTACGGCACCTTCTGAATAAGAAGTTTGTACTAGTTCCAAGGCCTCCTTGGCAGCTGTTACCGATACTTCGGATAACCGGATATTTGATATTTGATTAATAATATTTAAAACTGCTGTACTGACATTACTTTCTATTGCTAGTTCAGTATTCTGCTTATTGATTTCAATTTGATCCAATTGAATTTTCGCTGTTTGTCTATTGATATTTGTTCTAAATTGATTTAGAATAGGAATAGAAACACTTAGGCCAGCATTATAGTTACCAACAGGACTTGGGTCAATACTACCAGCACCCCATTGGTTAAAGTTTTTGTTGTAATTAGCTTGCAGTGCCACAGTGGGTATTAATCGCCCAAAGGAATTCAAATTGAAGTTGCGTTTTATAGCTTTGAGATTATATCCTAATGATTCTAATTCCGGAGAGTTGTTTTTAGCTTCTTCAATTAAAAAAGCAACAAAAGGTTCTTTTAACAAAGGATTGTCTAATAAATCAGCAAGTTGTTCATAATTATATGCCTCAAATACACCTTCACCAATATTTGCATCAACAATATCTAGTTCATAGTTAATTGGGTTATTCAATAATTGGTTTATGGCGATAAAAGCTTGATCTAGCTGATTAATAGCCTCAATCATTGTCTGTGTGTTCTGGGCCATCTGACTTTGAAAACGTAGCATGTCTGATTTGCCAGATTGTCCTGCTTCATAATTTTGTTTGGCAATGCGCAAGTTTTCTTTAGTCAATTGCAAGTTTTGGCTTTGAATCTGGACATTCACTTTACTAACTAGAGCATTGAAATAAAGATTTGAGGCTTCTAAAACAGCATCTAATTGCGAAGCATTAAAATTCGCCTCCTGAGCCTTTTTAAGATTTTTTTGTACTGAAATATTGGCATTGGCACCCTCTGAGAAAATAGTTTGACTTAATGAAATATTGCCATCGGTAGAAAACTCAGGAGATAAATTAGGAATTACAATAGACTCGTCAATCGCAGTGAAGGTTGCATTAGCTGAAACATTAGGATAGTAATTACTTACCGCAGTTTTTACATCTTGTTGGCTTAATTCAATCTCCTTTTGTTGTGATTGTAATGTTAGATTGCGTTCTAGGTTGTCATTAATAATATCAAGTATAGAATAATTTTTTTCAGAAAGCTGGTTTTGAAAATCTCCAACAAAATCAGTTCTTTCAATGAGACTATATCTAATAGGTACACCGAGCGTTTGCATGGTATTAAAATTAGTAGTCAATCGTTGTTCAAAATCAATGAACACATTCTGTTCTGATAACAAACCACCCGTAACATGGGCCTCAATGGTCAATGCAATTCTGCGAATTATTTGCTCGGTATTATCATCACTATTATTAGTAGCCATTAGTCCTAACTGAACATCACGAGCACCGGTACTAGTAAAAGAAGGTATTCTTTTTTCAATTAAAACATCACTCAATATTTTAATCTCATCATCCTGCAACTCAAATCCTCCAGCCATGTATAAGGCGTCTAAACCCTGCAAATTGGCATCTATTTCATCAATTGTTTTGTACGGAATTAATCGATATGTAGCTTCTAATTCTTTAATAATAATATCGAAGGTTGCGTTTAAGGGCAAAGATTCCGATATGCCTTCTTCTATAGCTATTCCAACATATTTAAAATCAGTTAGCTGTTTGAAAGTTTTCAAATCATCTTTAAATGATTGTACACCCATCAGGTAAGTGAAGTTTTCTATACCCGAAGTCTTTTTAACCAAATCAAGTTCAGTAAAATCCGTATTAACAGATCCAAATAATATTGTCGGTTTTAAATAAGCTGTTTGGTCCTGAATGACAATATTACTTGCTGAACCCAGAGCTAAAATGATATCAACATTTCCATTGATGAGTTTATCATAGTTTTTTTCAGCCATCGCTACACTAAAACCATTTACTAAAACAAATTCTCCTGGAAATTCAATAATTCCATCTTCACCAACTACCGACTGAACTTCAGTCGTAAGTCTATCAAAAAGCACTCGAGTTTCCGGTGTCTGAGAATCCACCATCATTCCAACTCGGTAAATCTTTTTTTCTTGGGTATGTCCATACCAACCCAAAAGCATGAAGAATAAACCAAAAATTAAATTTGTTATTATTTTTATTGATGCTTGTTTTGGCATTTTACTCTTTTTTTAATTGAAGCTTTGAAATTAGTTTTCCAACAGAAAGTCCTTGTACCAGTATTGAAAAAATCACTATGATATAAGTAATTACCAGGAAAAGATCTCGCTCCATAGAATCTGTTAATCCTAAGGCTAAGGCTATTGAAATTGCCCCTCTGAGACCTCCCCATGTCATAATGAGGGTAGTATTCGGCACAAAATCTAGTCGTTTCTTAAATATATTTACTGGTATCAATAATGATAAATAACGACAAACTAAGGCTACCGGAATGATTAAAAGGCCGGCCAGTATATATTCAGTTTCAAGGTCTAAAACTAGTATTTCCATGCCAATAAGTACAAATAAAATGGTATTTAAAAGTATGTCAAGCAACTCCCAGAACTTATCTACATAATCTTGAGTTAGCTTTGACATAGCCTCTTCTCTTGTTTTATTACCACCAACTATTAAACCAGCTACGACCATTGCCAAAGGTGCAGAAACATGTAAATGAGTTGCTATTATAGTACCGGTCATTACAGTAGCTAGTGTAATAATAACTTCAATATTATAATCATCAATACGTTTTAAAAGTTGGTAGGTCAACCATCCTAAAAATGCACCTAATAATAAACCGCCAAAAACTTCAACTGCAAACAATTCTAATACAGCATTAACCGAAAATGCAGATTCTGAACTATTGGCGAGTCCGAAAATGGTCAAAAATATGACGACACCGACTCCATCGTTGAATAGTGATTCACCAACAATTTTAATTTCTAATTTTTTCGGGGCACCAGCTTTCTTTAAAATTCCTAAAACTGCAATTGGATCAGTAGGTGAAATTAACGCACCGAAAAGCAGACAGTATATAAATTTGACATCTAAACCAATCAGCATTAGAACATAATATGTACCAATACCAATTAGGAAAGTAGAAACCAGAACTCCAAAAGTTGCAAATACTAAAACTGGCCATCGCTGTTGTTTTAATTTTTGAAGATCCGTATGTAATGCACCGGCAAAGAGTAGGAAGCTCAACATAATATCAAGCAACACTACTTTAAAATCAATTTTTGAAATGATAAAACGTTCAGCTGAAAGCAAAGTATCATCAATATAGCTAAGAGCAAAAACCCCCACAGTAAACAGAATTGTTATTAATGTTAAGCCTATGGTATTCGGTAATTTTATAAAACGAACATTTATAAAACCAAAAAGAGCAGAAAGAAAAACTAAAATACTGGTTATTATAAAATAATCCATTAGTAATTAAAGTGTTGATTGGTAATTAAACGGTTAGGTTGAAAATATGAATTTTATAAATATGATTTAAGTAAAACCTTTAATTTTTGACAAAAAAAAACCGCAAGAGTAAATTCTGCGGTTTTAATGATTGCTTGCGGAGAAAGAGGGATTCGAACCCCCGGAGGTGTGACCCTCAATAGTTTTCAAGACTACCGCATTCGACCACTCTGCCATTTCTCCTAATGCGGCTGCAAATATACTAAGCTTTTTAGTTATGTAAAACCAAAATCATTTATTTTTTATTGAACTTTAATAATCAACTAGGTATTATTTTTGTAAGATGTATGAATGGTATCATTATGTTTTATTAATAGTAGTTGGTTTTATCGTAGGCTTCATTAATACCATTGCAGGTGGAGCTTCTTTAATCTCGTTACCTACTTTAATTTTTTTAGGCTTGCCCCCCGCAGTAGCTAATGGAACTAATAGAGTCGCCATTATTGTACAGACCGCAATGGCAACAGCAGGTTTTAAAAGTAAAGGTATTTCAACCTACCCTTTTAATATTTATTTAGGTATTTCTGCATTCTTTGGTTCCTTAATAGGAGCAAGAATCGCAGTAGATGTTGATGGGGAATCTTTTAATAGAATACTTGCAATTGTTATGATTGCAGTAGTTTTAATTATAATTTTTAAACCAAAAATTAAACTTACGGATTTAGAAGAAAGGCTTACTGGTAAGTACCTTTGGCTCGGAATTATAATTTTCTTTTTCTTTGGAATTTATGGAGGTTTTATAAACGCTGGACTTGGTTTTCTAATGCTTTTATTTCTTCACTTTGTTAATAAAATGAGCTTGATTAGGGCAAATGCCACAAAAGTAGTTGTGGTCTTTATTTACATGCTATCTGCTTTAGCTGTTTTTACCTTTAATGATAAAGTAGATTGGATAATTGGTTTAGTGCTCGCTATTGGAAATGGAACAGGTGCATGGGTTGCAAGTAGATTTTCAGTAAAAAAGGGAGATGGTTTTATAAAATCTTTTTTGGTGGTAATGGTCATAATTATGGCCATTAAACTTTGGTTCTTTACTTAAGTTGTAAAATTTAAATCCTTAAAAAAGAATCGTAAAACAAGTACGAATTATACAAGAATTTTATATTTTCCCATAAGACCAAAACTTAAAAAGAAATGCCAGGATTTGAATTATTTGGAGAACAAGAGAAAGCAGAAGTACAAGATGTTTTGGATAATGGTGTTTTAATGCGCTATGGATTTGATGGCATGCGGAATGGTCATTGGAAAGCTCAAAAGCTTGAAAATGCTTTGGCTAAACGTATGCAAACCAATTATGCTCAATTGGTTAGTAGTGGTACATCAGCGCTAACGGTGGCTCTTTTAAGTGCAGGAATAGGGGCAGGAGACGAGGTAATTATGCCAACTTTTACGTTTGTTGCAAGCTTTGAATCTATTCTAGCCATTGGAGCGATACCTATCTTAGTAGACATTGATGACACCTTAACTTTAGCCCCTAAGGCCGTGGAAAAAGCAATAACTCCGAAAACCAAAGTAATTATGCCGGTGCATATGTGTGGTTCTATGGCTGATTTAAGTGCTTTGAAAGCCATTTGTGAAGCACACAATTTATTATTGTTAGAAGATGCTTGTCAGGCAATTGGTGGTAGTTACGAAGGTAAGCCTTTGGGTAGTTTTGGTGACTTAGGTTGTTTTTCCTTTGATTATGTAAAGACCATTACTTGTGGTGAAGGTGGAGGTATCATAACCAATAATAAAGTCTATTATAAAAATGCAGATCACTATTCTGATCATGGGCATGATCATATTGGAAATGATAGAGGTGCAGAAACACACCCATTTTTAGGGTATAATTTTAGAATCTCTGAATTAAATGCTGCGGTTGGCTGTGCTCAGATTGAACGGTTAGATGAGTTTTTAGCTATACAAGAAAAAAATTACACTTTATTACGGCAGGCATTAAATGAAATACCGGAAGTTACTTTTAGAAAAGTTCCTGATGGGGGAGTAGAGAATTATTCATTTTTAAACTTTTTTCTTCCAACTGAAAAAATAACACGTAATGTTCATAAGGCTTTAGGTAAAGCTGGAGTGGACGCCTGTTTTTACTGGTTTGATAATAATTGGCATTATTATCGTAAATGGGAACACTTGAAAGAAAATAAATCTTTAGGTAAGTTAGCTAAAGATGTTCTGGAAGGGCTACCTGATTATACCAAAGCTGATTTTACTGCTTCGGACCATTGGATGGGAAGAACCATTTCTTGTTTGGTAAAACTCAGTTGGACAGAACAAGAAGTTAAGAATAGAGCCGCAATAATCAAAAAAGTAATATTAGAAGTGGTTTAATACTTCACATATTCTACAATCTCTAAACCATATCCTACAATACCCACTCTTTTTGTTTGTTCTGAGTTTGAGAGCAATCTAATTTTAGAGATGTTCAAATCATGAAGAATTTGTGCGCCAACACCGAAGTCTTTAGCATCCATATCAATTTTTGGAGCTTTAATAACCCCATCTTTTTGTAAGTCCTTTAATTCTTTGAGTCTACCTAAAAGATTCAACGCTTCTGATTCTTGATTGATAAAAACAAATGCGCCCTTTTCTTCAGCTTGAATAGCCTTAAACATATCATTCAATTTATCATCAGGGTTATTCGTAAGCGTACCTAAGATGTCGTTATTTATTAAAGTCGAATTAATACGTGTTAAAACTAACTCATCTTTTTTCCAACTACCTTTTGTTAAAGCAATATGAATCTGCTCATTCGTAGTTTGTTGATAAGCTCTCAATCTAAATTCTCCAAATCTAGTTTGAATATTAAAATCTTCTTTCTTTTCTATAAGACTATCATGCTCCATACGATAAGCAACCAAATCTTCAATAGAAACTATTTTTAAATTAAATTTTTTAGCTACCTCAAGTAATTGAGGTAAACGAGCCATACTACCATCTTCATTCATGATTTCAACAATCACACCTGCTGGTTTTAAGCCTGCTAATCTCGCAAAATCAATAGCAGCCTCTGTATGTCCTGTTCGTCTTAAAACGCCACCTTCTTTCGCAATTAATGGGAAAATATGGCCTGGTCGTGCAAGTTCATGCGGCTTAGTATCATCTTCAGTTAGTGACAACACAGTTTTAGCTCTATCTGCGGCAGAAATTCCAGTGGTAACTCCATTGCCTCTTAAATCAACAGATACCGTAAATGCAGTTTCTAGAGGGTCTGTATTGTGAGAAACCATTTTATGTAACCCGAGTGTTTCACATCTACCCTCAGTTAAAGGAGCACAAATCAAACCTTTACCATGAGTAGCCATAAAATTGATGGTCTCCGGCGTTATTAATTCAGCAGCTGCTAAAAAATCACCCTCATTCTCTCTATTCTCATCGTCGACAACGATAATTACTTTGCCAGCTTTTATATCTATGATGGCTTCTTCAATAGTGTTTAATGTAACACCTGATGTAATATTTTCAACCATTTAGTTTGATTCTTTTTTCTTTTTGAATACGGCAGTAATACTATCAATGACGTTGCCAATACTCATTAACCCTTTGTCATTTGTTGCACGCTTTGTTAATGATACTCCAAGTGGTAACATAATAAGTGTAGATAACCATGCTCCAATGATTGGATGCCAAGCCCCTTTTTTGGCATAATTATCTGCAAATACACCTATGAAATAATAGGCCAAGAATAAAATAATTGCAATTACCATAGGTAATCCTAAACCACCCTTTCTTATGATTGCGCCTAAGGGTGCGCCTACAAAAAATAAAATAATGCATGAAAATGCTAAAGCAAATTTCTTGTGTAATGAAAGAATATGACGATTATAAATCTCATACCGTTTGTTTAATTCTGTCTTTTTTCCGCGAACTGTATTCAATATATTAGTTACTGTATTTTCTGCTTTAGTCATTAATTGACTTCTTTGCCAAATAGGAAGTGCAGTTGTAATATCATTTGTATTGAAGGAAGTATCTATCTTTTTTGGAAGAATCTTTTTTGCTGCTTTTTTTAAGTCCACATTTTTTAAAGAATCAACCATTTTTAAAGGGAACGCACCCATTCTGGCGGTAATATTTTTTGAAAAAGCCGTTACTTGCTTAATATTATTCGTTTTTAAGGAATCTATATCCTTACTCAAGCGAAATACATTTTTCATTTTATCAGTGGTAATATCTGATTCTTGCTCAATGTCTTGATCATTTAATGAAGAAACATCAATGTTTTTAATATATGTTTCAAATTTGGAACGGGCAAAAGGTTTCTTCTTTTGATCTTTTGATGATTTTCGTTGCATTTCATCATAATAGTAGCCATCATTTAAAACCAATTGGATGATATCAGAATCTTCACTACTAATTAATTCTCCTGTTTTGGCCTTAATTACTGTTGTGTTTAAATTCGTTGTTGACTTCTGATGAATGATTACATCGTCTAAAAACCGATCTTCTTCCCCAAATTTTCTTGCAACTTTAATATTCATTGCAGTACCTTCAATATCACTAAAAACGCCCTCAACTATAACAGCTGCAGGCTTTAATTTAGCAATATTACGTCGCATATTAAAAATTTTCTGTTCTGCTGCCGGTATCACATTATTAGCTAAAAAGAAAGTACCCACACCTAAAATAGAAACAAAAACAATGATGCTTCGCATACCTCTTTGAAGTGAAATACCTGAGGCTTTCATAGCAGCGAACTCATAGTTTTCGGCAAAGGTCCCAAAAGTAAGAATGGATGATAAAAGTACTGTAAGCGGTAAAACCTTATCAATTAAGGTTGGCATGTAATAAAATAAAAACTTGCCAATAATTGCAAGATCCAAGTCTTTACCGGCTAAATCATCAATAAAAAGCCATACCGTTTGAAAGATGAAAATAACCATCAATATCACAAACGAGCTAAGAAAATTATAAAGAAAGCTAGATAAAATGTACCGGTCTAAGAGCTTCAATGCATTAGTTTCTTATGATGTAATAGCCATCATTTTTATACTTGGCTTCGTCAAAAGTAAACAAGCTTTTTGACAAGGGCTGATTGGTTTTGAAAGAATTAACGGTAATAGTTGTTTTTGTGCTATTGTCACCCGTTTCAATCAATTTATAAATATGTTTTGTTTCGGCATCAATACCTAATAAAATCGATTTAATTTGAGTGTTAGTATCTATAGGAGTCAGCTTTACAAATTGAATTTTTCTTCCTTGAACATTCTGAAGTATATCCCAAGTATACGTATGCCCTTCTCTATAAAATGTTAGCATTTTAGATGGTGTAACTGTATTCTCACCTTCGCTTGGACTTTCAATTGTTACTTCTTCATTATCTGGTACAATAGTATAAACCAATTTACCATCAAAAAGTTGTTTAGAACCAAAGAGTTCAACTAAGTATTTATCGCCGTCTAATGATGCTTTTCCTTGAGTCTCACTTTTTGTATTTGCTTCAGTATTTTCCAAAGCATACTTGAATTCTATTTGAATATTATCATAGCTAGTTACTTTGGCATAAACTTCATCCAAAAGTGCTTTTGCTTTTTGCGAATTTTGCGCCACCGAAGCAACACTTATGAATAATAATATAAATGATGTGAGTGTTCTTTTAATCATGTTTTTAATTTTACTCGAAAATCGAGATTTAAGTATTCTTTCTTTTTGATGATTACTTTGTTTCGTTTTGCAATAGTTGATCTAAGGCATACATATCAGAAACAAGTACTTGTCGAGCTTTACTTCCTTCAAAAGGCCCAACAATTCCTGCTGCTTCGAGTTGATCAATTATTCGTCCAGCCCTATTATACCCTAACTTTAATTTTCTTTGAATTAAAGAAGCAGAACCTTGCTGAGCAATTACAATAACTTCTGCCGCATCACGAAACATTTTATCTCTGTCCGCTATATCATTAGCAAGACTTGTGCCAGATTCTTCGCCAACATATTCTGGGAGCTCATGAGCGCTTGGATATGCTCTTTGTGACCCGATATATTCAGTAATTTTTGCAACCTCTGGAGTATCTACAAAAGCACATTGAATTCGTGTAACATCATTACCTTGGGTATATAGCATATCACCACGGCCAATGAGTTGATCCGCGCCTTGTGCGTCAAGAATTGTTCTTGAATCTATTTTTGAAGTTACTCTAAACGCAATACGTGCTGGAAAGTTAGCTTTAATAATACCTGTAATAACATTAACTGAAGGTCTCTGAGTGGCAATAATTAAATGTATTCCGATAGCTCTAGCTAATTGCGCTAACCTTGCTATTGGAGTTTCAACCTCTTTGCCGGCAGTCATAATCAAATCTGCAAACTCATCAACGACTAGAATGATATAGGGCAAAAATTTATGACCATCATTCGGATTAAGTTTCCGAGATTTAAACTTGGTATTATACTCCTTTATATTACGAACCATCGCTAATTTCAATAGTTCATACCTATTGTCCATTTCAATACAGAGTGAATTGAGGGTATTTATTACTTTGGTATTATCCGTAATAATCGCCTCTTCAGAATCAGGCAATTTTGCTAAAAAGTGACGCTCTATCTTATTGAATAAGGTTAATTCTACCTTTTTAGGATCAACTAGAACAAATTTGATTTCTGCTGGGTGCTTTTTATAAAGCAAAGAGGTGATTACAGCATTCAGTCCAACTGATTTACCTTGGCCCGTGGCACCTGCCATTAAAAGGTGTGGCATTTTAGCTAAATCAACAACGAAAGTCTCATTACTAATTGTTTTTCCAAAAGCAATAGGTAGTTGCATTTCAGCTTCTTGAAACTTTTTTGAAGCAATTACCGAACGCATTGAAACAATCGTTGAATTTTTATTTGGTACTTCAATACCAATTGTACCTTTACCAGGAATGGGAGCTATAATACGAATACCTAAAGCGGCCAATGAAAGGGCAATATCATCTTCTAGATTTTTGATTTTTGAAATGCGAACTCCTGCTTCTGGCACAATTTCATATAAGGTCACAGTTGGGCCTATGGTAGCTTTAATTTGTGCTATTCCTATTTTATAATTTTTAAGGGTATTTACAATTTTATTTTTGTTCTCTTCAAGCTCTTCTTGATTTATCGTAATTCCTCCTGTGACACCATGTTGATCCAACAAATCAAGAACAGGAAACTTATAATTACCCAACTCTAGTTTTGGGTCAAATTCGCCAAAATCTTTGACTAATTTATCAGCCTTAATATCTTTTTCTTCTTTCTCAACAGCAACGGTACTAACCTCTAAATCTATTTTAGGTTCTTCTTCTGGAAGATTGACGTCAAGACCGGCCCCAGTATCTAAGGGGGGGATATCTTTTTTATGCGTATAAGTATCAATTTTTAATTCTGGTTCCAGGTCAGCTTCTAAATTTAACTCCATTTCACCTGTTGCAGTCTGTTCAGTAGTAGGCTTGAATTCTTCTTTAATTGAGGACTTTTTCTCCTTAAAGTATTTTCCAATAGCTTCAGGGGAAAAATTGAACCACCTAACTAAAATTACAATTAGAGTAAATATTAAAACTAAAAAAACACCAATCTTCCCAATATAATCTTGAAGAAAGTCATTCATTTCATAGCCAATCAACCCGCCTAAAATTGGTTGACTTATAGCAAAAAACCCTAAGGCAATAGAAATCCAAATAACCCCTACAATTCCCCATATCCATTTTGACCATAGGTTTTTAGTTTCAAATCCTAGAAAAAGGTATAAACCACTAATCGCTAATAATACTGGAAAGGCAAAGGAGGCTAAACCAAAACCTTGATACATGAAAAAGTGGCTTATTGTTGCACCAAACTTGTTTAATAAGTTAGAAGCCTCGGCATTACGGTTGGAGAATTCGGAAAGAAGGCTTTGATCTTCTTGCCAAGAAAAATAGAATGAAATAAAAGAAAAGAATAGCGCGATACTAAGCACAATCAACAAACTTCCTAAAATGACCTTATTCTGTTTGGAAGGCTTGAGTGAGACACTCTTTTTTTTAGTTGTAGGTTTAGATTTTCTGCGCTTTTTAGCCATTAAATAGGTGTAATTGGAAACTAATTTACAAATTTACGAAGCTTATGGGCGATTAGGTTGTTAGTTATAGAATTTTGGGTAAATAAATAAGCAAACCAACTATTACTGAAATAATGGAAACAAGCATTACTGCTCCTGCGGAAATATCTTTAATAAATCCAATTTTTTTATCGAAATCAGGTTGCACAAAATCAGATAATTTCTCAATAGCAGTATTCATACCTTCAATACCCATAACCAAACCAATACAGATACATTGGAATATCCATTCAGTGGTAGAAATACCAAAATAAAAACCTAGTAATGTCATTACTATTGCAATGATCAATTGGACTTTGATACTTGCTTCTGTTCGAACAAGTAAAAACAGACCCTTAAATGCAAAACCTACACTTTTAATTCTATTTACTAGAAAGGACTCTTTAGGCATCCATCAGGGCTTCAAGGGCAGCTTTATAGTTAGGTTCGTCTGCAGTTTCTTGAACTTGTTCTGTAAATAAAACTTTACCATTGGCGTCTAAAACAACAATACACCTAGAATGAAGACCGCTAAAACCACCAGCAGAAAATTCTAAGCCGTAAGATTTTCCAAAACTTCCATCTTTAAAATCTGATAACATTTCAACATTTTCGATTCCTTCAGCTCCACAAAATCTTTGTTGAGCAAACGGTAAATCTCTTGATATACATAAAACTTTCGTTCCCTCTAATTCGGCTGCTTCTTCATTAAATTGCCGAACAGATTTGGCACATGTACCCGTATCAACACTTGGAAAAATATTCATTACTACTTTTTGACCTTTGTAGTCAGCTAGAGTAGCTGTTGATAAATCAGTTTTTGTTAAGTTGAAATTTGGAGCGCTAGATGCTATTGCAGGCAATTCACCAATTGTTGTTACTGGAGTTCCGCCTAAAGATATTGATGCCATTTGTTATTGTTTTAATTTGCTGTGAAGTTATGAAACCAGAAAGCCAAAACCAATAAGATCAAGTTGAAAATTTAAACTACTGACGGACCTACTAATTTCTTTATTTTTATTTTGAAGGCTGCAAAAATCATCGTCATAATCGGACTTAGCCAATTGAAAATTGCATAAAAGGCATATTCTCCGACTCCGACTCCGAGCACCCCACTATGATAAGCACCACAGGTATTCCAAGGCACTAAAACTGATGTAACGGTACCGGTGTCCTCCAAGGTTCTACTTAAGTTTTCTGGAGCTAAACCACGTTCTTCATAAGCTTTTGCAAACATTTTTCCTGGTACTACTAAGGCCAAATATTGGTCGGAAGCGGTACCGTTTAAAACGATACAACTTAAACCAGTACTAGCAAAAAGTCCAGTATCTGAGGTAACCATGTTTAATAAAGACTTTGTGATTCTTTCTAAGGCCCCGATACCGTCCATGATACCACCAAAAACCATAGCACAAACAATTAGCCATATAGTACCTAACATTCCCGACATACCACCTGAAGAAAATAAATCATTAAGTGCCGGATCTGAGGTGGCTATTGCAGTATCAACTGTAATTGCATTTAAAATTCCTTTGTACGTTGATTCAAAATTCAAACTTGAACCACCACCAATGGTCGTTATAATTTCTGGCTGAAAAATTACAGCGAAAATCGCCCCAAGTAACGTCCCGATTAATAGAGCCAGTAGAGGTGGAGCCTTTTTTACTATCATAAAAATAACAGCCAAAGGCACCAAAAATAACCAACCGTTAATATTAAAAGTGTTATCAATTGTTGCAAGAATAGCATCTGTATCCGCAACACCAGATGTATCAATAGTAAAACCAAGAATAATGAATACAAGAAGGGTAACTGAAATAGTTGGTATAGTAGTCCAAGTCATGTATTTAATATGTGAAAAAAGTTCACCTCCAGCCATCGCTGGTGCAAGATTTGTAGTATCACTTAATGGTGATAATTTATCTCCAAAATAAGCTCCAGACAATACAGCACCTGCCGTCATCCCTAAGGAAATACCTAAGGCCTCTCCTATACCAACCAAGGCAATACCTACAGTTGCCGATGTTGTCCAACTACTTCCAGTTGCTATTGAAATAATAGCACATATGATTACACATGCCGCTAAAAAGATAGTTGGATTAAGAATTTGCAAACCGTAATAAATCATAGCGGGTATGATACCGCTAACCAACCAAGTACCAGATAATGCGCCTACCATTAAAAGAATTAGAAGCGCACCGGTGGTAGACCGAACGTTTTCAGCTACCTCAGCCAACATTTGTTTGTAAGAAACTTTGTTAAAAAAACCAACGATTGCAGCAACGGCACCACCAAGTAGTAAAATGAATTGATTTGACCCGCTAAGAGCGTCATCTCCAAAAACATAAACATTGTAAGCCAACATTGCTACTAAAACAAAAACTGGCAGTAAGGCTTCCCAAATGTTTAGTTCTTTGTTCTCAATGATTTGTTCGTCTTCGCGGTATTTTGGCTTTTTGGTATTTTCAGACATTTGGTCTTGTTTGGTGAAAGGTAATATTACGATTTTGACCTCTGTTCTGCAAACAATACAAAATTTACACTTCTGCTAGAATAGACTCTTTGTTAATAATACCTAAGGCAATCATACATTTGGTCATAACTATGTAAGTTTTTTCTATATCATTATCTAAACCAATAGAAAAACGAATTAATCCGTCTGATAGTCCCATTTCTTCTTGTTCTTCCATAGGAATTTCAGAAGAAGTTGAAGTGCCTGGAGCACTGAATAACGTCTTATAGAATCCAAGACTTACTGCAAGATAACCCAGACTCTCGCTTTGCATCATTTCCATAAAAGCATTTGCTTTGTCTAATGAGCCAACATCCAAAGTCATCAAACCTCCAAAACCATATTCCGTATTCATTTGATTTTTAAAAGTAGTATGACTTTTATGAGATTGAAGCCCTGGATATACTATTTTTAAACCGTCTTTTTCAAATTTTGATGCCAGATAGAGTGTATTTTCACTGTGTTTTTTTATTCTAATATGCAGGGTACGCATGTTTTTCAAAATGGCTGCAGATCTTAAACTATCGAGTGTGCTGCCAAAAAGCATGCCTGCGCCATCATTCACATCTTTTAAAGCCAAGCAGAAGTCCGTTGAAGCACACACAGCTCCAGCTACACAATCACTGGTTCCATTAATGAATTTTGTGAGGCTATGAATAACAATATCCGCTCCTAATTTCGCAGCGCTTATACTTAATGGCGAGAATGTATTATCCACGACTAGTGGAATATTATGTTGCTTAGCTATTTTGGCTAGTTCTTTGATATCAGCAACTTCTAATAGTGGATTACTAACCGCTTCACAATAAATCATTTTAGTTTTTGATGTAATGCTATTAGCTACAATATCTAGATTTGTGATATCTATAAAAGAGGTGTTAATTTTAAATTTCTTTAGAAAGTTTTTCATGAAGGCATAAGTTCCGCCATAAATGGTTCTGCTGCTAACAATATGATCATCAGAATCACATAATTGCATAATTACTGAACTTATAGCACCCATGCCACTGGCGTAAACATTAGCGCTTTCTGTTCCCTCAAGAGCTGCCAGCGCCTCTCCTAAATATAGATTTGAAGGTGAAGAATGTCTGCTGTATAAATAACACCCTTCAGTATTTCCTTCAAATGTATCAAACATTGTCTTCGCTGATAAAAAAGTATATGTTGAAGAATCTGATATTGAAGGATTTACTCCCCCAAACTCTCCAAAATACTGTAGTTTTTGAATTTTATCTGTTGGTTGACTCATAATGCTATAAATTTTACTGTAAAAATATATTTAGTATTGTATAAAATCAATTAATAATTATAATTATAGTTTTTAATGCTATAAAAATTAGAAATATTAGAATAAAAAACTTATTTTACTAACTTGCAGTTGTGATTCATGATATATATTCAGTATGATACTTGATACAACTGATCAAAAGTTACTTACACTTTTACAAGAAGATTGCAAGAAGACAACTAAACAATATGCTTTAAGTTTGGGCCTTTCCACAACCGCAGTTTATGAACGAATTAAAAGATTAGATCGTGAAAAGGTCATTACGAACTATGTTGCGTTGGTAGATAAAGAAAAAGTTAATCGAAATTTTACTGTTCTTTGCCATATTAAGCTAATTCAACATACTAAGGAGAATGTACTGCGATTTGAAAAGCAAGTGCAACAATTGAATGAAGTAGCTGAATGTATTCATGTTAGTGGAGATTATGATTATATTTTGACCATTCATGTAAAAGATATGGAAGCTTATCGTGAATTTATGGTACATAAATTAACTGCAATTGATCAAATCGGCAGTACCCAAAGCTCTTTTGTAATTAATACAGTGAAAAAGTCAACAGCTGTTTTTATATAAACTTTAACCTAATTTGTTGTTAAATAGATAGTTGTCATGCAATGATGTTTCTAATTTGATGTTTAATCAAGAGACAAACTTCAATCATGACTTCAAGAAATCGTTCTATACTAACTATATCTTCAATTCTTCTTGGTGGTTTTTCACTTATTGTGTTTAGTAAAATTTCTAGAGATATTATTTTTGATGGTTTAAGTATGTGCTCTTCAACTTCTATAGATATTGGATTAGGGGCTCTAACCTTATTTACTTCATCACTTTTAGCGGGTTTTATGGCATCTATTGTGGTCATGAGAGATAATTTTATTCCTCATTTAGTTATGTCAGCATTTCTTATAGGTCAACTGTTTTTTATATCTAATTGCGAACAGTGGGCACAAATTGGTTTAGAAATTGGTCTCAATATTAGTTTAATTTTTGGGCTTTGGATAGGAAATTATACTGCTTTAAAATTTCCATTAGCGCCGATATAACTTATCTTTTTTACCGAAAAACATTCGTATTTTTGTATCCAATTTTCTTTTAAAATAAAAATATGAGTCAATACGATGTGGTAGTAATAGGGTCTGGTCCTGGCGGATATGTTGCTGCAATTAGGTGTGCACAATTAGGTATGAAAACTGCAATTGTAGAAAAGTATGCAACTTTAGGCGGTACATGCCTAAATGTTGGTTGTATACCATCAAAAGCACTTCTTGATTCTTCTCACCATTATGAAGATGCGGTAAAGCATTTTGAAGAACATGGTATTGAAATACCTGGTGATATCAAGGTCAATTTAGAGAAAATGATTGGTAGAAAGCAGGCAGTTGTCGACCAAACTACAAAGGGAATCGAGTTTTTGATGAATAAAAACAAAATTGATGTTCATCAGGGTATTGGTAGCTTCAAAGACGCAACACACGTAAATGTTTTGAAAACTGATGGCACAACAGAAACTCTTGAAGCGAAAAACACTATAATCGCAACAGGTTCTAAACCTGCTAGCTTACCTTTCATTAAAGTTGATAAGGAAAGAATTATCACTTCAACTGAAGCTTTAAAATTAAAGGAGATACCAAAACATATGATTGTGATTGGTGGCGGTGTTATTGGATTAGAACTTGGTCAAGTATACAAAAGGTTAGGTGCCGATGTCACAGTTGTTGAATATATGGATAGAATTGTGCCTGGCATGGATGGTGCACTTTCTAAGGAGTTAATGAAAGTGTTAAAGAAGCAAAAAGTAAAATTTAATCTCTCTCATAAGGTAAAATCTGTTGAACGTAAAGGAGATCAGGTCATTGTAAAGGCTGACGATAAGAAAGGTCAAGAAGTTGAGTTTGTAGGTGATTATTGTTTAGTGTCGGTTGGCAGACGGCCATATACTGACGGTTTAAACGCAGGAGCTGCAGGTGTAAATGTAGATGAGCGTGGTAGAGTAGAAGTTAATTCACATCTACAGACGAGCGCATCAAATATTTATGCAATAGGTGATGTTGTTAAAGGTGCGATGTTAGCACATAAAGCTGAAGAAGAAGGTACTATGGTGGCTGAAATATTAGCTGGTCAAAAACCACATATTGACTACAATTTAATCCCTGGAGTAGTTTATACTTGGCCAGAAGTGGCCGCTGTTGGTAAAACAGAAGAAGAGCTTAAGGAATCAGGAGTGGCTTATAAAGTAGGGCAATTTCCGATGCGAGCCCTAGGACGTGCACGCGCTAGTATGGATATTGACGGCTTTGTAAAAATTCTTGCAGATGCATCAACAGATGAAATTTTGGGAGTACATATGATAGGAGCTCGTTGCGCAGATTTGATTACAGAAGCAGTAACAGCTATGGAGTTTAGAGCTTCTGCGGAGGATTTATCAAGAATGAGTCACGCACATCCAACATATGCCGAGGCGGTTAAAGAAGCAGCTTTAGCAGCAACAGATAATAGACCATTGCATATATAGGATTAAGAAATTTATTTTAAACTAAAAAAGGATGCTGTTTAGGCATCCTTTTTTTAGTTAAGTAGGTGTTTAGTATGGATTTGTTAGGTCCGGGGGAATCAAGATTTGGGTTTATTTTGATTCTACGCTGTAAAACTACGACCCTTCCCTAATTTTTTTTTGTGGATTAAGGTCAATAACTGAAAAGTATAGATGAACGTTTTCTATAGTACTTCTAAATGTACAGACAGTTCTTTTGATTTTCAATTTATAATCTTCATGAGCTATTCTAATTTTTAATAACTTTAAGCATCAATAAATTAAATTAACATGGGAAAATTTGAAATTAATAAGGACAATTCTGGTGAATTACGATTCAATTTAAAAGCAGCTAATGGACAAGTTATTCTTAGCAGCGAAGGTTACACCACAAAAGCAGCATGCGATAACGGAATTGAATCTGTTCGAAAGAATTCGCAAGATGATGCAAAATTTGAACGTAAAGTAGCTAAAAATGGAAAACATCATTTCAATTTAAAAGCAGGAAATGGTCAAGTTATAGGCAGTAGTCAAATGTATGCAGATACGTCTGGTATGGAAAATGGTATTAGTTCTGTTGCTACAAATGCACCAGATGCTAGTGTCGAAGATAACTCTTAGTAATACTAGAATAACATAATAAAAAGGACAAGTGTAATCTTGTCCTTTTTATTGCTTAAGTTTCTTGTTAGTTTAGTTTCTTACTCTTCCTAGCAATCTATTCAAAAATAGTCTTACTCTAAGTAGGGCATCTAAAAGTATAGGAGTTAATTTTTTAAATAGTAGTTCAAAACCGGTTTTTGAACTAACTAGCAGCGTGTTGATTTTTAATTTAATGGGCTCTTCGTGTTTACCATATTGTAATGCTAAAAAAGTGCATGTAATCATAAATAAAAGTGCTCCAAATATGGCAACATTTGGTGATAATTTATGATTGAAAAAGCGATACAGACCCAACCCAGTAAAACTACCATAAAGAATAACAAAGTGAATCACATAAATTGTAAGCGTGGTAGCACCAATCTGTAAAACAGTTTTATTTTTCATTATACTTCTTAATAACATAAAGACTGTAAAAACAAGGAAAACATCACCTAACCTTATGAATAAATAATTGTTTAATTGAATAAGATTGAATAAATCAATATTCGTGCTTTCAAATAAATATAAAAACAAATCTGAAGAGAAAAATATAAGGCTCAGTCCAATAATTAAACCTATGCTAATTGCAATGTTATATAAATATTTATAATCTTTAAATCTATGAAATAGAATAGATAAAAATCCACCGATGCTGGCATAGCCTACCCAAGGTATTATTGTAAACACAGAACCGTTTGCTTTGGTGAAATAATTTGCAACTGACATTGGTAAAAAGCCGAAAGACCAGTCTTTATAAACAGGTTCAAATAGAAATAGCAAAAGAGATAAACTAAGCAATACTGTTGGGAATAGCCAATTTCTTTTTGATTTGGTTAATAGATAAATTCCAATTATTGTTAAAATGGAAATTCCAATACAATGCAGAACATCTACAACATAAAAACTATCATATATTTTACCGGTAATGAGCCCTAAAAGATTGATTCTAAGTAAGTAACCAATAAGTAATAATTGTAGACCTCTTCGTATCCCTTTCTTTACTCTAGGATTTTCCAATCCTTGTTTTGAAACCTTTACCAACAGGTAGGTGAAAATGAAACCAGAAACTGTAAAAAAAACAGGAGCGGTAATACCTCTAAAATAAAGCCAAGTGGTATAGATTATATTTTCCGGATTACGAAAAATAGGGTCAAGTAAACCATCTATAAAATGACCTTGCAACATCATGAGAATCGCCCATGCGCGCATAGCGTCTATAAAAAAGAGTCGATTTGAACTTGGTTTCATTTTTTAATATTCAACCTATATACTTGTGCACTAGGCCCTTTGAATGTTTGTTGAGGCAAAATTAGATAAAATTAAGAGAGAAGATCACTTTTTGAGGTATTTTCGTTGAATAATCAATTTTTTTTCAAAATGGCTCAGATTTTAGCATTTGCAGGAAGTAATTCATCTTCTTCAATTAACTATCAGTTAGTGAAATATACAGCGGGTTTAGTTGATAATCATAGTATTACAATGCTTGATTTAGCGAAATACCCCTTTGCCATGTATAGTTCAGATGTCGAACAAAAAGAGGGGTATTCAAACTCCTTGATAGAGCTTAAGAATGATATTCAGAAGGCAGATGGAATCATTTTATCTGTAAATGAACATAATGGAAATTTATCGGCTTACTTTAAAAATGTTCTCGATTGGCTTTCACGTTTAGAAAGAAATTTTTTGGCTGAAACTAATATCTTACTTATGTCAACTTCACCAGGTGGTAGAGGTGGAGTGGGTGCATTAGAATTTGCTAATTCAATGTTACCAAGATTTGGCGCTAAAATTCAAAGCACTTTTTCACTTCCTAGCTTTTCTAATAATTTTTCAGGTTCTAATGGAATTTTAGATGCTGATTTATCAAAAGCGCACGACATTGCATTAAAGACTTTTTTAAATTCGTTATAAGTATTGTCAAGAATAGTTAAGTCCTTTAGGGTTGAGCAGCCTGATAACTTTAAAAAGAGACTGCTTAATTGGGCTCAATCTCATCAAGAAATCGTTTTTCTAGATAGCAATAATCATGACAATAAATACAGTTCTTTTAATGCTGTTTTGGCTGCTAATTCTGTTTCTTGTTTAAAAACAAATGCCACCAATTCATTTGAACGATTATCAAAGTATAAGAATGAGACTAAAGATTGGATTTTTGGATATTTATCTTATGATTTAAAAAACGAGTTAGAAGACCTCACTTCAAGTAATTTTGATGGACTTGGATTTTACTCCTTACATTTTTTTCAACCTCAAAAGCTTATTTTTCTTAAGGGAAATTTAGCTGAATTTCAGTACCTCAACTGCAATCAAGAAACCATTTCAACTGACTTTAAAGAAATTTGTGAAACAGAGTTAAAAAATAATCCAATTACAATTTTTGAAAAACCAAAAATTAGTTTACGTATTCATAAAGATGATTACCTAAATAAAATTTGCCAAGTCTTAAAACGAATTCAAAAAGGTGCTATTTATGAAGTTAATATTTGTCAAGAGTTTTACGCTGAAGAAACTAGAATAGATCCTTTGAGTACTTATGAAAAGCTAAATTCAATTTCAAAAGCGCCCTTCTCTACGTATTTAAAACTTGATAACAATTATGCTTTATGTGCTTCACCCGAACGCTTTTTGAAAAAGAAGAATACTAAACTCATCGCACAACCGATAAAAGGTACGGCGGCAAGATCAAGTAATGCTATAGAAGACTCCATGTTCAAAGCTGGTTTGGCAAATGATCCCAAAGAATTATCAGAGAACATTATGATAACAGATTTGGTCCGTAATGACCTTTCAAAAAATGCTTTAAAAGGTTCGGTTAAGGTCGAAGAGTTATGCAAGGTATATTCGTTCAAACAAGTTCATCAAATGATTTCTACTGTAAGTGCTCAAACTGAGGCTGACCCTATTGATTTAATAAAAGACAGTTTTCCCATGGGTAGTATGACTGGAGCTCCTAAAGTTTCAGCAATGAAAATTATTGAAGAATTTGAGGAGACCAAACGTGGTTTATATAGCGGTGCTGTTGGCTACTTCGATGCAAGCCATAATTTCGATTTTAATGTTATTATCCGAAGTATACTTTATAATTCAAAGAAGAAATTCGTTTCTTATTCCGTGGGAAGTGCAATAACTGCGCAATCAAATCCACAAAACGAGTATCAAGAGTGTTTATTAAAAGCTAAGGCGATGAGAAGTGTTTTAGAACAAAAATGATATCAGTAATTTTGTATTATGTTGGAGGCCTTCAAAAAACATATCAAAACAAATTTTCACTTTTTAGAAGATGCCAAACTTCTGATTGCCTGTAGTGGAGGGTTAGATAGCGTTGTACTTGCAAATTTATCTAAGGATGCTGGGTATAACTTTAGTTTAGCACATTGCAATTATAATTTACGTGGTAAACAAAGTGATGACGATGAGAATTTTGTGGTTGATTTGGCTTTAAAATTTGGTTGTGAAGTACATACAACCTCATTTAATATGGACGATTTTAAAAAAAATGAAAATAGTTCAATTCAAGCAAGCGCCCGTCAACTTCGTTATGAATGGTTTAATGCTTTAGAAGAGCAGTGGGGATACGATTTTGTTTTAACGGCCCATCATGCAGATGATGATTTAGAAACGCATATCATAAACCTTTCTAGAGGAACAGGTATCAAAGGTTTAACAGGAATACCAAAAAAGAATGGTACTATTATTCGGCCATTATTACCGTTCAAACGTTCAGAGATTTTAGCGTTCGCAACTACAAAGAAAATGACTTGGAGAGAAGATAGTAGTAACAATGAAACAAAATATCTTCGCAATAAAATAAGGCATAATATTATTCCACAATTGAAGGAATTGAATGCTAATTTTTTGGATAACTTCAAGAAGACTCAAGAATATTTAAACGAAGCAACGACCTTACTTGGTGTATATAAAAACGAATTGAAGAATAGTCTTTTTCGTAAAGATGACCGAGTTGTTAGAATTGAGATTGAAGCATTAAAATCTAAATTACCTTTAAAAGAGCATTTGTATTTAATATTTGAAGAGTACGGATTTACTCAATGGCTAGATATAGAAAATCTTTTAGAAGCTCCAAGTGGAAAACAAGTATTTTCAAAAACCCATAAGTTAGTCAAGGATAGAGATTTTTTGTTATTGACAGAGTTAGATAAAATCGATGACCATAGTTATACTTTATTTGAAAAAGACACTGAAATTAATAGTCCTATTTCTTTGAAAATAAAAATGGTAAGTGAAATTTCGAAGTCGTGTGGTGACGATTTATTTGTAGATGCCGAAAAGTTAAAGTTTCCCTTATTGTTAAGAAAATGGAACAATGGCGACTATTTTTATCCGTTAGGTATGAAGGGGAAGAAAAAGCTCTCCAAATTTTTCAAAGACGAAAAAGTGGATATTCTTTCAAAGAAGAATATATGGCTGCTATGTTCTGGTAATGATATTGTTTGGATAATTGGTAAAAGAGCAGATGAGCGATTTAAGGTTACGCCAAAAACAGATAAAATTTTAAAATTCGAATTACATTGAAAAAGTATTTAGCTACAACTCTTCTTTTATTCTTATGTTTTTTCACAGGTCATTCACAATCTGATAATGATCCCGCAACTTGGACACATAAAGTTCAGAAAGTTTCTGATTCCGTTTATAATATTGAATTCACTGCTAAGATTTTTAAAGACTGGTATATTTATTCATTATACACTGCTGAAGGAGGTTCAATGCCTAGTGAATTTGAATTTGTTGGGGCTGGTGTTGATTATGAATTGATTGGTAAAACGGAAGAAGGAAAAACATATACTAAGTACACTGAAGTATTTGATTTAGATGAAACTTTTCATAAAGAAGAAGCTCTTTTCAAACAGAAAATAAAGCTTTTAAAGCCTGATTTAAAACAAATTACGGTTAATTTATATTATCAAATTTGTAAAGAGGTATGTATTCTTAAAGAACAAGTTTTTGAAGTTTCATTAGACGGAACGACTTTTGTTACAGAAGAAAAAACCATTGATGATCGGAGTGCAGCCTTAACCAACAATTTAAAGCTTGATCTAAAAAATTCTGAGCTTTTAGAACAAACAGAACTCAATTCAGTCGAGGGAAGTTCAGCACTTTGGATGGTTTTCGGATTGGGTTTTCTTGGAGGTTTAATAGCCTTATTTACACCCTGTGTATTTCCATTAATTCCGCTAACAGTTTCATTTTTTACAAAACAATCGGATAATAAATCCAAGGGTATTGTAAACGCGATTTTATATGGTCTGTTTATAGTGCTAATTTATTTTCTATTAAGTCTGCCTTTTCATTTATTTGACTCAGTAGATTCTCAAATATTAAATACCATTGCAACCAATATTTGGTTGAATGTATTCTTCTTTATCATTTTTGTGTTTTTCGCTTTTTCTTTCTTTGGATATTATGAACTCACCTTGCCAAATTCATGGGCAAATAGAATGGATGCTGCATCAACCAAGGTTGGTGGTGTTTTAGGTATCTTTTTTATGGCATTGACTTTAGCAATAGTTTCTTTCTCTTGCACAGGGCCAATTTTAGGGGGTTTATTAGGTAGTACCACCTTAGCTGAAGGTAGTGTAGCGACTAATCTTACTTTCGGAATGACTGGTTTTGGACTAGCTTTAGCCTTGCCTTTTGCGCTTTTTGCGCTTTTTCCTGCATGGTTAAATTCCTTACCAAAGTCTGGTGGATGGATGACCACTGTTAAAGTTATACTTGGCTTTTTAGAGCTTGCTTTGGCATTTAAGTTTTTATCTAATGCTGACTTAGTAGGTAATTGGGGTATTCTTAAACGCGAGATTTTCTTAAGCATTTGGATTATTATTTTTGCTTTAATGACCTTGTATTTATTAGGGGTTTTTCGCTTTAAACATGATGGTCCAAAGCAAAAGCTATCATTAACAAGAAAAGGCTTGGGTGTCGTTAGTTTAATAACAACCATTTATTTATTGTTTGGGACTTTAAACCTTACTGGTCTAAAGGTTTTAAGTGGTTTTCCTCCACCTGAATTTTATAGTATTAATGAAAATGTCTCTGACTGCCCTCTGGGCTTAAACTGTTTTAAAGATTTTGATGAAGGCGTGGCCTTTGCAAAATCTGAAAACAAACCAATTTTAATAGATTTTACGGGATGGGCTTGTGTTAATTGTCGTAGAATGGAAGAAAATGTATGGAGCCAACCGAGTATTTTTCAAATGCTAAAAGATGATTATGTGCTCATCTCGTTGTATGTAGATGATAGAAAAGAACTTAAGAAAGAAGAACAGTTTGATTTTCAGTATGATTCTGGGCGGATTAAAAAAATTAAAACCATTGGTCAAAAATGGGGAACTTTTCAAACCATTAATTTTAATTCGGCTTCTCAGCCTTATTATGCTTTGTTGACACCTGATTTTGAAGTGTTAAATTCTGGTGTTCAGTATGTTGATGCGATTACCTATGAAGCTTGGTTGAAAGATGGGTTAAGCAGATATAAGAATTCTATAAAATAAGTCTTAGTTTTTCGCTATTTTAGGCAGACTAATTTTAGTTTCCTCCTTATGCGAAAAATTAAAAAACTTCTCCTTTCTCTAGGCCTTTTACTTTTTGTAATTCTATTAGCGGGGTTTATATTTATAAACACACTAACGCCTACTTATTCAGGTGAAAAAGACTTAGCCGGTCTCGCACAAGAAGCTACGGTTTATTTTGATCAATATGGAGTTCCTCATATTTATGCTGATAATGAAGAAGATGCGCTACGTACTTTAGGTTATGTTCATGCCCAAGATAGACTTTGGCAAATGGAATTACTTAGAAGGGCGGGTTCAGGCAGATTGTCAGAGATTTTCGGAGAGCTTACTTTAGAAACGGATAAGTTTTTCTTATCCTTAGGTATTGATGAGCATAATGAAGAGGCTCTAGCCAATTTAGATACATCGCATCCAAGTATTGCTTTGTCTAATGCATATTTAGACGGAATAAATCAATTTATTGATGAAGGGCCCACACCGGTTGAATTTTATCTAACCGGCTTAAAAAAGCAAAAATTTGTTTTAAAAGATGTTTACAATGCAGTTGCCTACATGGGTTTTACATTTAATAAAGGGGCAAGAGATATTGTAAACACTAATCTTCTTCAAGTACTTGATACTGCTCACACTAATGAGCTTTTCAAAAATAATCCAGCAGATGAAATCAATATACCAGTACATAGAGATTCTTCTATTTCAGATTTAGTAGCCATTCAACATAAAATTAAACAGGCTTTAGAAAATTTACCTATCCCTGAAATTTATGGCAGTAATAGTTGGGTTTTGGCACCAGAAAAAACTGCTAATGGAAAAGTGCTTTTTGAAAATGATCCGCACATTGCTCAAGCACAACCAGCTGTTTGGTATGAAGCACATCTAGTAACTCCAACTTATGAAAAATACGGATATTACCTTGCTGGAGTTCCATTTCCACTATTGTCACATGATAGAACAATGGTTCATGGTTTTACCATGCTGGCTAATGATGACACCAACTTTTATTACGAAGAGCAACATCCTACGGATACCACACTTTATCGTTATAAAGAGGAATGGAGAAAATTTGAATATGTAACGAAATCTATTCTTGTTAAAGATATGGAAGCTGTTAGCTTTCAAATTAAAAGAACACATCGTGGACCTTTAGTGAATGCAAATTACGCAAATAGAACAAGAGTTGAAGGGGAGCGTTTAGTAAGTATCCATTGGTTATTCACGCAGTTTGAGAATAAATTAATTCAGGGACTTTACGGAATAAATCATGCTTCTAACATTGATGAGTTTAGTCAATCTTTACCCTACATTCATGCACCTGGTCTAAATGTGATGTATGGCGATAATGAAGGTAATGTGGCCTGGTGGGGTACAGCAAAATTGTATAGAATGCCAGACAGTACTAGTACAAAGTTTATATTAAATGGCGCAAGCGGTGAAGACGACCCCATTGAATATTTGAGTTTTGACAAAAATCCGAGATCAATAAATCCATCAAGTAATTACGTGTATTCTGCAAATAATCAACCTGATTCTACTTCAGGCATGTATGTACCTGGCTATTTTGCTAATTCTTCCCGTAGAGCTGGTAGAATCATAGATTTATTAGAGGCCAAAAAGGAAGGTTGGACAAAAGATGATATGGCTAAAATGGCCAATGATATTACATTAAGAACAGGCTCTGATTTTATGAATTCTTGTTTAATTGAATTGGAATTAAAAGGATTATCCGATGAGCAAGTTGCTTATTTAGATATTATGAAATCTTGGGATGGTAAGTTTGGCTTAACGAGTCTAGGTGCTGTTTTCTTTGAAAAGATGGAAGCTAATGTGCACCTAAACCTTTTTTCAGATGAATTTTCAACCAACGAGGAATATAACTCTTATGGTGCCCAATTAAAACTTGATAAAGTTTTCGACAACCCTTTGTCTCTTTGGTGGGACGATGTAAGAACAAATGAAGAAAAAGAGACTAGAAAACAAATAATTAATAAAGCATTTAAAGATACTTGGCAGCAACTAAAATTAGAGTTAGGCCAAGATTATAAGACTTGGACGTGGGATAGGGTGCATTATTTAGAACATGATCACCCCATAGGTCGAGTACCTTCGTTAAAAAAGTATTTTACGGTTGGTCCTTTCCCTTCATCTGGCACTTCCGGAACACTCAATAATCAGGGTTTTAGGACCCAAGACGATGGACGTTATAAGGTAAGTAGTATTCCATCGACTAGACGCATTGTTGATTTTTCTGATGTAGAAAATAGTATTAGCATTTTACCTACTGGGCAATCAGGAAATCCATTAAGCAAACATTACAAAGATCAAGCAGAAATGTACGTCAATGGTGAATTCCGAAAAATGATGATGAATAAAAATGATATCATTAATAATTCACTCGACATTTTAAAGTTTACTCCAAAAGAGTAGATATAACTTTCTAAGATTAGCTTTTCTTACATTGGTTTTGTATTTTACATACAGCTAATTCAAACAATTGTATGTCTAATTCTACAAAACCTATTATTTTTATAGGGTATTCACCGTTTCTAGCAGTGAAATCGAGTCGTTTTTTCTTCATTCTCCTAGTCGCTTTATTCACTAAAATTACAACAAGAGCACAAACTGAAGTAAAATTATCAGGTGATTATTTAAATACTTCTCTTAAAGAGGTTATTTTGAAAATTGAATCTGAAACAGCTTATCAAATCTATTTTATTGACGAATGGGTTTCAAATGATTCCATTTCAGTTTCTTTTCAAAATTTAGAGTTGGTAGATGCTTTGAATAAGATTCTTGAAGAAACGACTTTAAATTACTACGTTAAAGAAGACGAGAAACGCATATTTCTTCTTGAGAATACAATAGTATATGATGAATTGCCAAGAGGGTTTTTTGGTAGAGAAGAAAATTCTTCGAATCCAAATAACGTCGCTGTCAGAACAAATGCTCCACCTCCAACATTTTATAATGAAAACACTCGAAAAACCAAACGTAAATATGCAGTTGCGCGAGTTGGAAAAAGCGACCCAAACAATTTAAGAGAGACCTATAATTTAAAGGGTAGGGCAATAAACGCAAGAACTGGTGAAGCTGTTCAAGATTTGGCCATAAGAATTAAAGGTAGCTCAATAATTACAGTTACTAATGAGTCTGGTAATTACGAACTTGAGTTACCAGCTGGGTACAATGTTATTAGTGTTAGAGCAATGGGTATTGCGGCCTCTGAACGTGAAGTTATTATGTATAATGATGGCAGCCTTGATTTAGTATTGGAAGAGGGTTTACAACAGTTAGATGAAGTTGTGGTTGAAGCTGACGCTGCAAAAAATGTGGAAGAGGCTATTACTGGCAGTGAGCAAATCGATTCTGAAGAGTCTAAAAATATCCCATTAGTTTTAGGAGAACGGGATATTTTACAAGTTGCCAAAGCATTACCCGGTATTTCTTCTGCTGGCGAGGGTGCTACAGGTTTGAATGTAAGGGGTGGTAAAACAGACCAAAATTTGGTTTTACTTGATGATGCGGTAATCTACAATCCACAACACTTTTTTGGAATTTTTCAAGCTTTAAATCCTTTTACAACAAAAGGCGTAGATATTTATAAAGGAGCAATCCCGGTTGAATTTGGAGGAAGGCTTTCTTCAGTATTTGATATAAGAACTAAGAATGGAAATGTAGAAGAAATTGCAGGTGAAGGTTCAATTGGACCAGTTACCGGAAATTTAGCTTTAGAGCTTCCTTTAAAGAAAGACCACTCTTCACTCGTAATAGGTGCAAGAGGTGCCTATGCGGACTGGATTTTAAGATCTTTAGATGACGAATCTTTGAACAATAGTAATGCATCCTTTTTTGACGGTATTATGAAATATCATAATAAGATAAATGATAATAATGAGGTGAAGGCTACTGCGTATTATAGTCGCGATGCTTTTAGTATCACCTCTGACTCATTATATAATTACAGTAATAGATTGTTTTCAACACGATGGGATCATCGTTTTAATGAAAAAACTACTGGTGCTCTTGTATTAGGTAATAGCAATTACGGTTTCGGAATTGATTTTGATGGTGAGGCCAATACCGATTTCAATTTAGATTATAGTATAAATGAAACTGAGCTTAAATACAAACTAAGAACGATTTTAAATGATAAGAATGCTTTAGATTACGGTATATCAGCCAAATATTATTCTGTTAACCCAGGTAGTATTCAACCAAACGGGAATGAATCTAATATTAGTTCCATTTTTATTGATGATGAACAAGCTATTGAAGGAGCTTTATATCTTGGAGATGAAATTAAGCTTAGTGATAAACTCTTAGTAGATTTAGGTGTTCGATATGCATTTTTTGCTGCGCTAGGCTCTGGTACTCAAAGAACATATCAAGATGGCCTTCCTCGAAATGAATCTACAGTTCAAGATACCATAAGTTATGGTAGGGGTGAAGTAATAGAAACTTACGGTGGCCCAGAGGCTCGTGTTTCAGCTAGGTATTTGTTCACTCCTGACTTTTCGATTAAGGCAAGTTTTAATAATTCGTATCAATTTTTACATACGTTATCCAATAATACTACTGTTTCACCCATTGATACTTGGAAATTATCTGATTTAAATATTAAACCTCAAACGGGTTACCAAGCTTCTTTAGGACTGTATAAAAACTTTAAAGAGAATGAATATGAGGTTAGTCTTGAAGGGTATTATAAACTCATGGATAATGTTTTAGACTTTAAAACTGGTGCTGATTTATTCTTAAACGAAAATGTAGAGACCGAGGTATTGCAAGGAGATGGTAAGGCTTATGGCGTAGAGTTTTTATTAAAGAAAAATAAAGGACGTTTAAATGGGTGGTTAGGCTATACTTATTCAAGGTCTTTATACCGTTTTGCCAGTGAGTTCAGTGAAGAACGTGTAAATAACGGTGAGTTCTTCCCTTCAAATTTTGATAAACCCCATGATGTAAGTTTAATAGCTAATTATCGCTTTACAAGAAGATATAGTGTTTCTGCCAATTTTGTTTACCAAACAGGACGACCAGTTACTTACCCCATAGGTACATTTCGATTCAATAATGCCGATTTTGTAGCTTTTAGTAATCGTAATGAATTCAGAATACCAGATTTTTTCAGATTAGACCTTGGGGTAAACATTGAGGGTAATCATAAAAAGCAAAAATTAGCACACAGTTTTGTTACCATTTCAGTGTACAATGTACTAGGTAGAAATAATCCATATTCCGTGTTTTTTGTAACTGAAGATGGTGAGGTAAAGGCATTGCAGAGTTCAATTTTTGCAATTCCAATTCCTTCTATCACCTATAATTTTAAGTTTTAAGATTGCTAAAAAAGAAAAAGATGAAAAAGAAAATTAAATGGCTCTCTCTTTTATGCTTATCACCCGTTTTTTTTGGTTGTGTTGAAGAATTTGAACCAGAAAACATAACGGAAGTTTTGGAGGGAGCGCTAGTGGTTGATGCCAGAATTTCTGATCAAAATATGCAACACACTATTTTTTTAACTAGAACCTTTCCTTTTGAGGCCGCTATGCCTATACAAGAGAGCGGAGCGCAGGTTAATATTCTAGATGATTTAGGAAATAGTATTAATTTTTCAGAAACAGCACCTGGTACTTATAATACTAGTTCTGCTATAACATTACAACACAATAGAGCTTATACTCTTGAAATTACTACCGTTGACGGTGTAAGATATAGTTCCAATGCTGAGGCCATGCCTAGTAGGGTTGAAGTGGCAGAAGTTCATGCTGAAAGAAGAGTCAATAGTTCAGAAACAGAAGGCATAGCTATTTTAGTTGATAATCAAGATAATGCCTCACAACCTAACTACTTCAGATATGAATATGATGAGACCTATAAGGTAGTGGCACCTGATTTTAATCCTTTTACTTGGGACGTTATTGATTATGATTTTTTCTGTGAAGATGACGATGGGTGGGAGGTAACTGTTGCCCCTCGAGGAGAAGACGCCAATATTTGTTTCGCAAATGAAAAATCAAATGATATTATTCTTGCCACCACTGCGAACTTAACATCAAATAATTTAGACGATTATGAGGTTCGTTTCTTGGGTACTGATAATTATGCCATATCACATCGCTATAGCATTCTAGTGAAGCAATATCATCATGATATTAATGCCGCTTCTTTTTTTAATAGTCTCAATGATTTTTCTAGTTCGGAGAGTATTTTCAGTAACGTTCAAACAGGGCAATTAGAAGGAAATATAAATGTGGAAAATTCAGATGTAGCCATAGTATTCGGATATTTTGAATTGAGCTCGTACAGCGAAAAACGACTGTTCTTCAATTATGAAGATTTTTTTCCAAATGAACCTTTACCTCCTTACATTATTAATTGTGATTTCACAAGTGGACCTGAATTATATCCCGAAGGATTTCATGCTACGGTTATAGATGGGAAGGTCGTTATTGATGGAACATCAAACTCTCCTTTGATTGATGGTATTTTAGCGGGTTTATTGGGCTATGTCGGGGATAATGAAAATTACTTAGAAGTTGATGAAGCCGGTGAGGCTGATGGGTCTCCCTTTTTAACAAAAGCACTTGGCTGTGTTGATTGTCGAGTTTATGGTAATAATACGCCTCCTGATTTTTGGATTGAAGAATGAAGCTGTCAAAGATTATAAAACTAATTGCATTCAAATCACTCGTTTTAGTGGCGGCTTGTTTTATGTCTTGTGTTGATGTTTTAGATATTGAGGATATTACCAATAGTGATGGTAATGGTTTATTAGTTGTTGAAGCAATCCTCACAGATGAATTAAAGAATCAAGTGGTGTACCTAAGTCGAAGTGATAATAGATCCGACTTAGAGCGTGATACTACTTTTATCCCTTTTCTCACTCCTGGTTTACGTCCAAGAGATACTGTAAGCGTTGAAGAGGGAGCGATAATTAAATTATTAGATAACGAAGGACGTGAATTTGCTTTCACTGAGTCTAGAGGAGGAGTATATAATTCTAATGAAGTTTTTGCATTACAAATGGGGACTACATATCAATTAGATATTACAACAAGGGACGGTAACGAATATATTTCAAAAACGATGGAGATTCAAGGAAAAGCCGCTATTGAAAATGTTTATACTGAAAGGGCAGTCAGTGAATCAGGGGCAGACGGTGTAGCAATATTTGTAGATAGTCAACCAATCGAAGGTGTAACCGAGAATTATAGATATGATTATGTAGAAACCTACAAGGTAATTGCCCCTTTATGGTCTAACCAAGAATTTAAATTAACAAACTACACTTTATGCCCAGAATCGGAGTATACTTTAGAGGTAGTTGACCGTGAAGTGCAGAATAGAGTCTGTTATAATACTATTGATTCTAATACTGTTATTCAAACGAGTACCTTCAATAATACTACTGACAATATAGAGCGATTTATGGTACGGTTTATAGGAAAAGACAACTTTATTATCACCCATAGATATAGCATTTTGGTAAAGCAATATGTGCAATCATTAGAATCGTATACATTTTACGAAACTTTACGCAAGTTCTCTAGCTCAGAGAGTTTATTTTCTCAAATACAACCAGGTGAACTATTAGCCAATATCTCAAGAAAAGATGGAAACACGGAACCTGTTTTAGGTTGGTTTGAGGCAGTTAGTGTAGCACAGCAGCGGATATTTTTTGATTTTGAGGACTTATTCCCAGAAGAGGAATTACCTGATTACCCTTTTAATTGCCAACTCTTATCTGTTCCAGAACGTATTTTATGGTGTCCACGTGGTGCACCAGAGCAATTAAGAGATGGATGTCCACCTGGGGCGATTGAGGGAATAGTCGGAAATTTTTATACGTATTATGCTGGTGATGAACCCGAATTGGCACCAAACAGTACCTGCCCAGGCCCATATGTGGTAACCACCAATATTTGCGGAGATTGCCGGTTGTTGGGTGATAATGTTGAACCTGAATTTTGGATAGAGTAATGAGTAAGACAATTAAAATATATGCCTTTTTTATGGTGCTTTGCTTTTTCTCATGCGTAGAACCTTTTGATATTCCTTTTGTCGAGGTAGAGGGCGAACCTGCAATCGAAAAATTATTAGTCGTTGAAGCAACGATTACTAATGAATTGAAACAACATGATGTCTTTTTGAGTAGCGGTAATAGTTTTGAAAGTGAGGGTATTCAATTTGTTCAAAATGCCGAAGTATCCATTAGTGATAACCTTGGCAATATTATAAACTTTTCTGAAATTGCTCCTGGTCATTATCAATCACAAATAGCATTTCAAGCTGTTTCTGATGTTGAGTACCAATTGTTCATTACATCTGGCGGAAAAAATTATGAAGCAGCACCGACAAGTTTGCCGAATAGCGCTAGCATAGAGAATATAAAAGCTGAAAGAATAACAACAGATCTTAATGCGGAAGGTGTTGCAATCTATATTGATGCAAATTTTGATGATATTGGAACTCCTTTTTTACGCTATCAATATGAAGAAACCTATAAAATTATAGCGCCTCTTTGGTCGCCATTTGATATGATTGTAACGGACCCTAATCCGCCTTTTGCTTTTGATTTGATACCAAGGGAACAAGAAGAGCGCGTTTGTTATGGTACTCGAGTTTCAAACGATATCATTCAAAGTGAAGGTTTTGATGTTAGCGGTAATACCCTTAACAATGTTTTGGTTCGGTTTATTTCAAGAGATGACTTTATAATTTCACATCGATATAGTATACTAGTAAAGCAATTTGTGCAATCGCCAGATGCATTTGCATTTTATCAGACCTTGAATGATTTCTCAAGTGATGAAAGTGTATTTACTGATATTCAGCCCGGGTTTATTCAAGGGAATATATCAAATATGGCCGATTCAAGTGAAAAGGTAATCGGATTTTTTGAAGTTGCCAATGTAAGTGAAACTCGGTTGTTTTTTAATTATGAAGATTTATTTCCTGATGAAGATTTGCCTCCATATGCCATTAACTGCAGTTTTTTAAGTGCTCCGCCTACTATTACCCCTGCTAACACTTCTCCTTTAAAAGATATTATTGAAAGTGGAGAATTCGTTTATGTTAGAGATACAAATGGTACCGTAGAAGATGGTGGACCATACTTTGTTGCAAGAAGAGCCTGTGGAGATTGTACTGCATTGGGAAGTAATGTGGTACCTGAATTTTGGATAGAAGAATGAAAAAAGTAATCTACATTTTTGTTATGCTTATATGCAATTTCTCTTGTATAGAAGAGGTTGCTATAGATACTCAGTTGCAAGCAGAGGTTGCAATTGAAAGTATTTTGATTGTAGAGGCAACAATAACCGATGAATTAATAAATCAAGAGGTCATTTTATCTAGAGGCTCTAATTTTACAAATGATAGTCTTGTTAATTATGAAAATAATGCAGTTGTTACTGTAGTTGATGACATCGGAACCACATTTTCGTTTACAGCTAGTGAAAATGGAAAATACTTTTCTTCAGAGCCTTTTGCTGCTCAAAATGGGCGTTCGTATGCTCTTTTTGTCACAACTAGTGACGGTGAAAAATACGAATCAGAATCTGTTGTAAGTGCAGGTGTTTCAACTATTGATAATGTTTTTGCCGAGCGTATTATTAGTAATAATGAGGTTGAGGGAATGGCCATTTTTGTAGATAGTTCAAACCCATCGGGTGATTTTAATAATTACCGATACACTTATGAAGAAACTTATAAAATTATTGCCCCTAACTGGACTTCAAGTGAATTTGAAATAATTCAAGCGGAATTTGAGCAAGTATTTGATGAAAATACTGGTGAACTGATAGAAGTTTTATACCCTGATGTTAGCTTAGTTCCAAGAACTCAAGAAGAAGAAATATGTTACAATACGGTAGTCTCAAATAGTATTATACTTTCAGATGGATTAATTCTTAATGAAAATAGTATTGATAAAAATCAAGTTCGGTTTATTAATAGGAATAATCCAATTCTATCGCATCGCTACAGCATTTTGGTAAAGCAATTTTTACAATCTCCTGATGCTGCTAATTTTTACAATACTCTTTTTCAATTTTCTCAAAGTGAAAGCTTATTTAGCGAAATCCAACCAGGGCTGATTGAGGGTAATATAAAATCAACTAGTAATGCTGAGAATATCGTAATTGGTTATTTTGAAGTCGCTAGCGTAACAACGGAACGTTTATTTTTTAATTACGAAGACTTTTTCCCAGAGGAAGCTTTGCCTCCTTATTTTAATGATTTAAACTGTAATAATGTTTTTGCTCCGCCGCTTTATAACCCTTTAAGAGATGGAGAAATTCCATTGGATGAGTGCGGAACCCCGCGTTCTTTGATTAGTTATTTACAAGCTGAAGAAATAGAATTTTTATTAGGAAATGCTAATCCACCAGGTTTATGTCAAGGCCCATATTTTGTGACGCAACGAGCATGTGGTGATTGTACCGCTTTAGGAAGTAATATAGTACCTGATTTTTGGACAGAATAAAATTTAAATTATGAAGAAATTAATTGTATTTGTTGGCCTATTAATTGGCTTGGGTTTTAGCCTTAAAGCACAATATGTTATAAAAGATGGTAGTGAATTATTGAATCTTCAAAAATTACCTCAAGAAAAGGCGTACATAGATCATACGGGTCCTTTACATTTTTCTGGTGAATATTTGTACTATGCCTTTTATTGCTTTAATGCTCAAAGTAATAAACTCACTAATATTAGCAAAGTGGCTTATGTTGCATTAGTAGATGAAAATCAGAATTATATATTTGAACATAAAATTAAATTAACAAAGGGCCTTGGACAAGGTGATTTTTTTATTAGCACTGATATTCCTTCAGGAAAGTATAAATTATTAGGCTATACCCAATGGATGAAAAATTCAGGATTAAGCCAAGTATTTAAAGATGACATCATTATCGTTAACCCATATATGGTTGATCAGTCTAGTATTATAGCTTCAACTACTGATAGTGTGCAAAGAAGCTACAATTTAAACCGGGATAAAGTAGTTTTAGACTCTTCAATGATTACTCTTTCTTTAGATAAACTTCAATTTGAACCACGTGAAAAAATCAATCTTGCTGTCACCAATTATAAAGGATATTTGGGTAATGGTTCTTATACTATTAAAGTTCAAAAGAAAGACGAAATACCGGTTAAAAGTGCAGTTAATGCAATTGCATATGCCACTGATTATTTCAATGTTGATAAACAAATTTCACAAAGGGTTGGAGATAGTTTGTTTTTGCCTGAGCAACGCGGAGAGCTTTTTTATGGACAAGTTAGTGATGCCAATACCGGAGAGGTCGTAACAGATATGCCTATCGTGCTTTCCATACCAGGGAAAGAGTTTTTATTAAAATTTTCTCAAACCGATGAGAATGGAAATTTTTATTCCTATCTCAGAAAAGACTACAAGAACCCGGTAGCGGTTATTCAAATTGAAGATGAATCAAAATCGTACAGCATAAAAAAAGGAGCTATAGCCAAATTGAATACTGAAGACTTAAGTTTTTCAGATTTTACCTTATCAAAAGAGCATGCAGAAAGTATTAAAGAACGAAGTATATTAAATCAAATTGAGAATCAATTTTTTACTGCAAAACCAGATTCTATTTTACAAGGCGACCCCATTGATCCATTTGATGGAGGTATTCCTGAGGTCGTGCTCTTAGATGAGTATACTCGTTTTCCAACATTGGAAGAAACACTTGTGGAAGTCATCACAAATGCTGGTTATCGCAACGGAGGTAAAGAAAATGACTATGTCAAGGTGGCACAAGATTTTGAAACCTTCAATGAAGATTTTAATAGTTTTCCAGCTATAGTTTTAATTGATGGGGTTTTTATTCCTAATCATGAGAAAATCAGAGAATTTGATGCTAGAAGAATAGAGAAAATAAGCTTAATTCGCGATCAATTTAGATTAGGCGGTAAAGACTATCAGGGCATTGTTTCTATAGAAACTTTTGAAAGTGATTTTTTAGTTGATTATTCGAATGATAATAGCCTATTGGTTGATTTGGATAAACCAATTACTAAAAAGAATTACTATCAACAAACCTACGCTCCAGATGAAATGGCTTTTTCAAGAGTACCTGATTACAGAACATTATTGTATTGGAAACCACAATTGGTGGTTGAAGGAAGCAGTTATACTTTAGATTTTTTCACTTCTGATGTTGAAGGAACTTATGAAATAACTTTTAATGGCTTTACTACCTATGGTAAGCCTTTAACAATTAAAAAAGAGTTTGTGGTAAGCCGCAGTACCCCTTGATTTTTAAGGGTTGACTAAAAATGTTACTTTTAGAGACAAACACTAACTATGCTTATTAAAGTTTTTGGCAGCGCTGTTTTTGGCGTTGAAGCCACTACCATTGTCGTTGAAGTAAATATAGATAAAGGTATTGGCTACCATCTTGTTGGTCTTCCAGATAACGCTATTAAAGAGAGTAACTACAGAATTGCAGCAGCGCTTCAAAACAATGGTTATAAAATACCTGGCAAAAAGATAACTATCAATATGGCACCTGCCGATCTTCGAAAAGAAGGTTCGTCCTACGATTTAACTTTAGCACTTGGTATTTTAGCCGCTTCCAATCAAATACAATCAGAAAGTATAGGTAAGTATTTGATAATGGGAGAACTGTCATTAGATGGTAGCTTACAACCCATTAAAGGAGCTTTGCCAATTGCTATTAAAGCAAAAGAAGAAGGTTATAAGGGTTTTATTTTACCTCTTCAAAACGCTAAAGAAGCGGCCATTGTTAGTGATTTAGAAGTTTACGGTGTAGAAAATATTAAACAGGTCATTGATTTTTTTGATAAGCGAACACCATTAGAGCAAACAATTATTGATACGCGCGCTGAGTTTTATAAGAGTTTAGATTTTCCAGAGTTTGACTTTTCGGATGTAAAAGGACAAGAGAGTATTAAAAGATGTATGGAGATTGCAGCGGCGGGAGGGCATAATATTATTTTAATTGGCCCACCTGGTGCGGGAAAGACTATGCTAGCAAAAAGACTTCCCTCTATTTTACCTCCAATGACCTTGCATGAAGCCTTAGAAACTACTAAGATTCATAGTGTAGTTGGTAAAGTTAAGAATATGGGCTTGATGAGTCAACGCCCGTTTAGAAGTCCTCATCATACCATTTCAGACGTTGCACTCGTAGGTGGAGGGGCCTATCCACAGCCTGGAGAAATCTCATTATCACATAACGGGGTTTTGTTTTTAGACGAATTACCTGAATTTAAAAGAGGAGTTTTAGAGGTGATGCGCCAACCATTGGAAGACCGAGAGGTGACTATTTCAAGAGCGAGATTTACAGTAACCTATCCAAGTAGTTTTATGCTGGTAGCAAGCATGAATCCAAGTCCAGGAGGTTATTTTAACGACCCAGATGCCCCAGTAACATCTTCTCCGGCTGAGATGCAAAGATATCTGAGCAAGATTTCAGGACCTTTATTAGACCGTATTGATATTCATATTGAGGTGACCCCAGTGCCATTTGATAAACTTTCTGAAGAGCGCAAAGGAGAGAGTAGTGTTGAAATCAGAAAAAGAGTTACGGCAGCCAGAGAAATACAAACTCAACGTTTTAATAAATTGGAAAACGTACATTATAATGCACAGATGAACACAAAACAAATTCGTGCATATTGCAAATTAGACGATGCTTCAAAAGCCCTACTTAAAAATGCAATGGAAAGACTTAATCTTTCGGCGCGGGCCTATGATCGTATCCTAAAAGTTGCGCGAACTATTGCAGATTTAGAAAATTCTCAAGAAGTAATCGGTAATCATATTTCAGAGGCAATCCAATATAGAAGTTTGGATAGAGAGGGTTGGTTGGGGTAATTAATTCCCTAAAATCCTCTCCCACAAGGCAGTAACCAATTTTTTGGCATCACTACGATTCTTTGGAACTTCGGAGACTTCAAGTCCATCAGCCGTATCATTTAATTTGTAGGAAAAAGCAAATTGAGTTTCTGTGGGATCTAAACTGAGTAATCCAAAACGTAAATCATTAAAAAACAAGTGGCCATCCTTTTTAGTGATAGCATACCAACCATCACTAATTTTGATAAGTCTTTGAATTTTGTCTTTTTGTTGAATTCCTTCTAAAAGGTTGTGATTTTTAGGGATACTGCGAAAAGTAATGGGCTGCGAATCAAAAAAAGAATATTCACCAATTAAATAGGCATCTTTAGTATCTATATTGGCCATCCAAAGGATTGTGTTAAAAGGTGATGGCCTTATATCCATTTGTGAATAACTGATATTTTGTTCTTTCAAATTCGATTCAAAACTTTGATATGCCATGCCTTTAAATATTAAGGTTAATAACAAATACAAAGAACTAATTGTGAGCCCAAGTCGATTGAATCTTCTCCTTTTCTGACTTCCTCTTGCTTGAGTCATAGCCAATATCAAGAATGTTAAAAAGGGTAGGGTGTAGAAGGGGTCAATCACAAAGATATTTTGAAATGCTAGTCGTAATTTGAGAGGCCAAAATAATTGGGTTCCCCAAGTTGTAAAAGCATCAAGAATTGGATGTGTAAACAGTCCCCAGAAAAATAGCCAGGACCAAGCACGCCAATTAGCTTGTTTTTTCTTGTAAATCATCCAAACAACCCAACCAAAAATAGGAGCAAATAGCACAGAGAAGAAAATAGAATGGCTAAAGCCTCTATGAAATTCAACTGCGGTTACGGTATCCACAAAAAAATTGGCCAAAACATCTAAATCAGGAATGGTTCCGGCAACGGTACCCCATAACATAGCTTTATTGCCAACCTTTTTTCCCAGAACTGCTTCTCCAACCGCAGCGCCTAGAACTATTTGTGTTAAGGAGTCCAATTAAATTAAATTAGTTTTTATCATAGACGATTTCGCCATTATAAATGGTCATTAGGACTTTAGTTTCTAAAAACTCATCCTCAGCTATTGCCATTAAATCTTGATTAAAAATGGTGAAATCTGCTAGTTTTCCTGCAGTAATAGACCCTTTAATTTCTTCTTCAAAAGCACCATAAGCTGCATCGAGTGTATAAGACTTTAGCGCTTGCTCCCGTGTCATTCGCTCTTCAGGTTCATAGCCTTCGTCAGGCATACCGTTCAGTGATTTTCTTGTAAAACTAGCATATAAGCTTGCGATTGGGTTTAAAGGTTCAACAGGCACATCTGTACCATTTACAATGGGTATTCCACTCTCAAGAAGGGTTTGCCACATGTAAGCCCCTTCTTTTATTCTTTTTTCGCCTAAACGGTCTATTGCCCAAGAACGGTCAGATGATAGATGAACCGCTTGCATAGCTGGAATAACACCGAGTTCAGCAAAACGTGGAATATCGTCTGGGTGAAGGTGTTGGGCATGCTCTATTCTAAAACGATGGTTTTCTGTCAAATCCGGTAATTGTTCAAAGGCATATTCATAACGGTCTAATATTTCTTTATTAGCTCTATCCCCAATGGCGTGGGAACAAACCTGAAATCCATTTCTTAGTCCATTTAAAGCGGTTTCTTTTACAAATGGCATCGGTAGCGTTTCATGACCAAAATGACCGGGTCTATCTGTATATTCCTCCAAAAGCCAAGCTCCTCGTGAGCCTAAAGCGCCATCACAATTGAGTTTAACAGACCGTATTGTCAGGGTATGGTCAGGATCAACTAACGGCCCCTTTTCATACCACTCGGTTAACAAATCCTCATCCCAACCTGTTAGCATGCAGTAGAGTCTAACATTCATTTTATTAGCGGTCTTCATATCTTCATATAATGCAATCGTTTCACGACCAATACCAGCATCATGAAAACCTGTAATTCCATTTCTTTGGCATGCAGCTACAGCTAATTCAAAAGCTTTCCGTTCTCTTTCCGCAGTAGTTTCTGGAATATGTTTCGTTATTAAAGTTTGAGCTCGTTCATTAAAAATACCAGTCGGACGACCAAAATCATCTCGCATTACCTCGCCACCTTCTACTTTAAATTTATCGATACCTTCTTTAGAAAGAATTGAAAGTCCAGCAATTTCCATGGCTTTCGCATTAGCAAAACCAGCATGACCACTGGCATGACTCAGGTAGACAGGGTTATCAGGTGAAACTTCACTTAACAAATCATGCGTTTGAAATCCATCTACCATTTGGTTTGGCATTACTGTCCATTTACTTTGATGCCATCCTCTGCCTAATATCCATTCGCCGGGTTCAACAGTTTTTACTTTCTCAGCAACGGCATCTATAATTTCTTGATAGCTGGTTGTATTTATTAGATCAAGATTTAGTTCATTATAACCGAGCCCCATGAAATGACCGTGACCTTCAATTAAACCTGGTGTCATTGTTTTACCCTCAAGGTCAACGAGTTTTGTTTCCTTTGTTTTGAATTTTTCTGCTTCATCTAAACTTCCGGCAAAAAGTATGATATTATCTTTTACTGCTACTGCTTCAACAGTACTTTGAATAGAATCTACTGTATAAATTGGACCACCATAAATAAGCAATGTCGCTTCCTCTTTTGGTGTTGTTGAACAAGAAAACATGAATAAGAAAACTACTAATAGTTGATAGAAAACTGCACTAGGTAATCGCATAAGGCTTTTGTTGAAATTTTAATTTAAAATAAAAGTTTGATGAAATAAAACATCAAAAGAGCCTATTCATATCCTTTGATCAACTGGTAGGTAAATTGAATAATTTCTTTATAATTCTCTTTGGTAATTTTTTCGTCTATACCATGAAATCCGGTCATATTATCAGGATTGATTCGTAATGGATAAAATCGAAAAACATCATCGGAGATTTCATAAAAATACCGTGCATCAGTGCCTCCGCCAACAAGTCCGGGAACAACGACTGCATCGGGAAAAGTGGACCTGATGGTACGTTCTAAATTTTTAAAAGCTTCAGAATCTATGCTTGACACCGGCGATGGATTAGTTAAAAACCCAACGGGCTCAACTTTAATTTTGTCACTTACAGTTTCAATGATGTGTTGTTTTGTAGATTCAATAGTTTCTCCAGGTAAAATCCTAAAATTGATAGTAGCCTCAGCTACGGTCGGAATTACATTATTTTTTATACCGCCGTCAATTATAGTAGGAGCCGTGGTTGTATGGGCATTTAATGCTTCAAGAATTGGTTTTTTAAAGAGCCATGGGTTAGCGAAAGCCAGTTTTTTCATAAAAGGGAGCTCCGCACCCATGTATTCTAATTGATAATCAATTGGCTTAACCAATTTATATGGTAATTGATTATTCTCTAAATCAACAATAGCTTGAGCAAGCATACCAATGGTATTTTCACGTGGTGGTGCTGAACTATGCCCGCCGGTCGTTTCAACTATAAGTCTAAACGAAGCAAACCCCTTCTCAGAAAGGTTTACAATCGCAACTTGTTTGTCAATACCGGGTATCATTCCATCAGCGAGAAACCCACCTTCATCAATAGTCATTGCTGCATTGACACCTTTTGCTTTTAAATAATCTGCAATTTTAGAAGCTCCTTTTCCTCCGCCAACTTCTTCATCATGACCAAAAGCAAGATAAATAGTTTGTTGCGGGTTAAATGATTCACTAAGCAGTCTTTCTACTGATTCCATAATTGCTATTAAGGTGTTCTTATCATCCATGGTACCTCTACCAATTATGTGTGTATCAGTTATCTTACCTTCAAATGGTCCGGCTTCCCAATCATTTAAAGTCGGTTCATCAACTGGAACAACATCTTGATGTGACATTAGAATGATTGGCTTTTTTGAAGCATCGGTTCCCTTCCATGTATACAAAAGACTATACTCACTTATCATTTCAAGGTTCAAGTTTTGATGAATAAGGGGGTAGGTTTTTTTTAAAAACTGATGAAATCCATTGAATGCAGTTGAGTCAGGTATGGCATCTTCACTAAAAGATATTGTTTCAAACTTAATAGCTTCAGAAAGGTTTTGAAAAACCGAATCAGGAATTGTAATTTTTTCTATTGGTATTGATGAAACCTGTTTGGATTTTAACGAAAAAGTATTGAATAACAGTATTGCAGCAATTACAATTAAAATTGCTAATAAGGCGTAGATTATTTTTTTCATTCTGTAACTATTGGTTGGTTTTAATTTGTATTAGCTGATGACTTTTTTCAAGGCTCTGTCAAAAAGCTTCATATTATCTATGGTGCCGGTGCTAATTCTTGCCCATTCGTTAAAAGGAGGAAAAGGACGACCAATAAGCACATTTTCTTTTTTCATATCAGCAATCATTTTAGAAATTGGGTGCCCAGTTTTAAAGAAAACAAAATTAGTATGTGATTTAATGTATTCTAAGTTTAAATCATCTAACGTTTTATAGATAAAATTTTTAGCCTCTACATTTTTTGCTAAACTAAACTTGTAAAAGTCATCGTCTAAAAGTGCTGTTTTTGCCGCTTCAATGGCTAAGACATTGGTCATAGCCATAATATTACTTCTCAATCTTTGAGCAATATCAGGCCGAGCGACTAGATATCCAATACGCATACCAGCCAAGCCATAAACTTTAGAAAAAGTTTTAGATACTATAACATTCATACCTTCTTTAACGAGTTCAACCATAGAAGGATAGTCCGGTTCTGTAATAAAATCGTAATAGGCTTCATCACTAAATACCATAGTTTTTTTGCTCACAGAGCTACAGAAGTCTCGTAATTTGATTTTATCAAGTAACGTTCCTGTAGGGTTATTCGGATTACAAAGAAAGATGAGTGTTGTTTTGGTATTGATTCTATTGGCCATGGCCTCCAAATCATGATTCATATATTCATCTACAGGAACACGATGAACATAGGCTCCAAAATTTTCTGCATATCGTAACATTGCCTGAAAAGTTGGATCAGCAGCAATAATTTCACCGCCGTCAATTCCGTAAGTTATCCCTGTTGCTTTTAAGCCTTCCGTTGAACCACCTGTTATAACAATATGATCAGTTGAAACGCCCTCTGTTTCTGCTATTTGCTCCAATAAAGGTCGGAAAACCATAGAAGGATACCTACAGGCAACATCAAAAGAATTTGTAATTGCTTCGCGAACTCTTTTAGAAGGACCAAAAGGATTTTCATTCGAATTTAGTTTTGCAAAAGGCTCGTTTTCTTTTGCAATTGAAGAAAATTGGTAATTACCAGCATAAGAGTTTACACCACCTAAAAGTGCGAAACCGCTTGATAATCCTGCCGTTTTGAGCCATTGTCTCCTGTCTAAAGTCTTCATAAATAAAATTTATGAAGAAAAGATACAAATTCTCAATGTATAGTATTTATGCTAAATAACTTTAATATTAGCTTTAAGCCCTTGAATAATTCCGAGAATATTATTGACAGTGTCTTTTAAATAGTACTTGACAACAATATGAGGAATTCGGATTGTTGTAAATCCATTCTTAAAAGAATGCATAGCTTCTTCCAGGTCTTGAATTGCTTGCTCGTGGGTTATTAATTGATAGTCGGTATCAACTTCAATATTTAGTTTAACCCTTGAAATAGCGATATCGACAGATTTATTTCCATCCCACCATTCAAGCATAGGGTTAGCACCTGCCTCTTTAAGCGCGTAAAACAGTTGTACGGCCTCAATGGGGGTGTCATTCTCTACTATTACTTTTTCAATAAGTCGGATATGTCGTTCACATAATTCAACACCTAAGGCTTCGGTTGATTTTTTGAACGTTTCATAGCCGATATTTTTGTTACAATCTATACATGCCATTTAAGTAGGTAAGTTTGGTCAATTTTTCGATTTGGGACTATTATAACTTTGACAAAATTTAATTCGTATATCGATTCGACGTATGACACCTTCTTTTTAGATGAAATGCATTTTTTTAGATGAAATGCAAGGTGGCTTGTTGCGAAACCATTAATTTGTGTGGTGTAAATTTTCAACATGTTTAAAAAAATAGGCCCCGGAGTTTTAGTTGCAGCTGCTTTTATTGGCCCTGGCACAATTACAGCTTGTACTATTGCCGGTGTAAGTTTTGGATATGCTTTGTTGTGGGCAATGCTATTATCTATAATAGCCACAATGGTATTACAAGAGATGGCCGCACGATTGGGTATCATAACTCAAAAAGGTTTAGCCGATGTTATAAAACAGGAGCTTAGAAATAAGTGGGTGAAAGGCACAATCATTGCGATAGTGTTAGGGGCCATATTAATAGGTAATGCTGCATACGAAGCTGGTAATATAGGAGGTGCTTCTTTAGGTTTAGCTGCAATTTTTGGTAAAGCTTATGTTGAGTTTTACCCTATTATTATAGGAATAGTATCTTTTGTTTTGCTATGGCTAGGGACATATAAATCATTAGAGAAGATCTTTTTTGCTCTAATTGCATTAATGAGTCTTTCCTTTATAATTACAGCAATTTTAACCAAACCAGATTTGGGTGGAATTGTATCAGGTTTATTTATACCATCAATGCCATCTGATAGTTTACTAACCGTTATTGCTTTGGTTGGTACAACAGTCGTTCCCTATAACTTGTTTTTACATGCCTCATTGGTTAATGAAAAATGGAAATCAAAAACTGATTTAAAGGTTGCCCGTTGGGATACTATAATTTCAATTGCTTTGGGAGGTTTAGTATCCATGTGTGTGATTATTGCAGCAGCTTCCATCCCATCGAATGAAGTAACTGGCGCAGGCGACTTAGCCTTAGGTTTAGAACCTTTATTTGGTGATATGGCTCGTTATTTTATGGGAATAGGACTTTTTGCTGCAGGAATAACATCATCTATTACTGCGCCATTGGCAGCTGCATATGTAGCTAACAGTTGTTTTGGGTGGAACGCGAGTTTGAAAGATTGGAAATTTAGAATGGTTTGGATTTCTATTTTAAGTATAGGTGTGGTATTTCTATCCTTTGGCATCAAACCCATTGAGGTAATTAAGTTTGCTCAAATCGCCAATGGTATTTTATTACCCGCAATTGCTATACTTTTGGTTTGGATAGTTAATAAAGCTTCAGTAATGGGAACAAATAAGAACACAATAGCACAAAATGTGATTGGATACGCAATCGTTTTATTTTCTTTGTTTTTAGGATTGAAAAGTATTTTTAAGGTTATGGGTTTGTATTAATGAAAAAAATAATTGTTGATATTAATTGCGATGTAGGGGAGGGTGTAGGTAATGAGATTGATTTACTTCCTTTAATCAGTTCATGTAACATTGCATGTGGCGGCCACGCTGGTGATAAAAAGAGTATGGCTGATGTAATTCGTTTAGCGATGAATAACCAGGTTAAAATCGGAGCTCATCCTAGTTACCCCGATAAAGAAAACTTTGGAAGAGTGGTCATGAATATTTCTTCAAGGGAACTTATTTTAAGTTTAAACGAACAGCTTTCTATTTTTGTAAAAATTCTTGAACAGCAAAAAGGTGTTTTGAATCATATTAAGCCTCATGGAGCATTGTATAATAAAATTGCTGAAGATGAAAATTTAGCCAATTTATTTCTAGATGCTATTGAGAATTATAAAAATATCCCTATTTATTTACCTTACCAATCACAAATTCATGAACTAGCTATTAAAAGAGGGTTTAAGTTTCACTTAGAAGCTTTTGCAGACCGCAACTATACTTCATCTTTAAAATTAGTTTCTCGTTCGTTAGAAAACGCTGTAATACATGAGCCAAAATTGGTTCTACAACATTTGGTGAAAATGATTAGGGAAGAAGCGGTAGATACTATTGAAGGCTTATCAAGAAAAATAAAAGCCCATACATTTTGTGTTCATGGAGACACGCCTACAGCTTTGCAAATATTGATGTATCTTTCTCAAGAATTACCAAAAAACCAAATCGAAATTAGCAAGTGAGTAGTTATCCCATTACTATAAAAGCCTTTGGTGAACAAGCTATTTTAGTTCAGTGGCCAAGCGAGGTTAATGATTCCATTTTAGAAGATATCATACAGTTTACCAACTTCTTAAAAAGAAAGTTAGAGGAAAAATGGGAGTTTGTTCCATCTTATAATTCTTTAACAATTATTGGTGAAGCAAACAATCTAAATTTGATTGAAATAAGAAAAAGTATAATAGCTTTTTATAAAGCTCTAGATTATACTGAAAAACCAGTACGATATTTATGGACTCTACCGGTTTGTTATGATTCAGAATTTGGACTTGATTTAGATGAAGTATCTCAGAATTTGAATATGACAGTTTCCGAATTGATTCAAAGTCATTCAGAAAACGAATATACTGTATATGGTATCGGTTTTCTTCCTGGGTTTATGTACCTGGGTGGATTACCTAAAAACTTAGAAACAACTCGAAAAGAAACTCCACGATTAAAAGTAACTAAGGGAGCAGTTGGTTTAGCTGGAAAACAAACAGGGATTTATCCTCAAGAATCTCCTGGTGGATGGAACATAATTGGTAGTTGTCCTGTAGCCATATTTAATGTAAATACTGAAGAACCGTGTTTTGTAAGCGTTGGTGATAAAATTAAGTTTGAAGCGATTTCTAGGGCAACTTATGACTTACATAAAATTGAGGCTGAAGTTGGTATTTATAAACCTAAAAAGGTGCTTTTAAATGATTAAAGTTTTAAAATCAGGTTTTTTTACTTCTATTCAAGATATAGGGCGTTTTGGCTTTAGAAATAAAGGCGTTCCTGTCTCTGGTGCTATGGATACTAACGCCTTACGTAAGGCAAATTCTTTATTAGAAAACTCTCCCAAGGCAGCATTATTAGAAATAACAATGACTGGTCCAACATTATTATTTGAAGAGGAGACTTATGTCAGTTTATCAGGAGCTGAAATGTCAGCAACGTTAAATAATTTACCAATAGATAATTATAAGGTTTATAAAGTAAAGAAAGGCGACATCATATCTTATGGTAGACTTACCAATGGTTTTAGGGCCTATTTAGCTGTAAAAAATGGGTTAGAATCTAATAGTGTTTTAGGTAGTTCTTCGCAGTATTTTCCGTTAACTTCTAGAAAATGTATTTCAGATGGCGATTTGATTTTGTTTGACCCTATCTTACATTTTGAGCCTAAAATTACGGAGTTAAAAATTGATTTTTATTATAAAGAGAAGGATCTAAAGGTAAGTAAAGGACCAGAATTTGACATGCTTAGTGATGATCAACTAGAATCTTTATTCACCAAGGAGTTTTCAATAGCCAAAGAGAATAATAGAATGGCATATCAAATAAATGAATTAATAGATGGTCATAACGTAACTATGCTAACTTCTGGCACCCTACCAGGTACAGTTCAATTAACACCAAATGGTAAGTTGATAATACTAATGAAAGACGGACAGACCACTGGAGGTTACCCAAGAATATTACAGCTAAATCAAGAAGCCATTTCTGTATTAGCTCAAAAAAAGTTTGGAGATAGTTTCAGTTTTAATCTTTATTAAATTTTACGGTAAACATCTTGAAACGGAACTCTAAATCGTTCTCCGTAAATACCCTTTTCATCCCTAATACCGCAACCAATAACCATATTTATTTCAGCACCACTACTTAAATTTAGAATTCTTTTGACTAATAAGGTGTCACTGCCTTCCATAGGACATGTATCATATCCGATAGCCGCCATACTAATCATAAAATTTTGTGCAGCCAAACCAGCACTTTTATGCGCGACAATACGCATATCTGAATTTCTTACCTGTCTATAGATTGGTTTGAATAAGCCAATTATTTGAAATATGATATATTTTAACCAGCCCAAAATGCCAAAAACATCAAAATAAACGGTGGGTATGAGTTTAGAGTAATAAGACAATGCAAACTTTTCTCTTTTAGAGTATTCAGATTCAGGCTTATTTCCAATCCCTGCTTTTAAAAATAAAAAATTTGATTTGGCACGTTTTCTCCATAAATCTTTACGAGCCACTACTACCAACATCTCCTTGGAGTATTTAGCAGCATTTTGCCCTAAGCAAGCCTTAGTCATTTGCTTAAGAATAGCCTTATCGGTAATATGATAAAATTCCCAAAGTTGGAGGTTACTGCTGGTCGCTGCTAAAGTCGCTTGCTGTATACATTGTTTTACCTTATCAGAATTAAGTTCTTCATCTTCTTTAAAAATACGAACTGATCTTCGGTAATTGATTGCTTCACTAACCGTTTTTTCCATAGATTTCAAAAGTATAAAATTGAGATGGTTCTAAAACTCTAAAGACATGTTTTTATGAATTTTCCAAAAGGAATGAATATGGTATTTTAAAATGAGTTAAATAATTGAAAATCAATTATATAAAAGGTTTAGAATTTAAATGAATTTAGCGGTTCACCGACTGTTAAAATTATAGGATGTTTGAAAAAATTATTTTTGAATGTTGTAGTATGTATTAGAACAAACTATAATTTGAAAGAAGACTTTAATGGAACTGAATAAATACAGCAAAAACGTTACCCAAGACCCAACACAACCAGCAGCACAAGCTATGTTATATGCCATTGGTTTAACTGAGGAAGATTTAAAAAAGCCTTTGATTGGTATTGGTAGCACCGGTTATGAGGGTAACCCTTGTAATATGCATTTAAATGACCTTTCTGAATATGTCAAAGAAGGTATAAATTCTTCTGATTTAGTTGGTCTAATTTTCAATACAATTGGTGTTAGTGATGGTATTTCAATGGGTACGTACGGTATGAGATATTCGCTCCCTTCAAGAGATATTATAGCAGATTCAATGGAAACAGTGGTGCAGGCAATGAATTATGATGGTTTGGCTACAGTTGTAGGATGTGATAAAAATATGCCAGGCGCTTTAATGGCAATGATTAGGTTAAATAGACCTTCAGTATTAGTTTATGGCGGTACTATTGCATCAGGATGTTTAAAGGATAAAAAATTAGATGTTGTTTCCGCTTTTGAAGCTTGGGGAGAAAAAGTCGCAGGCACTTTAAATGAAGAAGACTACAAGGCTGTTATACAAAATGCTTGTCCAGGTGCAGGCGCATGTGGTGGAATGTATACAGCTAATACCATGGCTTCCGCCATTGAGGCTTTAGGTATGGCTATGCCTTATAATTCTTCTAATCCTGCTACAGGCGGTGAGAAGAAAGAAGATTGTATAGCTTCAGGTCGTGCATTAAAACAACTAATTGAAAAGGACATCAAGCCTTTAGATATTATCACTAGAAAATCTTTAGAGAATGCAGTACGCTTAATCACTGTTTTAGGTGGTAGTACGAACGCAGTTCTCCACTTTTTAGCGATTGCAAAAGCCGCCGAGATTGAATTTGGTCTAGACGATTTTCAACATATTAGTGATACGACGCCATTCTTAGCAGATTTAAAACCTAGTGGTAAATTTTTAATGGAAGATGTTCATCGAGTAGGAGGTATACCTGCAGTAATGAAGTTTATGCTGGAAAAGGATATGTTACATGGTGATTGTTTAACGGTAACAGGGAAAACAGTTGCAGAGAATTTAGCGGACGTACCTAATTTAGTTGAGGGTCAAAAAGTAATTAAAGATTTAGATAATCCAATAAAAGAAACAGGGCATATTAGAATCCTTTTTGGAAATTTAGCTAGTGAAGGTTCTGTTGCAAAAATTACAGGAAAAGAAGGATTACATTTTTCTGGACCTGCTAAGGTTTTCGAAGGTGAATTTCTAGCCAATGATGGTATTAGAGATGGTAAGGTAAAAAAAGGAGATGTTGTCGTCATCCGCTATGAAGGTCCTAAAGGTGGGCCAGGAATGCCAGAAATGTTAAAACCGACCGCCGCCATTATGGGTGCAGGTTTAGGTAAAGATGTCGCCTTAATTACGGATGGCCGTTTTTCCGGAGGCACACATGGTTTTGTGGTCGGTCATATTGCACCGGAAGCGCAAGATGGAGGAAATATTGCATTATTAGAAGATGGTGATATCATCACGCTTAATGCTGAAGATAATACAATTTCGGTTGATTTGACTGAAGAAGAATTGGCCAATAGAAGAAGAAATTGGGAGCAACCTGAACTTAAAGTAAGAAAAGGGAGCTTATATAAATATGCAAAAATGGTTTCGTCGGCCTCTCAAGGTTGCGTTACTGATGAAATATAATCCGTGAAGCTATGGAAACACTAAAAGTGAAAAAAGACAAGTCGGAAACAGTTACCAAAATAAAAATAACTGGCGCTGAAGCAATAATCCATTGCTTATTAGCTGAGGGTGTTGATTTACTTTATGGTTATCCAGGAGGTGCAATCATGCCAGTTTATGATGAACTATATAAGTTTCAAGATAAATTGACTCATATATTAACCAGACATGAACAAGGTGCGACACATTCTGCTCAGGGCTATGCAAGAGTTTCAGGTAGGGTAGGTGTTGCTATGGCAACTTCAGGACCAGGTGCTACGAACTTGGTGACCGGTTTGGCAGATGCCCAAATAGATTCAACACCAATAGTTTGCATTACGGGGCAGGTTCCAAGACATCTTTTAGGTTCGGATGCTTTTCAAGAAACTGATATTATAGGTATCTCTACTCCTGTTACAAAATGGAATCATCAAATCACCAAAGCTTCAGAAATCCCTGAAGTAATGGCCAAGGCATTTTATATTGCTAAATCGGGTAGACCAGGACCGGTATTGGTTGATATTACTAAAAATGCGCAATTTGAAGAATTTGAGTTTAGCTATGAAAAATGTACTGGTGTTCGTAGTTATAATCCTGAACCTAAACCTGATGTAACTGCAATAGAAGCTGCTGCAGAGCTCATAAATAATGCCAAAAAACCTTTTATTGTATGGGGTCAAGGAGTTATTCTCGGTAAAGCTGAGGAAGAACTCAAAGCATTGATTGAAAAAGCAGGTATTCCAGCTGCGTGGACCATCATGGGAGAATCTGCAATTCCAACAAGCCATCCGTTGAATGTTGGTATGGTTGGTATGCATGGTAATTATGGCCCAAATGTATTGACCAATGAATGTGATTTACTTTTGGCTATTGGTATGCGATTTGATGACCGCGTTACGGGTAGTTTAGATACCTATGCCAAACAAGCCAAAGTGGTTCATTTTGAAATAGACCCTGCCGAAATCAATAAAAATGTAAAGGCGGATGTTGCTGTTTTGGGAAATTCTAAGGTTACTTTGGCAAAATTACTTCCTTTTGTTAAGAACAATAAACATGATGCTTGGCATGACGAATTCAAACAAAAAGCACAGATTGAATTTGATACCGTAATCAAGAACGATATTCATCCGACCAAAGAGGGATTAACAATGGGTGAAGTTATTGAAGAAATAAATATCGCTTCAAAGAATAAGGCAGTAATTGTTACTGATGTTGGACAACATCAAATGATTGCTTGTCGTTATGCAAAATTTGAACAGTCAAAAAGCAATATCACATCTGGAGGCTTAGGTACCATGGGCTTTGCACTTCCAGCAGCAATTGGTGCTAAGCAAGGTGCTATGGATAGAGAAGTTGTGGCAATAATTGGTGATGGTGGTTATCAGATGACCATACAGGAATTAGGAGTTATTTTTCAGCATCAAATTCCTGTAAAAATTGTGGTCTTAAATAATGACCATTTGGGAATGGTGCGCCAATGGCAAGAATTATTTTTTGATAAGAGATATGCATCTACTGTAATGGTTAATCCTGATTTTGTGAAAATAGCAGAAGGATATCATATTGAGTCAAAAAGAGTTAGCGAACGTAAAAATTTAAAAGCTACCATTCAAGAAATGATTGCTTCTGATAAGCCGTATTTCTTGGAAGTTAAAGTTGAAAAAGAAGATAATGTATTTCCGATGATACCATCGGGAGCATCGGTTTCAGATATACGATTGAAATAAACCAAATGAACGATTCGAATATTCAAGACATTCCGATTATACATCATAAGATAGCTCAGAAATCCAAAGAAATTGGATTTACGATGCCTTCAGATTTATTTATTGGAACACTATTGAAAACACTAATATCTAGTAAGCCAAAAGGGCACTTTTTGGAGTTGGGTACTGGTATTGGTCTTTCTTTATCGTGGATGATTGATGGAATGGATTCGGAATCAAGTTTAATTACTGTTGATAATGACCCAGAATTGATAACCATTGCCAATCAATATTTTGGAAATGATAATCGAGTTAAAATTAGTTGTGAGGACGGTAGTGATTGGATTCAGAATTATAAGGATTCAAAATTTGATTTGATTTTTGCTGATGCCTGGCCTGGAAAGTACAGTGAGCTAGATGAAGTATTAGATTTAATAAAACTCGGAGGTTTTTATGTTATTGATGATATGACTGCCCAACCTAATTGGCCTGAAGGTCATGATAAAAATGTAGAAAAACTTGTTTCATATTTAGAAGAACGACAAGACTTTAATATTACTAAAATGAATTGGTCAACTGGTGTGATAATAGCAGTTAGAATAAAATAAAGCGTATGGAAAAAGAATGGTTTACCATATCGGTTTATTCTGAAAATAATGTTGGATTACTTAACAGAATATCTGGTATTTTCTTAAAAAGACATATTAATATTGAGAGTTTAAATGTTTCAAAATCTGAGATAGATGAAGTCTCTAAATTTACTATTGTAGTAAATACAACAGAGAAGTGGGTGCATAATATTGTTGGGCAGCTAGAAAAGCAAATAGAGGTGATAAAAGCATTTTATCATACTGATGATGAAACCATTTATCAAGAATCTGCTTTATTTAAAATCAACTCAGATTTACTGTTTGATGAAAGACAAATTCAAAATATTATTAAAGAAAGTAATTCACAAATAGTCACGGTAGCCAGAGAATTTTTTGTTCTTGCAAAGTCAGGTCGAAGACACGAAATTGACGAGATGCACGACCAATTAAAACCATTTGGCATTATGCAGTTTGTTCGTTCAGGACGTATTTCTGTAACTAAAGATGAAATGAAAATAACAGCAATGTTGAAAGAATTTCATTTGACGAATTAATTGATAAATAACCTTTCAGCAGATTTCTGTTTAGAAAGTTCAAATAAATAGATAGAACATAAATACATTTCCATCTTGCGGTGGAGAAAAAAAATTTAAATTTTTAATAAATGGCAAATTACTTTAACACATTAGCATTAAGAGACAAATTGACCCAATTGGGCAAATGTAGATTCATGGAATCTTCTGAGTTTTCAGATGGTGTTAGTGCATTAAAAGGAAAGAAAATTGTAATAATTGGTTGTGGAGCTCAAGGTCTTAATCAAGGTCTAAATATGCGTGATTCTGGTTTAGATATTTCATATACACTTAGAGAAGCAGCGATTAAAGAGCAACGACAATCATTTAAAAATGCTTCTGAAAACAATTTCAATGTTGGAACCTATGAAGAGCTTATCCCTAATGCCGATGTGGTAATTAATTTGACTCCTGATAAACAACATACTAATGTAGTTAGCACTGTGATGCCAATGATGAAAAAAGGTGCAACACTTTCTTACTCTCATGGCTTTAATATTGTTGAGGAAGGTATGCAAATCCGGGAAGACCTTACGGTTATTATGGTAGCACCTAAATGTCCAGGTTCTGAGGTTAGAGAAGAGTATAAAAGAGGATTTGGGGTGCCTACATTAATTGCTGTACACCCAGATAATGACCCTCAAGGTCATGGTTTAGCCCAAGCAAAAGCCTATGCTGCTGGAACAGGTGGCCATAGGGCAGGTGTTTTAGAGTCTTCTTTTGTAGCTGAAGTTAAGTCTGATTTAATGGGAGAACAAACAATCCTTTGTGGATTGTTACAAACAGGATCTATTCTTTGCTTTGATAAAATGGTTGAGAAGGGAATTGATGCTGGATATGCTTCTAAATTAATTCAATATGGATGGGAGACCATTACAGAGGGAATGAAATACGGAGGTATTACCAATATGTTTGACAGATTAAGTAATCTAGCGAAAATAAAAGCATTTGAATTAGCAGAAGAGTTAAAGGATATTATGCGTCCATTATTTCAAAAACATATGGATGATATCATGACCGGTCATTTCTCAAAAACAATGATGGAAGATTGGGCTAACGATGATAAGAACTTACATACTTGGAGAGCCGCTACAGGAGAGACAGCTTTTGAGAAAACACCGGCGGGTGATATGGAAATCTCTGAACAAGAATTTTACGATAATGGCGTATTGATGATCGCTATGGTTAGAGCAGGGGTCGAGTTGGCATTTGAGTCAATGACGGAATCTGGAATTATAGCTGAATCTGCCTACTATGAATCATTACATGAGACACCTCTTATTGCTAATACCATAGCAAGAAAAAAATTATTTGAAATGAATCGGGTTATTTCTGACACTGCCGAATATGGTTGTTATTTATTTGATCATGCTTGTAAACCCTTATTAACTGACTTTATGAAAACAGTTGATACGGATATTATAGGTACGCCGTATACCTCAAGTGAGGGTAATGGAGTAGACAATGCTAAATTGATAGCTATAAACAAAGAACTAAGAGAACATCCGGTTGAAATTGTCGGAACGAGATTGCGAGAATCGATGACTGCAATGAAACCGATTGTTTAACGACTAAATCCCTAAGTAATTAGGGATTTTTTGTTCCATTAAAATTAAAAACAATGAGCACTAGAGACAACATACCAGAAGAATTCCAAATAAAAGAAACTATTGATCAAAGACATTATTTAGTCAATGGTCAATTGAAATCATGGTCAGGTAATTCAACAGCGGTGTATTCTACAATTTCTTCTACAGATGATTACAAGCCAACACTTTTAGGTAATATACCAGATATGGGCGAACCAGAAGCTATAGATGCTTTAGAAGCTGCTCTAGGTGCTTATGACAAAGGAAAAGGAATTTGGCCTACTATGAAAGTTAAAGACCGTGTGGCATGCATGGAGAGCTTTGTTAAAAAAATGGAGACCAAACGAGAAAAGATTGTAAAACTATTAATGTGGGAAATAGGCAAATCACTTCCTGATTCACAAAAAGAATTTGACAGAACGGTTGAGTACATTTATGACACGATAGAAGACTATAAGCAATTAGATCGTGATTCTGCAAAGTTTCATAAATCTGGCGATGTTTATGCTCACATTAGAAGAGGACCACTCGGCGTTGTTTTATGCCTAGGCCCTTATAACTACCCTTTGAATGAAACCTTTGCCTTATTGATTCCTGCAATTATAATGGGGAATACAACCATTTTTAAACCTGCCAAGCATGGAGTTCTATTAATTACTCCTTTGTTAGAAGCTTTTCAGTCTTGCTTTCCAAAAGGAGTAGTGAATATTCTATTTGGAAGAGGTAGAGCTGTAGCAGCACCAATTATGCAAACTGGGAAGGTTGATGTGTTAGCTTTAATTGGAAATAGTAAATCTGCAAACGCCTTGCAAGAGCAACATCCAAAAAGTAACCGACTACGATTGGTGTTAGGCTTAGAGGCTAAAAACCCAGCAATTATTTTACCAGATGCCGATTTAGATCTTACGATTAATGAAGTGATAGCGGGTACCACTTCTTTTAATGGACAGCGATGTACTGCATTAAAAGTAGTTTATGTTCATGATGATATTAAGGAAGAGTTTTTAAAACGTTTCTCGGCTAAAGTAGATGCAATGAAGTTTGGAAATCCTTGGGATGATGGCGCAAAATTAACACCACTGCCAGAGCCAGGAAAACCGGCTTACATTCAGGAACTCTTAGATGATGCTTTAGCTAAAGGAGCTAGTGTTCAAAATGAAAAAGGAGGGGAGCATTCTGATAATTATATTTGGCCTGCCGTCTTATATCCGGTTTCAAAGGATATGCGAGTATATGAGGAAGAGCAATTTGGACCCATAATTCCAGTACTTTCGTTTTCTGACATTTCAGAGCCGCTCGACGATATGGCGGAATCTAATTACGGGCAGCAAGTAAGTCTTTTTGGAAAAGATGTGTACAGTCTTTCTCCGCTTATTGATACACTAGCAAATTTGGTTTGTAGAGTAAATTTGAACAGCTCATGCCAACGTGGACCGGATGTTTATCCTTTCACTGGACGGAAAGATTCTGCCCAAGCGACCCTAAGCGTTCATGATGCTTTACGTTCATTTTCAATAAGAACCTTTGTGGCTTTTAAGGACAATGAATTGAATAATGAGACAATTGAACAGTTATTAGAAGCTAAAGTGAGCAACTTTTTGAGTACAGATTATATTTTATAAACTTGCTTTTACTAGGGGAGCTACGTTTTGGCCAATAAGTTGAATGGCCTTAAGTAGTTTTTCATGAGAAATACCAACATCCATTTGAAATGTTAATCTTGAAATACCACCAAGTGCTTCATGATGATGTAAAATTTTCTCAGCTACTTCCCCTGGACTACCTACTAACAAGGCACCTTGAGGACTGGCATTTTGAGCATCAAAACCTGCTTTGGTAACTGGTGGAAAGCCACGTTCTTGACCAACTTTAGTGAATACTTTTTGATAACCTGGAAAATAGTCGTTAACTGCTTGCTCTGTCGTTTCTGCAACATAGCCTAGAGAATGTAAGCCCACTTTTAATTGCTCTGGAGAATATCCAGCTTTTGCTCCGGCCTGTCTATAGATATCTACCAAAGGTGCAAAGCGATGGGTTTGCCCTCCAATTGATGCTAGCATCAAAGGTAAACCCAATTCGCCAGCTCTAACAAATGAAGAAGGCGTCCCACCAACTCCTAACCATACAGGTAATTTCTTTTGAACAGGTCGAGGGTAAATAGATTGGCGATTTAGGCTAGGTCTAAACTTACCCGTCCATGTAATGGTTTCTTCATCCCGTATCTCTAAAAGTAGTTTTAGTTTTTCGATGAAAATCGCGTCATAGTCCTCTAAATTGAATCCAAATAAGGGAAAGGCATCGGTAAAAGAACCGCGCCCAGCTACAATTTCTGCTCTACCGCTGGATATCAAATCAAGCGTCGCAAAATTCTGGAACACTCTTACGGGGTCTGCAGCACTTAAAACTGTTACCGCACTGGTAAGTTTGATTTGTTCTGTTTTTCTAGCTGCTGCTGCCAAAATCATAGAAGGAGCAGAATCCAAAAAATTTTCACGATGGTGTTCGCCAATGCCAAAAACATCCAATCCAACTTTGTCCGCAAATTCAATGCGCTCTATAAGTTCGTTGATGGCTCTTGAACCATTGACCTCCTTTTCTGGAGAAGCGGCAAAACTGTCAATTCCTATTTCCATATTAAACGCTTTCCCTTTTAAAAAGGGCATAAAAGCTTATGACAATTGCCATACTCGAAACAATTGTCATTATAGTGCCAGGCACAAAATTTGTAAAACCCCCTAAATCCATAAAAAGAAAATATCCTAGATCTGCCAATCCGCCAGTTATAGCCGCTAAGAAAATCGCACTTTTGTTACCTTTCCAGACGTAAAACGCGCAGATAAAGGTGACTAAACCTATCCATAGCAGGTTAAATCCATGCTGGCCAATTATTGCTCCTGCCGCAGAAGGATAATCGCGAATCAAAGATTCTGAGTCAACTTTATCAGCAATACCACTAATAGCAGCGGTAATATTTTTGTTTAGAATAAAATAATCGGTCATTATCCCAGCAAAAATGTGAACAATTCCCCAAATAATCCATAAAATTGCTGCGATTCTGAATAGTGCTTGTAAATTTTTCATGATATGTTTTTTGGTAGTTTTTAAAAATCTTTAAAAATTAAAGAGCTTTTTGAAAATTTAGTATTTGCACCATTAAATCTTCTTTCAAATGAGTATTAATAAGTTCTCCTTTTTGGAAATTTGAATGGAATGTTGGTAATGAAAATTTTGAAATTATATTACCTCCAAAGTGCGGGATTAAATTATTTATAATTTCCAGTACATTGACTCCACCTCGATTGCCAGGTGAAACGGATGATAAGAACATAGGTTTATTTGCCCAAAATTTCATATCCACCCGTGAGGTCCAGTCCCATAAGTTTTTAAATGCCGCTGTGGTCATTCCATTGTATTCTGCTAGCGATAAGACTATTCCATCAACAGACTCAATAAGATTCTTAAAATAATAAATGTTCTCTGGTATCCCGGATTCGAATTCCAAATCTGGACTATATATAGGTAAAATTAAATCGTTCCAATTCAAAGTGATAACCGATACATTTTCTAATTCATTTGCAACATAGGTAGCAAAAAGAGAATTGATAGATTTTTTGCTATTGCTTGCTCCAATTGCTAATATTCTTTTCATAGTACAAATTTGGAAAAACAACTATGAAAAAACATTAACCTGGATTAAGAAAAGACATTAAACAAGAATTTCTGGAATATAAAAAACTAGAGATTTCTTTTTATTTTACTCAATGCTTCTGGCGTAATTCCAAGATAAGAAGCAATCATTTTTTGTGGTACACGTAATAAAATATTAGGGTAAGTTTTTATAAAGTGTTGATAACGTTCAATAGCAGAGGCACTCATAAGCATAAGCACTCTTTTTTGTAAAACGCTTAATCTTTTCAATAAAGGCTTAATGTTTTGAATTTCTTTTGAAGGTTCTTTTTCAGCCACATGAACTATAGAATCTTCAAGTGCATCAATAAATAATTCTGCTGGTATATCTGCTGGGTTGGTATCCGCAACCACCCAACCTTCAGGTCCGAACATAAAAATATGTTCTTTCCCTTTTTTATCAATAGTATAACTACGTAGAAGCCCTTTTTCAACAAGATAAATTTTAGAATTTAAATCGCCCTGGCGTTGAATTATCCCCCCTTTTTTAACTTCTAGTAATTTCAATTTTCAATTTTCTTTACTTCTAAAGTTAAGAAGATAATAACCAAAAAAGCCTAGTGAATAGTCACTAGGCTTTAAATAATATAAAATATGTTCTTTGTCTATATGTTAGAGGCCAACCAATCTCCAACTTCACTTGTTTTATAAGCTTTGCCTCCTTCAGCTAAATCTTCAGTAACATAACCTTCAGCTAAAGACTTATTTACAACATCACGAATAGCTTTTGCTTCGTCATGTAAATTAAAAGCTGTCTCAAACATCATTGCAGCCGATAATACGGTTGCTAAGGGATTTGCAATGTCTTTTCCTGCAGCTTGAGGGTAAGAACCGTGGATAGGTTCAAATAACGACGCCTTTTCTCCTAAAGAAGCGGAAGGCATTAATCCCATAGAACCTGAAATCACGGAGGCTTCATCGGTTAAAATATCTCCAAAAAGATTCTCTGTAATTAAAACATCATATTCATTGGGCCATTGTACCAAACGCATAGCAACAGCATCAACAAATTCATAAGAAACTTCAACTTCTGGATATTCTTTTTCCATTGCCTGTACAGTTTCCCTCCACAAACGAGAAGATTCCAATACATTGGCTTTATCTACACAGCAAAGCTTCTTACCCCTCGTCATTGCTGCCTCGAAACCTTTTTTAGCTAAACGCTGAATTTCAAAACGCTGATAGGTCATGGTATCAAAAGCAGTATCTCCATTGTCCTTTCTACCTCTTTCACCAAAATAAACACCACTAGTTAATTCTCGAAAAAACACCAAATCAGTGCCTTCAATACGTTCTCTTTTTAATGGAGATTTATCAATAAGTGATGGAAATGTAAAGGTTGGGCGTACATTTGCAAATAACCCTAATTTCTGACGCATTTTCAATAAACCTTGCTCAGGCCTAACCTTTGCCGAAGGATCATTGTCAAAACGAGGATGACCAATAGCACCAAATAAAACTGCATCTGCTTCTTCACAAATGCTATGCGTTTCATCAGGATATGGTTCTCCAACAGCATCAATTGCTGCTGCACCTGTAAGAGCAGGTTTCCATGAGATTTCATGGTTAAATTTACTCGCTATAGTATCACATACTTTTACAGCTTGATCTATTACTTCTGGTCCTATACCATCTCCTGCCAATAAGGCGATATTCATTTTCATAAAAATGTCTTGAGTGTTATTTAAATTATATTGAGCATCTTTTCAGTTGCTTTAATTGCTGATACTGTTTGGTCAGAGTCTAGACCGGTAGTAACAAAATCATTCTTTGTTGTTTTCCAAGTAATCATAGTTTCACATAAAGCGTCTGAATTACTGCCTGGGGGAATTCTAACGGCGTAATCAACCAATTCTGGTAATTTAACCTTTAGTTTACCATATACTTTATGTAAAGCATTCATAAAGGCATCAAACTGCCCATCACCTTGTGCATTTTCTTCATATAGCTTTCCATCAACCTCCATAGATAGAGTAGTGGAAGGTTGTAATCCTTTTGCATGTGTCAACACATAAGACTTAACAAATACCTTTTGTTGAAAAGAACTACTATCTAATACATCAGAAATAATATATGGAAGGTCCTCTTTAGTTACCCGCTCTTTTTTATCGCCCAATTCAATAATACGCGTTGTTACTTTTTTAAGCTCTTCGTCATTCAAACTCAATCCTAACTCTTGTAAGTTCTTTTGAATATTTGCTTTACCTGACATTTTACCTAAGGCATATTTACGTTTTCTACCAAAACGTTCTGGCATTAAGTCGCTAAAGTAAAGATTGTGCTTACTATCTCCATCTGCATGAATTCCAGCAGTTTGAGTAAATACATTATCGCCAACTATAGGTTTATTTGCAGGTATTCCGAATCCAGTAAATGCAGAAACAAGTTTGCTAACTTTATAAAGGGAAGATTCGTTTACAGCTGTGGTAACTTCAGGTAAAAAATCATTGATTACAGCAATTGCGCTTGCTAAAGGAGCATTACCCGCACGCTCACCCATGCCGTTAACCGTTAGATGGAGTCCGTGACATCCGGCTTTAACTGCTTCCATTACATTAGCAACACCTAAATCATAGTCATTATGTCCGTGAAAGTCAAAATGAGTATTCGGATATTTCTTTACAATTTTTGTTAGAAATTCAGAAGTTTCTGTATGCGTCAATACCCCTAAAGTATCTGGTAATAAGACTCTTTTAATGGGTTGTTCTGTAAGAAAATCAAGAAACTGTAATACATAATCTTGTGAGTTACGCATTCCATTGCTCCAATCTTCAAGGTAAACATTCGTATCAATACCAGATTTATTTCCTAGTTCAATGACCTTAGCAATCTCTGCAAAGTGTTGTTTAGGAGTTTTTTTGAGTTGATGTGTTAAATGATTAAGCGACCCTTTAGTCAGTAAGTTCTGGACTTTTGCACCCGCTTTTTCCATCCATTTGATTGAAGTTCCACCATCAACAAAAGTCAACACTTCAATTTTAGAAATACAATTATTTTCTATTGCCCAGTCCGTAATTTGCTTTACAGCATTGAATTCCCCTTCCGAAACTCTTGCTGAGGCTATTTCAATTCGATCCACTTTAAGTTCGCCTAACAAAAGCTTTGCAAGCGTTAGTTTTTCAGAAGCCGTAAAAGATACACCTGAGGTTTGTTCTCCATCCCTAAGGGTGGTATCCATAATTTCAATGGTTCTCGCCATTACTAGAATTTAAAAAGGTCTACTCTCAGCAAAAGTTTTGATGTCTTCTTTTACATTCAACAAATAATCAATGTCATCAAAACCATTTGTCATGTTGTCTTTTTTGTACTCGTTGATTGCGAAAGTTTCTTTTTCATCTGTAGCTAAAATAGTAATAGTTTCTTCTGGCAAATTGACTTCAAGTTCCGTATTAGGTTCCGCTTCGATAGCTTTAAAGATTTTATCAAGAAATTCTGGACTCACCTGAACAGGTAAAACCCCTATATTTAGACAATTCCCTCTAAAAATATCCGCAAAAAAACTTGAAATAACGCATCTGAATCCATAATCATAAACCGCCCAAGCAGCGTGTTCACGAGATGAACCTGACCCAAAGTTTTTACCACCAACTAAGATTTTTCCACTATAAATAGGGTTATTTAAAACAAACTGTTCTTTTGGTGTATTGTCTGAGTTGTATCTCCAATCACGAAACAAATTGTCCCCAAAACCTTTTCTTTCTGTTGCCTTAAGAAAACGTGCAGGAATTATTTGATCCGTGTCAACATTTTCAATTGGTAAAGGAACAGCTGAACTTTTAAGTATATTGAATTTATCGTATGCCATGTTTAAATTTTGTAGTTGTTAATTTGAAAGCCTTATGCAGTTTCCATTTCCATTAATTCTCGAGGATCAGTTACTTTACCCGTAACCGCAGCCGCAGCCGCAACTAAAGGACTAGCCAATAAAGTTCTGGCTCCAGGACCTTGACGGCCTTCAAAATTTCTGTTGGAGGTGCTAACAGCGTACTTGCCAGCAGGAATCTTATCATCATTCATTGCCAAACATGCAGAACAACCAGGCTCGCGTAGCTCAAAACCGGACTCATGTAACACATCAAGAATACCTTCTTGTTTAATTGCATCTTCTACTTTATGAGAACCAGGGACTAACCATGCTGTAACATTATCTGCTTTTTTTCTGCCTTTTACGATAGAGGCGAACGCTCTAAAATCTTCTATTCTACCATTGGTGCAGCTACCTAAGAAAACAAAGTCAATTTGTTTTCCTTTGATGTCTTCACCTTCATTAAAATCCATATATGCTAAGGATTTCTTATAAGTAGCAACGCCACCTTCAAGACTTTCTGCCATTGGTATGCCATTACTAATACCTGTACCCATACCAGGATTGGTACCATAAGTAATCATTGGTTCAATATCAGCGGCATCAAAAGTCAATTCTTTGTCAAATGTGGCATCCTCCTCGGTATACAATGTTTCCCAATAGGTCATTGCTTTGTCCCAATCTTCTCCTTTAGGTGCAAATTCTTTTCCTTTTACGTACTCAAAAGTCTTTTCATCAGGAGCAATCATTCCACCACGAGCACCCATCTCAATACTCAAGTTACAGACGGTCATACGACCTTCCATACTCATATTTTTAAATACATCGCCAGCATATTCCACAAAATAACCAGTGGCGCCAGAAGTAGTTAATTTTGAAATAATATATAAGGCAACATCTTTTGGAGTTACTGCAAAGTTTAAGTTGCCATTGATATTAATACGCATACTTTTTGGCTTAGGCTGCATGATGCATTGCGTAGACAAAACCATTTCAACTTCTGAAGTACCAATACCAAAAGCTATTGCTCCAAAAGCACCATGAGTAGATGTATGCGAGTCTCCACATACGATGGTTGCACCAGGTAATGTAATACCATTTTCTGGGCCAATTACGTGCACTATACCATTCTTTTCATGACCTAAGCCCCAATAAGGAATACCATGTTCAGCTGCATTTTTTTCTAATGCTTCTAATTGATTTGCAGATAATGGGTCAGCAACTGGTAAGTGTTGATTAATTGTTGGTGTATTATGATCTGCAGTTGCAAAAGTTCTTTCAGGATATAAAACAGGAATATTTCTATTTTTTAAACCTAAAAAAGCAACTGGACTTGTTACTTCATGAACCAAGTGACGGTCTATAAAGAAGACATCTGGGCCATTTTCTATTTTCTTTACTACGTGGGAATCCCAAACCTTATCAAAGAGGGTATTACTCATTATAAAATCTTTTCAATTTTGACTTGCTAAGATAAAAATTGTAGGCCTTTTGAACAGTATGAGGTCTTATAGAAATTACGATGTTCAAGCAATAAGCATTCGTGCTTATTAACTAATATATCCCCAAATGACTTTATCCTTTACTAAAGTGGCGTAAGCCTTTCTTATGACCAAATGTTCATTTTTTTCTAATTTTGGATCTACCTTTAATAGTTGCATCGCATAATACCGAGCTGATTTTAGAATCTGATTGTCTTTAACAATATCTGCTATTTTCAAATTTAAAAGTCCGCTTTGCTGGGTACCCAGCAAATCACCAGGGCCACGTAGCTTTAAATCTACTTCGGCAATATCAAAACCATCATTAGTTCGGACCATGGTTTCTAATCGAGTTTTTGCATCGCTTGATAACTTATGACTGGTCATTAATATACAGAAACTTTGTTCAGCTCCACGACCGACTCGTCCGCGAAGCTGATGTAATTGTGATAAACCAAAACGTTCAGCGCTTTCAATAATCATTACCGAAGCATTTGGTACGTTGACACCAACTTCGATAACTGTGGTGGCAACCATTATCTGAGTTTCGCCTTTTACAAAACGTTCCATTTCATAGTCTTTGTCTTGCGGTTTCATTTGACCATGAACAATAGATATTTGAAAATCTGGAAGCGGAAATTCCCTTGCAATACTCTCATAGCCATCCATTAAATCTTTATAATCCATAGCCTCAGATTCTTGAATTAAAGGATATACCACATAAACTTGGCGCCCTTTTTTTATTTCATCTTTGATGAAACGAAATACCTTTAGCCTGTTGGCATCGTAACGATGTACCGTTTTGATTGCTTTACGACCTGGAGGTAATTCATCAATTACAGAGATATCTAAATCTCCATAAAGACTCATAGCAAGTGTGCGAGGAATAGGGGTAGCAGTCATTACAAGAATATGGGGAGGAAGAGAATTTTTCCTCCAGAGTTTGGAACGTTGTGCTACTCCAAATCGATGCTGTTCATCTATAACCGCTAAACCTAAGTTTTTGAATTGTACTTTATCTTCTAAAACAGCATGTGTTCCCACCAAAATATTAAGTTCTCCGCTTTCCAATTGTTCATGAATTGTTCTTCGAGCTGATTTTTTAACAGAACCAGTTAAGATTGCAACTGTAATGTCCATATCCGCCAAAAGTTCTTTCAAACCATTATAATGTTGATTGGCCAATATTTCCGTAGGCGCCATCAAACAAGCTTGATAATCATTGTCGATTGCTAAAAGCATACACATTAGTGCAACAATTGTTTTTCCTGAGCCCACGTCACCTTGTAACAAACGATTCATCTGGGCACTACTACCCATATCGTTTCTTATTTCTTTGATGACCCTTTTTTGAGCATTGGTTAACTCAAAAGGCAAATGATTTGTAAAGAAAAAATTAAATTTTTCTCCAACTTGGTCAAATGGCAGCCCCTTTATCTTGTGCTTACGAATCGCTTTTTTATTGAGTAATTGCATTTGCACAAAGAATAATTCTTCAAATTTTAAACGGAATTGTGCTCTAGCCAAAAGCTCTTGACTTTTTGGAAAATGGATATTTAATAAGGCATCAGCCCTTGAAATGAGTTTTAATTCTTCAAGCAAGGATTGTGAAAGTGTTTCATCAAAGTCCGCTTTAGTTTCTATAAAAAGTTGTTGAATTAGTTTAGAGATAACTTTATTGGTAATACCTGAATTACTCAATTTTTCTGTTGATGGATAAATAGGTTGCATGCTAATTTTTAGCCCGGCTTGATGTACTTTAAGTAATTCCATTTCAGGATGCGGCATTGAAAAAATACTACCATATTTATTTACTCTTCCAAAAACGACATAAGGTTCGTTAAGCTTAATATTTTCTCGAATCCATTTATGGCTTCTAAACCAAACTAAATCCATTTGACCCGTATCATCAACAAAAGAGGCCACCAAACGCTTTCCTCTTTTTTGTTCTACCGTTTTTAAGTGAACTATTTTTCCTAAGATCTGAACATCCGCACCACTATCTTTTAACTGTCCAATTTTATAGTATTGGGTTTTATCTAAATATCTATTAGGATATAATTGAAGTAGGTCTCCAAAGGTCTCCAAACCTAATTCGACTTTTAAGGTTTCAGCCCGATTAGGACCAACACCTTTTAAGTAAACCAAAGGGGTTTGAAGGAAATTAGGATTCATAGAACTAAAATATGTAATTTGGATTGACTTTTGCTACTTTGCTTTTATGAGGTTTTTCCAGTTTGTATTTATTTTCGTTTTTACATCAACTCTTTTGGCTCAAAAGCAACCTGGTGTGGATTTTACTCATGTTGATGCAGAGATTAAACTCTACTCAGATGGTATTTCTGGTATTGTGAAATATGATTTTATTGTTAACTCGACTATTGATAGTATTTCTTTTGACGCTATCGATATGGAATTCTCCCAATTTTACCTTGATAATAAAGAAGTCAGCGAGTTCTTAGCTTATGATAAAAAGAAACTGGTTCTGAATTTAAAGTTAACTCATGGTCAATACAATGTGAAGTTTGGTTTTACTTCAAAACCCAAACAAACTCTTTATTTTTTAGGCTTTGATGATGAGATAAAGGATAATCAGCAAATTTGGACCCAAGGCCAAGGGAAATATACAAGCCATTGGCTACCTAGTTTTGATGATATGAATGAAAAGGTTGAATTTGATTTGACGATTTATTCTAATCCAAATTATAATGTTATCGCCAATGGAAGATTAACAAATTCTAAAATAGCTGGAGGGTTGAAAAAATGGCAGTTTAATATGGAAAAACCCATGAGCAGTTACCTAGCAGCTTTTGTTATTGGTAATTTTGATAAGAAAGTCATAAAGTCTAATTCGGGGACTCCAATTGAACTGTATTATGAACCTAAAGACAGCTTAAAAGTTGAACCGACGTATCGTTATACAAAAGAGATTTTTGATTTTTTAGAAAAAGAGATTGGGTTTCCTTATCCTTGGCAAAATTACAAGCAGGTCCCAGTTCAAGATTTTATGTATGCTGGAATGGAAAATACTGGAACCACCATTTTCTCAAATCAATATATGATTGACTCCACTGCTTTCGTAAATAAGAACTATGTTAATGTTAATGCGCATGAACTAGCACACCAATGGTTTGGAAATTTAGTGACCGAAGAAAGTGGCAAGCATCATTGGTTGCATGAAGGTTTTGCAACCTATTATGCGTATTTAGCTGAAAAGCATTTGTTTGGAGATGATCATTTTTACTGGAAGCTTTATGAAACGGCCAAAACCCTTCATAATTTATCTGAAAATGGTGATGGTGAAGCATTAACCAACCCCAATGCCAATAGTCTAACTTTCTATGAAAAAGGTGCTTGGGCTTTGGTAATGCTAAAAGATGAAGTAGGGGAGGAAGCTTTTAAAAATGGCACAAAGGCCTATTTGGAGAAACACCAATTTGAAAATGTGACGATTGCTAATTTTCTAACTGAATTAGAATCTTCAAGTGGTCAAAATTTATCAGGTTATAGGAAGAAATGGTTAGAATCGGAGGAATTTCCATGGGAAGAAGTAAAAACATATTTGATGACAAAAAGCTCCTCAATTCGCATGTTTTTTATGGAAAAACATCGGGAGTTAGTATCCTTTGAATTTCTCAAAACCGAAGAACCAATTCAGTATAAATTGAATTTGATAAATGAACATTTTGATAAGTATCTTGAGGCGAATTATATGTTATTATTAAGAAATAAAGAGCCTAAAATAAGGTTAAAAGCTCTTGAACTTCTAGATAATTTGTCGGACCTTTTAAAAGAAGATGCTGAATCTTTATTAAATGATTCCAGTTATTTAACTAGAGAATTATCCTTATACAAACTTTGGACATCTTTCCCAGATAATAGAATTGATTACCTCGAAAAAACGAAAAAGAATATAGGATTACCTAATAAAAATGTTCGATTGCTTTGGTTGACCTTGGCCTTAATAACATCGGAATATCAATCTGCTCAGAAACTGGAGTATTACAATGAATTAAATGGTTATACTGCTTCTCATTATCATTTTGAGGTACGTCAAATAGCCTTTCGTTATTTAAGTCAAATCCAAGCATTTAGTGATGAATCGTTAAGGAACCTTATTATTGCAACGAATCATCATGTTTGGCAGTTTAAAAAGTCTTCAAGAAATTTATTGAAACAATTAGCCCAAAATAATGAGATGAAAACACGACTTTTGAATGTTTCTTATTCAATGGCAGAAGAGGAACAGTTTAAACTTAAAAAATTAATAAATCCATGAGGGCATTGGTGATTTCAGGTGGTGGTAGCAAAGGTGCTTTTGCAGGAGGCGTCGCACAATACCTTATTGAAGGATTGGGTAAGGAGTACGATATTTTTGTGGGCACTTCTACCGGTAGTCTTTTGATTTCACATTTAGCATTAGGCAAGCTTGACAAAATCAAGGAAATATATAGTAATGTCAATCAGAAAAGTATTTTTAATAGCTGCCCATTTGTAGTGAAAAAGAAATATGGTATTGATGAAATTTCTATCAATCATTGGAACGTAGTGCGAAATTTTTTTCAGGGTAAAAAAACATTTGGAGAAAGTGAGAATCTTAGAAACCTGATTGAAGAGAGTTTAACTTTTGAAGAGTTTCAGCAATTACAAGCTAATAGTCCCGATGTTGTGATTACAGTTTCTAATTTATCTCTAAATCAAGTAGAGTATAAATCAATAAAGGAATGTGATTATGATGATTTCTGTGATTGGATCTGGGTTTCTGCCAATTATATTCCCTTTATGAGTTTGGTTCGAAAAAATGGTTGTGAATATGCAGATGGCGGATTAGGCAGTATAGTGCCTATCGAAGAAGCAATTAGAAGAGGAGCAACCGAAGTTGATGTTGTCGTATTGCATACTGAGGTAAATTATATGAATCGAGTACCGTCTAGAAATCCTTTTGAGCTTTTGACCAGTATGTTGAGTTTTATTTTAGATAGAATTGAACACCAAAACATTAGGATTGGCAAATTAGTGGCAAATCAAAAAAACGCTATAATTAACCTTTACTATACACCAACAATATTAACTGTTAATTCCCTGATTTTCAATAAGAAAAAAATGACGCTTTGGTGGAAAAAAGGGTATCTCTATGCTAAGAATAAAAATATAGAGAGTATGCCAATCATTCCTGATTTAAAAGAATAATCTATAAACTTAAGCTTACCATAGTTCACCAATCTCTTTCTTTACAAAAGAGAGTGCCGTAGCGGAAGGTGATTGTTTTTCCATAGTTTTGTTCAAAATATCTTCACGAAGTTTATCTGCTGAATCAGATTCGCTCATTCCTGCTGAACGAATAATTTGAATAGTTGCATTTTTAGCAGCTTTTATAACATTCCAACATTCGTCAGTCATATAAATTTGTTGAGGCAAATTATGGTCAAACTCATTTTCCACCTGTTTTATAAGCAGGTTTTCATATTTGGCTTTATCTTGACTTTGTGGAGCAACACGAACGACCAAACTATTAATTGAAATACGCTCTAAAAATAGAGCCATACGTTCATAAGCTTGTAACCTAACAGGTAAGGTATCTTTTTGTGAATCTTTATGAAGTAAGAATCTTCTTCGTCCTTCTTCATTATTTGTATGCATTCTAAAAAAATAAAAAGCTATTGCACCAGTAACAATTGAAGGTAATAAATAGGCAAATAGTTGGAAAACTTGATCTCCGCTCATGGTTCATTTTGGTTTTAATGAAAATAGAACGCCAATTTTGGGCTAAAAGTATATTGAATTCTATTGAAATTCTTTTTTTACCATTTCATAAAATGCGGCATGGTTTGGCGCAATTCTTATAGAAATACCTTCTTTAAAATTACCGTCTTTAACTAAAACTTGTATTCTTTCAGAACCAACTCCATCCGTTTTAGTCAGCGCATTTGCCACAGCGCTAGCTTGAGCATAAGTGACGTCTAATTCTCCTGTAATATTTAAACCTTCCACAATTATAGAACGGTCAGGGTTTGCTTTTATAATCTCACTAATTTTAGAGGCCCAAGTCAGTCCAATTTCAGTTAGCGTTGCACCTGAATCTGATCCGAATAAATTATCTAAAGAATTTGAAATAAGCGCACTACCATTAGAAACACCGGCTTTCGCGTCAGGACCCATAGTTTGTTTTACTTGCGTAAATATGGCAATAGCGATAGAATCGTTTTGCGAAAATGTATCAGTAATTACCCTAAGTTGTTCTTCTTTTTTCTTTAAGCTATTAAGTGCATTACCAACTGATTCTGTGTTTTGCTTAGAAATTTTAGAAAAATTGGTCAAATTTTGTAATAAAGTAGCATTAGCAGCCCGCAAATCTTCATTTTCTTTTTCGAATAGCTCGGCTTTTGAGTTTGATTTGTTTATTTGTCTTTGCGCTAATGACACGGAATCATTTAATGACATGATTGTCTTTTCGAGTTCTCCGATTTCAGCGATAAGTTCACTCTTTTTTTGTGCCGATATACTGGTAAATACTAATAAGATAACAAGGGGTAATAGTCTTTTCATGCTCTAAAGGTTTTTATTATTGGCCTCCTAAATACGCACACTCCATTAAGGCTTGCATATCTGTAAAAGGTACTGGTGTTTTTTCATAACCGTAAACAGTTCTTAAATCACTACTAAGATAGTCATCATCTACGTTTACTTGAATATCTTGCATGGTAAATTGAGAAGGATGTTCATAACCAGCGGCTCTGGTAATCTCTAAAAACTCTTTTCTAAATGTTTTAAAGTATTGCGCAAGCCTGTCTGATTTTAAAGGAACGTTAATACCATTTTGCAACCATTTACTTTGTGTAGCCACACCAGCAGGGCATCTATTTGTATGACAAATTTGTGCCTGAATGCATCCAATACTCATCATTGCTTCTCGAGCAACATTTATACAATCAATGCCCATTGCAAATGCCATGGCAGCTTTAGCCGGAAACCCTAATTTTCCACTACCAACAAATACAATTCGTTCCGTAAGATTTTTATTCTTAAAAATTTTATACAAACTAGCAAAACCGTAAACCCAGGGAAGTGATACATGATCAGCAAAACTTGGGGGAGCTGCACCAGTTCCGCCTTCACCACCATCTACTGTAATAAAATCAGGTCCTTTTCCTGTTTTGACCATTAAATCAGCAAGTTCTTCCCATTGTTGTAGTTTACCTATGGCTGCCTTGATACCAACAGGAAGTCCTGTTTCTTTTGCGATAGCCTCAATTAATTGCAATAACTCTGATATAGAATTAAAAGCCTTATGGGTAGCTGGAGATAACACATCTTTTCCAACTTCAACACCTCTAATGTTTGCAATTTCCTTGGTTATTTTTGCGCCAGGAAGTACGCCACCTTTGCCTGGTTTGGCCCCTTGAGATAGTTTTATTTCAATAGCCTTAATACAAGGGTTCTCATGAACTAACTTTTTCATTTTCTCCATAGAGAAGTTACCTTCTTTTGAACGCACCCCGAAATAACCTGTTCCAAAATGAAAAACTACATCACCACCTTGCTTGTGATACGGTGAAAGACCACCTTCACCAGTGTTGTGATAGGCATTTGCCTTGTGTACTCCTTTATTCATGGCCTCAACAGCTGCTGCCGATAGCGAACCAAAACTCATGGCAGAGACGTTTATTACGGATGCAGGTCGAAAAGGTTTTTCTCTTTTGTTATAGCCACCAATTACCTTTGCGCATGGTAAAAAGTATGGATTATTAATATTCGGATGGTCTTTCGGAATTTGATAACCAATCATAGCGTTCTTTACGAAAATATGTTGGTGTGCATAGATATCTCGATCGGTTCCAAAGCCTTCGTAATTGTTTTCCTTTTTAGCTGAGGCATAAATCCACCCCCGCTCGATACGATTAAAAGGAAGCTCTTCGCGATTATTAGCAACAAAATATTGTCGCATTTCTGGCCCAATACTTTCTAACCAATACCGTAAATGACCTACTACTGGAAAATTATGCTTAATGGTATGAGAACGTTGAAAAAAAATATCCCAAATAGCTACTAAAACAATGAAGGCAATAACCCAAAGCCACCAAGGGATACTAGTAATTAAGGTTCCAATACTATCCATATACAATTCCAATAAACAGATTCAATTTTTTAATAAAAATAAATTATAAGCTACTTTCCAGCAGATAAATAATCTAACGTTAATTCCGTCATTGCTTTTACTCCTAATTGCATTCCGGCATCATCAATCAAAAAATCCGGAGTATGATGAGGAAAAGATTCTGTTGTTCCTGGAGTCATTCCACCTAAAAAGAAAAAGAAACCAGGAGCTTCTCTTTGAAAATAAGAAAAATCTTCTGCTCCAGTAATTGCCTTTTGAGTAACAACCATTTCTTTACCAGCAACACGTTCTAAAGTTGGTAACATTTGAGTCACTAATGCTGGGTCATTGTAGGTAATATCCGTAGCATCATTAATTTCACAAGTTGCTGTTCCACCATAAGCTTTGGCAATAGTTTCTACCATTTCAATCATTCGTTTGTTCAGCTTATCTTTCATATCATAATCCAATGTTCTAATAGTTCCAATCATTTCTGCACTTTCAGGGATTATATTGAAACGAACTCCACTTTTTATTTTTCCAACGGTAATCACCGCAGCTTCATTAGTCAGTTCTGTTTCACGGCTGATTATGGTTTGTAAACCGTCAATAATCTTAGCACTAATTAAAATAGGATCAACACCCCCCCATGGTTGCGAACCATGACTCTGTTTGCCGTTCACCTTAATTGTAAAGCTTTGAGCAGCGGCCATTGTTCCGCCTGACTTATAGCGAATCATATTCACAGGAGTTTGTGAATTAATATGCAAGCCAAAAATGGCGTCTACCTTAGGGTTTTCCATAACACCTTCCTTTACCATTAATAAAGCACCACCTTCTTCTCCTGGCGGTGGTCCTTCTTCTGCTGGCTGAAAAATAAACTTTACGGTACCATTAATCTTATCTTTATTCTTAGACAAAACTTCGGCAACACCCATTAAAATAGCAGTATGTGTATCATGACCACAGGCATGCATAACACCAACTTTTTCTCCTAAAAATTCAGACGTAACATTAGACTTGTATGGCAAATTATTTCTTTCTGTAACTGGCAAAGCATCAATATCAGCCCTTAAGGCAACTACTTGTCCTGGGTTGTCACCTTTTAGTAAACCAACAACGCCAGTATAAGCAACTCCGGTTTGAACTTCAATCCCTAAAGACTTAAGGTGATTAGCAATTTTTTCAGCTGTTTTAAACTCTCTATTTCCGAGCTCTGGGTTTTGATGAATGTCATGACGCCATTCTATAACTTTGTTTTCAATTTGTTCATAGTCTTTTTCAAGGTTAGGTCCTTGTGCAAACATACCTGAGGTTAAAAGACAAATGCCGATTAGTACTAATTTATTCATAACTGTTGGATTTAAAATTTTATAAGACGATAACCGTCATTTTGTAATTGTATTAATGCAGTCATTGCTGACAGGGATAATTGCACTCCCGGGACTGTTTCTTCTATTGGAAAATTTCTTGAAAGTGATGACTGCCCACAAAATACAAACTCTACTCCAGCCTCTATTAGCTGCTGTACCATTTCAGCATTCGGATTGTCGGTTCCGTAACGAGCTTTATAAGCCTCATTGGTAATAATATCTTTCGACGCTTTGTTATGCACCACAACAGCAACCTTCATATTTTCTTTTGAAACTCCACTTTGCCCATGCATATTTAAAAAACGAGCAGCAGTTTCAATACTTGCATTTCGTTGATTGACATCTTCTGGACTATTCATAATATCAAAAACAACCTTAAACTCCGAATCTAATTTTACTTGATAATCAAGGTTTTTAATACTCCAAACTTTACCATAATCTTTAATGATAGGTCCCGTTTTCTTTTCTTGGCTAAAAAGAAAAAACGTAAGAAAAAATGTTAGAAATACTGGCAGTGATTTTATCATAAGGTCTAAATATATTTAAATATTAAGGAAAAACCATTCCTGTTTAAAAGTATTTAAAGCTTAGTTTTTGGAAACGGAACAGATTGGCTAATTTCACTCGATGATGGTGATTAGAATGCTACCAGACTTTCTTTGTGAGTCTAAAATTGTATGCTATCAAATACTACTTGAATTATATTTGAAGTAGTTAATTTATTGAGTTTTTATTTGTGGAAGAAGAAATAGCATATTTAAAAGGATTGAACGACGCTCAACGTGAGCCGGTTTTACATAAAGACGGTGCCTTAATGGTCATTGCGGGAGCAGGATCTGGTAAAACGCGTGTTTTAACTTATCGAATTGCACATTTAATGGCGCAAGGAGTAGATTCATTCAATATTTTAGCTTTAACATTTACGAATAAAGCAGCACGCGAAATGAAGAAACGTATTGCTGATATTGTAGGTAGTTCTGAGGCCAAGAACCTATGGATGGGAACTTTTCATTCGGTTTTTGCTAAACTCTTGCGTTTTGATGGTAGCAAATTAGGTTACCCAAGTAATTTCACCATTTATGATACTCAAGATTCTCAAAGATTAATCGCGTCCATTATTAAAGAAATGGGCTTGGATAAAGATATTTACAAGTACAAACAAGTTCAAAACAGAATTTCCTCATATAAAAACAGTTTAATTACTGTAAAAGCCTATTACCAAAACCCTGAATTAGTAGAGGCTGATGCCATGGCTAAGCGTCCCAGGCTTGGAGAAATCTATCAAAACTATGTGGACCGATGTTTTAAAGCTGGAGCCATGGATTTTGACGATTTATTGCTTAGAACCAATGAGCTATTAACTCGTTTTCCAGAGGTTTTAATGAAATATCAAGACCGGTTCAGGTATATTTTGGTTGATGAGTATCAAGATACCAATCACTCTCAGTATTTGATAGTAAAAGCTTTGGCTGACAGGTATCAGAATATTTGCGTTGTAGGCGACGATGCTCAAAGTATATACTCTTTCCGAGGGGCCAATATTAGTAATATTCTCAATTTTCAAAGAGATTATGAAGATGTGGGGATGTATCGTTTAGAACAAAATTACAGATCCACTAAGAACATCGTTAATGCGGCAAATTCTATAATCTCCAATAATAAAAATCAACTTGAAAAAGTTGTTTGGACTGCGAATGATGAAGGAAACAAAATCATTATCCATCGTAGTATTACTGATGCTGAAGAGGGTAGGTATGTAGCTTCTTCCATTTGGGATAATCGAATGAATCATCAAATGGGAAATGGTGAGTTTGCAGTTTTATACCGAACCAATTCTCAATCAAGGGCTATTGAAGATGCTCTTCGTAAACGAGATATTCCCTACCGAATTTATGGGGGACTTTCGTTTTATCAAAGAAAGGAGATTAAAGATGTCTTAGCTTATTTGCGTTTAGTCATCAACCCCAAAGATGAGGAGGCACTAAAACGGGTGGTAAATTTTCCAGCAAGGGGAATAGGACAGACGACCATTGACAAATTGGTTGTAGCCGCTAATCATTACGGTCGTTCCATATTTGAAGTAATGGATAATTTACCTAAGTTGAATCTTAAAATCAACTCAGGTACGCAAAGAAAACTCGAAGATTTCGTAACCATGATTAAGAGCTTTCAAATTATGAATGAAGGTTCAGATGCTTTTACCTTGGCTGAGCATGTTTCTAAAAAAACCGGCCTATTATTAGAATTTAAAAAAGATGGAACTCCTGAAGGCATTGGTCGCATGGAGAATATTGAAGAGTTATTGAATGGAATTAAAGATTTTGTTGAGGGACAAAAAGAACTTGCTGATGCTACTGGTAACATTTCAGAATTTTTAGAAGATGTTGCTCTTGCTACCGATTTAGATAAAGATACTGGTGATGATGATCGAGTGGCATTAATGACAATTCACTTAGCAAAAGGCCTAGAGTTTCCTTACGTATATATCGTTGGGATGGAAGAAGATTTATTCCCTTCTGCTATGAGCATGAACACTCGAAGTGAGTTAGAAGAAGAACGAAGATTATTTTATGTTGCTTTAACTAGAGCAGAAAAACAAGCCTACCTCACCTATACTCAGAACCGATATAGATGGGGTAAATTAATAGATGCGGAACCTAGTCGATTTTTAGAAGAAATTGACGAACAATATGTGGATAATTTAACCCCTGTAAATGATGGTTACAGGTATAAATCAATGATTGATGCAAATATTTTTGGTGAAGTTGATAAAAGTAAACTGCGTCAAGTCAAACCACAGAACGGAACACCACCACCAGTAGGATCCCCTAATGCAAATCAACTACGAAAACTTCGTAAGCTAAAGCCTGAATTAAGTAAACCTTCAAAAAGCACCAATGTCATTGACCCGAATTTAGAAGAAGGATCATTAGTAAATCATACAAGGTTTGGAAAGGGTCAAGTATTAAAAATTGAAGGTGTAGGCAATGACAAAAAAGCTGAAATTAAGTTTGAACGTGGTGATATAAAAAAATTATTACTTCGTTTTGCTAAATTAGAAGTGCTTTCTTAAACCTGCATTTTTTAGTTCAAAAGGAAAGCTAAATTTTAAATCGGAATATTGAATTAAATATACTCCAATGCATAAAAAATTAGTTTTTCTATTCATAGCAATCATATTTATTTCATGTAAAAGTGAAAATCAAAAGCTAAGTAAACTTCAAATTGCCAAACAGTACTATAAGGTTTTGAGTAATTCTGACGATTCGAAGATTGCTTCATTATTAACAGATAGTCTTTTGACTAAAGAAACAGAATACGATTACGAGCAAACATTTTCTTTAGCGCAGTATAAGGATTGGCTTAAATGGGACGCAATGTTTGAACCCAAATATGAAATTATTGATATTGTTTCTGAAGGTGATATCGTAAAAGCTCAGATTTCAAAGACTGACAAAAGAATTTTGTTTCTTCACGAAGAACCAATTGTTACCAATCAAGTCATCCGATTTGATAAAGATAAGATTACAAGCATTGAAACCACTAAGTATATAGTATTCAATGATTCATTATTTGTGAAAAACAGAACTAATCTTTTAAACTGGATGGATGAAAACCAACCAGAACTTAAAGGTTTTATTTATGATCAAACAGAGGAAGGAGCTTCAAAGTATTTACAGGCTCTCGAATTATATACTAATCGTCAATAGTCTTGTTTTAAATGAAAAGTCTTTCTAACAAAGAATTGTGCATTTTCTATTTAAAAAAGTATGCGAAAAAAGATATTAATGGAGTAGCAGCCCTTTTTGATGATACCATCGTTTTGCGTGATTGGAAAATTAGCGTTGTTGGTAAAGACGAAGCTTTAAAAGAAACACAGAAAAACTTTAACAATGTTGATTCCATTACCATTGAGGTATTATCAATGTATGAAAGCTCCAATACAATTGTAGCCGAGCTTAAAATAACAATAGATAAAAAAGAGGAACTTTATGTTGTAGATGTAATTTCTTTTAATTCTAGTTCCAAAATTGTTTCTATCAGAGCCTATTTAGGACGGGGTGATTAAAAGTTAAAGCCAATTACTTAAGTATCGTAGAGTTTCAGTCAACTTTATTTTATCAGATTTCAGGGAATTTAGATGTATCTAAATAATTGAACTTTGCTGATTGGTTATTCAAAACAAATATTTAATTATCACGTTTAAACTAAAAACCTAACCAAATGATAGTATACGGATATCGTTCTACACACCTTAAGAGTGCTCCATTACCAAATACAAAATGCCCAAATTGTGAAACCCCAAATCAAATGACAGCCAGTGTTTATGGTCGTCATGTCCATATTTTCTGGATACCTTTATTTCCGGCTGGTAAAACGGGGGTTTTTGAATGTCAACATTGTCATAAAGGGTTCAAAAAGAAAGAATTGAACGATGATGGCAAAATGGCTTACAAGAATTTCAAAGGCTCGGTAAAAACACCAATTTGGAAATATTCGGGATTAGCTTTGATAGCTATTGTTATTGCTTTTGCTTTTTATTCCAACTCACAGGATAAAGCACGAACTGCTGAATATTTGGAACAGCCCGCTATGTTTGATGTATATACCTTCAGAACTGAACAAAATTACTATTCAACTTTTTAAAGTACTTGAAGTGTTTGATGACAGTATTTACGTAAACTATAATAGTTTAGAAACAAACAAGCTAACAGGAGTAAGAGATATTGACAAAACTGAAAATTATATTGATAGTCTTTATTATGTTTTAACTCCGGATAATATAAAAATGCTGCAAGAGTCCGGAGATTTAATGAATATAAAACGTTAGGTCATTACATCAGAATTACACTGACCATTTTATAATCAAGAATGATTACTTTCACGACTGTTTTATTCAATTGAAAAAGCTTGGCAGACTTCATTAAAATATATGAAAACAACCCTAGTCCTAATCAGATAGATAAAGTGGTCAAGGTGCTTAGGGGTGGTGGTCTAGTGATATACCCAACGGATACAGTTTATGGCCTTGGCTGTGATATCACCAAGTCAAGGGCTTTAGAAAAAATAGCCAGAATAAAAGGAATCAAACTTCACAAGGCCAACTGGTCTTTTATTTGTGCAGATTTAAGTAATCTTTCTGATTATGTAAAGCAAATTGACACAGCAACATTTAAAATTCTTAAAAGAGCCTTACCTGGACCTTATACTTTTATTCTCCCAGGTAATAATAATTTACCTAAAGATTTTAAAAAGAAAAATACTGTTGGTATTCGTGTTCCAGACAACACTATAGCTCAAACCATGGTGCGGGAACTAGGTAATCCGATAGTATCTACATCAATTCATGATGAAGATGATGTTTTGGAATATACTACTGATCCTGAATTGATTTTTGAAAAATGGCAACATTTGGTTGATATTGTAATTGACGGAGGTTACGGTGATAATACAGCTTCAACAATTATCGATTTATCAACAGATGAACCTGAAGTTGTAAGAGAAGGCAAGGGTTCTTTAGATATTCTATGATTCTATTTAAAAAATTATCAAAAAAAAGAGCGACTGTTAGGTCGCTCTTTACATGTATTATAATTAAAGGTCTATTCGTTGATAGCGGGGTCTTTCATACCTTCTTCAATCATACTATAGAATTGGTCAATTTTTGGAAGTACAACAATACGTGTTCTTCTATTTTTAGACTTGTCTGTAGTTGAAACAGGAACAAATTCTGCACGACCAGCAGCGGTCATACGCTTAGGGTCAACACCATAATCATTTTGTAAAATACGAACGATGGCAGTTGCTCTTTTTGCACTTAAATCCCAGTTGTCTAGTAACACACCTTTTCTGTAAGGTACATCATCAGTATGGCCTTCAACCATGAACTCAAAATCAGGCTTATTGTTAACTACCTTAGCCACTTTTCCTAAGACATTTTTTGCAGCAGCTGTGATGTTATAACTACCACTACTAAACAATAATTTATCTGAGATAGAAACAAAAACAACACCCTTTTCAACGCTTACTTCAATGTCTTCGTCATCAAGATTTCCTAAAACACCTTTTAAACTTTGAACTAAAGAAAGGTTTACTGAATCTCTTCTCGTTACCGCATCTTGTAATCTACGTATGGTCAAATCTTTCTCTTGAAGACTTTCTAAAGATTTTTCTAAGTTTTCAGCACCTTTTGCTGTTAAGGTAGTTAAATCTCCCATGTTATTAATCAACTCTTGATTGTTAGCACGTAAGAATGCATTTTGATCTTCTAATGCTTCCATTTTCGAAGTTGCTGATGCCTTTTCTTCTAAACAATCATTCAGTTTTACTGTTGCTGAATTTAACAAATCTTGAGCTTCTTTATGCTGAGCTTCTAGTTCTGCATATTTTTTCTGTGACACACAAGATGTCAGTAAGACTGCTGCACCTAGAGTACCTAAAACTAATTTTTTCATAAATGAATAATATTATACTGGTTAATTAAATACACTTTAATTTCAATAAGGTTCAAAATTATAACAATTGCAAATTGTCAAGTTTTCAACACCGTTAATCTTTTACTAAAATGTTAAAATTCTTCACTTGATGTACGAAATGAGACCACACAATGGACTTCGTAACATGATAATTTAATACAAAATTAGCTTTTTCACGTTGCTTAAAGACTCTAGAGAAATTTCTATAAAAGCTGAAGTGGGCTCTTAAAATCGCAAAACTATGCCTTGGTTTTAGTTGAAAAGCAAAATGTAATGCTGCTACTCCGTCAAGCAATAAACGAATGAAAATGAGCTTAAAAGCATTCTTTGTGGGTAAATTTTTAGTAATAGAGTATAAAGAATTTCTAAAATTTAAAAAGGTTTTATTAGGGTTTGAGTTTTTTAGAGTTGATCCTCCTAAATGATAAACATGACTTTTACCCGTGTAATAGATCTTATGACCTATATTTTTAGCCCTCCAACATAAATCTATCTCTTCTTGATGAGCAAAGTAGGATGCATCAAAACCATTTAATGCCTCAAAAACATTTTTTCTAATGAACATGCAAGCACCTGTTGCCCAAAACACTTCAGTAATATCATCGTATTGTCCAGTGTCTTTTTCTAAGGATTGAAAAATACGCCCCCTACAAAAAGGGTAGCCGAGTTTATCTATGAATCCTCCGGCAGCTCCCGCATACTCAAAATATTCTCTATTTTTTAAATCTAAAATCTTAGGTTGGGCAATTGCGACTTTCTTATTGGTTGTAAAGAGTTCCATAACAGCTTGAGTCCAATCTTCGGAAACCTCTACATCTGAATTCAATAAACAAAAGATATCGCTATCTACATGTTTAAGGCCTTCATTGTAACCTCCTGCAAAACCTAGATTTTCTTTGTTCTGAATAATTGATACCTCAGGAAAATTGTTTGAGAGAAGTTTCACAGAAGTATCAGTGGAAGCATTATCAATCACATAAATTGAAGCATTAGAAGAATATTCCAATACTTTAGGAAGATATTCTTTTAACAGCTCTACACCGTTCCAATTCAATATAACAATTGCTAGTCTCAAAACGTGAGCAAATTAACGGCTAAAATCAGGAAATTCCTTTAGAAATGTATATTTTTCTTCTTCATGATTCATTTGGCAATAATAATGATTCAGACCATTAGTAACCATTAAATAGTCTGCCTTTAATTTTACATTATAAATTGCAATTTGATCAAAAACCTTTTGAGAAATTTCAACTTCAGGAGCTTTGCATTCAATAAGTATATTTATATCACCTTGGGCATGGAATACTATTACATCGTATCTTTTTTTTAATCCATTGATAGTAAGCTGCTTTTCAATATTTATTAAGCTCCTTGGATACCTTTTGGTTTCTATTAAGAAATGAATAACATGTTGTCTGACCCATTCTTCGGGTTGCAGTACCACAAATTTTTTACGGATAACATCAAAAATATAGGTGCTATTTTCGGTATTTTTAAGGCGGAAATGATATGATGGAAAATTGAGCCCCTGCATATCACAAAATTGATGATTTTTTTTAAATGGAAGAAGCTAAGCGCATTCTAAACGATATTAAAAATAGAAATCTAAAACCGATATATTTTTTGATGGGTGATGAGCCCTTTTATATTGATGCAATTTCAAATTTTATCGCTAAAAAAGTATTGACTGAAGCTGAACAAGGTTTTAATCAAATGGTTTTATATGGGAAAGATACAAGTGTAAATGAAATCGTTTCAAATGCAAAGCGCTACCCAATGATGGCAGATTATCAGGTTTTAATTATTAAAGAAGCACAGCACTTGTCAAGAACCATTGAGCAACTGGCTAGTTACGCTGAAAACCCTCAAGCAAATACTATCTTGGTGATGTGTTACAAATATAAAAAGTTAGATAAGAGAAAAGCCGCGTATAAGATTTTATCAAAGAACGGAGTTGTTTTTGAAAGCAAAAAATTATATGAGAATCAAGTGGCTGATTGGATAAAGCGATTATTAACTGCTAAAGGCTATCAAATAACACCCAAAGCAGCAGCATTATTAGTTGAGTTTTTGGGAACAGACTTAAGTAAAATCAGCAATGAACTTGAAAAACTATTCTTGGTTATTGAAAAACAAACAGAAATTACGCCAAGCCATATTGAACAACATATTGGAATAAGTAAAGACTTTAATAATTTTGAATTAAAAAAAGCAGTTGGGGAAAAAGATATAAAAAAAGCAACTCGAATCATTAATTATTTTGCCCAAAACCCGAAAGACAATCCTTTTGTTGTAACTATTACTCTTTTAAATAGTTTTTTCACCCAATTATTGCAATATCATGGAATGAATGACCATTCACCCAAAGCTGTTGCTCAAGTGCTTAGAGTGAGTCCTTATTTTGTTGGAGAATATCAAACGGCTGCAAAGAATTATCCCATGCGAAGTGTAAGCGGTATCGTATCTGGTTTAAGAAAGCTTGATTTAAAAGGCAAAGGGGTAGGTTCACAAAATATGTCGCAGCAAGATTTATTGAAAGAACTCTTGACTGTTTTATTTTAATTATTTTCTGTCTAGGCTATATTTTCCTGGACCTATCAATCCAATTACAAGAAAAATCACCGCATATAAAATAGCTAATTCTTTTTTTGTAAAAGGATCTGCACCATGTTGTACAAAAGCTGCCACAAACATGGTTATAAAGGCTGGTATCGCAGCAAATCTTGTTTTAAATCCAACAATAATTAAAATTGGTGCAACCACCTCTCCAATCACTGCTAAGAACAGAGAAGGAGCCTGTCCAATGCCTATTGGATCTGCAAAAGCAAAATCTCCTGCCATTAATTTTTGAAACTTACCAATACCGTGAACGAACAGCATCATAGCTGAAGGAACAATTCTTAAAAGTGCAAAACCTATGTGCTGTAAATCTTTTGATTTCATCTAATCGGGGGGATTTGATGTTACAAATATATTTTTTTTTATTAAACCCTAGAAATTCATTGCATTATAGATATTCTAAGGAATTAAAAGCGTTAAAAAAGGTTTACTATTTTATTTTCATCAGAAAATTTAATCTTTCTGATGAGTGTTTTCATGCCTAGCGTTCCAACTTTATAAATTTTAGTTCCGGTGGTCCAGCTCTCTTTTCGTGTACTACCAGGCATCATCGGAAATCCGTAGCTAAATTTTCTCCCATTGGGTTTAGGGCCAACCACATAAAAATTATAACGATTATTACTATTGTTTTTAATTTTAAAATTAATGTATCGGATCTCCGAAACAGCTGAATTATTGCTAAGAGCTTCTTTAATGTTTCCTTTAATTTTATTTGGTTTACTTTTTAATTCAAGAACGGCGGAGTTACTTAATTTGGCATTTAGTAATTCTATAGGGGCTACTATACCTTTTCCATCTCCCCAGATATTTAAATTAACAGTATTACACTTTACTTTTGAAGCATCAACAGTTCCATTTTCAGCATTTACATTTAATGTTTCAACTTTACCATTTAGGCGTATCGTTCCGTTTAATGCCGAAACAGCAAAATTATTTTTTGATACGTTATTTATTTCGATGTCGTTATTGGTGCCATTTTGAATCCAATTTAGATTTGGGGCACCTATTTTAATAATCATTTCTACCGAAGGCTGAATCCATTTTAGTTGGCTTAAGTTTAGTTTTCCATCTACAACTTCAGCATCAATATGTTTAAAAAGGTTATTGTCTGCCGTAATGGTCATTCCTTCTTTGCCTGCAACATCCACTATAATGTTGGCGTATAAACCTATCTCAAGTTCTTCAAGATTCTCTACATGAAAAAATCTTGTATCAATTTTTTTGTTTCCTTTTACTTGACCAAGGCCACTTATTGAAATAAAAAAAAGTAAATATGTGATTGCTTTCATGATAGTTTAATTTATAATTTGCTTTCCATTTTCCTTGTTAAAAATACCCGAGTAAGTAATACGTTCTGGTTTATATTCAAAGCGTATTCTTCGGTTGGGTTGACCATTTAATTCAATCTCTTCGCCATTATTCACAAACTTGAATTCTACACTATTTTGAGCAGTTTTTTGTGATAGTGTAACTTCAAAAATACCATCTCCATTGTTGTCTTCCATAGGTACAACTTCTGACCAAGGTGGACTCGTAAATTCACCTTTTAACCCAACTTGATTATTATGAGTAGTTTCATTCATGTCAACCTCAAATGTGACTTCTTTTAAGTGCTCTTTCTGAACACAACTGGTGAGCATTAAGACTATTAAGAATATCTTCAAAATTGCAATTTTTGTTTTCATAGTTTAATCTTTTTTAATGTTATTTTGTTTCTTATAAAAGTTTGATGGGTTCCAATTAATTGAACTTCTTTAGTTATTATTACTGACGATACCCCCAGTTCGTAAAATTTGTAAAAAATAGCTTTCTGTCCATTATCCCTTCCATTATAACTCGTTTTCACTAGAAGGCTTCCGTCTTGTCTTCTTTCTATATTATCAACCTTTTCGTTACCAAAATAGGTTCCTTTTTTGCGTAATTTGATTACACTCTTACTATTGGCTTTAGGTTCGTTTGGGTAAGTTGTGAGTAGATTTACAGTGTTGTTTTTGATTGAAATAGTAAGCGAAGTTGGTATAAAAACTTCTTTATTGTCACTATAGTTTACATACATTAAACTACCCTGCCAATTACTGTTATTTAAAAAGTTGAAATCTTGAATGGTAAGTACATTTGATTGTGATAAAAGAACATTGCTTAAAGCCCAAATACTTAGAATTATTAGTTTTTTCATGAGTTAAGACTTATTAATTTTTTTAGCAATTAAATGATCAAAACCAAAGCGGCCAGAACCAAAGTACAGATTGTAAATAGCGAGCCATAAAAAGCTCATGGCTGGTAACATGCTCCATGTTCCTTGTCCCCATTTTTGCATAAAAATAGCTACCAGCATTGTGCACATAATTAGAAACGAAGCTAATCTAGTTTTTAATCCGAATGCCAAGAACAATCCTCCAACGGCTTCACTAAAGGCTCCCATCCATGCAAAGAAAACTGGCATTAAAGCGAATATACCCCCATAGGCTGCTACGTCTTTAGGAAACCAAGCTGCAACTTCAAATAAGTTCAGATTTTGACCATCTGGAGTCCACGGCATCCCAAATTTACTTGCTCCAAAATCTATGGCAAGTAAAATGCCAGATATGAATCTGATGATGCCAAATGTTAAATCTGCAAACCAATGCTTTTGTAAAATAGGGGTGATTAAAGTTTTAAGAATATTTTTCATGACTATTATTATTTTGATGAGTCAAATGTCATGATTGAAAGGGAGTCTTGCGACTCAAATAAAAATAGTAGGTCTCAAATACGATTTGAGACGTCTTAAATTATTTTTTTAGACTACATTTTTGCTTTTCAAATAATCGGTTGGAGAGAAGTCAGTTATTTTTTTAAACACCCTATTAAATGTAGCCTTACTATTAAAACCACATTCAAAAGCCAAACCTAATAATGAAAGCTTTTGATGTTTATCTTCTTTTAATAATTGCTTAAACTCATCTACGCGGTATTTATTAATGAAGTCATTAAAATTAATGCCAAAGCCAGAATTGATAGTTTCTGATAACTGAGCTCTGGTCATATTTGTCTGCTTTGCTAAATCGGCAAGATTTAAATCGGGGTTTAAGTATGGCTTTTGATCAATCATCAACGTATGAAGATTGGTTATGGCCTCCTTTGAAAAGGGTTTTTCCTTATCAGATATTTCAGGAATACTAACTCTATTAGGCGCAAAAGAAAAGTTAAGCTTTTGAAGCTTAGTGGTATCTGTAAAAAAACCTTTTACGCCGACATAAATTATTATAAGTGCCATGTAAAAATTCATCCACCATTGCTGCAAATAACTTAATTCAACAATATACTCATTAATGATTGTTTGTATAAAATCATACAAAAAGAGGATCGCATATAAAATCAAGAAGCTCAAAATCCAGTTTAATTCAAGCTTATAGGTATTAGAAAAGAACTCTTTAATTTTTTTCCGGTAGATATAAAATAATTGAAATGTAAACGCCAAATACAAGAGATTTTGAAAATAACTAAATATGCCATAAATGGATTGAACATAAAGCTCATCTAAATTAATTTTTAAATAGCCATTTTGAGTATCATTAAATCCTGATAAACTTGAATCATAAACATAAATAACAAGCCGGTAAATTATGATAGCTATTGCTGGTGTAAAGTGGAGCCAATCTTTTTTCCGAAACTTGAAAGCAGTCATCGTTATTGATTTCAAGTATAGATATATTAATGGCAATATAGCTACCGACATAGGTATTAAAAAATAATTGATTTTAGTATTTCTAAAAGTATTATACCATCCCATAAATCCAACAGTATAGCAAGTTTGTTGATAGCAAGTGATAAACAGAATTAAAAATAAAAACAAGTCAGACAGATTCCTCTTTTTGAAATATCTATTCAATAGAAGAAAGGCAAATATTAAGCCCTGAAGCGATAGAATTAGTAGAGGAGTACTACGAATATTAAAATCTGGAAAAGCTAAAAACACAATAATTTGTTGACTTGTTTCTAATGTAATAATTCCATTTCTTTTTACAATAGAAAATACTGTGAAATGTAAGCTTTGCTAAGAACTGAACAATTAGTTATCTTGTAGAAATCATAATTATCAATCAAATATTTAAAAATGAAAAAAATTATTTCCTTTTCGATAGTCCTTCTATCGATTGTTCAATTAGGTTTAAGTCAAGACTTTGAGTTTAAAGCCAGTGACATTGAAATTGCTTACGAAAAATTTATTTTACCAAATGGGTTAACCTTATTGGTTCATGAAGATCATAAAGCACCTATTGCGGCTGTGAATGTATGGTATCATGTTGGTTCTAAGAATGAAAAGCCTGGTAAAAGTGGGTTTGCTCATTTATTTGAGCATTTGATGTTTAATGGAAGTGAAAATTATAATAAAGATTATTTTCAAGCCTTAGAAAGTATTGGTGGTACGGATTTAAACGGAACAACCAATAATGACCGTACGAACTATTTTCAAAACGTACCTGTATCTGCTTTGGATCAAGTTTTGTTTCTAGAATCTGATAGAATGGGGCATTTACTAGGTGCTATAGACCAAGAACGTTTAGATGAACAGCGCGGAGTCGTGCAAAATGAGAAAAGGCAAGGTGAAAATCAGCCTTATGGAATGCAATGGGATTATCTTACGAAAGCCATGTACCCTAAAGGACATCCATACTCTTGGACAGTAATTGGTGAAATGGAAGATTTGAATGCTGCTTCATTAGAAGATGTTCAAGAGTGGTTTAAAGCCTATTATGGTGCGGCAAATGCTGTGGTAGCTGTCGCTGGAGACATCAATCCAGATGAAGTATATCAAAAGGTTTTAAATTATTTTGGTGATATACCTGCCGGGCCAACCATTGAAAGACAAGAAGTGAATATTCCCATCCATAATGGCGATACATATCAAGTATACCAAGATAGAGTGCCAGAAACTAGGGTATTGTTTGCTTGGAATACACCAGAATTTGGAGCTAAAGAAGATTTACATTTTGATTTAATTTCTTCGGTACTTTCAAGTGGCAAGAATTCTAGACTTTATAAGAAGTTTGTATACGAAGATCAAACTGCAAGTAGTGCAGTAGCTTTTCAGGCTTCATCTGAAATAGCTAGTAATTTTGTCACTTATTTAAATGTCAAACCTGGCCAAGATGCCGATAAATTAAAAACTGAGTTAGAGGCCGAAATCAATAAGTTCATTGCTAATGGACCAACAGAGCAAGAATTAAAAAGGGTCAAAGCAGCTTATTTTTCAGGATTTATTAAAGGGCTTGAGCGAATTGGTGGCTTTGGTGGTGTTTCTGATATTCTGGCCTCTAACGCTACATATCATGGTGATGCCGCTTATTATAAAACACAACTAAAGTTTATTGAAGAAGCAACAGCTGAAGATCTAAAGAATACTGCTAAAAAATGGTTAACTAGAGGTAAACATATATTAGTTTGTAATCCTTTTCCAGAATTCACTGTGGAGAAAACGACTGTTGACCGCTCAAAACTACCTGAACTAGGACCACAGAAAAATTCAAGATTTCCAGAGCTACAAAGAGCTGAATTGTCGAACGGTTTAGATATTGTTCTTGCAAAAAGAACAGGGGTGCCAACAGTAGTAATGAGTCTTATTGTTGATGCAGGATATAAAACAGACTATTTGTCTAGTCCAGGTAGTGCTGCTTTAGCAATGAATTTATTAGATGAAGGCACTAAATCCATGTCTTCTTTGCAGATTAATGAGAAATTACAATTGCTAGGTGCATCATTAAGTACGTTTTCGAATCAAGATTTATCAAATGTCGACATGACGACTTTGAAACAAAGTTTTAATTCAAGTTTAGACTTATTTGCAGATGTAATTTTAAATCCTATTTTTCCAGAAAGTGAATTTAGTCGATTACGTGCTGAACAGATTAATAATATAAAAAGAGAAAAATCACAACCCTTTTCAATGGCCTTACGAGTAATGAACAAATATATGTATGGTGAAAATCATCCATATAGCAACCCATATACAGGTACAGGTTATGAAGAAACGGTAGAAAAACTGACTAGGGAAGATGCCGTTAAGTTTTATGATACTTGGATTAAACCAAACAATGCTACCATTTTAGTTACTGGTGATATCGATATGAATGATTTAAAACCAATGTTACAGAAGGCTTTTGGTAAATGGAAGAAAGGAGCCGTTCCTTCTGTTTCTTTTGAAGCCCCTGAGACTAATTCAAAGAATACTTTGTATTTAATGAATAGACCTGAATCGGAGCAATCCATTATTATTGCAGGTCATTTAACCGAAAAATACGGTGGACTTTCTGAAGTTGCAATGGATCAAATGGTTAGTATTATTGGGGGAGACTTTACTTCGAGAATAAATATGAATTTAAGAGAAGATAAGCACTGGTCTTACGGAGCTGGAGGACTTGTCCTGGGCTCTAAGGAAGAAAGACCGTTTATTGTATATACCTCAGTTCAAACTGATAAAACGGCAGAATCGGTAACTGAAATCAGAAAGGAAGTTTCTGAATTTGTTAGTACACGGCCGGCTACCATGGAAGAAGTTGAGAAGGTAAAAACAAATCAAGTTTTGAAATTACCTGGACAATGGGAAACGAATAGCTCTGTCAATGCTTCGGTTAGGAATATGATTCGTTATAATCTACCTGATGATTATTATCAAAACTATGATAAAAATGTACGGGAACTTTCTGTAGAAGATGTTAGAAAAGTCAGTAAACAAGTTATAAAACCTGAAGCTGTAAATTGGTTTATGGTAGGTGATAGAGCTAAAATCGCAAGTAAACTTGACCAATTAGGCTTTGATAATATCATAGAAATTGATGCAGATGGCAAACCAATTGTGCCAGCAGTAAAAACAGATACTGAGATAAAAAATTAAAATATATGCGGGGCATTTGCCCCGCTTTTTTTATCGAAGTTTGGGATAATTATTCGGATCTGACTCATTCATAATTTCATAAACCTTTTCGAAAATATCTTCTTCATTAGGTTTAGAAAAATAATCACCATCCGTTGCATAGGCCGGTCTATGTGCTTTAGCTGTTAAGGTTTGTGGAGCACTATCCAAATATTGATAACCTTTTTGATTTTCCATAATGTGCTGCACTAAATAAGCAGAACACCCGCCTGGTACATCTTCATCAACAACCAACAAACGATTTGTTTTTTGTAAGCTTTTGACGACATCATGATTCAAATCGAAAGGGAGTAAAGATTGCGCATCAATTACCTCAGCATCAATACCAACCTCCTGTAAATCCTTAGTGACCTTTAGAACAATACGCAAGGTAGAACCATATGATAATATAGTGATATCGGTACCTTTCTTCATTGTTTCTACAACGCCAATTGGAGTACAAAACTCACCTAGGTTATTTGGTTTAGGCTCTTTTAAACGATAACCGTTAAGACTTTCAACAACTATTGCAGGCTCATTACCTTTCATTAAAGTGTTATAAAAACCTGCTGCTTGTGTCATGTTACGAGGGGTAAGAATATAAATACCTCTTAATAAGTGTATTAAACCACCCATCTGCGATCCAGAATGCCAAATACCCTCTAATCTGTGCCCTCTAGTTCTAATAATAAGTGGTGCTATTTGTTTTCCAACCGTTCTATATCGTAAGGTAGCCAAATCATCACTTAAAGTTTGGATAGCATATAAGATATAATCTAGGTATTGTATTTCAGCAATTGGTCTTAGACCCCGCATCGCTAAACCAATACCTTGACCAATTATCGTTGTTTCTCTAATACCAGTATCGGCAATTCTGTATTTGCCATATTTTTTTTGCAATCCTTCAAGACCTTGATTAACATCACCAATATTTCCGGTGTCTTCACCAAAAACTAAGGCTTCTGGGTATTTTGAAAACAACGCATCAAAATTATCCCTTAATACCATTCGGCCATCTATCTTTTCAGGTTCTGAATCATATATGGCCTTAACTTCCTTGATATTGGTTGCCTTATTAGGTAATTCACTAAAAAGTTCTGAACTGAATTTTATCTGACTTTGATTAACAAACTGATTAATCCAATTTTGTAATTCTAATTTGGCATTCGTACTTTCCCCTATTAAATAGCGTAACGCTTTTCGCGCATGTGACGCTAAATCCTTTTTTAAAGGTTCTTTTATTGCAATTAAATCATTAAGTATTTTAGTAATAAATACTCTATTAGGGCTTTTACTTGCAGCATTATTTAGGAGCTGAACTAGAACTTTTTTGTTTTCCCTATGAGGAATAAGAAACTCTGACCAAGCTTCTTGTTTTGCATTTCGGACTTCTTGTTTACAAGATTTTTCAATCTCATTTAATTGTTCTTCAGTAGATATGTTTTTATCTAATATCCACTCCCTAAAGCGTTTATTACAATCATTTTCGCGTTCCCATTCTAATCTTTCAGCATCTTTATATCTTTCATGAGATCCAGAAGTAGAATGCCCTTGTGGCTGGGTAAGTTCAGTAACATGTATCATTACTGGAACATGCTCTTCACGAGCAATATCTGATGCGTTTTCATAAGCATGAATAAGTGCAGTATAATCCCATCCTGGTACCTTTAATATTTCAAACCCTTTGTTTTCTTCATCACGTTGAAAACCTTTTAGAATTTCAGAAATATCGCTTTTGGTTGTATGAAACTTAGCAGGTACTGATATCCCATATGCATCGTCCCAAATACTTATAACCATTGGAACCTGCATAACACCAGCAGCATTAAAGGTTTCAAAGAAATGACCTTCACTTGTGCTAGCATTACCTATGGTACCCCAAGCTACTTCATTTCCTTTATTTGAAAATTTATATTGATCAATACCCTCAACATTACGATAGAATTGAGAAGCTTGAGCTAAGCCCAATAATCTAGGCATTTGACCAGCGGTACAGGAAATATCTGCACTGCTATTTTTTTGTTTGGTTAAGTTTTTCCAAGTACCGTCTTCATTGATACTATGGGTCATAAAATGCCCGCCCATTTGCCTACCGGCACTCATTGGTTCTTTACTGATGTCTGTAGTGGCATAAAGTCCATGAAAAAATGCCTTTGGGTTCAAATGCCCTAATGCCATCATAAAAGTCTGGTCCCGATAGTAACCACTTCTAAAGTCGCCCTTTTGAAATGCCTTAGCCATAGCTAGTTGCGGCAACTCTTTTCCATCACCAAAAATTCCAAACTTAGCTTTCCCAGTGAGTACTTCTCTTCTTCCCAATATACTACATTCTCTGCTTAAAACAGCAAGCCTATAATCACCTAAGATTTGAGCTTGAAAGTCATCAAACGAAATGTCGGTACTTGTATTTGGGTCAGTTTTCATTAAACTTTGAAGAATTTGTGCAAAATTACAAAAAAGAGTGCTTTTATGCTAATCAAGTTCAATCCATTTTATTCATAAAATCACAAAATATTGTTATAAATAACGAGAATATTAAAAAATAATACCTAAAAATGAGAGGTATTTTATCAATTCAACAATTAAAACCAACGTCTGGTAAAAAGCCCTGTAAGTGTTCTTGGGCTAATAGTTACAACGAATCTTATCGTATTTGCATAATTTGGTTGTGCAATTTCCCAACCATTATTTGAATAAATAGGAAAGTATAATTCAAAATAATCAGTAACAAGATTTAACCTTACCCCTGAGTCATAAACAAATCGAGCACGTTCGTCTTTATCTCCGATGAAACCAACGTCTCCATATAATTCAATCCAGCGCCATAAATTAAAACTTGCATTTGTAGTAGCTATCCAATCACTCCCAAATTGATCTTCAAACTGTGATTTAAACCCACCTTCAGCAATAATTATTTGCTGACTCGTTAGTCCACTATCTTCTGAACGACCTAAATAGCCTAAATCAAACATATAGTCTGTAGGTCTATCTAGAGCAAAACTAAAAAAATCAGAGTCTGATTTATTTCTTAAAAACTTACCGGCATAGAATCTTAAATTTAACTGCCTGTTACTTTCATATAGCTTTCTATATTCTAATTCAACTGCCAACTTGGTAAATTCGCTAGAATGCTGAAAATCGATTAAAGAAGATTTATAATTGACGATGTTATTGTCCAGGTTTCTGTACCGAATATTAAAAACACTGTAATCAGGATTATTTTCTAAGTCCAAATCGATACCATCATCTAAAAGCACACCTTCATCAATACTTCTGAATACATTGCGATGCCTAAAAAGTAATGATTGTCTTCTATTAGACCTCAAATCACTCGGTCGCCAACCAAAACTAATAGCAGGTGTAATAGTTGTAAATCTTGAATTTGTTTGAAAATGATTTGTACCACCGCTTATAGAGTAATTTGAAACAAAAAGTTTACTATCGCCATGATATTTTCGATACCTTAAACTGGCATTACCAACCATAGTACGCTCTAAAAAAGAGTATTGTGGAGCAATGTCATAAGTGAATTGTCGCTCTAAAAAAGTTTTATTATAAATTCTTAAACCTGGTGTTATTCCATCGTAGATATTAAAATTGGCTATTGGAACATAAAAAACCTGGGTATAGTAGGGGTCTTCGGTATCTTTAAAAAATCGGAACTGCAGTTTTTTATTACTTGAGAAAAAACCATTAAGGGTTTTCCAATTGTCTCTTTGATTGAACTCAGGTATTTTTTGATCATAGTTCAAAACCAATCTATCTTCTCCTAATCTTGGAATTGTAAAGGTTTTAGAGCTATCTATATCAGAGAACCAATATTTCGATACAACCGAATCTTTTTTAAGCCCGAATAGCGAAATTGGCACATTAGTTTTTCGCTTATTCTTTATGGTAAAAGTGATTGATTCTTCAGTTTTTTCTAGTTTTTTGATTTTAAAATCAATTTTTTTACGTGTACTAACATATTCATTAAAAAACCAATCTATCTCATCATTAGAACATTGTTTTAAAACTTGTTTAAAATCAGAAACCTTAGTTTTTGCTTGTAATTTATGAACATCGTAAAAATCTATAATCGTACTGTCTACTCTTTCCTCGCCAATATAATCTGCTAGATAGGCTAACCCAAGACCGGCTTTGTATCTATTGGCTATTTTTTGATTCAACCGTGTTAAAGAATCATTAGATGTTATTAGTGATTGATCAATATTTCTTCTGGCAGGTAACATTTGTAAAAGGTTATACTGCTCATTAAAATCCATTTTTGCCAAATGAAATCCACGAACACCCCAAACATTGGCAAGTTTGCCTATTAGCTTTTGATTTGGATAGTTAATTTCAACATATTTAATCATTAAATAGTTTGCAATGGCATCATTTACCCAACGTTCTTTTCTTGGGTTTAAAAATAGGGTCTCTTGTAAAAAACTATTTAAGGTAGTCTTCAAAAACATCATTTCAAACTGAAATTTTTCTTGATAAGGCCTTACGAAAGAGGGTAGCTGATTTAAACCGTAAAGCGGATTCTTACTATATTCTAATTCACTAACTAATAAGTTTTGATGAGGATACCTACCCAGATTCTCATCTAAGAAGTGAGCAACTTTGTTAATAGAAATACCTTGGGAAATTTCATTATATTTAGAGGATTCGATATCAGTTGTAACGGTAAGAACACCAGTCACGTGCTTCGTAAATTGTTTTTCAATAGTTAAAAGTATGTCGCAATTTTTTCTATTTGAACCACTCAAACTTATTTGTTGTCCATCAGGAAAACTTGTCACCAAATTGTAGTCAAAGTTTGAAGCAAGGAAGAACCCTTCTGGAAAAATAAAATTGATTTTCGTATTGGCGATACCTGTATATATATCATCCAAGCCTTTATTGGAATATAATTTCCATTCATTATCAAAAACAGCTGGACTTAAATACCAATCTTTTAGATTGTAACTACCATCTGAACGATGGCCGTATTTTGTGAATTTTGCATCTGGCAATTGTACTGTATATGATAAAAATAACTCAATACTTTCACCAGCTAAGAGTGGTTCTTCTAAGGTAATCTTAATCAGGTCTTGCATATTGGTTCTTTCCCAATCAAGCCCTTGATATTCTTTATTTACAATACTTTTTATAATTGTAAAACCTCTTTCTTTATTTTTAGCAAGATGTAAACTCCGATCAAAATCTTCACTAAAATGCTTAGATAGCGGTGTGGTATTGTTTGCATAAGCATTGTTCCAGTCATTGAAATACAAAGTACTCAAGTTTGTCTTTGAATTGTTTACATAAACAAACCGTTGTTTAATTTCAATTTGGTGTGATGTACTATCGAGAGTTGCTGTAAGCTCATTAATATGCTGCCCATAACTAGAAAATGCAAATAAAACCAATGCGAGATTGGTACATAAAAAAAGAAGTTGGGCTTTTCTCAATACTTTTAACTTAATTTAAAAATTCGGACTCATAATGCGTCCTTTGTAGAACGCATCAATAATTTCAACTACTTCATCTTCTGAATCAACCAGTTTAATTAGGTCAAGATCTTCAGGACTAATATTACCAGCATCTAGCATGGTATTCTTAATCCAATCAAATAATCCACCCCAAAACTCCGAACCTACTAGTATTATCGGAAAAGTTCCAATTTTATTGGTCTGAATTAATGTTATTGCTTCAAATAGTTCGTCAAGCGTACCAAAACCCCCAGGCATAACCACAAAACCTTGTGAGTATTTAACAAACATTACTTTTCTCACAAAGAAATAATCAAAATCAAGACTTTTATCTGGATCTATATATGGATTGTCATGCTGCTCAAAAGGTAATTCTATATTTAAACCTACAGAGGTTCCACCAGCGAGGTTCGCTCCCTTATTACCTGCTTCCATAATACCGGGTCCACCACCTGTAATGACACCATAACCAGCTTTTGCAATTGCTTCAGCTACTGCTACTGCCAAATCATAATACTTCTCACCGGGTTTTGTTCTAGCCGAACCAAAAATGGACACGCAAGGTCCAATTTGACTCATTCTTTCAAAACCATTAACAAACTCACCCATGATTTTAAATATGGCCCATGAATCATTTGTTTTAATCTCGTTCCAGCCTTTATGATGTTGCTTTTTGCCCATAATTTAAATTTAAACTGCTTTGGCTATGTTTTTAGCTCTTGGGGTTAATTCTTTCTTTAAAAATTTAGCCGTATAACTTTTAACGTCTTTCGCTACTTGCTCTGGTGTGCCCTTAGCTACAATCATACCTCCACCACGACCACCCTCATAGCCAATATCGATAATATAGTCTACCATTTTAATAACGTCCATATTGTGCTCTATCACTAATACGGTATTGCCTTTGTCAACTAATTTGTTCAATACTTCCATCAAAACTCGAATATCTTCAAAATGAAGCCCAGTTGTAGGTTCATCTAAAATATAAAAGGTGTTACCAGTATCTCTTTTTGAAAGTTCAGTTGCCAACTTAACGCGCTGGGCTTCGCCACCAGATAGGGTAGTAGATTGTTGTCCGAGCGATATATAGCCTAAACCAACATCTACAATTGTTTTAAGCTTACGATGAATTTTAGGAATATTTTCAAAAAAATCAACGGCTTCATTCATCGTCATTTCTAAAACGTCAGCAATGGATTTACCTTTATATCTTATTTCTAGGGTTTCTCTATTAAAACGTTTTCCGTTGCAAGTTTCACACTCTACATAAACATCTGGTAAAAAGTTCATTTCAATAACCTTTAAACCACCACCTTGGCAAGTTTCACATCTTCCACCTTGTACATTGAAACTAAAACGACCAGGTTTATAACCACGGATGGTCGCTTCAGTAGTTTTTGAAAATAAAGAGCGAATTTCGCTGAACGTACCAGTATAGGTAGCCGGATTGGATCTAGGAGTACGACCAATAGGGGATTGGTTGATATCAATCACCTTATCAATATGTTCTAAGCCTTTTATCTTTCTATAAGGCATTGGCTTTTTAACACCATTAAAATAATGAGCATTCATTATAGGATATAATGTTTCATTTATTAAAGTGGACTTTCCACTACCAGAAACGCCTGTAACCCCAATCATTTTACCAAGAGGAAATTCAGCTGTAATTTGTTTAAGATTGTTTCCCTCGCACCCTGACAAAACTATTTTTTTACCAGTTCCTTTTCGTCTTGTTTTTGGAACTTCGATTTCTCTATCTCCAGTAATATAGTCCGCTGTGAGCGTATCAAAGTCTTTTAATAAAGATGGATGACCTTCTGAAATAATAGTGCCACCATGTTTACCAGCTTTAGGACCAATATCAATTACATGGTCTGCGGCTTCAATCATATCCCGGTCATGTTCTACAACTATCACTGAATTACCAATATCGCGAAGAGACGATAAGGAATTAATTAACCGCTCATTGTCGCGTTGATGGAGACCTATACTTGGCTCATCTAATATGTAAAGCACCCCAACCAATTGTGATCCAATTTGCGTCGCTAGACGAATGCGTTGTGCTTCACCACCCGATAATGATTTTGAACTCCTATTAAGCGATAGGTAATCAAGACCAACATCTAATAGAAATTGAATTCTTGTACTTATTTCTTTTACTATTTCTTCAGCAATTTTCTTTTGATTCCCTTCCAACTTCGTATTAAGCTCATTAAAAAACTCAGCAAGTTCACCAATATCTAAATGGGCAAGTTCAGCAATATTCTTTTCGTCAATTTTAAAGTAAAGTGACTCTTTTCTTAAGCGTGCTCCATCACATTCCGGACATTCAATCTTGTCCATATATTCTTTAGCCCATCGTTTGATGGAGGTTGAATTGGCTTCTTCAAATTGTGATTTGATAAAGTTAGCTATCCCTTCGTAATCAATGCGATATTCGCGTTTAACCCCTAAGGTCTTAGAATCAACGGTAAAGCTATCTTTCCCACCTTTAAGTATGACCTCTATTGCTTCTTTAGAGATTTTATCAATTGGGGTTTCAATGGTAAAATTATAGCGTTGCCCTATGGTTTCCAATTGTTTAAAAGCCCAAGATTTTTTATGTTCACCTAGAGGAGCAATACCGCCTGTTTTAATAGATAACTTTTTATTTGGGAATATTTTATCTTCGTTTACTTCATAAACATGCCCAAGGCCATTACAATTAGGACACATTCCTTTCGGAGAATTAAAAGAAAAGGTATTGGGCTCTGGAGTAGGATAGGAGATACCAGAGGAAGGACACATTAAATCTCTGCTGAAATAACGTGGGGTTTTTTCACCTTCTTCTAATACCATTAACACATTATTACCGCTATACATCGCCGTATTAATGGTTTCGCTTAGTCTTTTATCAAAATCTTCACCTGAGCCTACTTTAAGACGATCGATCACAATTTCTATATCATGTACCTTGTACCGATCTACCTTCATACCTTTAGTAATATCAACTACCACTCCGTCAACGCGAACTTTTACAAAACCTTGTTTACCTATTTGTTCAAATAGTTCTCTGTAATGGCCTTTTCTTGATTTAATAACTGGAGCTAAAACATTGATTTTTTTACCGTCATATGAATCAACAATTAGAGCTTTGATTTGTTCATCGCTATAACTGACCATTTTTTCACCAGTATTATAACTGTATGCATCTCCTGCTCTTGCAAACAGTAAGCGCAGAAAATCATAGACCTCTGTAATGGTACCAACCGTAGAACGAGGAGATTTTGAAGTGGTTTTTTGTTCAATGGCAATTACTGGCGATAATCCATCAATTTTATCAACATCTGGTCGTTCTAATCCGCCTAAAAACTGTCTTGCATATGCTGAAAAGGTTTCAATGTAACGTCGTTGTCCTTCAGCATAAATTGTGTCAAAAGCTAAAGACGATTTACCACTACCTGATAAGCCAGTTATTACAACAAGTTTCTCTCTTGGTATAGTAACATCAATGTCTTTAAGGTTGTGAACACGCGCTCCACGCACCTCAATATTTTCTTCGTAGTTAATCATAGCACAAGCTGCTAAAGTACGCAATTGGACTTTAAAAATGAAGCTAGGTTTTGTTGCATTTTTGTTAAGTGAAGCTTTATTTTTGATTTCATAATTATTAATAAGATGGGATATGAAAATACTAGGTATAGGTTCAAGAATTGATCATCCTGAATTTGGAAAAGGAGTAATAACCAATGTAACTTCTATTCATTACTGGGTTACTTTCATCGATAAGGGATTAGAAACTATAGAAATTGACGATGATTTTGAAGTAATTGAGGCCTTAGAAGATGATGTTGATGCCGTAAGCTTTTTTGATGTTGAAAGCTCATTGGTCAAAATATTGAAAAAGTGGAGCGACACCCATGAAAAGGTTGCTATAGCCGATAAATGGCGTAAGGGCAAACTGATTTTAGAACCTGGAGATACTACGGCAAATAAAGAAATACCCATTGATACTTTTTTCCATAAAATAGTAATGGTCCGTGACCGTATCCGTGTAATGGAACAAAAAATAAACAGCAGCAAAAACTTGGATGACCAAGAAAAAATAGACTTACAGCAATATATTACACGAATTTATGGCTCTCTAACTAGTTTTAACGTATTATTTAAAGCTAAAAGTGACCATTTTGTAGGCGAGCGTAGCAAATAATTTCATCTCATATTAAACCATTCATAAAATGGGTAGTCTAAAATGTAGCTGAAGTGGTTATACCACTTCAGTCTCGTGTTAATGTTTTGATAAACACGATATGAATGTTCAATGTTTATTTAAATTCGTTAAACATTAATAACTTAAACAGCCAATCATGAAATCTATTCTCTTTAAAATTAGCTTTTTAGCTGTCTTTCTGTTGCTTTCAAACAAACCTGATGTTCAGGAATTTCAAGGACAAGCATTTTATTCAAGTAAGTCATCAATGGAGTTAGGAAGCTGGGGCGCGCGAATGAGTGAAGCTCAAAAAAAGCAAGTTGCAGCGAGACTAAAGAATAGACTTGAAAAAACCTACGTATTGAACTTTAATAAAGAAGAATCTTTATTTAATGAAGAAGACAAATTAGACGCCATGTCCGGAGCTACTGATTCTTGGGGAAAGAATTTCGCTCGTGGCGAACAATATAAGAATGTAAAGGATAATGCCTTAGTGCAAAACCAAGAATTTTATGGCAAACAATTTTTAGTGAAGGACGAGCTGCAAAAATTCAATTGGGTAATGGGAAAAGAGTCTAAGCAGATAGGAAAGTACATGTGTTTTAAAGCCTCAACGATTGTCCCAACGACAGAGTTAAATTGGTATGATTTTTCATGGGGAAGCCTTAGAAATGCTGCCCCTAAAGAAGATGGAACTACACCTGAAATTCAGATGACCACTATAGAAGCTTGGTATACACCTCAAATACCTGTTTCACATGGTCCTGCAGAATATTGGGGACTTCCAGGTTTGATTCTAGAAGTAAACGCAGGCAACACCACAATGCTTTGTACCAAAATAGTAATGAATCCGAAAGGTAATCTAGACCTTGAAGCACCAAGTAAGGGTAAGGAGATTACTAAAATGGCCTATCAAGAAACTATCACTGGTAAAATGAAAGAAATGCGCGATAATAGAGGTAGAAGAAGAAGTAGGTAAGTTTTTTTGCAATTACTAAGCGCCAAGTATTCCAAATAATATGAAGAACGTATTTTTTATAGTGCTGCTATTAGTGGCTACAATAGCTAGTGGCCAAATTAAATTTGAAGGTGTTGTAAAAGATAGTCTTGGTAGCTTTCTTGAATTGGCTAATGTCATCGCTATAAACCAAGAAACTAGCGGCTTAGAATCTTACGGAATAACAAATGATGAAGGTAAGTTTAAATTAGAGCTAGGCAAGAACGGTATCTACGAAATACAAATTAGTTATGTCGGCATGAAAATGCTGAAAGAAGTTTTAACAACACAGGAGGCCGATATATTTAAAAACTATATCATGCAGTCAGAAAATCAGCTTGATGAAGTTGAGTTGATTTATGAGATGCCTGTTACTATTAAGGGTGATACCATTAGTTATAATGCTGATTCATTTCAGAACGGAAGCGAACGAAAATTAGAAGATGTTTTAGAGAAGTTACCTGGCGTTGAGATTAATGAAGATGGACAGGTAGAAGTAGAAGGCAAGGTTGTTAATAAGTTGATGGTCAATGGAAAAGACTTTTTTGATGGTGATACAAAACTCGCTACTAAGAACATTCCATCTAAAGCAGTTGATAAAATTCAAGTGCTTAGAAATTACTCAGAAGTTGGTCAATTAAGCGGGGTAACTAACAATCAAGATAACTTCGCTTTGAATATTAAATTGAAAGAAGGAAAAGAAAATTTTTGGTTCGGAAATATCACTGCTGGAGGAGGAGTTGCGCCGGATAAAGAACTTTATATTCTACAACCAAAATTATTCTATTACACTCCCAAATACAGTTTAAATTTTATAGGTGACTTAAATAATACTGGAGAAGCTGCCTTAACAAGGAGAGATATTAGAAGTTTTGGAGGCGGTTTTCGGTCGCCAAGCAGAAATAGTGGTACTAATATTAATTTAGGTGATAATAGTCTTAACTTTTTAACGACGCAGGCAAATGCCCTAGAAATTGAAAACAAATTAGCAACAGGAAACTTTAGCTATTCACCAAAAGAAACTATTGATTTTAGTGGTTTTTTAATTTACAATAGTAGTCGAATATTGTCTAGAGAAACGAGTTTTATACAGTATACTGACCCTAGCTTGGGCATACCAGATGAGCTTACAGAACAATCAAGTAGAGAACGTTCTAATCAAGCACTGCTTAAGCTAAGTGCTTCCTTCCAACCTAATTTTAGCAATCAATTAGATTATGATGTACTGGCCCGTGTTTCTAATGATAGACAAAATCAAAATTTGTTTTCTTCAGTGATAGGAAATACCACACAGTTAGATGAAGTTACACCATATAGTATTAACCAAAATATCAATTATTATTATACCTTGAACGAGGATAATATTTTTGCCTTTGAGGCGCAACACTTATTGAAGAATGAAGATCCTTTTTACAATGCTATTCTAGCTAATGATCCGGCTGGTGATGATGCTTTTGATGATACTGCAGATGCCTTAGGTTTGGACAACACCCTAAATACCTACAACCTAGCTCAAAACAGAAGAATAAAGAGTAATCAAGTAGACGCTAAATTAGATTACTACAATATTCTGAATACTAAGAGTAATATCAACTTTACGCTTGGTACAATTTTAAGTAGACAAGTTTTCAATTCCAATATTTTTCAGTTTTTAGAAGATGGTTCGAGCTTTGAACCAACACCTACGATAAATGACGGCCTTGCAGTCAATGACACAGAGTATAACTTTAGTGATGTTTATTTAGGCGTACATTATCGCGTAAAGACTGGTAAGTTTACTATAACTCCAGGTTTTTCAGTACACGCTTATGGTAATAAGAATATACAGTTTGGTGAGACCTTTGAAGATAACTTCTTTAGAATTTTACCAGATTTTGAAACCCGAATTCAATTGAAGAAAAGTGAGTCACTTACATTCAGGTATGACATGCAAAATCAGTTTACCGACGTTACAAGACTGGCAGAAGGTTTGGTTTTAAATAATTTTAATGATATTCAATTTGGTACGCCAGACTTACAAAATGCCCTATCAAATAACCTTAGCTTGTTGTATAGTAGTTTCAACTTGTTTAATTACACCAACGTTTTTGCTAGGGCAGCTTATTCAAGTAATATCGACCAAGTACGTAGCCTAACCAGTTTTGATAATGTTATTAGAACAAGTACCTTTTTCAACTCTAGTTTTGCTGATGAAAATGCCAGCCTTTTTGGTCGCGTACAACGCACTTTTGGTAAAATACGAGCTACACTTAATGCCAGCTTTAACTACAGTAAAATAAACCAGTTTATTCAAGGAAATCAGTCGTTAAATGAAGGTTTTACACAAACCTATACTCCAGGACTACGAACTAATTTTAAAGTAGCGCCAAACATTAACCTGAGGTATCGTTATAGCGTTACTAATAATGACCAAGGAGGGCGAGAAACTACTTTTACGACCAATGCACCTTCTGTAGAGTTTGATGCTTATATCTGGAAAGCAGTTACGTTTAGAACTAATTATACGTATACCAACCAAGACTTAGGCGACGGTAATTCGCAATCGTTTCAAAATTGGGATGCTACCTTAAGTTATCGCAAAAACCGAGAAGCTAAATGGGAGTATGAATTAAAAGCAACGAATATTTTGGATATTGATTCTCAAGTACGTAATTCAGCTAATAATTTATCCGTTTTCTCTTCTGAAACCTTTATACAGCCGCGGTTTTTGACTTTTCGATTTGTCTACACCCTGTAGCTCTGAGAATCTTAATTCATTATTGGATTATGCTTTGTTTTCCTTTTTAAAAGTAGGTTTAAAATCAATCTTTCTGTTTTCTTAAATTCCAAATTAAACCTTTTGTCTTTATCGAGGTCTTACTCTAAACTAACCATATAACATGATAAATAAGCCTCAAAACCTCAGAAAATTTAATTCGTTTTTAAGTATAGTTTTATCTGCATTTACATTCCTAAATTGTAGCAGTGATGATGTTGTTGTAAATAGCGATGATGACCCAGAAATAGACTCATTAGAAGAAGTTGATGATGAAGTAATTGATCCCGCTTTGGAATACAATTATGAAGTTGAAGGGTTTATTAAAATAGAGAATGGTTTGGGAGGGCTTGATGCTGATTTGGATGCTGGAGACAGGTTTGCGAGAGATCATGATGCAATAGGAGATGTGAATGGAGATGGGGTAATAGATTACGTTATAGGCGCGCGATCAGATGATGATGGAGAGATTGATGCCGGAGCGGTATATATCTTGTTTATGAATAGTGATGGTTCTGTTTCATCTAATCAAAAAATATCCACCCTAGAAGGCGGATTTAATGAAACACTGCTTGAAGGCAATTTCTTTGGTTATGGAGTTGCAGGCATTGGAGATTATGATAATGACGGAATACCAGATATTGCAGCTTCAGCTACAAATTCAACCAACAGAGCATTGTACATTATTCATCTAAATAGCGATGGTACAGTTAAGAATTTCGTAAAAAACTCAAACATTATTGCACAAGGACTTTCCGCTATTGGTGACATCAACAATGATGGTAGAATTGATTTGGTTGCATGTGAACCTAGTTCAGATTTGGGTGGAATTAGTCGTGGTGCTATCAACATATTATTTTTAGACGATGATTCACAGGTTGTACATGGAAGCACTGTAAATATCGGATCTGGTACTGGTGGTTTTGGAGAAGGGCTTGAGGACAATGATCAATTTGGAGGTAGAGAAGTTGCTATGCTAGGAGACATAGATAATGACGGAACATTAGAAATGGCAGTAGGAGCTTTCACTTCTGATGGTGGCAAAGGAGCGATTTGGATGCTTTCTCTAAATAGTACCACGTTCAATGTGGAATCTAAACTTAAAATTACTGAAGGATTAAATGGTTTTACGGAAACACTTGATTTAGAAGAGAACCCCAATGGTACTTTTGGTGCGCAGTTTGGGCATGCTATGTGCGCAGCTGGAGATATTGATGGTGATGGAATAACAGATTTAGTTACGGGAGCCAATCAGCAAAATGAAGGTAACGGGTATATCCTATATCTAAATGAAGATAAAACCGTAAAAACATTTGATAAAATTAGTGCAACGGAAGGTGGTTTTGACTTGTTTCTTGGTCCAGATGACCGTTTTGCACGTTCTATATCTTATGTAGGCGATTTAAAAGGAGACGGCTCTATTGCAATAAATTTTGGTGGTGGAGTTGGGCTTGGCGGAACAGGGTCACTGTATACACTTTTTTTTAGACCTAATTAAAGAGTATCTATTTGCTTTAATAAGTAAATAATATTTTATGTAGTTGTTACCTTAAACTGGTATAAAAAATCCATATTAACTATGCTAAAATAGAGTCCATCTCAAATAAATAAACATTAATCAACTTCTTCTAAACGATAGGCTTTGTTGAAGAACGTTGCTTCATCCTGCGGGTCCATGAACTGAGGGTTTGTTATTGGAATATAGCGATCTTCGCGAGCATTAAAAAAGAACTGATCATTGAAGTTAAATTTTAGGAATGCCTCACTACTTCCAACTGATTCGTTAGCGGTAATAAAGTGGTATAAACTGCCATATATGGTTAAAGTTTGTTTATCACCAATAGCCAAATCAACTATTTGGTTATTTAGGTTGAGTTTTAAAGTGTCATTTTGAAAAAAGTAATTGTAATCAAAAGACAGGTTATTATATTCAAAAGTAAGTTCATCATCAGTATTAAAAGTAACGGTCGCGCCTTCACAATACACTTCTGTTTCTTCGTTAAAAATTTCTAAACCGTCAGTTCCATCAAAAATTGAATTAAAATCTTCAAGACTATTCGAAACCAATTCACCACCTACATAATGTACAATTGTTTCTCCTGGAGATTCTTTATAAGCTAGACTTATGGGATAGATGGAATACACATCATCCACGACTTCATCTACTATAGTGTTATCTTCAAGAGATTCTGAATCACATGAAAATAAAACCAGGGTGCTTAAAAAACTAAATATAAATTTGAAATTTATACAAATTCTAAACCTCTTAAAGAAACTGTTTTTCTTATTATTCATGAATTTTAGTTTAATGTAGTTGGCTGTATGACTTTATTTATCGTAAAAGTTTTAATCAGAGATCTTCTTAATTGTAGTTTAGTTTAGTAAACCTTCTTTTTTTTCGATTAAACCATTTTACTAAAGCGTAGTCTTAGCAATATAATTAGTCAAAAAGAGGTTTATGAAAGAAGTTAGTCAAAAAGTAAAAGCAATCAATAATTACCCGATAACAAAGTTCCGTTTATTCGCAATAATTATTCTCACTTTTATCTCGAGCTGTGGTTCCAGTCAAGAAGAGGAACCTATTATAATTATAGAATCTGAGGATATGGAATTGGTCACGCCAATTATTCAAACTCCAACACCATTAATTCATCTTGAAGACAATTTAGATGAACAAGACCAACTTGGATGGTGTATTGACACTCGAGGTAATGGATTTAATGAAGTACTGCACACCCATTCTTGTAAGCCAAGTGGTGGTGATGTTCAGTTTTCATACAATGAAGAAACCCTTCAAATTTGCTCTGTAGAATTTACTGGGTTTTGCGTAGAAATGTCTGAAGGCGTTCTTGAGGGTGCGTCTTTAAGCCTTGTTGAAAGTGATACGGAATCACCTAATCAGAAGTTTGTTTACAATGCTGAAAACGGAGAGTTTAATCCAGAAGAAAATACAAATCTTTGCCTTGCAGCTGGAAGTGTAAGTTCTGCCGCTGGTATTTATATGTCTCGTTCACTAACCCTAGAACTTTCATCTGAAATTGATGAAAGTTTAAAAAAATGGATTATTGTGACCAACTAAAAATTTATACAGCCCCAGTTTTTGACTTTTCGATTCGTGTATACACTATAATGACATTCTTAACGCAATTCGATGAAATCAGCAAAAATATAGTAAAATCCAATTCAGGAGTTCGTTTATTATTAAATTAGTTTCAAGTCATATAAAAAGCTATTACCTAATTACTATCATTAACTAAACCGCTTCTTTCTTTTCACTCAAATACTTCCAATAGCGCCTGGGAACATGTTGGGTATGTAGTTTTCTATTAATTCGAGATTTGATATTGGTACTTTGAAAATAGTTATTCCATAGTGCTTGATAATCATACTCTCCTTCAGTAAAGGTTTTACTTTTATTAGTTCTATTAAAATGTATTTCAGATAGGTCTAGCGAAATCAATTCAACCCGTTCTAAATTATAATAGATACCGTATTTACGCTTAACATCATAAATTAACCATTGCTGGTCAGCATACCTATTACGAAAGTGCTTAGAAACTAGTGGTAGTACATCAAAATCTGGTTCAATGTTCGCAAAGTATATGTCATCTTTGGTTAACTGAAAGCGTACAAAGGCCTCCATACGATGCTTTTCTCGACCAACCTTTCTTGCTAATTGTGAAATATAAAGAACAGTTTCATCTGAAAAGTCTAACTGTTTTCTGGTAGCGGTAGCCATTATCATTTTAATGTAGTTAAAGAGCATAGGTTCTATACCTTCCGCCTCACTTAAAAAAGCAAAATAAATGTTAGAGATGGCATTATGGCTTTTACATCGTACACCATTCCAGACCCTTTTAGCCTTGCTAACATTGGTAAAAATAGTTTCAGATTCTGAAAATAATCCATTTTGAGCCTGTCCATTCTTTTGAATATCGGCTACTTCAATCTTTTCTTCAAAGGCAATGAATACTGCAGTTAAAAAGCCATTAAAGCTACCGTCGTAAATAAGTGTTTTTGAATTTTTCATAATTCTTCTTTTTTAATATTATTTTGATAGGAACTATACTTAATCGTATGCCTCTTCAAAATGGTAGGTGTTGTTTTGTATTATTTTCTTTAAAGTTCTAAGTGATTTTTTTGATCTACTTCTGAATTTGATGTAATCATAGCCTAAGTCTAAAATTGCTTGGCGTTTGCGCTCCAAATAGCTTTGTTTTTCAAGTGTTCTTTTCATCGTATTCTAATTGCTTGTGAATAGTGAAAACTGATTACTATACTGATTTCTAAACTTTCCACTCGAGGTTTGCAGAATCATTCCTTTAATCTTATCCGCTTCTAAATCTTTGGCTTGCCAATTTGTAGAATCACAAATCATAAAGTATTTAGCTCGGTTGAGAGCCACTCCAATTTTTTTAAGGTGGTCCCAGTTCAGTTTTCTAAATTTTCGTGCTTGTAAAATTTTACTAACAGAACGCAGGCCCAAACCTGGTATTCTGACTAGCATTCGCTTATCGGCTTTATTTACATCCACAGGAAAGTATTGCATGTTTCTTAAAGCCCATGATAATTTTGGGTCTATATCCACATCAAGATTTGGATGTGAATCATTCACAATTTCATTAACTGCAAAGCCATAAAACCGTAAAAGCCAATCTGTCTGATACAATCTATTTTCTCTAAGCATAGGTACTTGAGAACCAATTGCGGGTAATCTATTGTCTTCAGCCACTGGCACATAGCCTGAATAATATACCCGCTTCATGTTATAGTTCTTATAATAGTGGGTAGCGGAAAACATAATATCCTTATCACTTTCACCAGTGGCACCAATAATCATTTGAGTGCTTTGTCCGGCAGGAGCATACTTAGGGGTGCTTTTAATAATCTTACGCTCATTTTTATAGCGTATCAACTCATTTTTAACTTTTAGCATAGGTTTGGTAAAATCTTCATGCTTTTTGTCAGGAGCTAGTAATTTAAGGCCAGATATGGTGGGTACTTCTATATTAACCGAAAGACGGTCAGCATACAATCCGGCCTCATACATTAAATCATCACTGCAACCAGGGATGGATTTTAAATGAATATATCCATTGAAGTTTTCTTCTTCACGTAATTTTTTCGCAACAGCTATTAACCGTTCCATGGTATGGTCAGGACTTTTAAATATGCCTGAACTTAAAAACAACCCTTCAATATAGTTTCTACGATAAAAGTTGATGGTTAAATCAACCACCTCTTGAATTTTGAAGGCAGCTCGTTTTACGTCATTACTCTTTCGTGTTACACAATAAGCACAATCAAAAATGCAATGATTAGTCAATAATATTTTTAAAAGAGACACACAGCGTCCATCCTCGGTATAACTATGACATATTCCCATTTTAGATGCATCACCTAGGCCTTTATTTTTATTCTTACGATCACTACCACTACTTGAACATGATACGTCATATTTAGCGGCGTCTGCAAGGATATTTAGTTTTTCTTTTACTCTTTCAAAATTCATACTTGGACATATTCCTATCAAAAGTATGGAAATAATCCAAATTATGGAAATAATCCAAATATATTTTGGAAATAATCCAAATTAGTTATATTTGAATATGGAAAATGAACTCACTTTAAAACGATTTATAGAAGTAAGGCGAGATTTGGGGTATACTCAAACTGAATTTGCTGAGCTTTTAGGAGTTTCAAATACTACGGCAGATATTGAGCGAGGTAGAACCAAACTTTCTGGTAAAGTGGTGACGGAGTTATTGAAGCAATTTAAAATTAATCCACTTTGGCTCTTTGGTGAAAATGAAGCAAAACATTTAGAAACTTCGAATACAACTGTCATCCCAAAAGTGGTTACTGTAGATAGCTCAGATCAAGACAATATGGTTTTAGTTAATGCAAAGGCTGCGGCAGGTTATCCACAAAATATTGCAGACACAAGTTGGTACCAACAATTACCAGCTTTTGATATGCCGATTCCTGAATTTCGAAATGCTACGTACCGAGGTTTTCAAGTAGAAGGAGATAGTATGCTACCAAATCTACATTCAGGAGAATGGGTTCTTGCCCGAGCCATCGAACATATTGACCACATAAGTGCCAATAAAATGTATGTTGTTGTTTTACAAGATTCTGTAATGGTCAAAAAAATTGAAAGACCACCCAATTCTAATAATATCACCTTAGTATCTTTAAACGAAACTTATCCACCATATGATATCAAGCCTTTTCAAATTCAAGAAATTTGGGAGGTTAGTAGTAAATTAACCTTTAATGTTGATGCTACTACTGAAACAGGGCTATTAAGACAACTTCAAGCGTCCATGGAAGAATTAAAAAGACAGGTAGGGCAGGTTAAGAATTGACAGTGATAGGCTATCTTTAAGACATAAATCAATCATTTTTATCTAATGTCTAGATTTTTCACGATTCTATTTCTTTTATGCACCTTTCAACCGCAATTTGCTCAGGTAACCAAAGACACTTTAAAGGTTGGTTTTACTACGGCACCTCCTTTTATTATTCAAGAAGATGGATTGTTAGAAGGTATAAACGTATGGCTATGGAAGCAGGTTGCGGAGGATTTAGAACTGAATTATGAGTTGGTACAACTAGATTTTGCTGATATGCTTGATTCATTAAAGCAAGGCAATTTAGATGTTAGTATTAACCCTTTGACCATAACAGGTGATCGTAGTAAAGAAATGGAGTTTACCCACTCATTTTTTGCATCGCATTCCACCATTGCGGTAGCACAACAATCTTCTTTACAGCGTGTAAAGCATTTTTTTAGTGCGTTCTTTCACATTAACTTTTTACGTGGATTCCTTTTTTTATTAGTGATGTTGTTATTTTTTGGTTGCATAACTTGGTTGGCAGAGCATAAAGGAAATCCGGAACATTTTCGACCGGGCTGGCGGGGTTTATGGGATGGACTTTGGTGGTCAATGGTGACCCTATCAACAGTTGGTTATGGAGATAAGGCGCCTAAAACAAGAATGGGAAAGGTCGCCGCCTTGGGATTGATGTTTAGTGGTTTACTTTTCGTTTCAGGATTAACAGCAAGTATTGCCTCGAGCTTAACAGTGAATCAGTTAGCCAATAGCAGCGAAGATTTTAATTCATTTAAGAAAAGGGCAGTGGGCACAGTTAAAAGCTCTGAAGCTGATGATTTTTTGAAAACACATTTTTTTAGAGATATAAATTTATATAAGGGGGTTGTACCGGGTTTACAAGATTTAAATGCGCAAAAAATAGATGCTTTTATTTATGACGAACCCATTTTACAATACCGTATTCGAAAAGATTCTTCTTTACGCAAGCTCGAGTTATTACCAATTAAATTTGATGTTCAGTTTTATGCCTTTGGTATAAAGAAGGATTCTGTATTACTAGAACAGGCCATTTCACAACGAATACTCGAAATAATTGAAACACAAGAGTGGGAGGTTGTGTTATCAGAATTTAGTTTAACCGAGCTATAAATACTTTCTAAACAGTAGTAATTGCTCATTATCTCTTGTAATAAGCTCTTGTCTTTGAAAACCTAATTTTTTAAGAAGTCCAATAGAGGCATGATTATCTTCAACAGTTATAGCCTCAGTAATTTCAATCTGTAAGTCCTTTTTAGCGTAATCCAATATAGCCTTTGAAGCCTCGTGTGTATATCCATGTCCCGAATGATTCGGTAGGATTGCGAATCCTAAATCAGGGCTTTTCAAGTAATCTCGTTGTAATAGACCACATATGCCAATAACTTTTGAATTATTGCGTAAACTAATTTTATAAAGTCCAAATCCGTGTTTATTATAAGAAGGAATGATATTAGCTACTAAATACTTTTCAGCATCTGTTTCATTCTTAATTGTTCTATCGCCAATATATTTCAACCAGCCTGGGCTATTCATCAGTTCAAACATAAATTCACCGTCTTTAGCAGTGAGCGGTTCAATAATTAGTCTTTTTAAAGAAGGTAATTTCACTTTGTTGGGCTAGGTTTTGTATAGTTGCGAGAAGGATTATCTACTATTAAAACCCAGTCATTACCTAAGCCAGAAGATGGAGGTGTGATTTTTAATTCTTTTACTTGAATGTTTTCTCCTTTAAAACTAGTCCCTGTCCTTGTATCGTACCACCATGTTGTAAAACTGTCGCCTTTTAAATTTTTTAAAGTAATACTTATTGCCTCCCCCATTGGAAAGTAGATCATGGCATAGTTTCCATCACTATCTCGTGTTGCTATAGTGTAATTGTTATCATCTATTTGATTATCGATAATCATTGATTGGTCTGGTATTCTATTTAAAAAAGGTCTCGAGAGCATAAGATTTTTAAGATGTTTAACTTGATTGGCCATAGGTAAATCTAGGGCCTGTTTCCAGGGGCGTAATGGCTGATTAATACCCTCTTTATCTAAATCAAACATCTGCCAAACAGCATGACAACCATAAGTTTGACCGAATGCACCAGCAAAAACATTCCAATACATTATTCTTCTAATATCTCTTGCAGAAGAGTGCCCTAGTTCTTTTGAATTAAAACAATTAGGATGATCTTCATATAAAGGTTCTGCGTCTAAAACAGGTTTTGTGGGATGAAGTTCGTAATCATGTGTTATATGCTTGTAAGTTCCTTGGTTTGCACAATGCCCTGTTTGGTGCATATTAAAATCGAGCCACTCTTCATTATGAAACCATGTTGATGAACCACCGTCTTCCTTAGGTTGCGGATGATAGGTGATTAAGACTTTATTTGAGGCATCATAAGACGATAAAATGCCCTTGGCCATGGCATTCCAGACATCAATATCCTTTGAATTTGCCCTTGGATTACGGTCACCTCCAAGCACCCATACAATATTGTCAAAATCTTTATACCGATTTGACATCCATTCTCCAAAAACAATGGAATTTTCTTCTGTGAATATTTCAGGACCAACTCCCCAACTTTTTGTATCTAACTTATCTCCCCATGTTGGTAGTAGGGCTATATATATATCACGCTTTTTTGCTTCTTTTATAACCCAGTCTACATGTTCAAAGTATTTTGGGTTCGGGGTTTTTGGGTCATTATTTAGCAAGGGTTTCTCACCATAAGAATTAGGAGTATTTAAACCGTCAATTTCAGCTAATGCAACGGCCTGTATAACATTAAAGCCTTGCGATTTCCTTTTGTCAAGATACATTTGTACCTCGTTTCTATCACAGCGATGGAAAAGTTCCCAAGCCGTATCCGCTAACCAAAAGAAGGGTTTGTTATCTTCCGTGACCAAAAACCTTTTGTTGTCACTCACTTTAAGTTTTTGAGACATTGAATTATTAGATATGAAGCCTAAAACAATGAAAGAAATTATATAGAACTTACGCATTTTTAGAAATTTTAATAATATTATAAATAGTATTAATGCCAAATGATATGACACAGTAACAAAGAAATCAACAAACCAAAACCAAACCATTTCACACCTTTATTGCCAAACTGAACATATTCTTTGACAGGTTTATTACCATTTTGAATAATTGTGGGTATGGCTACAATCAACAGTGCGACACTTATAATAACTAATGCTCGGATTAGATAATTCATATCAGGATAAAGCCATCTTGTGAGCAAATTAATTGGAAGAGTTGCTATAAAACCCAGTAATGCCAGCTTCTTTTTTGGAAAGACTAAGAAAACGGCCACGCATATAATAACTACAAAACCTGTATTAAAAATATAGCGCAAATCGTTCAAAGCATGAGTAAATGCTGATTCTGCGTTGGCTATTTTATATGAAATAAGAAAAATAGCGGTTATAATTCCTGTTACCAAACCTACCAAAATCGTTTTACGACCCGTAGCTACTACTTGTTGATCGGTTGCCTCTTTTCTTAAAATACCTTTATAAATATCTATAGAAAATAATGTGGCTAAAGAATTGAAAACGGAATCGATAGTACTCATCAAAGAAGCAAAAATTGCACAGAGCATGATACCTCGTAATCCCGTGGGGAGAAAATTGGTAACAACATACGAGAACGCTTTATCCGGTTCGTCTACCAGAGCCTCGGGTCCCAAAATACCAGCAAGAGCAATACCTGGAATAATTACTATTAATGCCATTAAGTATTTCATAACACCACCAACCATAAGTCCTGTTTGAGCATCTTTAAGGGTCCTAGCGGCCAAACTTCTTTGAATGACAGATTGATTAGCACACCAATAATTTATATTTAAAAAGAATAGACCTAACATACCTAACCACGGTAATTGTGGATGATCAATAGGTAAATGCAAATGCATTAATTCTGGTGTTTTTTCGTAGAGTTGCCCGAAACCTCCTAATTTTTTAATAGAAACCCAAAGTATCAATATTCCGCCAAGAGTTAAAATACCAAACTGAAGAATATCAGTTCGTACTACGGCCGCTAACCCACCAAAATAGGTATATATAGCCGAGAACACTCCTAAAAAAATAATTAGAACGATTAATCTTGTTAAACGATTTTCACTAATAAAAAGTAATTCATCTTGAAAGACCAATTCTGCAACATAAGCTCCCCACATTAAAGCGATACCTATACCTAAAAATGCGAACATTATAATATTAGCAATAGAGTAGGTAAGCGAGACCGTTTTACCAAGTCTGTTTTTTATGAATTGAGAGATGGTAACTACACGGTCTTTTAGATATAAGGGAACAAAAATGAAGGCAGCCATCCAAAGGCCTTGTATGGCATTGATTTCAAAATTTGCTTGCGCCAAACCGAATAGATATGCAGACCCCATCATGCCTAAAAACTGATATCCATGAACATTTGTTGCAATTGTTGAAAAAGCTATGGAATACCATTTTAAATTGCGGGAACCCAAAAAATAATCATCAATAGTGGCATCTTTATCTTGTCGACCACGTAAAGCAATAACCATTACTAAAACAAAATAGATTCCTACTACAACTAAGTCCATGCTTATTTTCGTTTCCCTTTTGCCAAAGGTGTTAAGGGCTGGTTTTTTGGTCTTCGTCCATATGCTTCAGGCAAAGAGACTGTTTTTAATCTAGGTAATACATATTTAGCAAATAGCTTACACTCTTCATGATGCGGATAACCAGAGAAAATAAAGCTACGTATGCCCATATCAATATACTCTTGAATTTTATGATATATCTGATCTGGATTACCGACCAATGCAGCTCCACAACCTGATCGCGCTCTTCCAATTCCTGTCCATAAGCTGGGCTCCACAAAACCATCCATATCTGCTAATTCTCGCATTTCACTTTGCCTTGAAACTCCTAAAGATTTAGCGTCTTGCGCTCTTTCTCGAATTTCATCACCTTGCTGAATATCAATCTTAGACATTATTTTTTTTGCATGTGCTCGAGCCTCCTCTTCTGTCTCGCGAACTATCATGTGAATTCGCAGACCAAAATCAACAGTTCTTCCTTTTTCAGCGGCTTTTGCACTCATATTATGCATTAATTCTAGCAGTCTAGACTTCGTCTCTGGCCACATAAGATAAACATCACAATATTCTGCACAAAGTGCCACCCCCGCTGGGGAATATCCCCCAAAGTAGAGCAGGGGACCACCATTTTGCTGATAGGGCTGTACAGGTTCTGTTTTTAAGCCTTTTATTTTATAGAATTCACCTTCAAAGTCAATTTCGTCTCGGGTCCATGCTTGTTTTAATATTTGAATCACTTCTCTGGAGCGCTGATATCTGCCCTCAGAATCCAAATCTTCACCAGGTAAGTTTGAGGAGATAATGTTAATGGTTAAACGTCCATTAAGAATATGATCTAAAGTGGCTAATGCTCTTGCTAACATAGGGGGGTGAACTTCACCACAACGTATTGCAGCCAGCAGATTAATTGATTTTGTTAGTGGTGCGAGTGCGGCAGCAAAAGTCAAAGTATCTTGTCCAACCTGATATGAACTTGGACATAATACATTTCTATAGCCCAATTGATCAGCGGTTTGAACAATAGTAGAGGTGTTTTTCCAATCACTTTTTAAATGGTCATCAAATTGACCTAAATATTCAAAATCCCCGTTGCAAATAGGAGCGAACCATGATATTTCAGTTCCTTCTAATGCTTCTGAAGTAATTCTAATTTTATTCATTATAGCCTTTTACTGATCCCATATCCATTGTCAATGGACCAAATTCATGCGTTTTTGGAAGAAAGGCACCACTTTCAGTGATTATCCAATCATCCCAACTTGCTTTCAACCCACCAATCGGAATTACAGAGACCCACATTTTATAGCTGTTTGGAAAACCATTTTCATTCAAAAGCCATAAATAACTATCACCAGGTGTATCTCCTCCGGTGGTATAGGTAATTAATAAGCCTTTACTACCATCTTCTAAATCAACTATGCTTCGCTCTGTTCCTTTATCGAAAATCTTATAGGGGGCCACCAACCAAAAGGAATCATTATTAAAATAATTTAAGGCCTTTTTAATTAGTTTTTGTTTATCATTTGTATTTATGGCTTCTCCATTTTTAATCACTTTACTTTGACTTGTATTATTGAGATTAAGACGAACTTCATAAGTATCCCATTTTACAACGCAAATCCCTAGTTCTTTATCCCAAACAAACTGATTGGCTCCATTTCTAAAAGTCCATTCTAAAAAACGAGTGTTTTTATAGGCTTCTATATTAAGTGCTGTTAGCATCTTGTTTGCTAACAAATCAGCTTCTTGACTTTTACTTCCTTCAGGCAAAGACTCACTTTTTATCCATCCAAACAGTATGAGAAGTAACAAGCCAAGACCTATAATGATACCGGTAACTTTTAAGAATTTTTTCATAAGCTCATTTTTTCTTTTATGGCTGATGCCATTATCGGCAATGCTTTTGGGTATAATCTAAACCAAAGTTCAGGTTCAAAAATTTCAAGCTCAGCTAAGGCAAGTTCACCTTCATTATCTTCAAAAATATCAACCCGTGCATAGATGGGTTGTTCATGACAAGCATCAATAACAGCTTCTGCAAATTTAATTTGTTCAATGGAAGCCTCATATAAGGCAACAGTACCGCCATAGTCGTCTTGAACTCTAAAGTCACCTTCTTTGGCTTTCTTAACAACAGCATGTGTGAATCGGCCATTGAAAAGCACCATAGAAATTTCACCATCTTGAACAATACTCTTTTGAAATTCTTGAAGCATCAAAGCTTCATTAGTTATTAATTCTTTAAAAACTGCATCATGTTTTTCCCATTCTGAAAAATGAAATTTGTAGGTATGATGAGCGCCGGCAGCAACACATGGTTTTAAAACAAACTCATCTGAATTAAAATTGAAGTTGTTTTTTGCCTTTTGAATTGCTTGAAGAAGGTTTACATTCTCACCAGGTTCAATAAATAGTGTTTTTGGAATTTTAATTCCTTTTAAACTTAACGCTTTTAGGTAATGTTTATCAATATTCCACGAAATAAGTGATGCAGAGTTGATAAACCTAGTCTTAACCGCAGTTTCTGTAATCCATTGCTTAAAGGTTTCAAAATGTTCAAAATAATCCCATGTAGTTCTGAATAATGCGTTTTTTGTTGTGCTCCAATCAAAACTAGTATCATTCCAAGCAACACGATTAACCTTAAGATTTAACGCCTCAAGAGCTTTTAATACGATTTCATCTTCTAAAAGAATATTCTTATTAAAAGCATTAATTTTCGTTGGATTAATGTATCGAGATTCAGTAAGAAGGGTGATGTCAAACATATTAATGATGACTACAGTTAAATGTTAATATCCAACCGCTTTATCATCACCACGTTTATCAGCACCACCTTCTAAGCGACCATCTGGCAATATTTTAATGGCATCTACTTTGCCTCCAATTCTAGCAGGTCCTTCAAAAAGATTATAACCCTTGTCTTTAAGATTGGTCTTTAACTCATCAGAAAATCCTTCCTCTTCAAACAATATCATATCTGGTAGCCATTGATGATGAAATCGAGGAGCGTTGACAGCATCTTGCATGCTAAAGTCAAATTCATAAACATTTAAAATTGTTTGTGCTACAAAGTTGATTATTGTTGATCCACCAGGGGTTCCAACGACCATATAGAGCGTTCCATCCTTTTCTACAATGGTAGGAGTCATGGAGCTTAACATTCTTTTTTCTGGCTCAATACTATTGGCTTCAGCACCAATTAATCCAAACATATTCGGAACACCCATTTTAGAGCTAAAATCATCCATTTCATTGTTCAAAAAGATACCTAATTCTTCAGAATATAATTTAGACCCATAACCACCATTAAGTGTTGTCGTTGCTGAAATTGCATTACCTTGACTATCAACAATAGAGTAGTGGGTAGTTTGCATACTTTCAACGATTTCTACTTCACCATGGCTCACTTCTGAAGATGGTGTGGCTTTGTCAAAAGAAAAGCCTTCCATTCGTTGAAGTAAGTAATCGTCAGTTAAAATCACATCTAAAGGGATATCTGTAAAGTCCGGATCACCAAGAAAATAGTTTCTATCCGCATAGGCACGGCGAGCAGCTTCAGTAAATAATTGGATTGTTTTTTCAGAATTATGTCCAAAGGACGCCAAATCATAAGGCTCCATCATTTTAAATATCTGATTCATTGTTACCCCACCGCTACTTGGCGGGCTCATAGATATAATTTTTAAATCTTTATAATTAAAAGTTACAGGGTAACGCCATTTTGCTTCATACTTTTCTAAATCTTCTTCAGTAATAAAGCCTCCATTTTCCTGAATAAAAGAAGCTAATTTTCGTGCTGTTTCTCCCTTATAAAACCCGTCTCGACCTTCATTCATTATTTTGGTTAGGGTCTTGGCTAATTGAGGGTATTTAATCGTATCTCCAGCTTTGAAACCTTGCGCAAACTTAGTGCTATCTCCGTTCACTTCGATAAATCGTTCTTTGTAGCCTTCCAATCTTTTTGCTTGCTTCTCCGTCACAACAACACCTCTATAGGCTAAATCTATCACGGGTTGTAAAGTCTCTTCTAGTGAAAGAGAACCATATTTTTTATGTACTTCTATAATTCCAGCCACGGTGCCAGGAACTCCAACAGCAGTAGCACCAACTGTACTCATATTAGGAATTACATTACCCAATGAATCCAGATACATATCTCGATGTGCGGCTAACGGCGCTTTTTCACGATAATCCAATCCGCCAATATCTCCCTCAGCTTTACGATATACCATAAAACCACCACCACCAAGGTTACCGGCAAAAGGAAAAGAAACTGCTAACGCCATTTCTGTCGCAACCATAGCGTCAAAAGCGTTACCTCCTTTTTTCATAATCTCAACACCAATTTTAGATGCTTCTTCTCTTGCCGAAACCACCATGGCCTTTTCCGCAATTTCACCGGTTGGCAGTACTGGTGCCTTTTTACAGTTGATTAAGGGGAGTAGGAATAAAAACAGTATTAATTTTCGCATAGTGAGTTGTATTTATGTTTGGAAAAGGTAATCAATTCTTCAAAAAAAGAAGTAAACTCGGTTTCAAAATCTGAATAATGCTCTTCAAGGTCTAAAATGGCAAAGTTCATTTTAGATTTATTCTTGGTGCGCCTATTCATCCCATCTAACACCCTTGAAATACCAGTTAAATTCGAGTAATTGTATAACCAATTATCGGCAATCATATAAGGCATCATGCGCTGGGTGCCCAAGGGAAGTATATCAAAGTTATCTTCAAGTAAATCATAAAAAGACTCTACATAACTATCTAAAGGCGTTTTGGAGTAGTTTTTCCAGTTCTTAGCTAAAAAATGATCATAGAAAATATCAACAATCACGCGGCTATAATGACTATAGTTTTTATGAAGCCTTTTACTACTTATTTTAGGAATGGCATGTGAATCTGTAAAAGTATCAATCTCACGATGCAATAAAATGCCTTTTTGAACGGTATTAGGTAAATGCTTGTATTTATTCGCTCTTATATGATCTGCAAAAAAATTACCAAGCGTAATTTCTGGATCATCGAACGAAAGATAAATATGAGCTAAAAAATTCATTGGTTGAATTTACAAATTCGAAACACGATTTAAGAACCATCAATTTATATTTGCAAAAACTTTTTAAACAATATGACACTAATCAAATCAATATCAGGGATTCGAGGTACAATAGGAGGTAACACTGGTGATAACTTAACACCAATTGATGCAGTAAAGTTTGCAGCCTCATACGGTACTTGGCTTAGAAGCTATGCTGGTAAAGACGACCTAAAAGTTGTGATCGGACGTGACGCTAGATTATCTGGTGAAATGATACAGAATTTAGTAGTTTCTACTCTAGTTGGATTAGGTATTGATGTTGTTGATTTAGACTTGTCGACCACTCCTACTGTTGAAATTGCTGTTCCATTAGAGCAAGCTGATGGAGGTATTATCTTAACTGCAAGTCACAATCCCAAGCAATGGAATGCGCTAAAATTATTGAACGAGAAAGGTGAGTTTTTAGATGCTGCTCAGGGAGCTATCATTTTAGAATTAGCCGAAAAAGAAGATTTTGATTTTGCAGAAGTTGATGATTTAGGTAATATAACAAAGAATGACGCTTATATCGATGTTCATATTGATGAAGTACTTAATTTATCACTAGTTGACGCCGACATTATAAGAGCAAAGAAATTTAAGGTGGTAGTAGATGGCGTAAATTCTACGGGAGGTATTGCTATCCCTAAATTATTAAAAGAGCTTGGTGTTGAAGTGGTAGAATTGTATTGTGACCCAACAGGGCATTTTCCGCATAATCCAGAACCTTTAAAAGAACATTTAGGTGATATATGTGATTTGGTGGTAAAAGAGAAAGCGGATTTTGGTATTGTAGTTGACCCAGACGTGGACCGTTTGGCTTTTATAAGCAATGATGGCGAAATGTTTGGAGAGGAATATACGCTTGTCGCTTGTGCAGATTATGTTTTGAGTAAAACAAAAGGTAACACAGTTTCAAATTTATCATCATCTAGAGCCTTAAGAGATATTACCCAAAAACACGGTGGTACTTATGAGGCAGCAGCCGTTGGTGAAGTCAATGTGGTGACAAAGATGAAGGCTAACAACGCAGTTATTGGTGGAGAAGGAAATGGAGGAATTATATATCCTGAAAGTCATTATGGAAGAGATTCTTTAGTCGGTACTGCTTTGTTTTTAATGCTGATGGCTGAAAAAGGAGGTACTGTTGCTGAATTACGAGCAAGCTATCCAAGTTATTTTATGAGCAAAAAGAAAATTCAACTCACTCCTGAATTAGATGTGGATGGTATTTTAAGTACAATGGCTAAAAAATATGAAAATGAAGATTTATCTACCATTGATGGTGTAAAAGTAGACTTTGCTGAAAACTGGGTTCATCTTCGTAAATCAAATACGGAGCCTATCATTAGAATCTATACCGAAGCTAAAAGCCAAGACGATGCTAATGCTTTGGCCGATAAAATTATTGCAGAGATTAAAGCTGTTGCTGGATTATAACCCAAATATTCAAGTAGAATTTTATTCCCTTTTACATGAGACTTTGTGCCTTAGCATGGTATTAATTCGGTTTAATTCTCTTTTTTCATTTTGACCTTAGTGAAGAATCCCACATAAATCTGCTCTGTGCACAAATATGATAAGTTTAATAACAACTTAGATGAACTATACACTTTAAACATTAATCAAAAAAGGCCGCTAATAACCCCGTTTTCATCGATATCAATATTTTCTGAAGAAGGATGAGTCGGTAGTCCAGGCATACGCATAATGTTACCGGTAATTGGGACTAAAAATCCGGCACCGGCAGCTATTTCAATCTCCCGAACTGTAATAATAAAGTCTTTCGGCCTACCTAAAAGTTTAGGGTTGTCTGATAATGATTTTTGCGTTTTTGCAATGCAAATAGCTAAGTGATCTAGACCTAAATCACTAATCTTTTTCAGATCTCTTTTTGCTTGTGCAGAATAATCCACATGTTTTGCACCATAAATTTTTGTCGCAATAGTTTCAATTTTATCCGTAACGGAAGATTTCCATTGATACATTGGAGTAAAATCAGAAGTAGTCTTTTCAGCAATAGCAATTACTTTCTCTGCTAAATCTAAAGCGCCTTCACCGCCTTTTTCCCAGACATTGGCGATAGCTACTTGTACACCGAGCTTTTTCGCAATGTTTTTAATGATTTCAATTTCTTCATCAGCATCACTTAGAAACCTATTAATTGAAATTACCGGACTTACATTAAATTGTTTAATATTTTCTACGTGCTTTTCTAAATTCGGAATGCCTTTTAAAAGCGCCTCGGTATTCGTGGTTTTCAAGTCGCTTAAAGGAGCGCCACCATGATATTTTAAAGCACGAACGGTTATAGTTAATACTACAGCTTTCGGAGACAAACCTGCGCTTTGACACTTGATATCAAAGAACTTTTCCGCTCCTAAATCAAAACCGAAACCGGCCTCAGTAACTACATAGTCTGAAAACGTCATCCCCATTCTTGTAGCGATTACTGAATTCGTTCCTTGCGCAATATTTGCAAATGGTCCACCGTGGATTATAGCAGCATTTCCCTCAATAGTTTGAACTAGATTTGGTTGTATTGCATCTTTTAATAAGGCTGTCATTGCGCCTTCAGCTTTCAAATCTCTGGCATATATTGGTGATTTATCGAAAGTGTAGCCGATAAATATGTTTCCCAGTCTTTTTTTAAGGTCAGAAAGATTTTCCGCAAGGCATAATATGGCCATTATTTCAGAAGCTGCAGTAATATCAAAACCAGTTTCTCTTGGAATACCCGAACCAGTGCCGCCCAATCCAACAATAATATGCCGTAAAGACCTATCATTCATATCAACGACACGTTTCCATGAAATGGTTCTTGGGTCTAAGTTTAAAGAATTGGTTTTACTCTGAATATTATTATCAATCAAAGCAGACAATAGGTTATGAGCTTTTTCAATTGCCGCAAAATCTCCAGTGAAATGGAGATTGATATCTTCCATTGGTAAAACCTGTGAGTATCCGCCTCCAGTAGCCCCACCTTTAATACCAAACACAGGACCTAAAGAAGGTTCACGCAAAACAACCGTCGTCTTTTTACCTAATCTATTTAATCCTTCAGTTAAACCTATGGACATTGTGGTTTTTCCTTCACCTGCTGGGGTAGGCGATATGGCCGACACTAAAATCAGATTAGCTTTTGAAGCCTTTTCTTTGTTAATTAGTGAAATTGGAAGCTTTGCTTTATACTTCCCGTATGGCTCAATGGAATCAATAGGTATACCTGTTCTTTGAGCGATTTCTGAGATGGGTTTTAGGGTAACTTTACGAGCAATATCTAAGTCATTCATTTCAGCTGGTTATATGACTTGAAGATACTAAATAAACGAATTATCAACTAGAAAATACTAATCGAACTTTTTATGCTCTTTGCCCATATGTTTAAACCTGTTGTGCGTCCATAAATAGTATTCAGGAGCCTCACGAATAGACGCTTCAAGACCGCTCATAAAACGTTCTGATATTTCATAATCCGGCAATTCTCTTGGACTTTCAGTTATGACATTGAAAGTAGCAGAATAGTATCCTCGCTTTACTTTTCGTACTTGTAAAAAAATAGGCACTAGATTGTGTTCTTTACACAAACGTTCTCCACCAACATGAATAGGAACGTTAACCCCTAAAAATTCTTTCCAATGTCTAGGTCTGTTGAGCATAGGAGACTGGTCACTTGCTATGCCTAAAACAAAGTTCTGCTTGTTTTTTACAAGGTCGGCTATTATTTGTCTTGATTCTACGGTTCGTATTAAAGTAGTACCAAATCTTCCACGAATTTTTTTGAGGAGTTTCTCAAAATATTGATTGCTAATTTTCTGATAGATACCAAAGGCTTTGGGTTTAAGCCTTGTATTCAGTGCTAGAAGCCATTCCCAACTCGCATAATGTCCTGCCAATAAAACCGTACTCTTATTTTGAGCAGCATATTCATTGATGATATGCTCATTGGTCAAAATAAAACGTTTATCCATCTGGGCTACTGTCATCCCCATTGTTTTGATAATTTCTAACATGTTATCACACATATGGGCATAAAACTTCTTTTGAATATGAAGAATTTCTTCATCCGACTTATTGGGAAAAGCTAAATGCAGATTTTTATTTACTAATTTTTTCCGGTAGCCAATAACATGATACATCAACAAATAAAGACCATCAGAAATAAAATAAAGAAGTGTAAATGGTAAACGTGAAATAATCCAAAGTAGTGGATAAATTAATAGAAAAGCCAGTAGTTGCATGTAAAAAACGTATGCGCAAATATAGCTATATTTGACACTTAACTTTATTTGTAATGTACAATTTACACATAGCAACAATTGCTATAATCGCTGCAAATATTTTGGTCTCTATTAGAGGGTTCAACGACATTGGTTTTTTTGAACGTTACAAGTTTAGTATTGGAGGCATTAAGGCTGGTCAGAAAGAAAGAACCATTACTTCTGGCTTTTTACATGTTGATATTTCACACCTACTTTTTAACATGTTTACCTTATATTTTTTTGCAGATGTAGTTATTTCTTCATTTGGTCCGACGAAGTTTTTAATCATTTACTTAATTAGCCTATTAGCGGGTAGTCTTTTGGCATTGTTCTTTCATAAAGACGAACCTTACTATAGCGCAGTTGGGGCTAGTGGAGCAGTCACAGGGGTTTTATATTCTGCGATACTATTATATCCAGATATGACCTTAGGTTTTTTCTTTATTCCTATACCGTTACCGGCTTATGTATTGGGTATTGGATATCTTCTATATTCCATTTACGGAATGAAGAAGAGATTGGGTAATATTGGACATACGGCTCATTTTGGTGGTGCAATTGGGGGGTATTTGGTTACATTGCTATTCAATCCCAGTTTATTAGCAACAGATACGCTGGTTGTAATATTGTTGGCTTTGCCTATTATTATCCTTTTTGTTTTAGAAAAATTAGGTAAAATTTAAAATATACTATCAATTTATGTAAGAATATTCTTATTTATTAAGAATATTTCAAAGAATTGGTGTTTTTCATCGAATTTATCGTACACTTTACATAAGATGTAGGTTTTTACATCGTTTAAGATTTACCAAACGAATTAAAGCCCAACTCTTATGAAAAAAGTTCTACTTTATGCCTTTTTGGTTTCTATAGTTATTACCTCATGTACAGATAGCACAACTATTTTTGAGCAAGAAGAAGCTAGCTTTGGAAATGAAACTAATGCCACAGTTTTAACCAATAGTATTATTTATGATAAAAGTGGAGCCATGGAAATTTATGAAGAGAATTTTCAAACCGGAGCACAATCCATTTTTGCTAATGAACAGGCAGGTAATTATCCATTAGCTTTAGTGGCTCAGGTTGCCCCACCATCGTTTAGTGGTGCCGAAAATTTAACGGCAACTGATATCCATATTGATGGAGATTACGCTTATATATCATATAACACTGCTGGTGCCGATTATAAGGGGGCTGTAGATATTGTCAATGTAAGTGATCCTGCTGCACCAAGGTTAACAGGTAGAGCCTATTCCTATGATAAAGATTTAAATGCAATATATTATAGTAATGGCTATATCTATGTTGTAGGTGGTGTAGACGCAGAGCAATCTGCTTTAGCCTCTGCAAATTCAGTAGTAATTAAAGTTGCAGCTAGCAATGGTAGGTTTGATACTTCTGATTTGACATATAATTATCAAGAAGGATTTAATGCTAATGATGCGCTTGTGGCCAATGGTAGTCTTTATGTGACTAGTGGTCGAGACGGTTATGTTACTGAATTTGATACTAGTAGTTTAGAAATAGTAAATGAAGTTCCTTTTCAAGATTTACGCTCAGTCGTTATTAAAGATGGTACATATTTAGTCTTGGATGCGAGTGCTGGAGTTAGAATTTTAAATTCCGATTTACAAGAAACTTCTCAAATTCAAATAGATTCTGATTTTAGAGAAGCCGATAAAAGAACGCTAGATATTATGGGTGATAAGGTTATTGTAGCTGAAGGAAGAAATGGTGCGGGTGTATACAATATCAATACTGGTGCATTTCAAGAATATATTCCAATCACTATTAACCCTGCTGATGTTATCGAAAGTGATATAGTCACTAATGCTACTGCCTATAATGAAGGTGTTATTTTAATGGCTAATGGAGGTGCTGGCCTTGGTTTGGCAGAAGAAGAAGATGATATATTGAGTACTGTTGGGGTTATTGAATTAGATGGTTCTACGAACTACGTAGCATCAAAAGGAGATTATATTTTTGCAGCTTCTGGTCGTGAAGGACTTCAAATTATTAAAATGAATAAACCTTCTGAAGACCTTGCAGAAAAATGTTCTGGGACGCCGACATATTCAGGGAATGCTAATTTAAACGTAGCAGCTAGCCAAAGTTTGGCTTATAGCGGTTCTAGAAGATTTAGATCTATTTCCGTATCGGGTTCTTTATTATTATGCGGAACATGGACGGTAAACAATGCGGTATCTATTGCAGATAATGGTCTTTTTGAAATGAGAGGAACCTTTATAGTTGCTCGAAACAATAGAAGACGTGATTTAACTGTTGGAGAAAATGCCACATTACGGATTGAAGGTAATCTTACTATATACGGTGACCTTATTCTTGAAGATAATGCTACAATTGAATTTATAGGAGACACCTCAAGAGTTAATATTTTTGGCAAAGTCACCGGTGCTAACAATGCAAATGTTCTCGGAACATTTGATGACATACAAGATAAGTTCTAGTAATAACAAAAAGAAAAGCCCTGAAAATTTTCAAGGGCTTTTCTTTTTGTAGTAAATATTCTTTATTTAATTCAACAGCTCAGCAACCTTTTGTTCTAGAGCAGGACCTCTTAAGTTTTTAGCAATGATAACACCATTTTCATCTAACAAAAAAGCGGCAGGTATGGCGTTCACGTTATACAATTGTGCAATAGGACCTTGAAAATATTGTAAATTACTAATGTGATTCCAAGCTAGACCGTCAGTTTCAATGGCGTTTAACCAATCGTTTTCTTTTCTATCCAAAGAAACACCAAGCACATTCAATCCTTTATCTTTATACTTTTCGTAAACCGAAACAATATTTGGGTTTTCAGCGCGACATGGTTTACACCAGGCTGCCCAAAAATCTATCAGCGTTATTTTTCCTTTTACATCATTTAAAGCCAAAGTTTCACCATTTGGGGTAGGACCCGAGAAATTTGGAGCTACAGAACCAATCTCCGTACCTTTTGCTTTATTAATTTTTTCTCCTACTCTAATACCTGCAGGTGTTCCTTTTATTTCTTCACTTAAACCATCATATAAAGGCGCCAATTCATTAGCCGGTAGTGCTTTGGTAGATACTGCTTTTTCTAAAATTAATACCGATATCAATGCATTTGGATTTTCCTTGATGAAATCAAGATCAAAGGTTTTTGCTCGGTCTTGCAATTCCATAAACTCTTCTCGTAAAGAATTCATTAAAACGGTATCACCGCGAGCTCCTTTAAACTCAGCATTCATCGATTTAGACATAGAACTTATGGTTCTAATCTCTTCTAAGTAATTCATAAAAAGGTCATTCTGAGTTGTACCCTTGATTTTATGAAATGTTAAACTATCTTTTTGTGCTTTAAAAGAAATTTTACCATTTTCCAGAATAAGCGGCGCATTCCCTGAGACTCCTTCAATCATTATATAGTGTACTTTTAAATCGTCAGCAAGTCCAGTGAATGTAAATGAACCGTTTTCGATTAAAGTAGTATCAACGTCAATCAATGTTCTGGCCAAAGAATCTGTTGTTTTTAAAAATACTCGAGTTGAATCTTTTAATTCACCCCTAAGTTCTCCATTAACAGTATATCCATCCGAATTTGAACTACAACTGGCTATTACGACAATAATGACAAGTAGAAATACTCTTTTGATCATGCTCTAAATATTTTATTCAAAGGTAGGAATATTGAGAAGCAAAAAAAAAGTGCTTGTATGAACAATCACTTTTAAGGCATATGTGTTTAAGATTAGAACTGATATCGGAGACCGATAGCAAAATCAAATAAGAAGTCATTGTCAAATTCGCTAAAGCCAAGTAAGCCAATTTCGGGCCTCATATCTAAAGAAATTAAAAGAGGAATATCAAAATCATATTCTATGCCCAAATTTCCTGCAGCAAATACAAAAAGACCGTCATCTCTATCTCTGTCGGGCACCGCCTCAAAATCAGAATTACCAACGCCGCCACCAAAACCATAATACCAATTAAATCCGCCATCAATATTTCGAACCCATTGATATACGCCTGCGAGTTTAAAAGCATCAAATTCACGGCTATCGCGCCAACCTAAATTAAATTCAGCTCTGTTGTATCTTCCAATAGACTTTTGATAAGAAATTTCAGCTCCGAAACCATCACTATCACCCAAACGCAGGCCTAGAGTATGCTCAGATATGTTTTGTGCGCTAACCCAAGTTGTTGCAAAAACGAAAATGCAAGTAAAAATTGTGGTAATCTTCATAAGTTGTTCTTTAAATTGAAAATTAAGAATAGCTTTGTTCTAACTATTATGTTTTAACTCTACTTGGTAGTCAAAAATTGTTCCAAATTGGATATATCTTTATTGGTTTACTTAAAAAAAGAATTAAAAGGCGAGTTGTTTTATGATGATTTGTCAAAAACAATTTATGCAACAGATGCTTCGGTTTATAGAAAGATACCATTAGCAGTTGCCTTTCCAAAAGATAGTGAAGATTTAAAGATTTTAGTTCATTTTGCTACTAAAAATAGGATTGGTCTTATTCCGAGAACAGCAGGAACATCTTTAGCCGGACAATGTGTTGGCGAAGGTATAATTGTAGATACCTCTAAGTATTTTACAAAAATCTTACATTTAAACGAAGAAAAACGACAAGTCGTCGTACAACCAGGGGTTGTGCGTGATGAGCTCAATCGGTATTTAAAACCATTTGGTCTTTTTTTTGGCCCAAATACATCAACTTCCAACCGGTGTATGATTGGGGGTATGGTAGGTAATAACTCTTCTGGAACCACTTCAATACAATATGGCGTAACAAGAGATAAAGTGGTGTCCATGCAAACTGTGCTTTATGATGGTAGTGAAGCAAAGTTCGAAGCTATTTCAAAATCGGCTTTTAAATTAAAAACAGAAGAAGAAACCTTAGAAGGTAAATTGTATAAAGTAATAGAAAATGAACTTGCTAATGTTGGCATACAAGATAATATCATCAAAGAATTTCCAAAAGCGAATATCCATCGTCGTAATACTGGTTACGCTGTTGATGAATTACTAAAAAATGATGTGTTTAGTTCTAGCAAAGAGCAGTTTAACATGTGTAAGCTACTCAGTGGGAGTGAGGGCACATTGGCTTTTACCACTGAAATAACACTGCAATTGGATGTTTTACCCCCTGAACATGCCGCTATGGTTGCTACGCATTATAAAACCCTTGAAGACTGTTTAAGTGATGTTGCTCCAGTAATGAAACACCCTTTACATCTGTGTGAAATGATGGACAAGGTTATTTTGGATTGTACCAAAAACAATAGACAGCAGCTAGCTAACCGTTTCTTCGTTAAGGATGACCCGGCCGCTATTTTAATGCTAGAACTAAAAGCAGAGAGTAAAGCTGCACTAGAAAAAAAGATTGGTGAATTACAAAAAACCATAACTCTTTCAGGATTAAGCTATGCTAGTCCGGTTTTATATGGAGACGATATTAAGAAAGCGATTGAACTGCGTAAAGCTGGGCTTGGACTTTTAGGTAATATGGTTGGGGATAAAAAGGCGGTTGCTTGTATTGAAGATACTGCTGTTGCCTTAGAAGACTTGAAAGAATTTATAGCAGAGTTTACAGCAATTATGAAAGGGTATAAGCAGAGTGCCGTGTATTATGCTCATGCAGGTGCTGGAGAATTGCATTTAAGGCCCATACTGAATTTGAAGAAATCAAAAGATGTAAAGCTGTTTAGACAGATTACTACAGATGTCGCTAAATTGACCAAGAAGTATAAGGGTAGTTTTAGCGGTGAACACGGTGACGGTATTGTAAGAGCAGAATTTATTCCTTTAATGATTGGTGAAACGAATTATCAACTTTTAAAAAGAGTAAAGAGCTATTTTGATCCATTTAACATTTTTAATCCTGGAAAAATTGTAGATGCTTTACCAATGGATGCATCGCTACGTTATGAAATTGATAGAGAAGAGCCTGAAGTTAAAACATTACTTAATTTTTCAGATAGCGAAGGTATTTTAAAGGCTGCCGAAAAGTGCAATGGAAGTGGAGATTGTAGAAAATCACATCAAATGCCTGGTGGTATGTGTCCAAGTTATCATGCTACTAAGAATGAGAAAGATACGACACGTGGTCGAGCCAATGCTTTGCGCGAATTTTTGACAAATTCAGACAAGCCCAATCAGTTTGACCACAAAGAATTAAAAGAGGTTTTTGATTTGTGCTTAAGCTGTAAGGCCTGTGCAAGTGAATGCCCAAGTAATGTCGATGTAGCAACCTTAAAAGCTGAATTTCAATACCAGTATCAAGAAACGAATGGGTATTCAGCCAGAAGTAAACTTTTTGCTTATAACACTCGAATAAATGCACTTTCAAGCAAGATTGCAGGCTTAACTAATATCGTATACGATTCTCCAGTTGGAACACTACTAAAAAAATCAAGCGGTGTTGCTATTGAAAGAAGTTTGCCTAAAGTACATCGCTTTAATTTTGAAAATTTTTTAAAAAATCAAGCTTCGAAAAAAGCATCAAAAGGTAAAGTTGTGCTCTACATTGATGAGTTTACAAGATATTTAGATATTGAAGTAGGTAAAGATGCCATTTTACTATTAGCAAACTTAGGTTATGAGGTGCAATTGTTTTATGCTGAAAGTGGACGGACTTATCTTTCAAAAGGCTTTTTAAATCAAGCAAAGGCCTTAGTAAAAAAGAATGTCACAGCATTAAAATCGTATAAAAATCAGGGTTTACCAGTTATTGGTTTAGAACCTTCTGCCATTTTATCTTTTAGAGATGAATACAAACGCTTTTTTGAAGACCCAGAAATCGCAGAGAAAATAGCAGACAACTGTTATTTAATTGAAGAGTTCCTTTCAAATGAAATATCAAAAGGAAGCATAACCTCAGACGTATTTACAAAAGAAAGCAAACAAGTAAAAATTCATAACCATTGTCATCAAAAGGCATTATCTAATCAAAAAGTGACCTTTGATATGTTGAATCTTCCAACAAATTATGAAGTGACCATCATAGCATCTGGCTGTTGTGGAATGGCAGGTTCTTTTGGATATGAAAAAGAACATTATGAAGTTAGTATGCAAATAGGGGAGTTAAAATTGTTTCCTGCGGTTCGCAAAGCAAAGGAGGATACCATTATTTCAGCGAATGGCACAAGCTGTAGACATCAAATTAAAGATGGTGCCCAACGAACGGCATTACACCCCGTCAGTATCTTGAGACAAGCCTTGCTTATCAAATGATTTTGGTTCATCCTCTGTTGTTTTCACCTCAATATCACTAATATCATTCTTGTCAGTGATTGAGGCTATAAGTTCATTCATATCCATATCTTTCAAGTCTTCATCCATAAAAAATGGAGAAAGCTTATCATGATTATAGTGATATATTTTCCAGCGTTTAAAGGAATATTCTAAGGCCGTTAAGTTTTCAACCCAATCCCCTGAATTAAGATACATGGTTTTACCTTGCTTGTTCTCGTAAACCTCTTTTTTTGGTTGGTGAATATGGCCGCAAATGACATAGTCATAGTGATTTTCAATTGCTAAGTCAGCAGCTGTTTTTTCAAAATCATTAATGTACTTGACGGCACCTTTTACGCTATTCTTTATCTTTTTTGAAAGCGAATACTTTTCTTTCCCCAACTTATTCAAGAACCAATTAATTAAACGGTTTATCAATATCAACATATCATAACCATACCCACCTAATTTAGCCAACCATTTGGCATTTTGAATAGATACATCAAAAACATCACCGTGAAAAATCCAAGCTTTTTTGCCATCTAAATTTAAAACCAATTTATTGGCAATCTTTATGTTACCCATTGAGGTATATGCAAATTTGCGAAGCATCTCGTCATGATTACCTGTAACATAGAAGACTTGGGTGCCTTTTGAGGCCATTCCAATAATCTTTTTTAAAACCTTTAAATGGGAGGGTGGAAAATATCGTTTTTTGAATTGCCATATATCAATAATATCTCCATTAAGTATTAACTTTTTGGGTTGAATACTATTCAAATACGTAATTAACTCATCTGCATGACAGCCATAAGTTCCAAGATGTACATCTGATATAATGGCTAGCTCTATCTTCCTTTTTTTCAATACAATAGAATTTAACTACAAAGTAAAGGTGTAGGAATAAACTGTAGCTTGATTTGAGGTCAAGAGTTTGTCAGCATATTGTTAAAAAAACATTACGGTATATTTTTTTTGTTTCAAAATCATTAAGTTATTCTTTTGTTTTTGTGTAAAATTTATAAAAATTACCTTTGAAAACTTCTAAATGTAACTCATGGCAGGCAATTCTTTTGGTTCAATTTTTAGGTTAACAACGTTTGGAGAATCTCATGGTAGAGCATTGGGCGGGGTTTTAGATGGTTGTCCTGCGGGCATTACTTTAGATATAGATGCAATTCAAAATGAACTAAACCGAAGAAAACCAGGTCAATCAGCGATTGTAACACAACGAAAGGAACCGGATACAGTCGAAATTTATTCTGGAATTTTTGAAGGAAAAACTACGGGAACGCCCATAGGTTTTGCCATTCATAATACCAATCAAAAGTCAAAAGACTACTCTCATATTAAAGACTCTTATCGTCCCTCACATGCTGATTATGTGTATGATAAAAAATACGGCTTTCGTGATTATCGAGGTGGTGGTCGCAGTTCAGCGAGAGAAACTGCAAGTAGAGTAGTGGCTGGAGCTATTGCAAAGCAGTTTTTAAATGCTATTGAAATAAATGCATTTGTGTCTCAAGTAGGTGACCTAAAATTAGAAGTTCCTTATCAACAGCTTGATTTTAGTCAAATAGAAAGTAAAGCAGTCAGATGTCCAGATATGGAAACGGCTTCTCGAATGGAAGACTATATAAAAGACATCAAGAAGCAAGGGGATACCATTGGCGGAATTATTACTTGTGTGGCCAAAAATGTACCTATTGGTCTTGGAGAACCAGTTTTTGATAAACTGCATGCGGAATTAGGCAAAGCCATGTTGTCCATTAATGCAGTAAAAGGTTTTGAATATGGTAGTGGTTTTTCAGGTGTAGCTATGAAAGGCAGTCAGCACAATGATCAGTTCAATACGGACGGAAGCACTATTACCAATTTAAGTGGAGGGGTACAAGGCGGTATTAGTAATGGAATGGATATTTACTTTAGTGTCGCTTTTAAACCTGTTGCAACAGTCTTACAGTCTTATGATACTATAGATAAAGAAGGTAATAAAGTTACCACACAAGGAAAAGGACGACATGACCCTTGTGTCGTACCAAGAGCCGTTCCTATTGTTGAGGCAATGACTGCTTTGGTTTTAGCCGATTTTATGTTATTGGCCAAAACCAATAAAATCTAATTCTTCACATTAGTGGTTTTCCGTTCAAAATAGTATCTTACTACGCAAATATTCAATATGCGTAAACTAGAATTACATTGGCAAATAATGATAGGTATGGTATTGGGACTGGTGTTCGGTTTCGGTATGACTTACATGACGGGCGGAAAAGAGTTTGTTACCAACTGGATTGCCCCTTTTGGTACTATTTTCATTAAGCTTCTTAAACTCATAGCAGTACCATTAATTTTAGCCTCCTTAATTAAAGGAATATCTGATTTAAAAGATATTTCAAAGTTTAGAAATATTGGTCTTAGAACCATAGGTATTTATGTAGGTACAACAACTGTTGCCATAATTTTAGGTCTTGTTTTAGTAAATGTTATGGAACCCGGTACTGGAGTTTCTGAAGAAACTATAGAGAAACTAACGTCTACTTATGCCAATGATAAAGGTGTTACGGCTAAGCTTGCAGAAGCTTCTCGCCAAAAAGAAAGTGGCCCTTTGAAATTTATTGAAGATATGGTTCCAGATAACGCAGTAAGTGCCTTAGGTAATAATCAGTTGATGCTACAGGTTATTTTCTTCACCATATTTATGGGAATATCGATGCTGCTTATTGGAGAGGAAAAAGCAAAACCATTAAAAAAATTCTTTGATTCGCTTAATGATGTAGTTTTAAAAATGGTCGATTTAATAATGCTAACAGCACCCTATGCGGTATTTGCATTATTAGCTAACGTAGTGGTTTCGTCAAGTGATCCAGAAATTCTATTAGCGCTATTGAAATATGCGGGAGTTGTGGTTTTAGGGCTATTCTTAATGATAGTGTTCTATTGTATTTTAGTGTCAATTTTTGCGAAGAAAAACCCTTTCTGGTTTTTAAAACAGTTAAGTCCTGCACAATTACTAGCTTTTTCAACGAGTTCAAGTGCTGCCACCTTACCAGTAACTATGGAACGTGTAGAAGAGCATATTGGGGTTGATAAAGAAGTCTCTAGTTTCGTTTTACCTGTTGGTGCGACTGTGAATATGGATGGAACAAGCCTGTATCAAGGTATTGCTGCGGTTTTTATTGCGCAAGCTTTGAGTTTTGATCTTCCAATAAGCGCTCAGCTAACCATTGTTTTAACAGCCTTATTAGCCTCGATTGGAACGGCAGCCGTTCCTGGAGCAGGTATGGTAATGTTAGTAATAGTGCTAGAATCTGTCGGGTTTCCACCAGAAAAATATGCCATTGGTCTTGCTTTGATTTTTGCAGTTGATAGGCCTTTAGATATGTTGCGTACCGTAGTGAATATAACAGGAGATGCTACTGTAGCAACAATTGTGGCCAAATCAGTTGATAAATTGCATAAGCCAAAACCAAAAAATTGGGATGACCATTACGATGAAGTGAAATAATCAATCAATACGAGAAGTTATGAATATTTGTTTTTTAATGTATCCTTGGGAGGAAATCGACCCGGAGAACGACACTAGTCTTGCATTAATCCATGAATGTGTAAAACGTGGGCACGGCGTAGCGCTTTGTAGCCCTGTCAACCTTACTATTCGAAATAGTGTTACCAACGCTTTCTGTACTGTTGTGAATAGAATGGATAAGGTTTCAAGTAATCTAAAAACATTCTATAAACAAGCTAGTTTAAGGGAAGAGATGTTGCCTCTAGCAGGATTTGATGTTCTGTTTATGAGAGCAAATCCGCCTTTAGACCCCATCATGCTTAACTTCTTAGATTCTGTAAAGGATGATGTATTTATTGTCAATTCATTACAGGGGCTTCGAGAAGCAAATAACAAATTATACACCGCAGCTTTTGGAGATAGCCATAGCAATATTATACCGGTAACACATGTTTCTAAGAATAAGAATTATTTGGTGCAGCAAATCAAAGAGTCTGCTGCTGATAAAATGATTTTAAAACCCCTAAATGGCTTTGGAGGATCAGGTGTGATTCTTATTGAAAAATCGGCAATGAGTAATATAAAATCATTGTTAGATTTTTATGTAACTAATTCTGATGGAAGCTCTAACTATGTAATACTTCAAGAATACATTGAAGGTGCAGACCAAGGCGATGTCCGTATTCTTTTATTAAATGGAGAACCGATTGGAGCAATGAAACGCGTACCAGGTTCTGATGACCACCGCTCGAATGTTTCAGCAGGGGGGACCGTTGCAAAACATTCTATGACCAAACAAGAAAAAGCCTTATGCAAACAAATAGGACCAAAATTGGTTAAGGACGGGTTATTCTTTGTTGGTATTGATGTAATTGGCGGTAAACTAGTTGAGGTAAACGTTATGTCTCCAGGTGGTGTTACGTATATGAACAAAGTATACAAGACTAAAATTCAATGCAAGGTTATTGACTTTGTTGAAAGTAAGGTTTTAGATAAGCTAGAGGCTTTTAATAGACGTTCTCGCTTACGTAACGAGGTTCAAAATGCTTAGGCTCTCTGTTTCTGAAATTATTCAAAGGATAAATTCAGAAGAAGTATTTGATGCTGTTGCCGAAGATTATTCTTTCACTCTTAAAATTGATAAATACCAGCCCTTTATTTGTGCAGCCGTACATGACGGACATCAATTCCGAAAATCATTGTGGTCTAATTGTATTCATACCGAATATGAACGTTGGTATGAAGAAGACCCTTGCACTAAGCAAATGGTACAATCTCAACCAATTGTTTTAGCTGGTTGCGATAGTCGTTTTGAATACGATTTAAACAGACCACCAGAATCAGCAGTCTTTGACAGTGCATGGGGCAAAAAACTTTGGCAGAAGCCTTTGAGCGAAAAAGAAATAAATCAAAGCCTTTCTAAACACGCTAATTTCTACAAAGTAGTATACGCTTTAGTCAGTAAGCTAGAAAAAATGCACAGTAAAGCTATTGTTTATGATATGCATAGTTATAACTGGAAACGGTGGGATAGGGAGGTTCCTACCTGGAACCTAGGTACTACAAATATTGATAACGACCGTTTTGGTGATATAGTAAGTAGTTGGAGCACAAAGCTTGGTGCTATTAAATTACCACATGATTTACCACAGACCTCTTTGATTAATGACACTTTTCAAGGAAATGGGTACTTTTTAAAGTTCATCACTCAAAATTTTAAGAACACGCTTGTACTGGCTACAGAAATCTCAAAAATATACTGTGATGAATTAACTGGCGTTATTTATCCAGAAGTGGTTAAAACTGTGGAGGAACAGTTGAAAGAATTGATACCTTTGCAGACTGAAGAATTTCTACAGCAAATATGATTCCTGTAAAAGAACAGAACGATTTACAAAGCCAGTATCCTGCATTATTTGATATAGACTCCAACTTAAACAGGTTGGTCAAGCGTATTGAACTATTGAGCTATGTAAATCCTTTAAATATTGAAAAAGAGAAACAAGGCTTTTTCTCTTCAAAATTCACCTCGGAGCCAACTTTTAAGTACCCTAAATTAAAGTTTGACCCTTATAAACTCCAACGTTTGTTCTTTTCACAGCGATTAGAACGAATTCAAGATGACACCATTCATAAGTTTTATCAAGATGTTGTTTATTACTATGCCAATATGATTCAATGTATTGAAACTATTGGGCGTGGAAAAAAATTCTATTACAATTCATTACGGGTATATGGTACCCCTACCGAAAAAGATGTTGATAATGCGAAGTTCATTTTGCACTATAGCGACGAACCTTCTGGTATTGAAATGGACAAGGTATATTCTGCAGAACAGGCTAAAGATTACTTTGAAGAATTCGCAGCTCAATATGATTTTCCCTTAAATGTGAAGTTTTCAGTGCATATTTCGGCCGATGCTATGGTCAGTAATGCCACTAGAACACTTTTCATTAAAAAGAACACTAAGTTCAGTAAAAACCAGTTGCTAACCTTGGCTCACCACGAAATAGGCGTGCATTTGGTAACTACCTATAATGGATTAGCACAGCCTTTAAGTATTTTTTCTAATGGATTACCTAAAAATGTTGAAACACAAGAAGGACTTGCTGTATTGAGTGAATACATGGGCGGTGCTTTAACTTTAAAACGCCTTAAGGAATTAGCATACCGTGTAATGGCTGCTGATAGTTTGATTAAGGGCTATTCTTTTGCAGATACCTTTGATCTTATTCACGGCCAATATAAATTAAACCGTGATGAAGCTTTTGCGATTACTTTAAGAGCGCATAGAGGGGGTGGATTTACGAAAGACCGTCTATATCTCAGTGGGTTGAGAAAAATCTATAAACGCTATAAGAATGAAGAGTCTTTAGATATATTGCTTTCCGGAAAGGTTGCTCTAGATAATGAACCCTCCATGATATACATGAAACAATTAGGTTTGGTGGAACCGATTAAACACAAAAGCCATACATTTCAACAAAAGCTAAACACCAATTCCACTTTAGATTTTATATTGAATAATTTGAAGTAATTTGTACTGTTTTTTTTGTCATGCTCAGGCAAAAAACATCTCATTTTCCATTAAACAGCAGATTCTGAGCTAGTTTATGTGGGATTCTTCACTACATTCAGAACGACAAAACAAAAATTATGATTGTCATTCTGAAGAGTTTGCAACGAAGCATCCTGCATTTAAGTAAGTTAAATTGTTATGATATCTAATAAAAAGATAGTCTCAAACTCTTCAATTCAACTACTTTCAATTCTATTATTTCTAATAATATCTTAGCTACAAAGAAATATACCTTCCTCTTGGGTACTTCACAATAAAAGAAAAGCTCTCTTTTTGGGTCTCTTGAGGTTTTAAATTTACATCCCAAGTTAACAATCCTTTTTTCTTATCATACTGAGCATTATAGGTCAAAATATCATCCACTTTTATTTCTTTATTTTGTGATTTAGGTATTCTATCCATTAATTTTAAGCTGATAGCCACATTTTTATTATTCTTGACCTCTAAATCATACACTCTATTTAAAATTCTGTTACTTCCTGTAAAAGATTTACTCTTAAAGTTCCGTTGTTGTTTTCTAGTTACGGTGATGTTTGGGTCAATCCCTAATGACAATACCATTTCTTTTTGAACAGTAAAAGGATCTAGTGTTGTTTTACCGGCGTACGTACCTTCATAATAAACATTCGCCTCACCAGGTAGTAATTGGTATTTTTCCCAATTTTTAAAACTAGCAGTTAAAAAAACATTTTCATTAAGTACTGGTGCAGCCAGATACTCGTATTCGGCTGCCAATTTAAAAGTATTAATTTCAATAGCAGTAATGTCATTATCAGATGCAATAGAGTAGGGCTTTTTAATGATGAATTTAGTGTTTGTTAATTCATCTTGCAGGGTACTTTTCTTAGTAGTGATAACGACAACCCCGTTTCGACCCTTACTACCATAAATTGAACTGGCAGTCTCACCTTTTAAAACTTCCATATGTTGAATTTCACTTTCATCTAAGTCTCCCATTTCATAATTATCGCTTGGCACGCCGTCTATTATAATTAAGGGATTGTTAGAATTAGAAAAACTTGTATAGCCCCTTATTACAACTCCTTTTGAACTACCGGCAAGGGCTTGAGAGGGACTCACTGAATAACCTAAAGCCTTTTTTTCTCTTTTCACTCCATAGGCACTAACAACTACTTCTTCCAAGGCTGTAGCATCTTCTTCCATCCGAACATTCATAACGGAAGAGTATATCGTTTGGTTTAAAGCTTTTTGTCCGATATAACTAAAATCCAGTTCTCGTCCATTAACGACATCTAAAGCATAGTTTCCATCAAAGTCAGTTTGAGTACCAATACTTGTGCCTTTAACTACAACATTGACACCTGGTAGCGGTTGACCAGATTCATCGGTTACTGTTCCAATAACCCTTCTTACTGTTGGATTATAGGAATACCCTCTTTTTTTAGTGGTAACCTGTGACCGTTTTTTAAAAGGACTTACAAAATTGAGGTATTTCGATTCTAATTGCGGTTTTGCAACATTATAATTGGGGTTACCGATCGATAATGTTACTTGCACATTATCCCAGTCTTTTCCGGTATTTTGATACACATTTGCCTTATATGCTAAATCTAATGGTTCGCCTAAGGCTTTAGATTTTATATCGTAGTTTGGAATCCAGCCGGCATCAGGAATAAAATAAGAAATTTTTAAGTTTAGGGTCATATTTATCGGTGCGTCCAGTTTTAATTTTAGTTCGCCCTGTGGTTGTGAAGGTGCATTATTGACCTCGGCCATTTGATTTTGAATAGCTCTAATCGATTTATTCAACAAGTTGATTTCTAAATTGAGTTTATAAATTTCATTTTTAATGGCGGTAATTCGTTCTCTATAATAAGTGCTTATTTCTTTAACTCTTTGGATATCTAACGCCAAGTTATCACCAGCAATAATCCGGTTCTTAGTGATAACGTTTTCTTCTTCTTCTAATCCTGATATTTGATTTCTAAGCAGGCTAATTTTTAATTGGGTATTCTCAATTTCTGACTCCCATGCCAAAAGCTCAGGACTAGCCTCTGATTTTTCTAAATAATTAATATCATAGGTCATTGATAAAATAGAAACCAATTGTAGTCCCGAAATCTGAATACTATTTTCATCAATTTTTGAAGAAAGCCCAGTTAAGATGACTTCAGAAACCCCGGAAGCTAAGTTTACATTGGCATTACGTTGAATTTGCGCTCCGCTCAAATAAACAGTTACCTCCTTAATCTTTGAAGGTGTTTTTTTATCATTTGCAAAGAGAATAAACGGAGTCAGAACTAAAAATAATAGAAACTTTTTCATCGGATTGGTTTTTAAGATTGCTCAAACCTAGGATGATAAAAGAAGTTATAAAATCATGAATGATTTAAACCAACTATTTTAAAAGTAAAGTAACCTTTTGAGTGAGGGACTACAAAAACTTGGCTTGTAACTCAGGTGTAGGAATCATACAAGCATCTTGCTTACCATACCATTTATAGCGGTTTCGTGCTACAAAATCATAAATCATATTCCTGAATCCGACTGGAAAAAGCTTAAAGAACTTAGAAAGTGTCCGATAACCTTTCAAGTTACTTCCTATTTCCAAAGCAGCATCTGATTTGGTGTAATAGGCTACGCCAGGGTCTATCAAGACAATTGAATCAACAGTTGAAGTATCTATTCCTCTTTCTGAAGTTAATTGCTGACCCACTTCACTTTGCAAGGCAGCGTAACGAAATTCATCGGTTTTATCATGTTTGATGACAAACTGAATTGAAGTATTGCACAGGTTGCAAACTCCATCAAAAAGGATAATTTTCTTATGGTCATTCACTTTGCAAAGATACACTAGGGCTTAAGGAAGACCTAAATTTTATAATGTATTTAAGAAACTGGTCAAATCCGTTTCTTTATCAAGACCCAATTTCTTTTTAAGACGGTATTTTGATTTTAAAATACTATCAGGCAGTACATTTAGCGTTGCAGCAATTTCTTTGGTGGTCAAATTCATACGTAAAAAAGCAGCTAGGCGTATTTCTTTTTCTGAAATATCAGAAGAAAGGGTTTTTAGTTTTTGGTCAAAGTCGTTGTGCACCTCGGCGAAATAGGTTTTGAATACCTCCCAGTCCTTGTCGGAGGCATTTTCTTTTTTCAAGAGCATAACTATTCGTCTAAACTCTGTTTTAAACTTGTCTGGTGAGTTTTTTACATTCTCTAAGTTTTCCATCAGCTCCTGAATAAAGGTGTTCTTTTGCACTAAGTGCAGGGTCTGACTAGTAAGTTCTTTTTGTTTGTGCTCAATTTCTTTTTTTAAAATCTCCTCTTGTTTTTCTCTAGCAATACGGTTCTTTTTAATTCGCTGGCGATAACCAAAAATGGAAAGTCCGAACAGAGCGAGGGCAGAGGCCATACCTCCAGCATATAATCCTTTTTGGAGTTTGTCGGCTCGCGATTTTTCATTTAAGGTGTTGATTTCCTCTTCCTGTATCGCAATTTCAGCTTCTTTTTGTTCTGTCTGGTGGATAATTCTTAGCTCATTGATTTTTTGGGCATTGGTCTTCTTAGAAGTCGAATCTTCCAATATTTTAAAGGCTTCAAAATGTTCGTAAGCCGCTTGAAATCGACCTTGTTCCTTGTAAATTTCCATTTTAATTTTATAGGCGGACAATAAGTACTCTTTCTCATTGGGAAATTCACTGATAATTTCGTCCAACAATGTTAAACTTTTTTCCTTGGCATTAACGTTTTTAAGATATTTAGCCTTTCGCATCTTAAAATAAGATGCCATACGTTGACTATTTAATCCTTCTGATGTGGCAATTCCTTCATCGATTAATTTTTTCGCCAATTGGTTCTCATTAAGCTCTAGATAAGTATCACTTAGGTGTGCGATGCTCACTAAGTAAATAGTTGTGTAACCAAATTTTTGTGAGATTTCCATGCTTTTTTTAAAATAGGTCTCTGCTTCCCTAAATTGTTTTTTGAATTTGTGAGAGATTCCTAGGATATTTAACATCATTGCTTGGTATTCAATATCCTCAAATCGCTCATAGATTTTCAAAGCTTTGTTACTATTCTCTATAGCGCTATCAAAATTTTCTAGCGAGTTTTCAATAACTGCTATTTTTTGGAAAACGTCTGCTATACGAATACTATCCCCCAGTTTTTCATAAACCTCCAGACTCTTCATCACACTTTTTAGGGACAATTCATAAAATCCCTTTTCCGTGAAAATAGAACTCTCCGTTTCATAAGACATGGCTAAACCCAAGGTGTCTTGAATTTCCTGATTGAACTTGATGTTTTTTTCATTAAGAGACATCGCCATTTCATAATTACCTCTATCTATTTCCATAATTACCCAACTATGTCTGGAAATGGATTCTTGACTCAAATTTTTTGTTTCAATCGCAAGGTCCAAGGTTTTTTCAATGTAATATTGGGCGGAGTCATATTGACTTAACCGGCTATAAATCGTTGAAAAATGATTTAAGGCTTTCAGACTTCCCTGAACATCATTAGCATCTTTCGAAAGCTGCAATTGGATTTGAGCAAAAGATTTTGCTTTATTGATATCACGATACATATAATAGGATGTAATCCTATTACTCGCCCTAAGTTTTATACTATCATTGTCGGTTGACTGATAGACGTTTAAAAGGCTATCTATCTTTTTACTGTTTTGCCCAACTAGTTGGATTGCTGAGAGCAGAATGAGTATGGTTAGTTTTTTCATAATGCATTTAAAAATTGGTTCAAATCGGTTTCTTTGTCCAACCCTAGTTTCTTTTTTAATCGGTATTTCGATTTTAAGATACTATCTGGTAAAACGTTTAAAGTGGCTGCAATTTCTTTGGTTGTCAAATTCATTCTTAAAAAGGCGGCCAAGCGAATTTCTTTTTCGGAAATATCGGCAGAAAGCGTTTTTAACTTTTGGTCAAAGTCATTATGGACTTCTGCAAAATAGGTTTTAAATACCTCCCAATCCTTGTCGGAGGCATTTTCTTTTTTCAAGAGCATAACAATACGTCGAAACTCGGTTTTAAACTTGTTTGGAGAATTCTTCACATTCTCCAAATTCTCCATAAGCTCCTGAATAAAGGTGTTTTTTTGCACTAAATGTAAGGTCTGACTTGTAAGTTCCTTTTGTTTATGTTCAATTTCCTTTTTTAAAATCTCCTCTTGCTTTTCTCTTGCAATACGGTTCTTTTTGATACGCTGGCGGTACCCAAAAACAGAGAGCCCAAATAAGGCTAGGGCAGAGGTCATACCACCAGCATATAGTCCTTTGGTAAGTTTATCCACCTTAGCTTTTTCATTTAAGGTATTGATTTCCTCTTCTTGCAGAGCTATTTCGGCTTCCTTTTTTTCTGTTTCATAAATCGTTTTTAATTCTTCAATTTGTTGAGCCTTTTTTAAATTAAACAAGCTATCATTTATTTGTTGAGAACTTATTAGGTCATTAATGGCCTTTTGATCTTGGTTATTTTTATCATAAATTCTTGACCTTAAAGCATACGCACTTTGTAAACTGGACATAGCTCCTATAGCTTTTGCATTATTTATAGCCGAAGTAACATATTTTATGGATTCCTTTGGATTATTTATAAAGGCCTTAGAAAGACCTATCTGTGAATTTATATTTGGTATTTTAAAGCCTTCATTATCTGATATTTCTTTAGATTCTTTGAATATAGATTTCGCCAATATATAGTTTTTCTCTAGCACCATTAACTCTCCCAAACTATTTAAAGATTGGGAGAGAGATAATTTTGCGTCATTTTTTTTGCCCAATTCAATAGCTTGTTTTTGATAGTTCTTGGCTTTTTCTAATTCTCCTAGCTCTCTTAGGGCTAATCCTGCAGCACTTTTAGCGTAGGCTAGGTAAAAGTCATCATTATACTTAGTGTATGTTTCTATTGCGGCATCATAATACTGAATTGATTTTTCGTAATTCTCTAGACCATACTCTAAATCACCAAGTAACTTTAATACATCAGCTTTCCTTATCTCGTCATCAATTTCTGAAAATAAATCTAGTGCCTTTAAGGCTTCAATAACAGCAATTCTATAATCTCCTTTGTCCATATATATTGTTGCAAGAGTGTTATATTGAGCACCTGAAAACTTAGAAATAGCTATTGGATTCTTTTCATTTTCTTTAATCAACACCAAATTTTGGTTTAACATTTCAATTGCTTTGACAAAATTTCCCGAACCTCGTTCTATATCTGCAACTGAAGAATTCACAAAAACAACACCTCTTGCGTAATCTAGAGCCTTGAAAATATTCCTTGCATTATCATAATAAAAAAGTGCAGAATCGGTGCTATTTCTATTTACGTAAAAATCTGCCAAATGCATGTAACCTTTCGCAATACCTGTTCTGTAGTTTATTCTTTTGGATATACTAAGTTCTTCCTCTGCATATTTCTTAGCAATCAGTGGTTGGGCAAACATTAACTTCTCATGTAAATCGCTTAGGATATCTGCTCTTACAGAGTCTTTGGTTGGATGATTTGCTAACAATTGCTTTAAACTATCTACAATTTCTTGGTTCTGAGAACTTAATACCTGCGAAAAGAGGAATACAAGTAGAGTAAAGACTAAATATTTTTTCATTGGTTAAAGAGATTTATGATTGTCAAGGTACATAATAATTGGAACTGATTCAAAATATATTTAAATCATAAAAAGCCTATTGTCCATAAAAAGTCCATAAAATATTAGTTATGTATATGGTTGATTATAACCATCAATACATTGAATTTGTTGACTTTTCGTAAAAATATAAATTTATCTATTTTATGAATTGTCCATAGGTAGTTAAGTTGAAATCCATGTAGGCTGTCCATACTTTGTCCATGGACAAAATTAGGGAAGGGGTGTTTTCTATACTAGGTTTGAGGTGTTGAATCTAAAAAACTAAAAATTATGAAAACAAATCAATCACAATTGAAAATTGCAATGAGGGTATTGTCCCTTATGCTCTTATTAATCATTGTTGCTTGTAGTAGCGATGAAGTTATAGAACCTGTTGGCGGTTCTGATGATGAAGTACCTATGGGCAATGAAGAAACCATAGATGATGTTGTTGCCAATCTTTCTTATGACCCAGATCAACTTTTAGGGGTTGTGGGCACTGGTAGCACTATCACTGAGAAAGTACCCGTAGATACTGAGGATGCCCCTCCTGAATTTGAGAACAATGTCACGACAAATTGTACGACGACGACTTATAGTTTAGAAACGAATTTTGAGGATATTGCCATTTTGAAACCGAATGCAGGTATCATTTGGCCAGGAGCATTGGTGAAAATTGATAATGACCTTCGTGATGGACTTCCTACTCCAGTAACATTGGGCAGGGCACCTGTTGATTTGAGAGTAGATTTACCAGGTATTGGAGAAGATGGTAATGTAGCTGTAGATAACCCTACTTTTAATTCTGTAGATGCTGGTATTGATACGGCACTGGAATGGTGGAATGCCAATGCCTATGATGAAGGTTATGTAAATGAAGGAAGTTCATTTTCAAGTGAAAAAACGGCTTATAGTTCAAAGCAAGTAAGTTTGGAATTGGGAATTAATATTCAATGGGCCTCAACTGACTTTAGCTCGCAACTCAATTTCCAAAGCACCAAGGAAAGAAGGGTCGCCAATATGGTATTTAAACAAGTTTTCTATACAGTATCCATGGTTCCACCGGCCTCGCCCACCGCAGTGTTTAATGAAGATTTGAGCTCGCAAGATGTAGCTTCGACCTTTAGTTCGAGTTCACCTCCGGGATACATACAATCAGTGAGCTATGGAAGAATCATTATGTTCCGATTGGAAACCAATTATGAATCAACTGATGTTCAGCTAGAAGCCGCCTTAGGATATGCTGCAGGAAAAAACAATAGCCTTGAATTGGAGACCGAAGCAACATTGAAGAGTATTTTGGCCAACTCCAGTATTACAACGGTGGTCATAGGAGGTAATGCCGAAGTGGCAACCGAGGCGGTTACAGCCCGTGATTTTGGAGATTTGGCGCCGATCATACAAGGGTCCAATGCGGTGTACAGCAGAGATAATCCTGGATCTCCCATTTCGTATACGGTACGTTTCTTAAAAGACAATACCCTTGCGAAAATGGGCTATACGGAAAGCTATACAGCCGAAAACTGCAGTAGCGAAGGGGTGGAGCACCGAACCGTCGATTTCATCAATGATACGGGGCGCTCTTTCCGTGTCGGGTTGACCTACAAAAATAATCTACAAGGAAGTGGTGGTAGTATCTCAAAAGCGCAATTAGCTACCGATCCAGATAGGGGCTGGGTACAGGTTGATGTAAGTGGGAGCATCAATGAATTGCAACCACCAAACGGGGCTTATGATATTCGCTTATATGTGCAGGATGAAGATGAAAAGGACGTGTACCAATACGATATAGGAGATACTACATCAAGTTTGAACAGTTGCCATAGGGCCACTACGGGCTTCCTAGGTTGTTGTTTGGAAATCCAAAAGGTAACCTGTAATTAGGGTTTTGGCTTAGCTACAGTCGGCCGCTCAAGTTGGGTTCAACAACTTGATGCCGGCTGTTATTTTACAAGCTTTTAATAAAACCATCAAAGTCAAGATCTTTATCAATAATCAATTTTTGTTTTAACCTGTATTTTGAGGTATGTATACTTGAAGGTAACACATTAAGGATATTTGCAATCTCATTATTATTGAGACCCATTTTTACATAAGACGCCAAACGCAATTCTTTATCTGTAATTTTATCCGTTATTGCTTTTAATTTTTCTTCAAAATCTTGGTGTACCTCAGAGAAATACGATTTAAATACTTCCCAATCTTTATCTGCTGCATTCTGCTTTTTTAGGAGCATTACAATACGTTTAAACTCAACTTTAAACTTTTCTGGGGAGTTTTTTAAATTTTCAAGGTTTTCTTTTATTTCTGCAATGAATTGACTTTTTTGAACCAAATGTAAGGTCTGACTGGTCAATTCTTTTTGTTTATGCTCCAATTGTTCAGAAATTTTTTCTTTTTCAATACGGTTCTTTTTGATGCGCTGTCGAAACCCAAAGACCAATAGCCCAGATAGGGCTATAGCAGAGGCCATTCCTCCCGCATAAAGTCCTTTTCTTAATTTATCTACCTTAGCTTTTTCATTTAAAGTTTTTATTTCTTCTTGCTGTAAAGCGATTTCGGCTTCTTTTTGCTCCGTTTCATATAGGGTTCTGAGTTGTTCAATTTGCTTTGTTTTATCGGCATTGAAAATACTGTCATTCAATTTCTGGTATCTTTTTCTATCAATGTTGGCCTCTCGGTATTTATTTGCTTTTTCGAAAGCAGCAGCCCTATAGTTTAACCCCGACAATAGATAATTGGCGGTCTTGATAGAATCAGCCAAATGAATGGATTGATTCAAAAACTTGAAAGCATTTGGCAAATCGTTCAATTCTGTGTAGGTTTTTCCTATTTCACCCAATACGCTTACTACATTATCGATTGTATTGCTCGATTTATTAATTTGCAGTGCTTGAAGTTGACTTTTCAACCCTATTTCATAATTTCCAAGCTTTCTTTGTATAATTCCGATATTCGCTAGGGCATCTGCTGTATGGTTTAAATAGTTAAATTTTTTGCTTATTGTTAGACTTTGCTGGTACGTTTTTAACGCAATTTCCAACGCTCCCAATTCTACATAAGTATTTGCCATATGATTCAGTAAATAGGCCTGATACAGGTAATCTGTAGTATTCTCATAAATTTCGAGTGCTTGATTGTAGTATTCAATAGATTGATTGTAGTTGCCTTGCGAATAATTTATTTTTCCGATATCCATTAAAATATCAGCTTTTCTAAATGGCTCTTTGTCAATAGTATCCAAAACTTTTAATGCATCTATATACCCTGCCATGGCTCTATCATACTGTCCCATGGTTTGGTATGATCTGGCGGAATTGCCCAAGGTAATGCCCAAGCCCAAATAGTTATTCATCTTTTTATATAGAGGAAGAATTGAATCATTTAATTGAATGGCGCCAAAGTAGTCTCCGGTGTCTGCTTTGATAATGGCTTTACCTGATAATGCAATAGTTAATTGCTTATTCAAATTGTGCTTTTGGCTAATTTTGATGGTTTTATTATAATAAAAACTAGCAGAATCTAAATTATTGCTGATGTAAAAATAATTACCTAGGCAGTAATTGCCAATGGCAATTCCGTTTAGATAATTTTCTTTAATTGAAATAGTCAATACTTTTTGAGCGATTTCTTTTGCACTGCCAGTTTCACTGTAAAGTTGAATATTAAATTTGTCTCGTAGTAATTCCACCTTTTCTGCAATATCATTCGAATTCTTTATCGCAAGATTTAGACTGTCCAGTTTAGATTCTTGTTGTCCTAGACAAAGAAAAGAAATGCTTATAGTAGTTAATAACAAAGTAGCTTTTTGGGTCATCTTGAGGTTATATGAATTTTTCACAAGGTAACTAATATTTAAGAAGATAATACGGCCAAAATTTAAAGCTGTCTATGTGAAATCAAGACAATTCACTATATATGTATAATTCGAATGTTTGTAAATCATTGATATTGTTTGTTTTGAACAGATTTTGAATTTTAAGGAAAACCACCCGTCTAGATGCACAAGTACAAATCTGTCTAGGATTTGTCTAGCTCTATTTTTAGGTTTAAGAGGCGTGTGCTTCTAGTTTTGGAGTGTTGAATCTTAAAAACAAGAAATTATGAAAACAAATCAATTACCATTAAAAAGTATTTTAAAATTAGTACCATTAGTTCTGTTATTTCTGATATCTGCTTGTAGCAAAGATGAAGTTAGCCCTGATGATCCTGATGAACCACAATTTTCTAATAATGATGCCGATGAATTTAATACTGTAGTCGCTAATTTAAGTGCTTTTGATCAGCCTACTGAATCTTCCATAGCAGAATCTGGGGCAACTAATCCTGAACGTGAAGGGGAAACTGAGTTTGAATGTTTTACCAGAACCTATAACGGAGCACCTGGTTTTAATGAACTCTTTATGTTAGACCCTACCACAGATGTCATATATCCAGGCGCCTTATTAAAAGGTGAATCTATCCCAACTGGTGAATACATCGCAATAAACGCTGAAAGAGCACCTATTACCGTATCAACCTCATTTAGTAATATCTCAGGTAGTCCGTCGGTAACCATTGAAAATCCGAATAAACTCAGTACGGTACGAGCAGGTATCAATGAACTATTGGCCAGAGAGGTGACTGGTGCCACACCTGCAAATCTGGTTGTTGAAGAATCAGAGGTGTATTCGGAACAGCATATGGCTGTTGCCATCGGCGCCAATTACAGAGGATTGACCAAAAGTATTGGCGGCAGTGTCGACTTTAACCGATCAGAAAGAAAAAACACCTATGTTTTAAAATTCATTCAAAAATATTTCACACTTGATTTAGACACACCAGGTCAATCACCAAGTGATTTATTTACCCAATTACCCAATTCGGAAAGTCTAGGTTCCACAAGCCCAGTATACGTCTCATCAGTAACGTACGGACGGATGGTTTTATATACAGTTGAATCAGACTCGTCAATTACACAAGTAAGAACTGCTTTTAATGGGGCAATTAATGCAGGATTTGAGGGTAATATTAGTGCAGAGGGTTCATATTCAGCCCTTTTCAATTCATCTACTGTTAAAGCAACGGTAATTGGAGGTTCGGGCGCCAGTGCTACCCAGGTGGTAAATGGACCTCAGGGCGTTTATGACTATATTTCGGAAGGGGGCAACTACTCAAAAGATTCACCCGGAGCTCCCTTAGCCTATAAATTAAGATACGTTAAACAAGGCTTTCCAGTTGCAAAAGTAATTTTAGCTACAGAATATAATATTAGGAGTTGTGATTTGGCCTACCCAAAATATAGAATTACAATTAATGATTTATATGTGGCTCAAACACCGGCAGTAGGTAGCGAAGGAACTCATTTAGAAATATGGGGTTCCGTTCAAGGGAAAATTAATAGCAAATCAGATCGAGTACGGTGGGTACGGCCAAGCACTAATGACCTTCAGATTTCACTTTTTCGGTCTCATCTAATTAATGAGAGTATCGACATTGAATTGTACAGACCTGATTACGACAATGATTACGTAGAATTATCAGGTGACGTCAATGATAAAGACTTATTTTCAAGCGAAAACTTAGGCGTCAGGTCATTGAAAATACCTTTAACTGATATAGGAGATGCCGGAAATTCGGGAACCTATAGATTAATTTTTGATGAGGTATCCTTACATACGCTCTATGGAAACTTTACTGTGGAAAGAATTAAATAGTGAATTAATTATTTATTAGTCATGCAGTCGGCACCTTAAGTTGTGATTCAACAGCTTGGTGTCGGCTGTTATTTTGTTTTAGCTTCCACCAAATCCAACTGTTCCACACTCACATTTGTGGTAAAAAGGCCGTAGTTTACTACGGCTTTATTTTTTTCTAATTTATCAATAGTTCCAACAGCTTTACCATCAAAAAGTCGCACACGGTCACCTATTTTAAAGACTGGTCTTGGTTTTGTCTTTTCTGCTTGTACGGCCTTTTTCTTTTTGACTATTTTTTCTTTACGAACCTTGACTATTTTCTGTTCCAATTCATTTGCTACCTGTTTCTTTTGAGCCTTCTTAGCCTTTGCCTGCTTTGCAGTGGTTTTTTTACGTTTACTATTCTCCGTTTCTACAATCCGCAGCAATTCCGATATCAGAGGTCGTTTTTTATTATCTAAAAAATACTTTTCAGAGGCATCATTGAGTTTGTTACCCAAGTAAATCATCCGTTGATTGTGATCATACTGCTCTTGATAATTCTCCAGCTTTGACTTCACCTTTGCGTTAAGGGCTTCCAATTTTTTAGCTTCTTCACGTGCTTTGGTTTCTTCATCTTGTAATCGCGAACCTGTTTTGGCCATTTTACTGCGCTCTTGCTGTAATTTGGATATGGTGGCATCAAAACGAACTTTGCCTCGGTCGATTTTCTTTTTCGCCTTATTTATTAAGGAGTAGGGGATGCCATTCTTTTGCGCTACCTCAAACGTAAAGGAACTTCCAGCTTCACCCAATATCAATTGAAATGTTGGCTGTAAAGTCTTATTGTCAAAACGCATATTGGCATTGGTGGCATGCGGCAATTCATTCGCCAACAATTTTAAGTTGGCATAGTGCGTGGTAATTACCCCATAGGCGCTACGCTCATAAAAAATCTCTAGAAAACTCTCCGCCAAAGCGCCGCCTAATTCTGGATCAGAACCTGTACCAAACTCATCAATTAAAAAAAGTGTGCTGCTATTACACTTCTTCAAAAACTGATTCATGTTTTTTAGTCGATAGCTATAGGTACTTAAATGGTTTTCAATGGATTGGTTATCTCCGATATCCGTCAGTATTTTATTAAAAAAACAAACAGTACTGCGTTCATGAACAGGAATCAACAAACCACTCTGCAACATCACCTGCAACAACCCAATGGTCTTTAGTGTAATACTTTTACCTCCTGCATTAGGACCAGAAATGACAATAATTCTATTCTCCGCGTGTAATTCAATGGTCTGTGGCCAAGTCTTCTCTTTCTTCTGTTTATTGTTAAGATACAGCAACGGGTGATACGCATCTCTTAAAAACAAGCGTCGTTCTTCACTTATTTCTGGCAGAATAGCCTTGGTTTCATTCGCGTATTTCGCTTTTGCTGAAGTAATATCAATCTGCGTTAAATACTCTTGATACGCTGCTAGAAATTCTTGAAAAGGTCGGATACTATCCGTTAGTTCGTTAAGGATGCGTTGAATTTCTTCTTTTTCTTCAAACTCAAGATTGCTTAGTTCTTGGGAGAATTGCAAAGTCGCTTCTGGAACAATATAAACGATACTTCCGGTTTTTGATGCGCCCATAACGGTACCACGAACCTTTTTTCTATACATTGCTTTTACAGCCAATACGCGACGGTTATCTACCACCGATTCTCTAATCTCATCTAAAAATTCAGAGGCTTGATACCGTGTAAGCGCAACTCCAAAGCTTTGATTTATTTTTCCTCGTACTTGATTGATTTGATGCCTGATTTGTTTCAAATCAAAGGAGGCATCATCCCTGATTTCGCCAAACTTGTCAATTACATTATCTATACTATTTGGAATCCTGCTATTCTCTTCAACAGTTTCAGAAAATTTAAATAGTTCAGGATAGTACTCTTTAAACTTTTTGAAAAACTTTTTATGTGTAATTATGGTATTACAAATCTGTTTTATGCGGCGAAAGCCCGAAAGCTCCAAAGTTGTGTTTTCAATTTTGAGCAATTTTAACTCAATATCTATAGCATCAAAACCATGGTTAGGAATTCGATTATCATTTTCGAAGGAGGCTAAATATTCTGAGGTTTGTGTTAACAGGGTAAGAATGGCTTCTTGGTCGTTTACGGGAGTTAAATTCACTACGGCCATTTTACCCATTTCCGTATTGCATCGAGCTTTTAATTGCTGCAAAACAGTGGGAAATTCTAAATCTTGAAGCGTTTTAGTATTTATTTGGTGCATTTTCTTTTTCTAGCGATGCAAATATAGCAAGTAATAGTGCTAACGCGTAGCTAATTGAAATTGCTCAGATATAGTTCTAGTTTGAGTTACGAAATCTTCAAAAGCTATATCTATAGTAATCTCCCAAGTTGTATCATCAATCTTTATTCCTGTAATGGAGCCATCTTCAACAGGAATACTTCCTTCAATTACGCAAAAACAGTATTTATCAAAAAAAGTGTTTGCATTGGATAGTTCAGGGGCTGAAATCGAAAATTCGTTTAGGTTAGGTGGTATTTCAAAAATAATTCGTTCAGAATATTCATCATCTGCTATGTTTGGTTCATCATCCGCAATGAAATAATATTCAAAAACAAGATTTGTTCCGTTTGCAATAAGTGCAAAATCAAATTCTCCAATCGATATGCTAGAATCTTGAAAAAATCTATATTCACTGCGGTCACCAGTATCTGCATCCTCGTCTTCATTGCAGCTTATCAAACACACTAGAATTATTACAACTATTTTCAAATATTTGTCCATTATCTTTTTTGATTTATGTGTAAAATTAGAAGTATTCTAGTTAAAATTGATTTTTTAGAAGAATAGTATTTATAGCACTAACAACCGTATCTACATTAGCTTTAGTAAAACATAAAGGAGGTTTTGTTTTTAGCACACTATCATCCGGTCCATCGGTGCTGATCAATATATGCTTTTGACGTAATTCATTTTTTATATGTTGTGCCAGTTCATAGTTGGTGTTCTTGGTTCCTGCATGAACGATATCGATACCTATAAAAAGTCCTGACCCTCTTACATCTCCGATTACTGCATGCTTTTGCTGTAACTTTTTAAGCTCTTGTTGATAGTAATCACCTACCTCTTTAGCGTTCTCTTGTAGTGACTCCTCATCGATAACTTCTAAAACCGCTAAACCAATAGCACATGAGACAGGATTGCCCCCGAAACTACTGAAGAATTCCACTCCTTTCTCAAAAGAAGCCGCAATTTCATCGGTTACCACAACTGCACCAATCGGATGGCTGTTACCCATAGGTTTCCCTAAAACTACAATATCAGGTGCCACATCATGCAACTCGAATCCCCAAAATGTATCGCCCAATCGTCCAAATCCTGTTTGTACTTCGTCGCTTATGCAAACCCCGCCGTGTTTTCGAATTTCAGGATATACATGTTTTAAATAGTCTTTAGCTAAAGGAATTTGACCACCACAACCCACAACCGGTTCTGCAATAAAGGCCGCTATATTATTTAATTGACCAGACATTTCCTGTTGCAAATCTTTCACATACAATGGACCATTGTTCCCATGCTTTCCGCGATAAGCATCGGGTAATGCGGTCTTCAATATATAGTCTTTTTGGCCTTGCCCTTTCTTATTATTGAATTTATAATCACTAATGTCTATTGAGGTTTGGGTATTTCCATGATACCCATGTTCCATAACCAAAACTTGAGACTTACCCGTATGAGTTTTAGCCATACGAATTGCCAAATCACTTGCTGCACTGCCAGAATTCACGAAAAACACTTTGTTCAAGCTATTTGGAAATTTTGAAACCAGTTTTTCAGCATATATGGCTAGTAAGTCATACACATACCGCGTATTGGTATTCAATTTTGCCATCTGTTTTTGCCCAGCTTCAACCACTTTGGGGTGTGAATGACCCACATGGGGAATATTATTATAAGCATCTAAAAATACATTACCATGAACATCATACATGTATTGAAATGCTGCACTTTCCATTTGAATAGGCTTTTTATAGCTTACAGAAAGAATGGAACTAATATGTTTTGACCTTTTTTCTAGTGCCAAATCGATGGAAATAGCCTTTTTTGGAGAAAACCCTGCTGCAATCCTAAATGTGTTTTCTACATGTATTGGATTTAAGGCGATCCATTTTTCAAGGGTTATCCAAGCGTTTTCTTCACTGATGGAAGCATAGCTGTTTTCTGGATTCGTTTGTTTTGCGTAAGCCGAATTACAGACCGAAGTACATAATCTTGCAGCTATCAAATAATAGAGCAGCGCTATCTCTTCTTCAAAAAGAGGAACAACCTCATGATACGCAGCTAAAACAATGGAAGCGTATTCTAAGGGATTCTCTTTATCATAAGCGGCATAAGTCATGGCAATAGCCACTTCATTAATAAGTGGAGCGTATGCCAAATCACCAAAATCAATAAAACCAGTTACAGCTTCAGCCGCAGTTAAAACATTCCATTCATTGGCGTCATTATGAATTACTTGTTTTCGAAGATCGGGTAAAACTGGTGTAACCAGCACTTCGTATTGTTTAAAAAAATAGGCGACTAAGCTTCTGTCTTTCGTGTTTTGTATGGCATTTAAATACTTTTTATTGAGCTCAAAATATTGTAAATCCCACTCCCATTTTCTAGCTTTTAAGGCGGTATTAGAATGCTCGGATAGCGCTAGGTTCATTTTTGCAAGAGAACTACCTAATGATTGATAAACTTTCTTGTTAGCCTCTAGGTCACCGAGAAAAACACCATCTAAAAATGTCAGCATCCGAATAATAATTCTCTCACCATTAAGCTTTACAAGTTTTACATACTGATTATCGTTAAAAGACATCGGTTTGGGATAGCGCTCCGAGTTTGCTGAATTCAGCAATAGCAAGACTTCATTTTCAGCTTTTAAAACCTCAAACAATTCGTCATCAAAAGTGTAGGTTTTTAAAACGAAGCTTTTTTCTTGTGATTGAACGCGATAATTGGCATTATCATAACCATTTATTTTTTTTATTGAGGGATTTTTCAATCCGAATTCTAATTCAAGAAGCTGTCGAAGTTCTGAAATCATGTGTTAATGTAAAACGGCTTCCACCAATTTATCGGTTCCAAACCGAACAACATCTGAAGTCGGTAATCCTGTAAGTTTTTCTGCATAAGCTACTTTCTGCATTGCTTCAGAATCGTTCAATCCTGTTGTATTTAAAGCCACCCCAACCGTTTTTGCAGTATGTAGCGAGCCACATACTTTTGCTACGGCCTCGTTTAATCCTATAAACTCATCCAAGGGCGGGATAGGTACGTGGGAAACAGGATATCTTAAATGTGAATGTGCCGCTTTATGACATAGAATCATATGAGTAGGTTGTGAACCTCTAAGTAAAGGCAGGGTAGCCGTACTGCCAGGATGAGCTAAAGATCCTTGGCCTTCAATAATTATGATATCCTTATCTGACTGTTCTAAAACAGCCTGCTCAACTGCCCCAGCGGCTTGATCCACTTTGATTGCATCAAGGGGAATGCCATTACCCATTAATGTAATTCCGATTTGACCGGTGGGAACGAAACCTACTTTTAGACCTTCTTCTTTTAACGCCGCATACAATTCCAATCCAGCGGTCATTTTACCAGCGGCCATATCTGTACCAATCATGAGAACCCGTTTACTTTTTAGTTCTGCCGCTTTAGCTTTAGCAATAGGGTAAGCCCCTGCTGGTTTACGAACATCCCATATAATTTGCTCTTTATTGGTGAGTAAATGCCCAAACCGTGCATTTAAATCGTCATGTAATCCATTGATTAATGAAAGCCCTGATTTTAAAGCAGTGGAAATAGGTTCATCCCATTCTGAAGGAAAACGCCCGCCAGAAGGAGCAATACCCAAAACAATAATTTCGGAACCTTGTTTTACCCCCTCTTCAACTGCCCCAAACACAGGAATATCATAAGGTAGGCCAACAGCTTGACGAACTGTCATACCTGCAAATTTAGAATCTATCACCGCTACAATGGGGTGTTTTGAAAATCGCATTAGGCCAAAGCCCATTTTACCAGAATCATTATCAAGTGCACCTTCCATATAAATGCACATTTTTTTTGAAGAAACGAACATATTTTAGGATTTAAGATTTGAATTGTCCACCATGCCCAGGAACATCTTTAGGCATTGTAATTTCGTTTATTAATGGAGCTCCTTCACAAGGATCAGGGTTCAAGTTTAGATGCGAGTCCAAATCAATATGATCTAATACACCAGAAACGGCTGCCCCAGCTGCTATTGAAATTGAAGATTCTCCCATACAACCAATCATGGTTTTTAACTTAAAGGCTTTAGCTGTGGAAATAATGCGTAAAGCTCCAGAAATTCCACCACACTTCATTAGTTTCATATTGACGCCATCTACGGCATTGGCCCATTTGGGAATATCCGTAGCAAACCGGCAAGATTCATCGACAAAAATGGGTAAAGGTCTGTCTTTGTATAATTCAACTAAATCATCTTCTTGACCCTCTTTTAAGGGCTGTTCTACATAACCACACTCTCTTTCCGAAAGCCATTGCATCATATGTTTAGCATCATCTAAAGACCATCCTCCATTGGCATCAACACGAATCGCAATAGGATTTTTTTTATGATAAGCCAGCACTTCATTATACATCGCTTTATCCGCCTGAATACCATCGTTATTCCCCAGTTTTACTTTCAATGTGCTGATACCCATATCTTCTAAAATTAATGGGAGTCTAACCTTTGCTTCTTCGGGTGTCATGATACCTAGGGTTATTGATGTTGCTTTTGTTGGTTTTGGAAAACCTAGTAATTGGTACAAAGGCATGTTTGCTTTTTTAGCCAACAAATCCCATAAAGCAATATCGAGAGCAGCTAAAGCGCAAGGCGCCAGACCATAAGCGATGCCTGCATCATAGGTTTCAAAAGGAGCACTTAAGTTTGGGTTGGTAGCCAGGAAAGATTCGATTTGTTGCTGGACTTCCTCGGGAGTACCAGCGCCCTCTGAAATACCTGGAGAAGTTTCGCCCCAACCGGTATGTCCACCATCAGTTACCGAAATATATAAATTAGATTGCCCATCGCGTACCCCACGACTAATTCGTAAGGGGTATAATTTTTTTAAATAAACGGTTTGAAATGCTATTTGCATAGTTGGTTTTTTAATAGGATACTCTAATGTATTAGAATTTATTTGGGAATTCAAGAATAAATGAAACCAAAGATTAAATTTGTTGAAATAAGATTTCATGAAGGTCTACATTCATCCATCTTGGCAAAACCAATTAAAAGAAGAGTTTGAAAAACCCTATTTTAAAGGGCTTACTGAATTTGTAAAAGAGGAGTACGAACAACATACCTGTTACCCTGAAGGAAAAGCTATTTTCGCTGCTTTTGACCACTGTCCTTTTTTAGAAACTAAAGTAGTTATTATAGGGCAAGACCCGTATCATGGGCCAAATCAGGCCAATGGTTTATGTTTTTCGGTTCAAGAGCATATAAAGCATCCTCCCTCATTAGTTAATATTTTTAAAGAAATCGAGACAGACCTTGGTATTCCTTATCCTCAAAGTGGGAATTTAGAACGATGGGCTTCACAAGGAGTACTGCTTTTAAATGCAACACTATCCGTTCGAGCTCACGAAGCCGGAAGTCATCAAAAAAAAGGATGGGAGCAATTTACAGATGCAGCTATTCAAAAACTTTCTTCTCAGGCCGAGGGTATCATATTTTTATTGTGGGGCGGATTTGCAAAAAAGAAGTCTAATCTTATTGATGTGAGCAAACACCATGTTCTTACTTCAGGTCATCCATCACCTTTAAGCGCTAATAGAGGGTTCTGGTTTGGTAACAAGCATTTTAGTAAAACCAACGAACTTTTGACCAAAATGGACAAAACGTTAATAAGTTGGTGAATTATATTTTTTTTAATCTTGTTAAAACAATAAGAAAAATACTACGTTTGAAAAGTATTAGGTTATAAAATTTTAATTGGTGGGGAGATTAAAAACAGTTTTATTGGTTGATGATGACGATACGACCAATTTCTTAAATAAGTTTTTTTTAAATCAACTTGACGCTAATTGCGAGGTGAATATTGCATTGAATGGCAAAGAAGCTATAGAGTTCTTATTGCTAAATGCTGAAGATATAACGCCATGTTTACTGGTGCTAGACACTAATATGCCAGTTATGAATGGTTGGGAGTTTCTAGATACCTTTGAGGAAAAGATTGATGAAAAAATAAGGAAGAAGATTGTCATTGTCATGTTAACGGCAGTAGATACCGACGAAGTTGTTGCGAAAGCTATTCAAAACCCTAATGTCTCTGATACTGCTCAAAAACCATTATCCGATTTAATTTTTCGTAACCTCATTAACAAACACTTTTCGTAATCAACTCATTAAAAAGTGCTCGCTTGATTTAATTTCAGCAATCAAGTCCAAAGATTTTAATCTATTCTGAACTTTCATTACGTCTTCTTTTGTTACTTGTTTCTGGCCCCAAACGGTTTTTGAAAGCCAATCCCTTACATCGTTAATTTGTTGCTCATACCTTACCGAAATAGTTCTATCAATACTAGGAATCATTTTAAATTCTGAAGTATAGGTATGTATTACTTCAATAATATGACCAAGAACTGATTTCTTTTCTTTTATAAAATTGGCAGTAGCAGCAATTACAAAGCAGGGCCATGGAGTAGGGCAGTCATCAAGCCTTCTAAAGGTTTTATTGTCTACTAATGGTTTGGTGGTAAAACGTTCCCACATAAAATAATCTGCTGAGCCATTCGTCAATCCTTCTACGGCACCGTCTAAATTGTTAATGATCTCAAATTGTAAATTAGTTGTTTCCCAATTTTGATTCTGAGCATTAACGAATGCCATAAGATGACTACCGCTTCCTATTCGGCTTATTGCAGCTTTAGTATTTTTTAAATCATCAAGGCTTTGATAAGAACTGTTATAAGCTACATGAATTCCCCAAAGAAGCGGTGAAGAAATATATTCTTGAACAATTTGGCTCTGATTACCTTCTGAAATACTTTTTATGAGACCTTCAGTTAATATTATGGCCAAATCTGTTTCTTGATTTGCCAACATTTTGGCCATACGCCCCGTACCTTCCGGAATATCTGTCCATGTTAATTCAATACCGCGATCTTCAAAAGCACCATCATTGATTGCCATATGCCATGGTAAGTTGAAATGTTCAGGTACACCAATAATATTAACTTTTTTCATGAAGTTTATCTTTCAAATAATCATATATCGCATATTGCGAGCGTATCGAATTTTCATTGGGTTCTTTCTTTACCCGAGTGTTAGAGTCTTCAATATCTAAAATACGGGCTTTTACATTATCGGCAAGTTGAATTTCTAGAATATCTTTTAACTCCTTGAAAATGTCCTTATCTAAAATAGGGGTCAATACTTCAATGCGTTTATCTAAATTTCGTGTCATCCAATCCGCAGAACCAATATACATGATTTCTTTGCCTCCGTTTTCAAAAACATAGATTCTGCCATGCTCCAAAAATCGATCTACGATACTGGTGATATAAATTGGTTTTTCTCCTAGAAGTAATTCAGACTCATTTTTGGGTGTCAGGCAACAAAAACCGCGCACTAATAAACGTATTTCTACCCCTGCCTCACTGGCCTCATATAGTGCTGAAATCATTTTAGAATCTTCTAAACTGTTCATCTTAAGGGTGATTTTTGCTAATCTACCCTGTCTTGCATTGTCGATTTCATTTTTAATCAGTTCTAATAACGTACTACGTGTAGTAAATGGAGATACGAGAAGGTATTTCAGTTTTGGAATTATAAGCTTGCGTTCAAGAATGCCGAAGACTTGTGATAGCTCTTCTGTTATCTTATGATGAGCAGTGAACAATCCGTGATCACAATATAACTTTGCTGTTTTTGCGTTAAAGTTTCCTGTACCGATATACGCATAACGTTCGATTTTGTTATCTATGAGTCGCTCTACCAAGGCAATCTTTGAGTGCACTTTGATGTTTGGCACACTGAATAAAACAGTCGCACCTTTATCTTCAAAAATTCTACCCCATTTTATATTGTTTTCTTCATCAAAACGTGCTTGCGCTTCAACGAACAATAGCACTTTTTTTCCGTTCTCCAAGGCTTTTAAAATGGAGTCTGTAAGCTTTGACGTTTTTGCAATTCTATATAAAGACATCTTTATGCTGGAAACAGTATCATCGGAAGCGGCCTCATTTATAAAACGCTCCACCGTTTCAAACTCTTGATATGGAAAATGGACCAATTGGTCTTTTTTCGCAATAACTTTAAATATATTCTTAGTTAGAGATAAGGAAGGGTGCCTTAAAGGTGGTTTTGGTAAATATTGCAATTCAGTACTATTTTCAGGGGTTGGAAACCCAAAAAAGTCAGACATATTGTGATATTTCCCTCCTAAGAACATATCAACATCACTGATGTCTAATTGCTTTTTTAAGGCATCTTGCAATTCCGTTGGCATGTTCATATCATACAATAAACGGGTAGGTTGTCCCGATTTTCTTTTGCCTAGAGATTGATATATTTTTTCGACTAAGGCAGCATCCGTAAAATCATCTTCTAAATAGAGTTCAGCATCTCTAGATAATTTGATAGCATAAGAATTAATCACAGTCTTCCCCGGAAAGATTTTGTGTAAATTAAGTCTGATGGCATCATCTAAAAAGATAAAATTACTTCCCGCTCCTGGGATTTGAATAAACCTTGAACATTCCTTAGTCGGAATTTCAATGACATCAAAATCATCTGATTTAATTTGAACAACAAGGTACAAATGCCCATCTTTTAAATCAGCTGGGCTATCGATATCAATCGTTTTGCAATGCGCTAGTATTGAAGTATCAAAAAAAGTATCTAGAAAATCTAACTGGTCTTGATTAAGTTCACTGTTATTTCTAATGTATATATCATGTTGTCTAAGCTCCGTTAAAGTATCTTTAATAATCTTTCCGAATTGATTTTGTTGTTCAGAAACTTTAGCCAAAATAAACTTCAACTTCTTATTAGCTTTGAGAACCAGTTTTTTTCTTAATTCTTTATCGACAGCTTTTAATTGTCTCAACTGCGAGATCCTAACTTTGAAAAACTCATCAAGGTTAGACGAGAATATGGCTAAAAACTTGAGGCGTTCGAGCAGGGGGGTGGTTTTATTAGCAGCTTCGAGCAAAACACGCTCATTAAAATACAACCAATTGACATCACGGTTTTTAAGTTTTCTATTTTGCATAACTACATTTTCCCAAAAATAGTTATTAGAATTACCAGCAAGTTAAAGCTAATGTTAAGTCAATTGTTGTAAGCAATACTTAATTAAGGAATCAACGGTTTTACTTGGCTCTTTTGAAAATGCTCCAGTCGCTCTATTGGCCAAAATCGCATTCATAGAAACGGCCTTATGCCCTAGTAATTTTGACAAACCATAAATGCCAGCTGTTTCCATTTCAAGATTAGTCAATTTTTCATCTTCTAAGACAAAGCTCTGTAGCTTTTTATGAAAATCCGTGAGGTTAGGCTCTAATCTAATTTGTCTCCCTTGCGGGGAGTAGAAACCAGCGTTGGTGATGGTTATACCTAATCGTATATGATTTCCCATTAAGGTTTGAGCTAAATTTTCATCACAATTAAACCCATACGGGTGAATCTTATAACGACCCCAGTTTAAGTGTTTCGATAAGGCTTCAACAAGTGCAGTATTTTGGGTATTTTGACTTTGGTAAAAATGTAAAAGACCATCTAAACCAATTGCGGTTTTGGATAGTATTATGGAATCCACGGGAATATCTTTTTGTAGCGCTCCTGAGGTTCCGATTCTGACAATATTTAAATTCTTTTTAGTGGGTTTTACTTTTCTAGAAATCAAATCAACATTGACTAAGGCATCTAATTCATTGATGACAATATCAATATTATCGGTTCCAATACCCGTAGAAATTACAGTGATTCGTTTACCATTTAAAACCCCGGTGTGGGTAATGAATTCACGTTTGCCTTTTTTTAATTCAACGGAATCAAAATATTTAGAGACGTCAGGCACACGGTCCGGATCACCAACCGTAATTATAGTGTCGGCTACATCTTCAGGTAAAAGATTTAAGTGATAAATACTCCCATCAGCATTGAGAATCAGCTCTGACTCTGCTATGGGCATATTATAATTTTAAAATTCTGTCGGTCGCCGTATTGTATAAGAAATTGTATTTCTGTGCTCCTCCTAAGAAAGCATCATTTTCACGCAAATAAGCGTAATAATTCGTTTTCTCAGCAAGAACCTCTTTTCCGGTTTTAGATAACCTAACTGGGCTAAAAGATGAAAACAAAGGCCTTATAGATGTAAGCAAACGTTGGTATTGCGTATCACCATACCCATAAAGGTTTGGCGTAGTCAATATATCACGCAAAAATTCTTTTTTATTCTTTGGTTTTTGATTCATTGCAATATTCAGCATACTAGTTTCAACTGCGTTTAAACCAGTTTTTATGCTTGGGAATCTTTTCAAATGGGCTGCAACTGCGTCTGAGAGGTAATCGAACTGATAATTTTCAAAATCAGTTAAATTCTCTAATCTAATAGGATTATCACTACAATACAATTGCCAAACATAATCGGCATATTCAATATCATCTTGTGTTAGAATGATACGATTCTCATAAAGTGACAACAATTTCTCGTCATTAAGCTCACCTAAGGCATAGAGCTTATCGGTATGATCTTCTTTACCACTACATACTAAGGAAATCTCCGCATGACGTCTATGAGTCTTTAACCAACTTAAAACTGCTAACATGTTTATTTGGCAGAACAAATCATATTCAAACCACAAAACAATTTGGTCTTGCTGCTTATGATTACAAAGCGAACGGTATTCTTTCAAGGTCTTTTCAACGAACCAAGACTTAGAAACTTTGTAATTTTTGTTGAGAAATTCGAAACGAGTTTTCCAGAAGGTTTCACTCCCAACATTACAGAGCGTTTTACCTTCACAGAGCATTTCTCTCCAGGTGATGATATCGCCTTTAAGGGGGAGCGATTTAAGCTTACTTGTGAAACTGTCCCCGTTGGTAATATGCAACAGTGATTTCATTTTCAGTTGAGTTTTCGTTGGTTAGAAGCTCTAAATGTAAGCTTTAAACAAAAAAAACAAAAATTATTAGCTAAAAACGTGTGTAGTTAATCGGTGATTTTAACAGTTCGTCGAATAAACCTAAAACCTAAGCAACCCTTAATCCCTTATCCACCAACACGTTTCACCTTAAATCCTTTGCTTTTTAAGAAGTTCATAATTTTATCTCGATAATCCCCCTGAATAATGATAGTATCATTTTTATAGCTGCCTCCAACGCTTAAAAGGGATTTAATTTCTTTAGCAAGTTTCTTAAAATCAGCATCGGCTCCGGTATAACCTTCTAAAATTGTAATAGGTTTTCCTTTGCGCTTTTCATACTTACAAATGATCGGGGCTTCTTGCATCCAATAATTAGGTTTCTCCGTTTTATCAATAGGATTTTCTTCAGGTATATGGTCGGGAAAAAGATTTTTTAATTGATCGCTAATGTCCATTCCCTATTTCTTTACCAATCCTAATTCAATTAAACGCTCATTTAAGTATTCACCGGCAGAAATATCTTCAAATTGTTTCGGATTCTCATTAGTAACACAGTGTTCCAAACAGTTTAATGGCATTTCACTTACTGGGTGCATGAAAAAAGGAATAGAATACCTTGAAGTTCCCCATAATTCTTTTGGAGGATTCACCACTTGATGTATGGTTGACTTTAATTGGTTATTTGTTAATCGTGAAAGCATATCACCAACATTTATCATTAATTGATCCGGTTGTGCAATGGCATCAATCCATTCTCCTTCATGATTTTTTACCTGCAACCCTTTACCATGAGCACCCATCAAAAGGGTAATCAAATTGATATCACCATGTGCAGCCGCACGGACCGCGTTTTGCGGTTCTTTTGTTATTGGTGGATAATGAATAGGTCGTAGAATAGAGTTGCCATTTTTAATCCACTCATCAAAATAAGTTTCTTCTAAATCTAAATGCAAGGCTAAGGCTCTAAGCACATATTTAGCAGTTTTTTCAAGCATTTTATAGGTTTCTTCACCCACACTATTGAAATCAGACAACTCATTAACCATGACATTTGCTGGGTATTCTTGAGCTAACTTTGGATTCTCTTCCACATATTGACCAAAATGCCAAAACTCTTTTAAATCTCCTTCTTTTTTACCTTTAGCATGCTCTTTTCCGAATGAAGTATAACCGCGTTGGCCACCTATGCCTTGGATTTCATAAGAATCCTTACTAGATTGAGGTAAAGCAAAGAACTTTTTAATTTCATCATATAATTGTTGCACTAATTCATCAGAAAGAAAATGTCCGCTTAAGGCAACAAAGCCAATATTCTCAAAAGCTCCTCCAATGTCTTGAATAAACTTGGATTTACGTTCCGGATTATTTGATATAAAGTCTTCTAGATTTACACTTGGAATGGCATTCATAATGAAAAAGATTTTAAGCATTCAAATTTAAACAATCTTCATTAACCTTTTATTCTGAATAGCATCTTGCTTAGCTTTTTTACTACTTTTAGCAAGTAGAAAATAGTATTTATGCGATATCATGTAGGTGATTTTGATAAGGACACTCTTTTAAGGCTCTATGAACTAATGCTTAAGCCTAGAATGATAGAAGAGAAGATGTTAATTTTACTTCGTCAAGGAAAAATTTCAAAATGGTTTAGCGGCATTGGCCAAGAAGCCATCTCCGTTGGTGTCACCGCAGCCTTAAAAAGCGAAGAGTATATTCTTCCCATGCATAGAAACCTAGGCGTCTTCACAACACGAGAAATCCCTTTAAATCGATTGTTTTCTCAATGGCAAGGCAAAGCAAGTGGTTTTACTAAAGGTCGCGACAGAAGCTTTCATTTTGGCTCACAAGAGCACAAGATTGTGGGAATGATTTCACACTTAGGTCCTCAACTGGGTGTTGCAGACGGAATTGCCTTAGCCGATTTAATCAAAAAAAAGAAAAGAGTAACTGCTGTTTTTACGGGCGAAGGGGCAACAAGTGAAGGTGATTTTCATGAAGCTTTAAATGTTGCCTCAGTTTGGAATCTACCTGTTCTTTTTTGTATTGAAAACAACGGATACGGGCTATCAACCCCCACTAAAGAACAGTATAACTGTGAGCATTTGGTGGATCGTGCAAAGGGGTATGGAATGGAGAGTCGCATTATAGACGGTAATAATATTCTTGAAGTCTATTCAAAAGTAAATGAGCTTTGTAAAGCGCTTCGAAAAAGACCAAGACCGGTATTATTAGAATTTAAAACCTTTAGAATGCGCGGGCATGAAGAGGCGAGTGGCACCAAATATGTTCCTGAGAAATTAATGAAGCAATGGGCCAAAAAAGATCCTATTTCAAATTATGAAGATTTTCTTTTAGACGAAGAACTACTTTCAAAAAAGGAAATTGAAGCTCTTAGGTCAAAAATCACAGATGAAATCAATACAAATTTGGAACAAGCTTTTAATGAAAGCCCAATGGAATCTAGTTCATCTAAAGAAATAGAAGATGTATACCAATCATTTGATTATAAAAATGTTAAACCTAATAAAGAAACAAAAAATATACGCTTTGTTGATGCTATCTCTGAAGGTTTAAAACAGGCGATGTCTACACATGACAATCTTGTAATTATGGGGCAAGATGTAGCGGAATATGGGGGAGTTTTTAAAATCACAGAAGGCTTTGTCAAAGAATTCGGGAAGCAAAGAGTGCGCAACACTCCAATTTGTGAGTCGGCCATTGTTTCTGCCGGGATGGGACTATCCATTAATGGCATGAAGGCTGTGGTTGAAATGCAGTTCGCAGATTTCGTTAGCTCTGGATTTAACCCAGTGGTAAATTATTTGGCGAAAGTACATTACCGCTGGGGTCAAAATGCTGATGTGGTCATTCGAATGCCTTGTGGGGGTGGTGTTGGTGCCGGACCTTTTCATTCGCAAACAAATGAAGCCTGGTTTACTAAAACCCCTGGTTTAAAAGTGGTGTATCCAGCTTTTCCAATAGATGCTAAAGGTCTTTTAACTACTGCTATTAATGATCCGAATCCTGTATTGTTTTTTGAGCATAAAGGTTTGTATAGAAGTATTTATGGTGATGTTCCAGAGAATTATTACACCCTACCACTCGGGGTAGCCAGCCTAATAAAAGAAGGTCAAGCCCTAACCATTGTCACTTATGGAGCAGGAGTTCATTGGGCTTTGGAAACCTTGACGAAGATGCCAGAACTAGAAGCCGACCTAATTGACTTAAGAACCTTGCAACCTCTGGATTGGGACGCTATATACGCATCGGTACAAAAAACAGGTAAACTCATTATTCTGCAAGAAGACAGTCTTTTTGGCGGTGTCGCGAGCGATATAGCTGCTCAGGTAACAGAGCACTGTTTTGAATATTTAGATGCTCCCATTAAGCGTGTGGCAAGTTTAGAAACTCCCGTGCCGTTCGCTAAAAATTTAGAGAATGAGTATTTACCAAAACAACGCTTTGAGGAATCATTGAAAGCGCTACAAGCTTATTAGAAAACAGCTAAATTCAATTCGTGAATTATTATGACCTGATTATTATTGGTGGCGGATTAGCAGGATTAACAGCTGCTATCCATCTAAAGCAGGCCGGTTTTAATATTTTGCTTGTAGAAAAAAATGAATATCCCAATCACAAGGTCTGTGGAGAGTATGTATCCAATGAAGTCAAGCCGTATTTAAAAAGTCTTGGTATTCCGTTAGATAAGATTCCTTATGCGGATATCAATACCCTTGAGCTAAGCACACATCACGGCGATAGCATTACCACAAAACTTCCTTTAGGGGGATTCGGTATCAGCAGATACGCTTTAGACCAGCAATTGTATGAAACCGCTCAAAAAGAGGGGGTAGTCTTTGTTTTTGATTTGGCAACAAGCATCAATTTTATAGAAAATCAATTCACAGTTAAGACTTCAAAGAACCATGAGTTTCAGTCAAAATGGGTTATTGGAGCTCATGGTAAGCGCTCTATTATTGATAAAAGTTTAGACCGTGATTTCGTAAATCGTAAATCGGCATGGCTTGGTGTTAAATGCCATTATGAACTGGATAACTTTCCGAATGACGTAGTGGCCCTGCATAATTTTAATGGGGGATACGGCGGTCTTTCAAAAACTGAGAACGGTCTGGTTAACTTTTGCTATTTAGCCACTTATGACAGTTTTAAAAAATATAAAGACGTTCATGAGTTTAATAGCCAGGTAGTATCGCGCAATCCTCACCTAGAACGTTTTTTGCAGCATGCTAAACCGGTGTTTAAAAAACCAATCAGTATCGCCCAAATTTCATTTGATAAAAAAGCCCCTGTTGAAAACCATATCATCATGTGCGGTGACAGTGCAGGCCTTATACATCCGCTTTGTGGTAATGGCATGGCCATGGCTATTCATAGTGCAAAAATTGCAGCGGATTGCTTTATAGCGTATCACACTAAATCAAGACATCTTCTTGAACAAAGGTATAGCAAAGCCTGGAAAAAGGAATTTACCTCAAGACTTTGGATGGGTAGGCAGCTACAACATGTTTTAATGAATGAAGCACGTTCAAAAATCGCATTAAAAACGCTAACAAAATCTAAAAAATTGTTGCAATTCATGATTAAGCGTACCCACGGAAAGCCTATATTAGTGTAATGGATTTTGCTACACGTAGTACTCAGCTCGAATTGATGGATGACCCCAATATGGATGCTGAAAAGTACGAACGAGCTTATCTTGACATCAATAGATGCAACAAATTACTTGGCGGTTACGGCATCACCATAACTGAAGTTCAAAAACTCCTTAGAAGCCATCCAAAAAAATCGTATACGATTTTAGACATGGGCTGCGGAGACGGTGAAATGCTTAGAAGAATTTCAAAAGTTATTGATAACGAGGATTTTAGCCTAAAATTAATTGGGGTAGACCTAAGAGATGATGTTCTTGATATTGCGCGGTCCAAATCAACGGAGTACAACAATATCAGCTTCATAAAACAAGACATTCTTGACATTGAGGACGATTTTGATTGCGATATTATCCTTTGCACGCTAACCATGCATCATTTTACCAACGACCAAATCAAGGTTTTTCTAAATAAGTTTGTTTCCTTAGCTAAAGTTGGTGTTGTAATCAATGATTTGGAACGGAGTAAAATTTCTTACCAACTTTTTAAACTCTTCAGTTTCTTTTTTATCAAAACCGAAATCGCAAAAATTGATGGTTTAATTTCAATTAGCAAGGGCTTTAAAAAAGGTGATTTAACCTCCTTTTCTAAACAATTAACTCAGGCAGAACATCTCATAAAATGGAAATGGGCATTTCGGTATTTATGGGTAATGCAAATGAATCGACTAAATTAGTATATGGCTGTAGCAAAAATCAAAGCAGTTTCCAAGGCTTTACCAAAATTTACAAGAACAACAGATGATATTATTCCATTTGTAAATCTTTGGCTTGCTAACCAAGAGGAACGGTTTCGAAGAAAGGTGGTAAAGATATTTGAAGGTGCTGGGGTGGATAAACGCTACGGGATCATGAGTATTGAAGAGGTTTTTAACGCCAGCTCCTTTGAAGAAAAGAACGCTATTTACACTCGTGAAGTTAAAAAACTAGGCTCTGAAGCACTTACAAATGCATTAGGTAAGGCAGATTGGCAAGCTGATAGTCTTGATTACATTATTACTGTAAGCTGCACTGGAATCATGATACCCTCTCTTGATGCTTTTCTAATTAATGAATTAGGCTTAAGGCAAGATGTTGTGCGCTTACCAGTTACAGAAATGGGCTGCGCTGCTGGAGTATCAGGACTCATCTACGCTGCTAATTTCTTAAAGAATAATCCTGGTAAAAGAGCAGCCATTGTAGCTGTTGAGAGTCCCACAGCAACATTTCAGCTTAATGATTATTCCATGGCAAATATGGTAAGTGCAGCTATCTTTGGTGATGGGGCAGCTGCTGTTTTGTTATCATCCGAGGAAACTTACGACGGTCCAAGCATTATTGGTGATGAAATGTATCATTTTAAAGATGCTACGCATATGATGGGCTTTGACCTAACAAATACGGGCTTAAAAATGATTCTAGACCCTTCGGTCCCTGAAGTAATTGCTGACCATTTTCCTAATATCGTTCATCCCTTCTTAAAAAAGCATGATTCCTCCATTGAGAAGGTCAATCACCTGATATTTCATCCTGGAGGCAGAAAGATTGTGCAAACTGTTGAGGATTTGTTTGGTAAATTAGGGAAAGAAATAGATGAAACCAGAGCCGTACTTAAAGAATATGGTAATATGAGCAGCTGTACCGTGCTATACGTGCTCGAACGGTTTTTAGAAAAAGAGATAGCGCAAGGAGAGCAAGGATTAATTCTAAGCTTTGGTCCTGGGTTTTCAGCACAACGAGTTTTAATTGAATGGTAAAGTATGAAAAATAGTACTACAAAACAATGGGCTTTAATACTCGGGGGTAGTAGTGGCTTAGGACTTGCTACAGCCAATAAGTTGGCTGCCAATAATTTCAATATTATCATCATTCATAGAGATAGAAGAACTGATATAGAGCAGATTAATACCTCTTTTCAAGAAATTACTTTAAGTGGTTCGAAGCTGATTTCATTTAATTCTGATGCTACTAATGGGAATAAACAACAACAGCTTGTAGATGAAATAGCAGTAAAATTAGGGTCCGATAAAATCAAACTAGTAGTGCATAGTATTGCCAAAGGCAACCTAAAGCCTATGTTCTCAAAAGACCAAGAGGTTCTAGCAAATCAAGATTTTAATCTCACTATTGATGCTATGGCTACTTCTTTTCACGACTGGCTGCAATTACTAGTAACAAATGAACTGTTGTCAGAAGACGCCAGAGCAATAGCGTTTACCAGCGAAGGCAATACCAAGGCTTGGCCCAATTACGCTGCAGTCTCTGCCGCTAAAGCAGCTCTTGAAGCTATCATGCGTAATGCTGCCTTAGAATTCGCGCCCATAGGACTCAAAGTGAATTGTATTCAAGCTGGAGTGACAGATACTAAGTCTTTTCAGATGATACCGGGTAGCGAAAATTTAAAACAAGCTGCTTTACAACGCAATCCGAACAAAAGGCTTACTACTCCAGAAGATATTGCCGATGTAGTTTATTTAATGACACAACCCGAGGCACAATGGATTACTGGCACAGTGATTAAAGCGGATGGCGGAGAGAGTTTACAATAAGGATTAGAATGACGCATAAAAATGAATTCAGCTATATAAAAGAACATTTGCCATATCAAGAACCTTTCTTGTTTGTTGGTGAATTACAGAAAGTCACTGAAAATGGGGTGCAAGGCGATTATACTTTTGCTAAAGAAGCTGATTTCTATAAAGGTCATTTTAAAGACCATCCGGTAACTCCAGGGGTTATCCTCACAGAATGCTGCGCGCAGATTGGATTAGTATGCTTAGGAATATTTCTTCTGTATGACCAACAACATGAACCTTTGCAAATAGGATTTACAAGTGCTGAAATGGAGTTCTTAAAGCCCGTTTATCCTGGTGAGAAAGTACGGGTAGTGTCTGAAAAGGTCTATTTTAGGTTTCAAAAGCTCAAGTGCAAGGTGAAAATGTATAATCAAGAAGAGGAGTTGGTTTGCAAAGGACTGTTATCAGGAATGTTTAAAGCGACTCCAAATGAAAAATAGGGTAGTGGTAACCGGTTTAGGGGTTTGCGCGCCCAATGGCGTAGGTTTAGAGAACTTCTCTAAAGCCTTAAATTCAGGACAATCTGGTATCAGATTTTACAACGAATTAAAAGAGCTTAATTTCTCATGTCAAATTGCTGGAAAACCGAATATTGAAAATATTGACTTAAACCAATACTTCAGTAAAGTTCAGTTGAAAGATTTAAACGCAAATGGTCTTTTATACGGTGTTATCGCTGGGGTTGATGCCTGGAACGATGCCACATTAGAGAAATCAACTGCTGAGACTCCCGATTGGGATGCCGGAATCATATTCGGAACCGGAATCTTAGGGGTAGATAAGTTTAGGGAATCCATTTACAAGCTAGATAAAGGCGATGTTAGGCGATTAGGCAGCACCTCGGTCATTCAAACCATGGCCAGCGGTATTAGTGCTTATTTAGGAGGCATTTTAGGTTGTGGTAATCAAGTAACCACCAATTCTTCGGCCTGCACTACGGGTACGGAAGCAATTTTAATGGGTTTTGAGCGCATTCAAGAGGGAAAAGCCAAAAGAATGTTGGTTGGTAGTTGTAGTGATAGTGGACCCTATGTCTGGGGCGGATTTGATGCCATGCGCATACTTCCAAGAAATTATAATGACAATCCAGAAGCAGCCAGTAGACCAATGAGTGCCAACGCGGCAGGATTTGTACCTGGAAGTGGGGCGGGGACCTTGGTTCTTGAATCCCTAGAAAGTGCCTTAGAACGAGGAGCTAAAATTTATGGAGAAATACTCGGTGGTGCTGTTAATAGCGGCGGTCAAAGAGCTGGGGGTAGCATGACAGCCCCCAACAACACAGCCGTGCAGCGCTGTATTCAAGAAGCACTTAGCAATGCTGCTATTAGCGCAGATGCTATCGATGCTATAAACGGTCATTTGACAGCAACTTCTAAAGATCCTGTTGAAATTGATAACTGGCAGCAAGCGCTGCAACGAAAAGGAGGGGAGTTCCCTTACATCAACTCTTTTAAAAGTCAAATTGGTCATTGCTTAGCTGCAGCAGGCAGTATTGAATGTGTGGGAACGATGCTACAATTGGACCAGCAAGTGCTTTTTAGAAATGCCAATTGTGAAGATGTACATCCTGATATTTTAAAACTTGTTCCTACCGATAAAATTCCAAAGAAAACCCTTAATTTTCCAGTAAAAATAATTGCAAAAGCAAGCTTTGGTTTCGGTGATGTCAATGCCTGCCTCATTTTTAGCACGTACACGGAGTAAATTATGACAGAAAAAGAAAAGTACCACACCCTTAAAGAAATTGTAAAAATATACCTGCCTGATGACGTTTCGGTGGAGCAAATTCAACCCGAAAGCAATTTCACGACAGAATTAAACATCAACTCCGCGAATCTGGTAGACATTGTGCTAGATGTTGAAGATGCTTTTGATATTCGATTAGAGAATGAAGATATGGACGGCATGCTCACGGTTAAAGACGCCTTAAGCATTATTGAAACTAAGCTAAGCGAGAAATGAAAGAATTTTACAATTGGGCTTTAACCAAGCTTAAGGTTGATAAAAAACTAGTATTCACCTACTGTATCGTTTATTTTTCATGGGGCCTACTCATGAACTGGTTCGGAGCAGAAGTAGGTATTGCTAAATTCACCTATTGGTGGCAGGTCATTACCTGTTATATTCTATATATGGTGCCTATTTCACTGATTTTAAGAGGATTACCATTTCACGCACAATATGCTTACGGATTAGTAGCAATGGGCTTGCTTGAATTTGGGGGTTATGCCCTAGAAACTTCCTATGCGTATCCAAACAACCTATTAGACCAGTTTTTTAATGAACGAAACTTCAGTTTGGGTATGGCCTTATTCTTTGCCCTTTACTTTCCTTTAGGAAATTGGGGAGTGCATAAAATCTATCAACTTTTCAATAAAAAGTGAGTGCATTTCATCGTTGATTCACAACACTTTATAGAATCCAACTTCGACCAATAATAGAATATTGTCGACGAGCCTTTATTTTGGATCGGTGAATGGTTTTTTTTAGGTAAAATTCAGGCCACTTTATGACCCAGTAGTACATTTATCCCAGAACACTAGATGAATTACTATGAAAGTCAAATACCTGTTATTTGCATTTGCCGTATTGATGATGAGTGGTGTAGCAGCCCAAAGCAGTGCAAAAGAATCCATGCTGAAAAAGAAGAAAGAATACAGCGATCGCACAATGGTGCAGCGATTTGAGAAATCAATGATTATGACTGCCGCTGAGCGTACAGAACTTAGAAAGCAAAACCAACAAAAAAGAAAAGAGCTTTTAGTACTTATAGATACTTCGAGTATTATCAAAGACAAAATGCGCGATAAATTGAAGCATGACGCTATTCATGATCCATTTTCAGCCCGTTTGAAAAAATTTGTTGACGCCTATAAGGTCGAAGAAACACCAGTTACTTTAGCTCAAAACGAAAAGTAACCTTTACCAAGTTTTCTTCTCTTTTCTTTTTAATCTTAATATCATAATCGTAGGAGTAGAGCGAGGTAGTGCCTATTAGCTGATTACCATCTTGCTTAAAAGTTATGGTGATAGGTTTTTTAATGTCTTTAATGGTTAAAGTACCTTCAACCAGGTATTGCTGGTCTTTCTGGGTGATTTTCGAGCTTTTAAAATAGATACGCGAGTAATCGCTTTTATCAAAATACTTCCCACTTTTTAAGGACCAATTACGAAGACCGCTATTGGTATCAAGCGTTTCTACGGCTACAGAACCTTCAAAAAAGGAATTGTCAAGATTGTTCCAATCAATCTTTGAGGTGGACTTAAAACCTGAGATACTGCCCTTAACGTCTTTATCTACAAACACAAAGTCAATGCTTGCTTTTTGAATAGTGCTGTTCTGTGCGCTTAAAGCAATGCTATAAGCGAATATTAAGAATAGAATTAGTGTCTTGTTCATTGCTGTTTTTTCTTTTTAAAATTAGAACAAAAATCACTCCAGAATTCCTTTTACGACACTTAATTAAGCAACTGTAGGATTAATTTTTTACTGCAACTGGTCAAAAGGAGGGAGCATAGTGACTGCAAGACTTCGAATTAATGATTTTTAAACCATTAATTAGCAATATGTTCAAGTTTAAGCCTAGATGTTAATCTTTTAGTAATTCTCATATTTCTGCTTGAAGCATACGAAGAAAATTCGTACTTTTAAAGTAGTCTCATTGTTCAAAAAACCTAGTATATATCATGTCTTCAAACATTCAAGTCACAAATGATGTCTTTGAAATTCGCTTAAAGAGAAATTATAACCGTGCGCTAAATCTTCAAAGAAAAATGACATCATACCGATACGAACCGAAAGACTATGAAGGTTTTATACGTTTAAGGAATTTAAGAACCGAATTAAAAGACTTAACCCAAGATCAATTGGAGTTGCTCCAAAAAGTAAAAGAGCAACAATTTGACTTTAAAGTATCTGAAACCTTATTTGAGACTATTTTTCTGCGCTATAAGCAACTAGATCGGGATATTGCACGGTATGTACTCGACATTCAAAAAGGCTGATTAAGCCTCTACAGTTTTAGTATTTAAAAAAGTAGAGTATATTTAGGGGATACACTTGTTTTGTGAAAGACAATGATGCATTAGGGTACCGTTCTATTAGCTGGCAGCTAGAGATTATCATCGCCGGTGGTTTATTCTACACCTTATTTACAAGTACCGATTTCTTTAAAAATTTCTTTATTCAGACACAACCTATTCTGAATTTTGATCACTACCAAATAATTCTCTTTTTTGGACTGTATATTCTCACCCGAACTTTACTTATAGGGTTTGGAGCTAATTTATTATTACGAACCATCTGGGTAGCCTATATGGCTATTTACAACTGGTACCCAAATGGAGTCAACTATGATAAACTCAAGCTAAGCGATGACCGAAAAAAGAACCTCAAAGCTCGGTATAGCCGCAAGAACCGTTTAGAAACTTTAGAAAAATGGGCCAGCTTAAGTTTTAGCTTTGCAATACTATTTGCCATGCTCGTCATAAGTACCCTTTTGGTATGCTTACTTATTGATGCTTTTTTATTAGAAGTGCTCGGATTAGAAAGCTTAGTCTACAACGTTACTTATAATTATACTTTAGCAGGGGTGGTGCTTTTGGCGCATTTGGGCGTTTTGGGGCGATTGGCAACTAAAACTGGTAAGCCAGTTATCGACAGGGGTTTATCACTTTTAAATAAAATTTATTACTACTGCAGTGGTTCGTTTTTATACCAAAGAGAGCTTTTAATCCTCAGATCTAATAGCAAACAATGGATTTTAGTAAGTTTTGGGGTTTTTTACATTGTCATGGCTACTTTAATATCCGTTAATCAACTAGGAGCTTTTTTTTATGGGGGTACTTTTAATGTTAAGGTATTCGATGACCGTAAAACCTATGAGCAGAAAACCATATATAGCATGAAAAATCGCTATTATGAAGATCATTTAAAGGAAAATGAAGTGTTTTATAGGGGAGGCATACAGAGTGAGCTTATTAAAGACAAGCATTTAAAGTTATTTGTGGTGCATTGGTTTTGGTTTGATAGTTTTAAAGATAGCGTACTTAACAGTTTAGATTTTAAAAAGGAAATACCCAGTTTTGAAAATGACGCTATACGAAGTGCTTTTTTTGATGAACAACGTATCAAATACCAAAAGACCTTAAATACCATGTTTGAGGTAGTATTGAATGAAAAAGTACTGGATTCTGTACGATGGAATCGGTATACGCATCCAAAGACGGACGAAGAAGGCTATTTAGCATATATCGCAGTTGATACCGTTAAAATGGGAAGAAACATTGTAAATGTAAACCGGCGTTATGGAAAAGACAGTCTAGAGGTTTCTGACGGCTGGCTGAGTTTTCCATTTTGGAAGGAATAGTCTGTTCTAATTAGATTATCCAGTAGGATGATTTAAAAAGGCGGTGAGATGGAGCAATGGAATTGACAACCTTAATATTTCTATTTTACATAATATAAATTATGATACAAAATACAACATAAGTATTTAAGGTTCAACATCTTAGTTGTAATTCATAATTCTATATTATGTAAAATATCCCTTAACTCTCTGAAAATCAATTAAAATTTAGAACAGGGTCATTAAACTTTTTTAAGCGGTGTCTGCGACGCATATTTTCATTTGTACCATAATTAGCCGTTATGTAAAATAGCCGCTGCCCATGCGCTCATTGCTTTTTAAAATCAAATTGCTCAGGCAATTTATTTTAAACACAATCTCCAGCCGCATAGCCAACGCCATTTAAAAGCTAGCCTTTTAGATTCATTTAAAATTCGTTTATTCGAGGAAATGTGTGCAAGATTTTTTTCTATGACATTCTCGTAGCTTACCGCAACAGCTAAAATTTTCTCTGCGAGCAAAATTCTTAGCCCTTGCTACTCCTAATGTTCCTAGAAACCTTTTTTTAACTCTATTTTACATAATGTATGTAATCCACATTTTAGTAGATTGATTATTTCCCCAACTTTAGTATTCTAATCGCACCTTGGACGACCAGTATAAAAACTATTGTTCCCACTATTAAATCCGGTAAGCCAGACTTAGACCAAAGCACCAAAATACCAGCGAATATTACTCCTAGATTGATTATGACATCATTTGATGTAAAAATCATACTTGCCTTCATGTGGGCATCTTCTTTGTTTTTAGATTTTTGTAATAAGTAAAGACAGATTCCATTGGCAATCAAAGCAAAAATCGAAACGACTATCATAGTTGAAAAATCAGGAAGTTTCTCCGCTCCTAAAAAACGTCTTAGAATCTCTACAAACCCTATAATTGCAAGGACGATTTGAAAATATCCTGCAATTTTGGCAATTCTTTTTTTTCTGATTAGTGTTCCACCAACTGCAAAAAGGCTAATTCCATAAACGAAGCTATCTGCCAACATATCCAGACTATCGGCTACAAGTCCCATGGATTTTGAAATCAATCCAGTTGTCATTTCAATGATAAAGAATGCAAAGTTGATTGCCAGAACAGCCCATAGCAGCTTCTTTTGGTTTGTCTCTTCCTTAAAATCAGTTTGGTCAGTCTCTTCAGTCCCGAGTTTAATTCCGCCCAATTTTAATTCCAATATTAAGGCTTCGATTTTTTCGGTTTGTCCTTCATGAAAAACTCTCAATAATCGATTTGGGATATCAAAATCAAGATATTTAACACTTGAAATATCATCTAATTTCATCCGAACTAAGTTTTCTTCAGATGGACAATCCATTTTTGATATTTCGAATGTTGTCTTTTGCATAAATCAAAATTAGTGCAAAAATAAGAGTAAAATTAAGTAGAGCTATTTAGCCAAATGTTTCCTTTCTTTTTTTCTTGATAAAAAAAGAAACAAAAAAATCAAGGCTTACAGATAATTTTGGAAACAATATACGGCTCAGTCGCTATACTTTAGGATCCATTGTAACTCTTAAGACTGCTTGTAGATTACAGCAGAATTTCAACTGCCAAGAAAACTAGTAACCAGCCCCCTAAAATATGGCCGCTCCCCTCGCCTATTGTTTTGCCAAAATTCTCTTAGGCCAGGGTTATTCATTAAATTGACAAAAATGCCATAAAACACCAGAAGGGTCATGCATAAACAGTTCCCTTCCCCAATCAAAAGTTTTTATTTCAGTAAAACGAACATATTTATATTTGTTGTGAAGACCTTTTGCAAGTAATTCTTTCTCACAAGATTCTATATCGTCAACTTCCAAAAATATCATTGAATTGTGCACCCATTTTTTGACGTAATACTTTTGCAAATAAAACGCCAAACTTTCATTGACTTTAAATAGGGACATTTTATCATTTAAAATGACTTCTTCAAAACCAAGCTCTCGATAGAACGTTCTAGATTCATCATATCTCTTTGCACCAATAAACGTTCTTATATTTTTAGCCTTATAGCCCATTAATTACAACAACTTTTGTTTTCTTGAATTGGAGGACATGCTACGGTTCCATAGGAGCAAAATACACAACAATCACCTTCTTTAGGTCTTAATACTTCTTTGCAATTTTCACAATCATAAAAGAATTGACAAGCTGTTGTAGGCATCTCTTCTTCTTTTTTATGACCGCATTTCGGGCAGGTAATTGCGGATTTCAGGAGCACTTCCATTATTCTATAATTTTATATCCAGTTTTGCCAACGGCAACTTCAATTTCTTTATTGGTAACTTTTCCTCTATCAAATTTTACTACTGTATTACCATTTTCGTAGTTAGCTTTAACTTCAATTATTCCATCGAGCTTATTTACTTCACTTTCTATATGTACTTCACACCCAGCACAAGTCATTCCGCTTATCTTGTATTCGACCACGTTGACATCCGATTCGCTTACGTAAACAACTTCCTTTTTATCGCTTGGAAAGAATATTTCTGAATAATTAGGAAATGCTAACATTAACCCTGTAAAAAGAGTAATCAAAAACAGAAACTTTTTAGAGTTAATAAATTTTGGATTATCATCTTCACATTCACAATCAATCTCTTCTTTTTTAGGCTTCAATTTTTGATACCAAACTATTGCTAAAAGCACAATTGTAATCGTTATTAAATACGGTCTAAATGGTTCAATCCACGAAAATGTTGATGCAATTCCGCTGGTTCCCGCAATTAATGCCAATACAGGTGTAATGCAACATAATGAAGCTGCAATTGCAGTAATAATAGTTGTTCCAATTAACTTCTTTTCTGAACTCATGATTCACTATCTTCTAAAACTTTACTCTTATCCAATATTTCAAAAAATGGAGTTAACAATGTTAGTTTGTCTTCCGAAACTGAATAAAAGATTGTTTGCGCTTCCTTTTTAGAATAAATAAGGTTTCTATCCTTAAGCTTTCTCAAATGCTGTGAAATAGCCGAAACATTCATTTCTAAAACGTCACTTAAATCACAAACACATAAACGACCTTCTTTATTCAGTAAATACAATAGTTTCAATCTAACCGAATTTCCAGTCAAACTTAAAATACTTGAAAGGTCTTGAAAAGCAGTATCTAATTTTTGAACCACTTCTCTACAGTTTATTATTTGTTTAGCATCCGCTTCTAGCCTTATGCAAATGTCATTCTTCATAATCCAAAAATATAATTATTTTCTTATTTAAGCAAATGCTTAAATACTGTTGATATTTTGCACTAGTATTCCATTTTATACAGATTGCCACTTCGCTCCCCTCGCCTATTGTTTTGCCAAAATTCTCTTAGGCCAAGGACAAAATAGTAACCGATATAAGTGCTAACTCCAATTCATCCGTTGTAATCTGACTGCGTTTAAAATTGCTAATAATGCTACACCTACATCTGCAAAAACTGCTTCCCACATTGTGGCTAAACCACCTGCTCCTAAAACCAAAACAATAACTTTAACACCAAAAGCTAAAATGATATTCTGCCAAACAATTTTTCTGGTGGAACGTCCTATTTTTATTGCTCTGACCACTTTTGATGGTTGGTCAGTTTGAATAATAACATCTGCGGTCTCAATCGCTACATCACTCCCTAATCCACCCATTGCGATTCCGACGTCACTTGCCGCTAAAACTGGTGCATCATTTATTCCATCGCCAATAAATGCGATTTTCTTTTCTGGGTTTTGTTTTAGTTTTTCAACTTCATTCAGTTTGTCTTCGGGCAGTAGACCACCTTTGGCTTTTTCAATGCTTAATTCGGAAGCTACTTTTTGTGTGATAGAATCCTTATCGCCAGATAGCATCATTATATTTTTGATTCCAACTTTATGCAGCGATGTTATCGTTTCCTTTGCATCGTTCTTTAATTCATCCGCTATGACTACATAACCCGCAAACCTATTATCTATGGCTATTAACACTATAGACTCTACAATGGTTTCAGTTTCTGTGGGAACTTCAATTTTATTAGCAATCATTAAAGCTTTGTTGCCTACTAAAACGTTTTTGCCATTTACAATCCCTCTTAAACCTTTACCTGCAATTTCAGACACTTCGGTAGCTACAAAATCTTCTCCTTCAGCTTTGTACTCTAAAATGGCTTTAGCAATTGGATGTGTAGATTGTTCTTCCATCGCCATCAAGTATTGCATAAATTCCGCTTTTGCAAAAGCTGAATCATTAACAACTTCTTTGATTTTAAAAACACCTTTGGTAACTGTTCCAGTTTTGTCCATAACCAACGTATTTATTGTGGTCATAGCATCGAGAAATGAAGCACCCTTGAAAAGTATTCCGTTTTTTGAAGCAGCTCCTAAACCACCGAAATATCCTAACGGTATGGAAATCACTAAAGCACAAGGACAAGAAATAACAAGAAATATTAGCGCTCTGTAAAGCCAATCTCTGAATACGTAATCGTCAACAAAGAAATAAGGCAATACGGTAACTCCAATAGCCAAAAACACAACGATTGGCGTATAAATCCTTGCAAATTTTCTGATAAATAATTCGGTTTTCGACTTGCGAGCTGTGGCATTTTGAACCATATCGAGAATTCGGGCAATGGAACTATCCTTAAACTCTTTTGAAGTTTCAATTTCAATCACGCCATCGAGATTGATACTTCCCGCAAATACTTTCTCAGATTTAGTAATGGTATCAGGTTTGCTTTCGCCTGTCAAAGCCGCGGTATTGAATGAGCCTTTTTCAGAAAGCAAAATGCCGTCCAATGGCACTTTTTCGCCCACGCGGACTTGTACTTTTTCGCCAATTTCAACAGTTTCGGGATTAACGGAAATGTAATCGTTGTTCCGATAGACCAAAGCTTCATTTGGCCTTACATCGAGCAAGGCTTTGATATTTGACTTTGCTCTATTTACTGCTGCATTCTGAAATAGTTCACCTACTGCATAAAACAACATAACAGCAACGCCTTCGGGATATTCGCCAATGATAAATGCGCCTATTGTGGCAATAGACATTAAAAAGAATTCCGTGAAAACATCGCCACGTATCACATTTTTCCAGCCTTCCTTAATTACCGGAAACCCTACGGGAACGTATGCTATGGTATACCAAACTACTCGAACATAACCTTCAAATTGGGGAATTAAATCAAAGTAGTCTACTATAATTCCTAGAATAAGCATTACAAAGCTTATAATTGCTGGAATATACGTTTTGAATGCACTTCCATCTCCGTGGTCGTGACCATCATCATGATTATGTTCTTCTTCCGATTCTGGTTTTAAATCTCTTAAATTGAGTTTCTTTTTTTTCATTTAGTGTTTAATAATATTTCAATGTCATTTGGAATAGACATACGCTTCAAAGGCGGCACATTTGCTCCACCAGTATTACCAAGAGGAACGTGATTTATAAATGATTTCCAACCACCCACAAGCAACCTAATAATTTGACCTATTACTTCTTTAGTATCTTTTTGTCTAAACCCAAATCTTAGCATTAGCCAATGTGAATAGGTATGCTCAATCGGGTAAGATTGTCCTATGATATGACTACGCTCTAAATGATACCAAGCACTACCGTATTCCTTATTTTCTAAACAGGAACTATATTGTATTAATTCTTCATTATAAGCCTGCTTAAGATGTTTAGGTATTTTAGTATTAAACTTCATATCTATTAATTTTTGGATAAAATTAGTTTAATAGCTAGTGCAATGGAAGTGCATTTATTGCCCACTACACTTATCGCAAATACCTTTTACAACCAAGTTTACATTTTCCGAAACAAAGCCATCAGGAACTTTTATTTGAGGTATCTTATGTTTTGTTAAACAAACGGTTTCATTGCAATTATTACAATGAAAATGTAAGTGTAAATCTGTTTTTATATCACAACTACATCCTTGTTCGCAAAGTGCGTATTTTGTGATTCCTGTGCCATCATCAATCTGATGCACGATATCATTTTCCTCAAAGGTTTTTATAGTTCTGTATAGCGTAGTTCTGTCTGCCTTTTCAAAAGCATTTTCAATATTACTAAGCGTTACAGCTGCCTTGTTTTCCGCAAGAAACTTATAAATCAATAACCGCATTGCAGTAACACGAATATTTTTTGATTCTAATAATTGTTCAATTGTTTCCATAATTAATCGTGGTCTAAGTTTCCAAATGGTTTAATAATAAGTCCTACACTAAAGATAAAACCATCCGTGGGTCCATAAATCTCTGGAAAGACAGGATTTTCATGTGGTGGTAAAACCAATGGGGAAAATCTACTTTGCCTTCTATCTGTGAAGTTCTCAAAATTGATAAATACGCTTCCCCGTTTAAAATTACGCATTAACAGTAAGCCCATAGTTACAAAATCGGTTGTCTCAGTACCGTTTGATAAAAATTGTTTTCCCGTGTAATAGGTCTCATAGCCAATTCGCCACTTTTCAGACTCGTACATTAAAACGCTACCCGCATTATGTTTTGCGGTTAAAGGTTTTTGTGGGTTACCTGGCAAATAATTTAGTTTGGTGTCGATAAGTGCATAGTTTAAAAACCATCTAAAATCTTTGTAAGTGAATTTAATATTGGTTTCTGCTCCTTTGCTAAAAATTTCATCTGGCGCATTTTCAAATTGAAAAAAACCATTATCTGTTGAATTTAACAACAAGCCTTTATTTATAGCTGTTGTATAGAACAATTGATTTACTGAAAAACCAATCTCATCGGATAAGCGTGCTTGATAGTTTACATCGAAATTAATACCATAAGAACGTTCTGCGTCTAAAGTTGATTTATCTATTGCTAGAACATTTTCGAAATTGATATATTCTGCTTCTTCTGTAAATATATCAGGTATTTTGTATCCTAAACCACCACCTATTCGGCTTGAAAATCCATTATCATTTTTATACAGTAATGATATTCTTGGCAGTGGGAAAAAACCAAAATCGGCATTATAATCTGCTCTTAATCCTGTTTCTAAAATCCATTTTTCGGATATATCAAAGATGTTATTAGCAAATGCACCAAAGGTTACATCTTTTTGGTCTCGCTGTAATGGTGCATTATCATTTTCATCAAAGTTTGAGGTATATAAATTTGCGCCAATTATCCAATCTGTATTTTCTGACGCCGTATTATATGTGATTTCAGTAAAAGTGTTTGTTTGCTGCCCATCAAAATTGAGACTAGGGACGCTTAAGTTCCTATCGAAAAAAGAGATACTATTTTTAAATTTTAATGAGCTAACAGAATCTAATTGTGTTTGATATACCAATTGACTACTTAATCTTTTGGAATTGTTTTCTTCTGTATATTGATGAATACCATTTTCGCCACTTTCAATTTTGGTAATATCTCCACCTATTCTATCATCATATGTTCCATTTAAACCAAACCACAGGGTTGTTTTCTCCGATGGATAATAAAACAATTTGGGATTGAAAGAAATTGAGGTTGTTTTTGGTAGGTTACTAAAACCATCATCTTCTGGGTCGTAAGCTTTTTGATAGTGCCCAGAACCATAAAGCGAAAAACCAAACTTTTCATTTCGTTTACTATAAAACACATTCGCTGTGCTTCCTAATGCTTGTGTTTGAGTTAGCATAATATCCAATGCAGGTTCTTCGTCAGGTGTTTTAGATACCATATTTACCAATCCTGCAATAGCACCGCCACCATAAAGGGTTGAGGAACTTCCTTTTATAATCTCAAATTGTTTTAAGTCTAAAGGTGGAATTTGTAAAATACTTAAACCACTTGAAAAACCACCATATAAGGGAAACCCATCTCTCAAAAGTTGTGTGTACCGACCATCCAATCCTTGAATACGAATATTGGTGCTACCACTACTTAATGATGTCTGTTGCATTTGTATACCTGTGCTTTCGCGAAGTACCATAGAAATATTAGTAGGATTCATTATTGCTTTCTCCCCTAGTTCCTCGACGCCAATAAACTCAATACGTGTTGGTATCTTTTTTACAGTCCTTGTACTACGTGTAGATTGAAGTACCACTTCATCTAATACGTTAGCATCTACTTTAAGTTTAAAAATATAATCCGCATCACTAGGTACTTGAATTGTTGTTTCTAATGTTTGAAAGCCTAAAAATGAAATTACTGTTGAATGTTGACCGTTAGGTATTTCGGTAAATTCTGCTATACCATCAAAATTGGTAATAGCTCCTTTTTCTAATGTTTCAAAGTAAACTGTAGCACCTATTAAGGGTTCGTTTTCATCCTCTGAATAGACGGTTATTTGAATATCTGATTTTTGTGCCTGTAGCGATAGGCATAGCAAAAACATGAGCTTTACGCTCAAAATGTGTTTGTTCATTGAATATGATTGTAATTAACTAAAAAAGTGATTTAAAAATCTAGAAGTCTTAGCTAATTACTTGGGGCGGTTGCCAAATGTTGGAATGAAAATCAAATCTATAAATTGACTGATAGATAGCTATTGATTGTGTAGAAATGCTGTTGTAAAAATTGAGTTCAAATGTGGGTAAAGGTTCATAGGCTATCGACATACCACAACAATTACAAATACAAGTTATAGGACAAGAATCATCATTATCTTCTTGATGATTATGGTCTATGCTCAGCTCTTGCTGTTGTTGGTCATCAAAATTTTGACCATCAGAACATGGCTTTGCGGTCAAAGTGAACATGGTAACTGCTAGTATGAAGCTTATAAATTTCATTGCTATAAAGATATTAAATTCTAGATGCAATGGCTGTGCAAAGGCATATTGACCATTCCATACACATTACCACTTCGCTCCTGTCGTCGCTTCGGGCAAAGAGTACTCCATTACCTTTTAAGAAGAAAATTTTAAGGAAGAAAAAAATCAATAAAAATGGTAACAACTTTCGCTTTTAACCAAAGCTCAAGTTACATAACGCGGAACATTATAGAACATTTATAGTAGTTTCGTGTATAGCGCATTGCTGCGCTATTTGACATAGTTGCGTTATAAGCCCTGTTAAGTGGTATAACAAAGCAATTATGTAAAAACGAAACTACGACATGCTTATCTATAATCTTTTTAAGCCAGCCGCTTCATCTCGCCACTAAAACCAATCAGCCACTGGCTAATTCTTTTTGTCATGAATTTAAAAGCTAGCCTTTTAGATTCATTCAAAACTTTTGTATTCGGGGAAATGTGTGCAAGATTTTTTTCTACGAGATTCTCAGCCAATTGTCGCAACAGCTAACGGCAGTATTTTGGAAGGTCTAGTAGACCTTTTAAAATATGAACGAGATGGCGCGCGGGCATAGCGAGATAATTTCTTAGCCCTTGCTACTTCTCGTCTTGTTTGAAGTTTTTTTGAATGTGTTCCTAACATTATGTAAAATAGGACATAAATTTTAGAGATTAAGTATCTCTGAAATTTTGGGCCAGTTGTAGCGTTGGCATTCACTAGCACGGTGTTTATTGAAGTCTCTTTTCTTCTTTTCTTGATACTGCAAAGTATACTTTGAGCGAGATGATGCGGTTGGGAAACAAAAAAATGCAGCCGCTTCAACCCGCCACCAAAAGCAATCAGCCACTGGCTAATTTCTTTTGTCACGTAGATAATTTTAGAACAGGGCTGAGCGTAAAGAAAATGTACACAAAGTACATTTTTAGCGTAAGAGCCAGCTGGCGTGGTGGTGCTCAGTCGCTATATTCTAGAAATCATTTTAACTCTTAAGACCACTTTGAACTCTTTGAAACATTAAGATGGTCAACAAACATTGTAACCAGCCATCTAGAATATGGCCGCTCCCCTCGCCTATTGTTTAGCTAAAATTCTCTTAGGCCATAACGTTTACTTCAATAACCAACATTTTAGAAACTACTTTTGAATAGAAAATTATTCAGATACCATTATATTCTTCGTCTAAAACCGGTTTAAACCACTGCGCGGGTCCTTTATCGCGACTTGAAATTGCTATATGTGCCAACTCGGAATTTGGAGCGGCACCATGCCAATGTTTAATATTTGGTAAACACTTTATCGTCTCTCCAATGCGTAATATACGTTTGGGTTTTCCTTCTTCTTGATAGTAACCTTCACCTTGGGTTACGATTAATATTTGCCCTGCTGGATGTGAATGCCAATTGGTATGTGCAGCGGGTTCAAAAGTAACCAAACCGGCATACATGGTATTTAAACTGTCCGGTGCTGCCAACATATTTAACCATGCGGTACCTGTAAAATTCGAATTTTCTATTTTAGTCCCTTTCTCGAAAAGTTGAACTTCCTTTTTACTTTCCTTTGGCGTGTTACATGCTGTCAAAAGTATCAGTAAAATGGCAATAGTATAGTATCCAGTATTTTTCATGGTTGTATTTTATTCAGTTCGTCTTTTCAATACTTCTGTAAGGACTGTTTTTGTTGCAAAAACATTGTCTTCAGTTGTAGTAATCACTAAGGTTTCCGTAAACTCTTTCAATTGTTCGGCTTGCCAGCCAACGTTCAATGAAAGGTTTAAGTGGCTTCTTAGCATAGGCTCTAAACTTCCCAAACTTGCAATGACGGAAATGGTCACCAGTTCACGTTGTTTATAGGTAAGCACATCTCGCTCAAAAATATCCGCAAATAAATGCTCTTTAAGAAACCTGTCCATTTCGGGTGAAAACTTTTGGTATTCTGGTTTTCCATCTAACGGTCGTCCAACAAGTTCTTCCAAAATAGTCTTTCCTCGTTCATATTTGCTTCTAGAATCGTCAATAGTTGTGCCTTCTGGGCCCCATCCATCTTCTATACCTTTAGCCGTCCTTTCTTCCAGTACTACTAAAAGTGTTTGCAAACCGCGTATACTTCTTGGGAACCCGGCATAGGCGTACAAATGAACCAATACCTCTTTGGCTTCATTCACGGTTAGCTTATGATCTAATCCTTCATGGAGAACATCCTTGAGCTGAGATAAATTGCCTTGGGCAGTGTGACTTGCAATTTTGATCATACTTTTCTCTTGGTTGGATAAACCATTGTCTGATGTTGCTTGTTGCGCTATTGATTGACAGCTGATAAATAATACTAACCCGAAGAATATATTCGCCGTGCGAAAGATATTTTTTAAACGCATGATAGGTACTGGTCTTGATGACGTTACTTTCATTAGTGGTGAATTAGTCGTTCAGTTGATCGGCAACACTATCATAAAATTCTTGTGTTACCACTTCGGTCCATGTGGTGGGTTGTCCTCCTCCATAAATTGCTAAATAGGTAACATCACTATCTTTAGTGGAAGCATGCCAGTGCTCTGTTTCTTTATCACATTTGATCACATCACCTGCTTTAAGTATCACAGGGTCTTTTCCTCTTTCTTGATAATAACCTTCACCGTCTACGTAAATAAGAACTTGAGAGGTTGAATGTTTATGCCAGTCTAACGTAGAATTAGCCTTAAAAGTGGCTTTGGTAATATTAAAGTCGGTTTCATCATCAGCCTGTAATACACCGTTCAACCAAGCTTCGCCAATATAATGCGTATTGGGTGCTTTGAAGCCCTCGTCTTTGTATGAAGACACTTTGTAGTCCGTATTTTGGGCAAAAATGCAAATAGGAAGCATAAACAGTACTGTTGTAATTAGATTTTTCATTTCTTTTTTTTTAGTTTAATTTCTTTTCTTCTAGCCAATTGTACATCACATCGGCTATTTCTTGATTATTTAAATCGGACATGGGAAAGTGTGTATTTCCTTTGATTCCTATTTCTGGTAACACTACTAAAGTAACGTCACCACCAGCGTCATTTACGGTTTTTTTCCATTTACGAGCCATAGAAAGAGCGGCACGCCATTGGTCTTGACCAGGGTTTTCAACCTCAGTTTCAGGGATGTAATCCCCATAATAAATTACAATAGGAATCTTGGTCAGTTTTTGAAACTCTTCCATAGAAACACCTTTAGCACGTAATGTTCCGCCCACATAAGAAATGGGCTCAGGAATGTTATCTTCCGGAAAAACAAAATTACTACCAGGTTCGTACGCTACTATAGCTTTTATTCGATTGGTCTTTAGAGCGGCACTCCAACCTTGTCCGCCACTATGGGAATGAGTAACAAGGATTCCGTCACCAATTTTTCCGAATAATTGAGAAACCGCTTCAATATTAAGATTGATGTTTAAAGGTCCCGTATCTGGAGTACTACTACGGAAGAATTGATTTAAAGCTTCAGGGTCCTTAGAAAATTGAACGTTCGGATAAAAACGTTTACCCTCGCCCATTCTGAATATGCCGAACCACAGTTGGTCTTCAGTTTTAGCTTCCAATGTTTTTGGTTCTAAGCTTTGTCCTGCCAATCCCCTTCTGGGTTGATCTAATAAATAGACAGGATACCGTTTTTTAAGGAATATACTTTGAAATCCTTCCCTGCCATCTGGAGTGCTTTGCCAAGTTCGCATGGACTGACCGTAGCCGTGCCAAAACACTAGAGGAAGCTTACGCGGTTCCGTAGGAATTTGATAAAATACCGATGCGTGGTCACCATGCAAGGTCTGCCCTTCGGTACTTTGATTTGTGGGATTAAAAGCACCATGGGCAATGGGGTCAAAAGAGCCTGGACTTTGCTTAACCGAACCACCAACGGCAAAAGTCCCCTGTTTTTGAATAGAAATAATATCATTTGATTCAACAGGAGTATCTGCTATTTGCTTGTTTTGTTCATTACAGCCAATACATAAAAGTATGCTTGTAAGTACTAATGTATATTTTAGCTTTATCATGTATTACTTTGTTTTTGTAGTCATTTTAATAAGGGTATACCTTTTCTTAAATCTTTCTCTTTGTTGGAAAGCTATAGTTCAATAGCACGCTCCAAGTGAAATCATCATCGGGCAATATTTGGGTGCTTATGCCTTTATTTACAACACCTGTCAACGAAAATGGACATTGTTCTTTACCAATGGTCAAGAACGCTGAGGTATAATATCCGGTGAGATCGTCAGAGGTAATATAGTAAACTTGTGGTGTAAAATTCATATAAAACGATTCTGAAATGGGAATTTGACTAAAGGTAGCATTAAGCACCAAAAAATTAGTTTCTTTTACCCCTTCATCAAAACCGCGGGCATACAGGTAATACATACCAATACTAGTATGCTTTGATAATTTATAGCTGGGTACCACTTCGGCACCTAAATATCTTCTAGATTCTAAAAGTTCTTCGGTATTGCCGTTTCTGATAACATTTACAGTTCTAAAATTCAGTCCGGGATGCGCCCCTACCCTCAGTGAAAACTTTTCTTTTTCAATCGCCTTATAGCGAAACCAAAAAAGCATAGTCCACGGTTTGGCATCGAGAGAAAAACGCATGTCAGGCTCAAAACTTAACTTTTTTTTGGTGAATTTTAAATCGAACAGCAAAGCGGGATCACCTAAAGAAAAAGAAGGAACCAATGAAACGCCATTGTGGGTGATGCTAGCACTTCCTCTAAAGTCATCTAAAAACCTATAGTTTTCATCTTTTGCATTTTCCTGTGCATTAGCGGTATTGAATAACAGCAATAACATTAAAGTTCCTATCTTCTTCATTGTACATGATTACAATGTCAAAATTAGGCTAAGAACTTAGGTGCGGTACTACCCAAATAACGGATGTTTATACCATAATTACAGATAATACATATGTAGCTTGATGATGTGATCGGCAATAGGTTATCTTTATTTTAAATACAATGAGTTGTGAAGAATATTTTAGAAATTAAAACCATTGCAGACTACTTTAAATTAAGAAATTACGAAGTTCTGCATCCTTTGGTAGGTATTGTCGATTTTAAAAAGGTAAACCAATCCGGATATACCAATAAATCGTACGACGGATTTCATTACAGCTGTTATGCTATTTTTTTGAAAGATGCAGTGGGTTGTAAACTTAAGTATGGCGGTAACTCATATGACTATGACGAAGGTACCTTGGTTTTTATGGCGCCCAACCAGACTATTGAACTTGGCGGTTATGAACCGGGTTTTGTACCCAAAGGCTATGCTTTGTTTTTTCACCCAGACCTATTGCTGGGTACAAGTTTGGCAAAAAAGATTCACGAATTTAATTTCTTTGCGTACTCAAGTAATGAGGCTTTGCATTTATCCGCTAAAGAGCGAAAGCTAATCTTGAGTTTATTGGAAAAAATTCAGTTTGAATTGGAACAGCCCATTGATAAACATAGCAAGAAACTGATTGTGACCAATATTGAGCTATTTTTAGACTATTGCCTTCGTTTTTATGACAGGCAATTCATTACACGTGAAGTAGTGAATAAGGGTACTTTAGAGAAGTTTGATCATCTACTTTCTCAATATTTTTCATCGGAAAAGCCAAAAATTAATGGTTTACCTGCAGTAGCATATTTTGCGGATCAGCTTCATTTATCTTCCAATTATTTTGGTGATCTGGTTAAAATGGAAACCGGCAAATCTGCCCAAGAATTTATTCAAGCGAAATTGATAGATGTAGCTAAGGAAAAAGTATTCGACCCTAACAAATCAGTGAGTGAAATCGCCTATGAACTAGGTTTTAAATATCCGCAACACTTTAGTCGGTTGTTCAAACAAAAAGTAGGGCGTTCCCCTAAGGAGTTTAGGGCCTCTATTAATTAATTGAGGTTAAAACCATTTCACACACATTACACTCCCCTCCTACCGTCGGCTCGTATAATAAGTGTTTATTCATTGCTTGTTTATTGTTTTTTAATGGTATTCATGAAACTCGTTTGTACAAAGTTTGGCTATCACCTAACCTAGCTTGAACAAGGTTTGGCTCTCAGCTAACCTCGATTCTCGGTTTCATTACCTTTTTAGAAGGAAGTTTAGCAACAATTACTTTGCTTTACCAACACAAATTTTCATAATGCTTTAGTTGTCTTAAAAATATTTTAAAAGCTTACAGAAGTGGTTATATTTCACTCCAAACAATACGAAGGTCTACGAATTCGTTACTTTTAATAGACAATAGCACTACGAATTCAAATGAAACTGCTTTGAGGCTTAAAAAACGTTGGAAACGGATATTATTAGCAATCATCTTGGTCCCTGCCACAGCTATAGCACTAGTCTTGTTGTATGTGCAAAGCAACCAAGCAGAAATCATTAAAGGTGAGATTGCCCTACTCAACCAAGAGCATAAAGGCCTTATTACCATAGGCAATAGCAACTTGTCCTTATTTGGTAATTTTCCTGACCTGTCCATCAAAGTGTATGATGTTCAAATATTTGAGACTAAAGCGGACAATGCCCCGCTGATAATGAGTGTGAAAGATATTTATGTGGGCTTTAACCTTTGGGATATTGCCAGTGGTAACTACGACATACACTCCTTACTAATCGAAGATGGTGTTTTTAATATTGTGATCCATGAAGACAACACCTCAAACATCCAAAATTCTTTAGCCACCACCACTGAAGATGGCGCAGCCAGTACCAATATTCATTTAAATAAAATTCGTTTAAAGGACCTTGATATTCACACCCTTGATGAGGCTACCCAGACCGATGTTGAAAAGTTTATTTATGACGGCAAAGGCGGTTTTCGTATGAGTGACAACATCATAGCTGGCCATATTGATACCGAATTAGAACTGAATGTCATCAAAGATGGCGACACTACTTTTATCCGTAAAAAACATTTTGAAATACACACCGATATCGTATTTAATGAAACAACAGGGATACTTGATATAGCACCTTCAGGCATTGCAATGGAAAATGGTGATTTTGAACTTGTAGGGTCTATAGATACCAAAAACGATGTGGACCTAGACTTGAACATAAAAGGGACCAAGCCCAATTTTGATATGCTGATTGCTTTTGCCCCACCTGATGTGATTCCGTTTTTAGAGAAATACAAAAATGCTGGGGAGATTTATTTTAACGCTAGCATCAAAGGTGCCGCAAACAAGGGGAACAGACCTGCTATTAATGCAGAATTTGGTGCCGGTAAAGCTTTTCTAGAGAATACGACGAGTGCTAAAAAAATAGATAATATGGGCTTTAGCGGCCATTTTAGCAATGGCGCCAATAGAGCTGCTAACACCATGGAATTTTCACTGACCGATATGACCGCTTCTTTAGAAAAAGGAGAGTTTAAAGGTTCGCTTTTGGTAAAGAATTTTGATTCGCCCGAAGTTGATATGCAAGTTGATGCGGACTTTAACCTTGATTTTATTGCGGACTTCTTTGAGCTGCAACAGGTACAAAATGCCTCAGGGAATATTAAACTACAGATGAATTTTCATGATATCATTGATATTGATAATCCGAAAATGGCCTTGCAGCAACTCAATCAGGCTTACTACGCATCGTTGAAAGTTGAGAACCTCCATTTAGAAGCCGAAAATCTAATGGTTCCAATAGATAGCCTGAATGTAAACCTGCTCATGAAGGGTAAAGCGGCTACCCTTAAACAATTTGATTTGCTAATGGGTAATTCAGACATTGCTATTAATGGGTTTCTGTCTGACCTACCGTCCATAGTGCATCATACCAACATACCAGTTGAGGCGCATTTAGATATCACATCGGACTACTTAGATATTGCCGAATTGACAGGATTTACTGCTCAAGACTCCACACAAACCGGATTTGATGAACAGGTGAAAAACTTAAGCCTTGGACTTTCTTTTGTAGGCTCTGCCAAAGACTTTACCGAATCTGAATATTTACCTAAAGGTGAGTTTTTTGTGGACAGTCTCAATGCCAAATTAAAGCATTATCCCCATCGTTTGCATGATTTTCATGCTGATGTGTTACTAGATGACCAAGATTTGAACATTGTAGACTTTACAGGCTATATTGATGATAGCGATTTTCATTTTGATGGCTTGATTCATGAGTATGCGTTTTGGATGCAACCAGAGCGGAATGGCACTGTTGACCTAGATTTTAATCTTACCTCAAAAAAATTACGTTTAGAAGATGTTTTCTCATACAAGGGTGAAAACTATGTACCTGAAGAATACCGACACGAAATTTTTGACAACTTGGCGCTACACTTTAGCTCTAAAATGCAGTATACGGATTCTTCATTGAGTTCCATTGCTATTGCCCTTGACAAGTTAGATACGAAGATGGAATTGCATCCGCAGCGTTTTCATGATTTTAAGGGAAACATTACGTACGCCGAGGACCATTTAGTAATTACTGATTTTCATGGTGAAATCGGGACGACCAATTTTAATGTGGACCTGAATTACTATTTAGGAGAAGACCAATCGGTAAAAAAGCGTGATAATTCCCTTACGATTAGTGCGAATTATATAGATTTTGATGCGCTTTTTGATTTTAATGTAAGTCCCCCACCAACAACAGCATCTGAAGAAGTCACTACCGAAGATGTTCCTGAACATGCAGAGGCTTTCAATATTTATGAATTGCCATTTACCGACATGCGCTTTAAAGCGGATATTGCACATTTCATATATCATAAGATTGACTTGCAGAACATTAAGGCAGCTTTAAGAACGACCCCTGATCATTATATTTATGTTGATACGCTGAGCATGGATGCTGCTGGTGGAAATATTCGTTTAAACGGTTACTTTAATGGTAGTGACCCCAAACACATTTATATGCAGCCCGATTTGGTTATGACCGATGTGGATTTGGAAAAATTACTTTTCAAGTTTGAAAATTTTGGGCAAGACCACTTAGTTTCTGAAAATCTACAAGGAAAGCTCACCTCTAAAATAAGTGGCAAAATACGGGTATACCCCGATTTAGTGCCTGATTTAGACCAGTCCTCCATTGAAATGGACGTAAAAGTACTGAACGGGAAACTAAAGAATTACGACCCGATGCTAGCGCTTTCAGATTATATGGGTGATAAAAACTTGCGTAATATTCGGTTTGATACCTTACAAAATACCTTGGCTATTGATAAAGGAAAAATCAAAATTCCTGAAATGGCGATTGAATCTACCATTGGCCATATGGAACTCTCCGGGACGCATGATAGCAATCAAAATATTGATTACTACTTGCGTATACCTTGGAAAACCGTACGACAGGCCACTTGGCAAAAACTGTTTGGCGGCAAAAAGAATACTGTTATTGAACAAGACCAGGTAGATGAAATCGTTGAAGTAGACCCCAACAGAAAAACCAAATTTCTCAATCTGAAGATTCAAGGCACTATAGACGATTACAAGGTTTCGTTACGCAAGAAAAAGAAAGGTGACGATTGATTGTGAGGATTTTAGAATTGAAGAATTAGAGAAGATAGAAAGTACCAAACTTTTTCCTCAATGAGTTTTAATTTGGAAATAATTGATTTAATAAAGAAGACTGAAGTGCCCTGTTTTTATTGAACCATCTTCAAAAACAACTTTGAACCAATAATCAGTTGACATCACTCTTAAGCCCCTACTATTAGTGCCATCCCATGAATCATCAATTCCATTTATAGTTTTAATTAATTGACCATATCGGTCGAAAATATAGAGCGTAAATTCTCTATTAGTAGACCCATTTAATTGCCAGAAATCATTAATATTATCGCTATTAGGAGTGAAAAATCTAGGATAATCTAATACAGAAAAAGTGGTCTCTAAAAATCCACAACCATTTATTTCTCTAACAAATAAATTATAATCCCCTCCTAATAATGAATCGAATGTCTCGTTTGATTGAAATTCAATACCATCTAAGGAATATTCAAACATTGCTGGAGAATCAATAATAATGGTTGCACTGTTGTTGCTGCTAAATTCGTTAACCTCAATTTGATAGTCAGTTATAGGAATAGCATCAATATTTGTGATAGTAATAGTTGCACTTGTCTCTACATCGCATATAGTGCTGCTTACTGTATAGGTATATTGTTGAAAGGTATCTTCTGTAGGATTATAAATTGATGTTCCACTATTTAAATTAGGATTCCATTGCCCACCAATATCAGGATTTCCATCTATTAGGCTCAATAAGTCTATAGGAGGGCTTGTATTACAAATTTCCAAAGTTGTATTCATACCTGCATTGGGGACGGCAATAAATTCCACTTCAATAATTGAACTGCTTGTACACTGACCATTAGAAACGATATATTCATAACTACCTGCGATATCTTGGTCTGGGTCGAATATGTTGGTCCCACTAGATAAAGATGGACTCCAAATACCATTTATATCTGGATTACCAGTCATGGCATCAAAAAGATTAAAAGAATCATTATTCTGACATAACTCAATATAGCCATTATCTCCACTATTAACTCCAGGTAGTATACTCACCAATACATCACCGTTTATTAAACCACATGGGCCATTTGTGCTTGTAAAGGAATAAGTCCCTTCGATATCAATTTGAGGGTCAAAAATATTGGTGCCACTAATTAAGTTTGGACTCCATTCTCCTTCATAATCAGTTATGTTTTCTGAAAAAACTGTTCTTAGGTCAAAACTTGACCCTGATCCACAAATTTGAATATCAACATCATTTAACGTCAGGCCTTGCTCCCCATTAAATTCAACTGTTACTGCGGATGAATCGCTAAGGCAGCCGTCTGTGTCATAAACGCTATAAGTATATACTCCTGGCATATCGGAACCAGGATTAAATGTATCTCCATTATTGGTCAAATTAGGAGACCAACTACCACCGGTATCCGGATTATAAAGTAGGCTGTCAAATAAGTTAAAAGGGGCTCCAGACTCGCATACGGAAATGCAATTATCTTCTCCAGCATAGCGTCTACCTGAAGTACTACCCATATCAAAACTATATTTAGCCATAAATATCTCATTTGGACCATTTTCTAATAGTATGGTCGCATTTGGTTCACCATCACCCAATATCAGAGTATTCCTAAAATACCCTGTTACGTAAACCTCACCAACATTTCTAACATCAATGGCTGCGGCTTGTTCCCAATCATTAGAACCCGCTCGTGCAGCACCTAAGAATTGTCCTTTGTTATCATAGTTCGCGATAAACAAGTCACCTGCACCGTCATGTGGTAAGAAAGTTTCATTGCACTTGCCCTGATCTATGATAACCTCACCACCATAATATCCAGCTACGTATATATTCTCAATATTATCAACAGCTACTGCTACGCCTCTATCACCGCCAATACTTTTGATAGTCGAGTGCCACACATAATTTCCGCTTAAATCAAAAAGTATTGTGATAATTTCATCATCAGAAAAAGCCTCAACGCTTACACACTCTGTGAGATCGCTATCCCAGGCATAGGCCCCCGTATAAACTAAGCGGTCTGAACCTACAACCTTAATATCACCACTTATATCAGGACCTGTCTGTAAAAAAGGGCTTTTTGCCCACTGTAAAACACCATTCAAATTGTACTTTGCGATGAAAGCAGACTCGTTGACACCACTCAAGAAAGTTTCTTCTGGTAAAGATTCAGCAAATGTACAGGTGTAAAAAAAGTTTCCTGTGATATAAATATTTCCAGCGTCATCAATATCTAGATTTTTGGCTCCATCAGGATTTTCCCCACCCGCTTTCACAACCCATTGAAGACTACCATTGGAATCGTATTTGGCGAGGAAAATATCTAAACTCTGAGTTAATAATGTGGTTTCGTTTACTTCGCCTTCTCCGAAAGTAACATTGCCATTGACGGCACCTGTTAAATAAATATTGTTAGACGAATCTGTTTTTAATCCAGCGCCCCCTGGAGCATCATCATTTTCTCCTCCAAAAACTTTTGCCCATTGAAAATTACCATCTTCATCATATTTGGCAAAAAAAGCGTCTCGATTGCCGGCTGGAGCGGCATATGTTGTTTGAGCGGCAGTTCCGACTCCAAAAGTAATTTCACTACCGAAAAAACCAGCTATTAAAATGTTATTATTTGTATCTAGGGTAATTACATTACTAGCTACGCCACTATTATTTGCTTCAATTTGTTGTGCCCAAAGTAAATTACCAAATGCATCATACTTTGCAATAAAAGCTCCATTAACAGTTAAAATAGTCTCATTAATCTCACCTTCACCAAAAATAGAACCAGTAGATCCACTCGACATAATTCCGGTGATATAACTATTACCCAAATCATCTGAAACAATAGAATAACCTTGATCCAAGGTAGAATCGACCGAATCACTACCCGCTTTCTTTGCGAAAGACAATTCTTGGGCAAATAATGGAACAAAGTTTAAAATAAACAATGCGGAAAGGATAAAAGATGTTTTTAGCAGACTAGACAGGTTATTTACCATTTGGTTAGTTTGGTGGCAAAAAAAATAATTCCTAAGAGTTATTTTGAATAACGAATATTTTTAGCTAAAAATATAAGGGACAAAGAATTTTTCATAAACATGTGCTCAAAAAGCAATTGTCAAGATGAAGAACCTTAACAATTAAGTATTAAAGAATCTAATGAATACTCCAACATCGTAAGGTTTAAGACATATTCTGATTCTTTTAATAGTGGTGATTTCAAGAACGAATTTAGCAAAAGCGGTTACTTTAACTTAAATACGTTAGATTCAGATTGTACTTATTTAGGCAAACGATTCTTTATCGTTGCTATTTGCCCCATATGATTTGCTGAATGTTCCATGACATGGTACCAGATATATTGGTAGTTCAATCCGTCTTCTAAATTTGAGGCGAACCATTCATCATCTTTGGTTTTGAGTCCTGTCAAAGTTTTTGCACGGACTTCATCCCATAATTCTAAATAATAACTAATCGGTTTATCTTTGAGCATACTTTTGACGTCTTCATTAATTTCCCCTGCAACTCCATACCTAGCAAGCTCCTCCTCTGTCCAGTCTCGACCTTCCAATGTGGCTATTTGGTAATACGACTCCGTTGAGACCAGATGCATGACCAACGAGCCTATGCTATTCGCATCAGCATCATATAAGAAATCAGTTTGTGATTGATCTAAGTCTTTAACTTCTTCGGTAATACGTTCTTTTAAATCTTCTAACATATAGACCATTTGTCCAATCTGCGGTGTATAACCCTCAACCGAGTTAAATTCGCCCTGCGCGTTCAACAATAGTATCGGCACTAAAAGCATTAAAAAGCTGGCTTTTGTTTTCAAAGATTTCATAGCAACATATTTAAATGAATCTGTTCTCAGCGATAGCTATTCAAAGTTACCATTTCTTTCTTTTAATAATTTCTTAAATTTTTGACTTAAGAGCTAATAGCTTTGTTATGATAGGTTTAAGCTTTGACATATACCATATATCAAAAAGGATAAAATATTATATTTACTAGTATAACCACATACCAATGAACCACCAACCGACCTTTGACCAAAGCTTAAAAAAGCTACTAAAACTAGTTTTTGCCCTTGTTAATCTTGTTTTTATTGTCTCATGTGAATCTAAAGAGGAACCTAAACCCTTTTTAACGGGCTTGGGTATGGGCATTGAAAAAACAACACTGCAGGTAGACAATATTGAAGAAGCGATTACTTTTTATCGTGATTCTCTTGGCTTTTCTATTCGTGGGGAAGCATCGGAAGGGAACTTTGAAGGTTCTTTAACCATGGCCATTGGCATGGGCGATATGACCACCTTTGAGTTACTGGCTAAAAACGATACGCTAATAGCTGACAGTATAGCACCCATACTGAGAAATCAGACTCCAAATGGTATTCGCTTTTTTGCGCTTTCTAGTTCTTCGGTTGACTCCACCTTTGCAGGACTCTCATCCGTTGGCATGCAACTAGATTCCACTAAAGAATATCGACGTTCTTCAGCCCCAGCAGAGGGCTGGTCAAGGGATACGGGCGAGTCACAACGCATGAGTCTCGATTTTGATGCTGAAGCCCCTCCGGCTTACTTACCTCGATTTATAGAAAGAATAGGCAGTAGTTATGTTAAAGCTAGAGAAGATTGGAAAAGTTACTACATATTTACTCGGATGTATGGTACACATCCTAATGGTGTTGTGGGTACTTCAGCCATAAAGGTTGCCGTACATCATCTTGATTCGATTGCCCAACAATATAATACTATGGGTTTTGAAACTCTCGAAGCGACCGATTCTATTGTCAGGTATTCGATTTTTAAGAATCAGGAGTTGCATTTGGTTTCTGCGGAACAAGACAAAGGCGCTAAAAACTATTTGGCCAACCGCACCGATGGAGTTTATGCCTTAGAGTTTGATGTGGTAGATATTGACTCTACATACCAATATTTTAAGACTGAACTACCTGAAACTGCTTATAGCAAAACCGCAAATCGATTAACTATTAACTCAGAACATGCTTTTGGCGTGCAATTAGAATTCGTTCAAGAACCGGAAAGTCAGGCTGTTTTTGCTAAAACCTATTCCTTTATGGGTGAAATGGATACGCTGGCCGTAAATCATGCAGCCGGCCTGTATAGTAAATATTGTGCCTTGTGCCATGGTGAAGACCGTCAGGGTTATACTGCAGATCATGCCCCTTCATTACGCTCAAAATCCTTGCTGGGCACCAGTATGAATACTAATTTTTTACGCTATACCGTGCAATTTGGAAGGGCTAACACAGCAATGGGTGGCTACTTGGATAAACAAGGCGGTCCAATGGAATATATTGAAATTGAATTGTTACTAGCCTATTTGAACAAGATGGCAGAAGTGGAGAGTCCGATAGAACTTTCTAGAGAACCCATTGCCGGTGATATCACAAAAGGAGCAGGATTATACGAAGCAAAATGCGCTGTCTGCCATGGTAATAAAGGAGAAGGTATTACAGCTCCAGCCCTAGCAAACCCCATGCTACTGGCAACAGCAACCGATGATTTTCTTAGATATGCCATAGCAGAAGGAAGAGACGGTACTCCAATGTTAGCGTTTAAAGATTCGCTTTCGGATAAAGACATTAATAATGTGACTGCTTTTCTTAGAAGCCGGGCCTCAGGTTGGGACAAGCCTCAGGAACTGGATTCTATCAAAGTACCAGAGCCTGAAGAGTATGTACTAAATCCGGATAGCATAGCTCCAGTTTTTAAGCTACGTGAAAATAAGTTTGTGGCCGCCGAACAAGTTAATAAGGCATTCACAGAAGGGAAGCGCATGATCATACTTGATGCTCGTTCTGAAGTGGCTTGGCGACAAATGCACATTCCGGGAGCAGCCCCTGTGCCCTACTATTCAGAACCTGATGAGTTTATTGATGACATCCCTAACGACGGCACCCAGATAGTAATCTATTGCGCTTGTCCACATGCTGCCTCAGAACGTGTTTTGGCTACCCTAAGGCGTTATGGCTATGAAAATACTGCTATTATAGATGAAGGTATCTTGGTTTGGGCACAAATGGGATTCCCCGTTAGAAGTGGAAGTTGAAGTTGAAATAACCTTAGTAAAAACCTAAATCTATAAAATTCTACTCTTCAAGCAAACCAAGTACCATATGAGCAGAATTTATGGCAGCTACTTCAACAAACTTTAAATAATCTGTTTGTGCTTTGGTATTTGCATTATCACTACAACTACGAATAATGATATAGGGTAAATTTAGCATTGTACATATTTGAGCAACTGCTGCCCCTTCCATTTCCGTAGCTATTGCATTAAATTTTGTATTCAATTCTTTAGCTTTTAGCGTGTCACTTATAAAATTATCTCCTGTAGCAATGGTGCCAAAATAGAACTTGGGTAGCCTATTATTGAATGGCTTCAGCTTTAATCGTGAAGAAACCTTTTCGCTCTTTTTAAATAAAACTGGGTCAACATCAAGATAAAGTGGGTTTCTATTATTTTTTTCCTTTAAATTTCTTGTGGGCCAAATTTCGAATTCTCCATTTTTCAGTTTTCCAAAATCATATTGAATCAAATTATTTGAAATCACAATATCACCTGGTTTAATTTCAGGGTGCAAACCACCGGCCACTCCTGTAAAAATGAGACTCGTCACGTTAAAATTCTCTACTAAAATTGCAGTGCAATAAGAAGCATTCACTTTACCCACTCCAGATTTGAATAGCACTACTCTTTTATTTTTAAGTTTTCCTGTAAAAAAAGTAACTCCGCTTTTTTGAATTTTCTTTTTGTTTTCTAACTCTGATTTTAGAAACTCAATCTCTTTATCCATAGCACCCATAATAGCTACTCGCTGCCCTTGTGCCATGTAAATAACAAAAAAGAAGGCTAGAACTATGGTTTGTTTTAAAGCCATAAGAAAAGAAGTGAAAAGGCATTAATAATGAGCAATACAGGATTAATCTCCGACTTTTTACCCACAAAGAATTTCAAGAGTGTGTAACTCAAAAATCCAAAAATGATACCCGTAGTAATACTATAGGTCAATGGCATGAGAATCATAGTAAAAAATACAGGAATTGCCTCATCGGGTAAACTCCAGTCGATTTTAGTTAAGGGTTTCATCATAAAATAACCTACTAACACCAAAGCTATAGAGCTTGCGATACTTGGAACAATCGACAATAAAGGAGAGAAAAACAAAAAAGGCAAAAACAAAAGGCCTGCAGTTATAGCAGTAAGTCCCGTTTTACCTCCTTCTCTTATTCCCACAGCTGATTCAATATAAGTAGTACCTGAACTGGTACCTACCAAACCTGAAAAAATTGTGGTCAGTGCATCAACTAAAAGTGATTTCTTTAAATTTTTAGGATTACCCTCAGCATCTTTATAATCTGAGGCCTCTGAAAGCCCGACCATAGTAGAAAGACTATCAAACAAATCGGTAAAGGCAAAAACAAAAATTATAGGAAGAAACGAAAACTGCAAGGAGTCAACTAAATTCACCTTCAAAAAGGTGCTAAAATCTGGCATAGAAAATATACCTGAATAGTTTACAAGCGTTGGTAATTCTGAACTCATTACTGCTGTTTCTCCCCACCACCTTCCAATAGGCCAGGCTATAATAGTAGTAAAAAGAATGCCTAAAATCATTGCTCCAGTTACTTTTCTAGCTATTAAAACAGCGGTAAGACCTAATCCAATTAAAAACGTCAAACAGATGGGGTTTTTAAGGGAAGCCATACCCACTAAAGTTGCGGAATCATCAATGATGAAGCCCGCATTTTGAAATCCAATAAAACAAATGAAAAGACCTATACCAGCGGCAATAGCATAACGCAATGAATGTGGAATTGACTGTACAATTTTATCTCGTATTTTTAAAATGCTCAAAATCAGAAAAAGTATTCCAGACCAAAAAACTGCGCCTAGCGCTGTTTCATAACTCAGGCCTAAGCCTAAAACAGCAGTGTAGGTAAAGAATGCGTTAAGCCCCATTCCTGGTGCAATTACGAATGGATTTTTAGCATAAACACCCATTAAAACGCTACCGAAGGCACATACAAGTACGGTTGATGTTACTGCCGCCGAAAATGGCATTCCAGTGTCAGAAAGAATAGCAGGGTTTACAATTACAATATAAAAAGTGGCGAGAAAAGAGCTCAGCCCTGCTAAAATTTCAGTTCGTATTAATTTATTTTTTGTTTTCAAGACCCTCTAAAATAGCACTAAGTGATTAATTTTAAGTACTATTCGCCTAATTTTTAAGTGTTATTATAAAATCAAAACTAGGATCCTTTGATTTTAATAATTAAATATAAAATCACGCATTTTTTTACCAAATCAAACTTTACCCTTAAATCAGAATCGATAACTTGTTTATCGATTTATGAACAGGCATCTAATGACTAAGCTTGACATATAAATTTGATTAATGAATGATTCTTATTATATTCATAACCAACGCTCGGTTACTATATGAATGGTTTTGATTTACAATATCTAATAACTGTAGTATTCATTGCTATTTTTGGTGTCTTTGGAATTTACCACTTTGTCTCCTATTTAATTTTAAGACATAAATTACTAGGTTATTATTGTATTCTGATAATTGGTATTACGCTTCATTGGAGTTGGTACTTATTTCCTTTAGATTTTATTGAGGAGGTTGCAAGTAAAGCATCGCTCATTACCGCAATGATTACAACATATGGCTTTGTTTTGTTCACTATTAATTATTTAAACATTAATAAAAGCAATCATCCTAGATTAACTAGGTGCTATACCCTTATAAAATATAGTGCAGTTTTGATTCCGACGCTATATATTTTGAATGTTTTGACTTTCAAGATTGACTGGCTCACTAATTCACTTGTTATGCTTGCGGCAATTACGGCCGCGCTGTCTACTTTTTTAAATATATTTTCAGGGGTACATTTATTTAAAGAAGAAAAATTCAATAAGTACTATTTGTATTCTTACACCCCGCTCCTACTTGCGGCAATAATATATATAAGCGCATGGTTTTTGAAAAATAGTAATTTGGTGGTTCCTCAATTAGTATTATTAACTACATCAATATTAATTACACTACAATTAATCTTATACTCCATTTTAATGGGATTTAAGTTTAAAGCTATTGAAGATGAAAACATGAGAACCCAGATTGAAACCAATAAAATTCTTACCCTCGAAGTGGATAAGCAGACCAAAAATCTGCAAACAGCAAAAGGAGAGTTAGAAATTAAAAATCAAGAACTCGAAACGATTAATGGCATTAAAAACAAATTGTTCTCATTGCTTACCCATGATGTTAGAGGGCCTTTAAATAACATTACTGAACTAGTACAAATTATTGAAGACCAATTAAATACTAGTGAGTTACAAGGAATAACAAAGAAGTTGAAAAATAAAATCAACGATAGAGTTTCTATGGTAAATGCCCTATTAGAATGGTCCTATAATCAGCTTGAAGGAATACAACTAAATAAAACGAGTTGTGACATTAAAGAAATGTTTGATTCCATAGCACAGGAATTTGAGCAAATAGCAGAGGATAAAGAGGTGACTTTAGTGTTTGAAATTTCTCATCCAAATCTCGTTATTGATGAAAACATGTTCAAAGTCATTTTACGTAATTTGACTTCTAATGCTATTAAATTCAGTAAAAAAGGTGATAAAGTCATCCTTTCTTCTCGAAAGGATTCAGACCATATTGAAATTGGTGTGCAAGATTTTGGAGTAGGTATGAATACAGCATGGTATGAAAACCTTAAAAGCGGTAGTATGCCCAAGACAAAAGTAGGCACCAACGGAGAACAAGGAACCGGTTTTGGATTACTAATTACAAAGGATTTTGTAGAATTGAATGGCGGTGAAATGATATGTAAAAGCGAACTAAACCAAGGAACTCAGTTTATGTTACGTTTTTAAATTTTCAATATTGGAATTAAGCAGTTTATTTTAAAACCTACTTTTCAAGGCCTCCAATCATTTATGATTTTTAAAAATATTAGGCATTCTATAAAGATTGACAATACTGATTTCGTTAATCACGGTTAAGAAAAACCTCTTTTTTAAAGGAATTAACTTTAAAACTTAGGAAGACTATTATTTATAAATTGTTGCTGTTGCCACATCATTTGTTGTTGCCATTGCCAATGCCAATTCCAATTATTATAGTTAGGTCTTGAAAAAGTTTTATAAAACTGTCGATGTTCAAAACTTATGGGCAATAAAAAGGTGCATTGCGCATTCTTATCTTCAAACCTTATATTTTTAAAACGCATAGGAAAACGGCCATCAGATTTTAAAGCAGATTCGCAGAACGGTTTTATTAATTTTTGCAAGGCTTCATTATTAGAATCTAAGATTTCATAGCTTATAACTCTTCCCTTAAAATCGGTATTAATTTGGAGCAACATGGTTCCCTCAAGGTCAGTAGAAACTACTGAGTTATTGTATCCTGAACTACTTTCAAAAAATGCTCTTAATCTAGTACTGAGGTTATCCAGGTTAATAGGTTCCGTGTAATTTGAATAAAGATACGTAGTCTCAGTATCAGTCAGTTTTTGAGCTATCTCCATGTTTTTTTTGTCGAATTCATATCGAATTGACTGCCCATTATGCTCCACAGTCGAAGAAATGCTAGCATAGGTATTAATGCGTTCATCTCCTATTAATGATCCTTTCCTTCGCATAACATCAGATTTACCTTCTTCCCTCTCAAATTTGAAATAATCAAATGCCAAGAATAATTCTTCATCTCGATAACGCTTTGACCTTATCAAATCACCATGATTATAAGTACGTTTCATCTTAATTGCCCCGGTCTCATAAACTGTAAGTGTATCATGTCTTTTTAATGGATGTAAAGAAGAATAATTGAGTTCATACATTTTTTGTCCTTGGTCATCATGTATAGTTACCGAAAAAATACTATCAACTATTTTAGTCACTTTACCGCTAAATAGGGCTAATTCTGGTTTTTTAACCTCTCTCCATAGTTTATCATAAAAAATACGTGTGTCTTCTTTATAGTGCCGGTAGTATTCCTCAATTTTTAATGTATTTAGAAATTCTTCAATGGTCAACTCTTGTTCAGAATTAAGCCTATTTATCTTATCGTAAAATCCAAAAAGAACCTCAATTTTCTTTGGATCTTCTACGTTTAAGTCTAATTCTTCCCAATATTCACCTTCTGATTTTTTCAAATGAAGAATTTTCTTTTTGACAGCATATCCATTTTTAAGTTTGTAGTACATGGCATAATCTGCTTTTTCAGAGTCTCCAAGATATTGTAAAATAGTAGGTTCATAAATTGGCTTGTCTTTTAATGAAATCTTACTGGTAACAAAAAATGAATCCGTTTTAGTAGTATAATAGTCTAATTCATCAGCGTCTATTTTAACCGATTCAACAAAAAGATTATTCTTAACCCTAATTTTATTTTCTTTTTGAAGTCTTATTAGGGCAGGGATACCATTTTCACTACCCTTCATAAAATAAACACCCTTTTCGTAAGCGTTTTCACTACCCTCAAAGAAAAAGTTCAGCCCACCATATTCATCGTTTAAAAAGGTATCATAATTACCATAAACAATTTCACCATTGGGAGTATGTGTATATTGAAGCTGTGCAGCGGCAAAGCTAGAAATCATGAAAAAAAATATTAATTGGATGTGATTCATATCAGCGGATGTAGTTGGTCGTAAAAATAAGTCGCCTAATTTTCTTCAGCAGCATTTTAAGTGAACAATTTTGCTGGAAGAAACTTAGCAAGTAAATTTATAAATTTCTCAAATTGTAAAAAATCTCTAAAGAAATAGTTATTAGAGAGAATAAGGTATCTTGCATTTAAATGGCAATAACAAGATTTAGGAAGTTACTATTGTTTTTGCTAGTCTTTTAGAATTAAGAATTACAATGGAGAAAAGTCCATCTGTCTGCGAAGAGCAGGTTTACAATCAAATTTATAAAACTCATGCAGAAAGTCTTCGTAACTATCTGTATTATAAATTTGGTGATATGCAACGTGCCGAAGATATTGTTCAAGATTCTTTCATAAAACTTTGGTCTAAATGTAGTTCCGTCATTTTTGAAAAAGTAACAGGTTTCTTATATAAAATTTCTAGAAACCTTATGATAGACAATATCCGTTCTAACAAGGTGGCATTAAAATTTGAAAAGAGTCTAATGCCTATTCAAGATAATGAAGACCCCTATTTTCACTTAAGAACCAAAGAATTTCGTGAAAAAATAGAAGAAACCATCTCAAGTTTACCAGAAAAACAACGAGAGGCTTTTTTAATGAATAGAATTGATAAATTAACCTACAAAGAAATCGCTTTACGCTTAGAGGTTAGTGAAACGGCTATTGAAAAACGTATTGCAAAAGCTTTAATCAAATTAAAAACAATTACAGAAATAAAAAAATATTCAATTTAGAGGGTTGGGTAAATGATTTGTTAAACGTAGTACTATTGTGAGCAAGTATTTGAAAAATAAAAATTTTATTGCCCGTTGGATGGACGGACGCCTAAATACAGAGGAACAAGAAACCATAGAAAAATCTGGTGAACTTGACGCACTCAAAACTGTTATTGATGATATTGATACTTGGAAAGTAAAACCTTTTGATGTTGAAGCAGGTCTAGCAGAATTGCAAAAGAAAAAAAGCGGGGTAATACCTTTACGGAAAGCCAAAAGAACTCATTGGATGAAATATGCCGCAACCGCACTAATACTTATCTCTTGCGGACTGTTCTGGTATTTATCAGGTTCTAATGAAATACTGGAAAATACCAGAATTGCAGAAAAGAATACGATTGAATTACCTAACGGTTCAATAGTGGAAATTGATGCTGCATCAAGCATTAGTTATTATAAAAAAGATTGGGAAAATAGTAGGGAATTGGTACTTAATGGACAAGCGTTTTTTGATGTTACAAAAGGGAAACCTTTTGTGGTCAGCACTACAACAGCAAAAGTAGCCGTTTTGGGCACCCAGTTTAACATAAAAACAAATGGAGATTTATTCTCAGTTTATTGTTATGAGGGCAAAATAGAGGTTTCATATAAAAACCAAGTTCAAATAATTACAGAAGGTCAAAGTATTGAATTGAAGAATGATGAACTTATAAAATCAAATCATCAAGATGACGCACCTGATTGGATTCAAGGATTTAGCACTTATGATAAAACTCCCCTACGCTATGTTATCGCTGATATGCAGCGTTATTTTGAAGTGGAAATAGCTTTGCCTGAAAAATACGAACAACTACAATTTACAGGTACTATGACTCACGATACTCTAAATAGTGCGCTGAGTACAGTATTCACAACCATGGAAATAAATTATACCCTTGAAAATAATAAGGTTATTTTTTATTAATATGCATTCACCAATCGTGGCAACAATAACAAACCTAAAGGTGCGATTACAAATTTTTAGATCTTATGTGCTTTTTTTGACTTTAAGTCTCTCCTTTATGGGTGTGGCGCGGGCACAAGATGTTGAAAAAAACGAAAAATTTGCCGATCGCTTAGAACGACTTAAAGAAAGATTCGGAGTAGATTTTTCTTATAATTATTCCGTTTTAGGGCAAATTGAAATTCCAAAATCATCTGACTGCACTACTTTGGAAACTTGTCTTAAACAGCTAAATGAATTCATACCAATAACCTTTGAGGCCAGTAGTACTTCTAATTATATGGTGCTACCTATTAGAAACGATTTGAAATTCACCATAATTGATGCCATTACCGATGAAACAATTAATGGTATCAATGTTCAAATTAATAATGGTATTGAAAGATATTATTACCCTAAAAAAGAAGGATATGTACTCGAGAATATTTTCGCTTTAGATTCAATTCATATTCATTCTCCCTATTACAAAAGCGTTCACATTAAAGCTTCGGACCTCCAGCAAATGAAGGCTCCTTTGAAATTTGAACAAGAAATGATTCATCTAGATGAAGTTGAAATTATTGATTATCTAACTCGAGGAATTGATTCAAAAATTAGTGATAATAGCATTCAAGTTGATATGAATTCGCTAGGGCTACTCGCTGGAGAAACAGATGGTGATATTTTTAATGTTATCAAAAACATTCCTGGGGTACATTCGCCTAGCGGAAAACCTGGTAGTCTTAATTTTCGTGGAAGCACTTTTGATCAATCGTTAATTCAAATTGATGATATTCCTATTTATCACAACGGGCATTTTTTTGGTGCACTTTCTCCATACAATCCTTTGTTTATTGATAAGATTGAAATACAAAGGAATACCTTATCTGCAAAATGGGGAGGTCGTGTAGGCGGTTTAATTAATATGACTACAAGTAGTATCATAGCAGATTCAACCTCATATGCATTTCAAGCGAACTCCGTTTATGCGGGGGCAACGATAAAAATCCCTGTGGTTAAAGATAAATTAGCTTTTTATTTTGCAGGAAGATCCAACTACCCGGGTATTAATTCGCCAAAACTAACGGCGTTTTCAAATCTTAATTTTCAAGGTAGCCGTTTAGAAGTTATCGCTGATGATGTAAATAGTGAAAAATTTGAGGTTGGCTTTTATGATATCAACTCAAAACTGATTTATGATATTAACAACAATCATAAAGCCACCGTTAGCTATATCAATATTCAGAATAGCTTATTTGCAACATTAAAGGACTCAGATAGTAAGCAAGAAGATTTTAGAGATTTAGATTTAGACAACTGGGGAGTTACAGCCAAATGGGAAGGTAAATTTTCAGAACGATTCACAGCCCAAGCTAGATTTAGTAAATCTTCATTAACTATTGATAATACAAGTGAGGGCTTTTTGGAGACTGAAAGAAATAGTTTTGAAAAGTACACTAATACCATTGATGATACTCGTTTTATTGTTGAGGCAGACTTTGAAGTAAATACGACCACAAAACTTGAAACTGGTTACACCTTAACCGACTATGAACTTGGATTTGATGAGCGTAATGATCAAAATAGTGTCAACAATCGAAGAGATCAAAATGCCACTGTACACAGTGCTTTCTTTTCTTTAAATAAAAACTGGGGTGATAAGGTAACCGCTAATATTGGACTTCATAGTGATTACTATAATCCCAATCAGAGACTTTATGCCGATCCTAGAATTATGGTCAATTTTAGATCTAACGAATCACTTTTCTTTAAAACATCTGCAGGTCGTTCTCATCAATTCATCCAAAAAAAATTAAGAGATGATTTTGATGATTTTAATAATAACAGTCAGTTTTGGTTTTTACCGGATAGAACCACTGCCGTATTAGAGGGTTATCAGGCCATGGTTGGTGTACTATATGAGAAATCAGGTTGGTTACTGGATACAGAATTTTATCTAAGAAATACAGATAAAATCACGCTACAAGATAACACTGAAATGCTTCAAACAGGAGAATTAAAAACATTAGGTGTAGACCTTTTTATCAAAAAAAGATGGCACAATATAGAAACCATGTTCAGCTATTCTCTTAGCAGTATAAATACCAATTATGGGGAAACCTCTCCGGTATATTTTGATCAGCGACATATTTTGAATTTTACTGGACTTTGGCATTTAGACCCTTTCAATTTTGCTTTTACCTGGGGTTATTTTTCAGGAATGCCCGTGGTGATTCCTGATTTTGATGAAGGAAACGATTCCTTGGCAGATCTGGAGTTGTTAAATTCCGAACGTTTTCCTAATCAACATCAATTAGACATATCGGCCACCTATTCATTTTCTAATGAAGCCAACACTTGGAAAGGTATTGTAGGACTCTCTTTTATCAATCTTTACAATCAAGATAATATCGTCAACTTATTTCAAAATGCACCTTCACCAAATAGCCCTTATCGCAAGGCTATAACCTTCTCTCCGAATGTGCAACTAAGTGTCTTTTTTTAAAAAGCCTTGTTTTAGTGTAGCTTATTATTCGTTACAACCTTAGCTTTTAAAGGCATTCATAAACAATTTTCATTTTTTTCAAGCTAAAGGGTTGGGTAAACCGTATGCCATATCGTATTAAGATAAAGGAACGATAAGTAAATAACTTTTTACTTAAACATTAACCCTCGAAAAATTAAAAATTATGAAAAACACCTATTTAAAACAAGTTTATATGATTGCCCTTTCGGCTCTACTTTTTCAAGCTTGTGCTACCGATGAATTAGAAGCTTTAGAATTGGAGGAAACAGAAACAGCAGCTACTGAGGCCGACGAAACAAATGACGAAGCAGCCAGAAATAATCAAAATGGAACTGTTGAACCTTTTGAAGATACTGCTGGACTCATTTTAGGTTGGAATGAGTTGTGGTTAGAATTAGATCAACATACTGTTGGTATGAGACCGAATATTGTTACAAGATCTTTGGCTTACATACATTTAGCAGGTTATGAGACCGCCGTTCCGTTTATGAGTGGTTATTCGTCTAATACGGAAAGAATAAACAATTTTAACCTAAATGAGAACGCCTTTGAAGACAATGTAAACTTAGACCTAGCACTACATACTGCATACGCCATAGCAATAGATCATTTTATGTTTAGCCTTGAACCTGGAGAAAGACAAGCCATATCCAATTTTCAAAATAATCATGAAAATGAGTTAGAAGATGGCCTTTCAGAACAGGAAATTGAAAACTCTGAACGTTGGGGAAGACATGTTGCACAACGAGTCATAAATTATAGTCAAACAGATCAAGCTGCTGAAGAGCAAATTGTAAATCAAACTCCGGATGACTATATAGCTCCTGAGGGAATAGGCTTATGGACAGCAGCAGCTAATGAAGATGCTTGGTTCCCTTACTGGAGAGAAGTTAGAACATTTGCTATAAGTCCTAATCAAACAAGCAGTGTAGATTTTGACACTGCCTTAAGTTATAGCACTAATCCTTCAAGTGAATACTATGAACAGATGTTTGAGGTTTACGAGATAACTATAGGAGCGGCAACAGGCGCCAGTGAAGATTTATGGGTTGCAGAGTTTTGGGCAGATGATGTAGAAGGTTTAATGATTAGCCCCCCCGGCAGACAAGTCTCTATAGCTAATCAATTAATAGAACGAAATGAGCTTGATTTTGACCAGGCTCTGGAATTACTTCTACGTTTGGGCTTTGCTTTAAATGACGCCGCTGTTTCTGCTTGGGACGATAAATACACTTATAACATCGAGAGACCAAGTAACTATATAAGAGAATATATTGATGAAGATTTTACCACCAATTTATCGAGATTTATTGATGGAGTGAATCCTGCATTCCCAAGCTATCCATCTGGTCATGCAACATTTGCTGGAGTCGCAGCAGGAGTTTTCATTTCCTTTTTTGGTACAGATAATATTGATTTTACAGATACTACCTATTCGAATTTTGGAAACATTCCTTTCAACGGTGCTCCAAGAAGTTTTTCTTCATTTACTGAAATGGCCCGTGAAAATGCCTATTCAAGAGTTCCACTAGGAGTGCATATTGAACAAGATGCCATAGAGGGATTACGTCTTGGCTATGAAATCTCAGATGCTGTAAATAATATTACGCTTGGTCCCGACCTATAAAGTTTTGGTTTAAAACCTTAATCGTGTTGTTTAAAATTGTTGTAAAAAGCTTCTCAAAATATGCGAAGCTTTTTACTTCATAAAACACATTATCAAATCTTAACCCTTCAAAGTATATGACACACAATTACTTTTTAATCTTTTGTAAATCAATTTAAAGCGTTCGTAAATGAAAAAGTATTTTGTACCCCTTTGTGTTTTATTTTCTCTATTAAAATCTTGTAGTAATGATGATTATGTTGAAATTTTGACTGATGAAGACTTAGCTCAAGAAGATAATACGATTGTTGAATCAGCCTTTTTAAACCTACCTGCTACCCCTTTTAATTATGCCGATATCGTAATTCCAGATTTTTTCCTTGACAATGATGTTCAAGATGAAGACAATACACCAAATAATAATACAGTAACAGATAATGGTGCAACGCTGGGGAGGGTATTATTTTATGATACCAAGCTATCATTAAATAATACCATTTCGTGTGCCTCATGTCATATTCAAGAAAATGGATTTTCAGACCCAGATCAGTTCAGTACTGGTTTCGACGGTGCCTTGACCGAAAGAAATTCCATGGGATTGGCCAATGCAAGATTCTATGAAAACGGGAGATTCTTTTGGGACGAAAGAGCCGTAACACTCGAAGACCAAACATTAATGCCTATTCAAGATCTTGTTGAAATGGGAATGACCTTACCTGAGCTGGAATCTAAATTAGCACAAGAAGACTACTACTCCACTTTATTTTCCAATGCTTTCGGAGATAATGAAGTGACCAGTCAAAGGATTGCTTTAGCCCTTTCACAGTTTATTCGTTCTATGGTTTCCTTTGAATCTAAATTTGATGAAGGCTTAGCAGAAGCTCAAGATATAGAGGATAATTTTACCAATTTTACTGCTTCGGAGAATAGAGGTAAACAGCTTTTTTTGAGTAATCAGACCCGTTGCTTTGATTGTCACGACACCAACGTATTTGTTGGCGATAATGCAAGAAACAATGGTCTAGATGCTGTAATTACAGATTTAGGTGTTGGAGGTATAACCGGAAACAATAATGAATTAGGTGAATTTAAAGTCCCGTCTTTACGCAATATTGCCTTAACGGCCCCATATATGCATGATGGACGATTTGAGACTTTAGAAGAAGTTATTGAGCATTATAATAGTGGAGTGCAAAACAATCCGAATTTAGATAACAGGTTGACACAAGGAAATAACGTCCGTCGTTTAAACTTATCTGAAGCCGATAAACAAGCTTTAATTGACTTTTTAAATACCCTAACAGATGAGTCCTTTATTTCAGATGAAAAGTATGCCAATCCATTTATTCCATAAATCTAAAGCCCATAATACTTGAGTTACCAAATGCTGGTTTAAGAAGAAAAGTGATTTTTTATAGGTAATCCAAATAATGTTGTAATTTTTACCTTTTAAATAAATTCATAGTGCGAAACCTCTTCATAAGCTTACCCATAATTCTATTTTTTATTGTCTCTTGTCAAACGGATATAAAATCTGACAAACCAGTTTGGCATACAAAGAAATGGGTTGTAGAAAATAAAATTCACAACCAACTAACAAGCACGGAAAAAGAACTAGGCTGGACTCTTCTTTTTGACGGTAAAAGTCTAAATGGATGGCACTTATACCAGAAATCAGATTCCACTCAATTTTCGGGATGGACGGTTAAAAATGGAACACTTTTTTGCGACGCGACCAATGAAACTAAGGTTTTTGGTGATTTAACAACTGACAAAGTATATGAAAATTATGAACTTGTTTTTGATTGGAAAATGGATATCCGCGGCAACGGAGGAGTTTTCATTAATGTACAGGAAACTCCCGAATACAACGCTACCTACAATACTGGGCCAGAATACCAATTATTAGATTCTAATCATTCAGATACAAACACACCTTTGAAAAAAGCAGGTTGTTTATGGGGGGTCTCTCCTCAATTAAATGAAGTCGATGTGAATAATTCTGGTCAATGGAATACCTCTAAAATCATACAGCAAAATGGAAAAATTGAATTTTACCTTAATGGAAAAATAACTGCTAAAGAAGACTTTACCTCAGAAGAGTGGAAAAACAAAGTTGCCATATCACGATTTAAGGATAATACCGGTTTTGCTCAAGCAATTAAGGGAAAAATTGCACTTCAAAATTGGTACTTCAATTCTTGGTTTCGAAATATGAAAATTCGAGAGCTTTAAGGAAAAAAAATGAAAATTAATATCATCCTTACCGAGTAAAGGAAATATTCAAGACCCTTAGGTCCATAATTTTTTTGGTTATTCATCCTTAGTTTTCGATAGCTAAAACCTCTAATTTATATCCAATGCTATGAATATTTGTGATTTTAATAGTGGTGTCACTAGCTAGTTTTTTACGCAGCTTAGAAATATAAGTATCTAAACTTCTTCCCACAATAACCCCATTATCTTCCCATATTTTCTTGGTTAAAAGCTCTCGACTAATCACTTGGTTCGGCTGTGCAATAAGCAATGAAAGTATTTCACACTCTTTTTTAGTAAGAGCAAATTCTTCTGTTTCTTTTACTAATTTGTTTTCATTAGGGTAAAACTTAAAGCTTCCAATACGATTAAAAGATTCCGTTTGGAATTTTAAATTTTTGCTCTTCCTTTTCTTTGAAAGCATTAAAGCTGTTATAACTAATGGTATAATAAGCAGAAACCATAAACCTCCCCCCGGTTTGGGTTTTGTAGTACCTAAAAGCCTTATTTCAAACATATAACAGTCAGAAGGTAGTGCTCTGCCCGCACAAGGAATTAAAGTTTTTTCCTCTTCTTTATGCATCTCATAGCTGTAGGCAACTTTTTGATCTTCGCACTGTAAAACTTGAACAATGTATTGAGAGGGCAACTGTCCTTTCTGAAAACTTTCTTTTACTGTATTTACAATGGCATTTGGCTCAAAAGAATGATTGTCCTTAAAACGTAGGAGGTATTTTGATTCTGAAATTTTTTCAACGGGTAAAATTAATGAAGTGCTATCACCTTGCGAAAGCAATAGTCGATTCCCTGCTTCTCTTACGCCAATTTTAATACGTTCATCAGCTATGCTTTCTTCTTCATTTAAAGGATTACAGCTTATAAAGCAAAAAAGAACTACAAAAAAATATGTGTACTTAGTCACATGATTCATAGTCGCAAAGAACAGCTTATTTAGGAACTTTTCACAACCGTTGACACTTCTTTTACATTCTTTTGACATATTCAACATCAAGCTCGAATTAGTTTTATCCTCAAATTATAACACATATGAAAAATATATTATTTACCCTTGGGATGATTATAAGCACTGTTATTACTGTAAATCCACAAAAACAAATACCTAAAGTTTTTAGTGAAACTTATGACCTGGATATTGTAAAGAGTAATATCGCCTGGAAAGGAAGCTACTTATTTCAATTTTCAGAACATACCGGTATTGTAAATTTTAAAAGCGGGGAGCTTTATACCAATAAAGATGAAATTACCGGTGGTTCTTTTGTTGTTGACATGACCAGTATTACAAATGAACAATACCAAAAGAACCCAGATAATGGTCCTGTAGAACATCTAAAAAATGGTGATTTTTTTGATGTTTCTGTTTACCCTGAAGCCCATTTAGAACTATCAAAAGTGACGTATTATAAGGAAGATAATGAGCATAGATTTGAAGGAAGATTGACTATCAAGGGCATCACTAATACGATTATGATTAGAGCATTCGCTGATGCTGAAACAAGATCGATAAAAACTAAATTTAAAATTGATAGGAAAGACTGGGGTATTACCTATGACAGTAAATATAAAGATAGCGCAATTTCTGATGCAATTGAGTTTGATGTTTTCTTACAATTTAAATAATAAGCATGAGAACAAACTGTTTAAGTCTAATTGTGTTTTGTATTCTTTGTTTTTCTTATGCCCAAGAGGCAAAACACAAATCATTACTAAAAACCACAAATTGGGGATCTGAATTTTTTGATTTTCCAATAAAATTTGCACCTACCATACCGTATAAGGGCTATGAAGAAGCTGTCTTTCCAAAAGGCTGGTCTAATAAAGAAAGTATTGAATTCTGGTCTTATGCATTTGCTTGGAAAATAGAAAAAACAATAGACCTGTCGCCTCAAGACTTGGAATTACAATTAGAGGCCTACTTCGATGGATTAATGAATATTAAAAACATTAAAAATGGTGTTAGTATTCTACCTACAAAAGTGTCTTTCAAATCACCAATTAATAATTTAAATAATGAATTTCTTGGAGCTGTCTATTTATATGAAGGCAGGTATAATAAGCAAATGATGCTACTTTATACAAAGGTAAGTCTGCTTTATTGTGAAAATAAAACTAGACTAATACTTCTGTTTAAGTTTTCCCCTATGGATTTTAATTCGCTAATTTGGGAAGTGTTAGATGACATTACCGTACTAAATGACCATTGTGAATGAACTTGCTGAAAAACCCCATTTTTACTTTAAAGAGCAGCTGTTCAATAATAGTTTTGCCCTACCTGTTGTCTCCATAACTATGAGATTGCATGCAGGGCAATTTTAGGTTTTCATTTTTAACTTATATAATTAAAATTTACCACTATTTACGTTTTCTTCAGGTACGGGTTCTACATTATCCCAATGTTCAACTACTTTACCATTCTCAACTCTAAAAACATCTACTTGAGCGTAGTCTTGGTTTAATTTACCATCGTTCCAATTTGCTTTAGATAAGGTTGCGACAAAGTTACCCTGCCCAACACAAAGTACTATCTCTTGATAGGTCAATGGTGGGTTAGGCAGGCTAGCCAATTTCTGAAAATGAGCTAGACCGTCTCCCACTTCTTTATTATGCTGAAGATATTTTTCCTCAGATATGTAGTTGGATAAATTTGCAGGATTACCGCCTTTCATTAAACCATCTTTAATAAGATTGCGAACAAGCTCTTTATTTTCCTCTGTTTTATCTAAATCAGTTAACTCAGTTGCTCCATCAACGGAACTTCTTCCAGAAGGATTTGATTCTGAATACTCACCGATAACATCCCAGTGTTCAATGATTTTATCATTTTGGTCTGTATCAAAAAAGTCGGTAGTCACCCATTTTGCTTCACCATCATTAAGACTTTGAAAAGCATGAATAAATACATATTGTTTATCAACTAATCCTCTTACGATTTGGATATCTCTTTTTGGATTACGAGCAATAAACGGTTCGAAGAATTCTACAAAACCTTCAACGCCATCGCGAACCCCTGTACTATGTTGAGTATAACGATTCCCGGTATATTTTGTAACTGCTTCTCTGGCTTTACCATCTCTAATTCCTTCCAAGTAAAGCCTTTTTGCATTTTCTAATTTTTGACTCATAACTTAAAATATTTTTCTAATTACTGTTGTTTTTATTTGTTCTTAATCTGATGAATTTTTCTTTAATAAATGGTATTCGTATTATAAAACCAACTCCAACTATTGTAGCATAAATAGTCCAGGTCTTTTCTAAGATAGCTACATGAACTAAGGTTAGAAAAATAGCGACATATGAAAAGCTTTGTAATTTTTTCCAGTTCTTTTTTAGCATTTTCATAGACTTACTATTAGAAGTAAATAACAAAGGAATTAAAATTAAAACGGCTATAAACCCAGCTATATAATTGAATTGAGTAAAGGTTTCTAACATACCTGCGGCCCATATGAATATAATAAAGTGAAGTAAACTCCAGACGGCAGTTGCAATCCCCATCGCTTGTCGGACATACAGGTTGGTGACTCCAAAAAGAATAAAAAATGGGGTACATGTTAAAACTGCAGTCATCCATCGAATGGCGAATTCACCAGTAATGTGATAAAGCATTTCTAAAGTGTCACTATTACTGGCAGCTTGATTCTCAATTAACGTTAATTTTAATGTCCCTTCAATAACACTAATACTGACCATACTAGATAATATAAGTAAAGGTAAACTAGCCAAAATTACAACTAACACCCAGCCATAATTCTTCTTGATTAAATTCATTTTTATATTTACTTTTTCCGAATTAAAACTACTTTCCCATTATGACTAGTTCTCAAGTCATATTTAGCGGTTTGTGCAACTGTTTTTAAAAAAACTTGAGTGTCATTCATGTCGGCATTATCAACATAAACAATTGTTTTGTTGTGGAAAGTATGCTCTAACATATTAAACAATGGCAAATAGAGGTCTTTCCAACCATCAAGCACTAGTAAATCTGTTGGTTCGCTATAATTTTTTAAAGTTTCTAAAGCATCGCCAATTCTAAGGTCTATAAGTTCAGAAACACCAGCTTTAGCGAAATTCTCGGTCGCTCTCTTTGCTTTAGAAGGAACCAATTCTGTGGTGATAATATTTCCTTCAGTCTCAATGACTCCTTGAGCAAGATAAAGTGTAGAAATACCAAAAGAAGTTCCGAATTCTACAATATTTTTAAATCCGTTTTCTGTAATTAATTGTCGTAATTCTACTCCTTGTTCTTGAGAAATAGAAAGATAGACATCTTTAAAATCTGTAGGTTGTAAAGGTCGAAAAACGCTCTTTGCGATACCTTTAATCATTTTAATGTGATCGCCTTTTGCGTCGTCAAATAATTCGTTTAAAATGTTCTCAATTTGTGTATGTTTTGTTATCGTATTCATTCGTTTTTTAAGATTAAAAAAGGAATACCAATATCATTGCTATTCCTTTTAAGATTTAATAGTTCTGAAATCTTATGCTTTGACTTTAGTAAAAGCAATTATTTCTATTAGACACATAACCCCACCAAAAATGGCTATTGGCATATTGTCTGCAACGAAATTGTTCATAAAATCTACGCCGTCGCTAACAATCCTCAGCAATAAAACTAATTTTATCATTGCAGCATTATTTTTAATTAGCGAGAAAATAGTTACTACCGCTGTTGCAACATTTCTAGAGAGAAAAAGACCTAGAGGTCCTGCCAATGATAATGCTCCAGCTGCCGGAAGTGCTTCCCAAGTCCCTAATAAGGCCTCAGGCATGAAATAACCAGATATACAAGCCCCTACAGTGATTACTACTGTTATCCATAGGTAAATGATTATCCATTTTGGTATCGAATTCGTTGGTGTCGTCATTGTTATCTATTTAAAGGTTAGTAATTAAAATTTTCCGTTATCATTTTTCCATTCTGTTTTAGGGGGAATAGCTGCAATTACATCCCAATGCTCTACTATTTTGCCATCTTCTAATCGGAAAAGATCATAAAAAGCTGTTGCTTCTCCTTTACCGAATTTTCCTTCGCTCATACTAAGTACAAAATTCCCTTGACCTAGAACTTTATGAAGTTTAGTATACTCCATAACCAAACCATTTTCAGCAAAATATTGCATTGCAGCACCAAAACCATCTAAACCATCAGCAACTGCAGGGTTATGTTGTATGTATTTTTCTGTACTAATGTATGTAGTAAGCTTGTCCATTTCGTGGCCTAAAAGTACCTTCTCAATAAATTCAGTAATGGTATTTTTATTTGCCTCAGTTTTATCTAAATCGGTTAAGGCAGTGGCACCATCAAACTGTGTTCTTCCGCTAGGATTATTAGGTTGAACAGATAGCAAATTATCCCAATGTTCAACAATTTGGCCTTCCTCAAAACGAAAAACATCAAAGCCTGCTTTAGGTCCAAAAAAGTCGTACTCGGTATGAGTAAATACATAATCACCATCTTCAAAAGCACGAATAACATTGGCTTTAAATCCTTCAGGTGGAGCATGTTGCATTACTTCACCAAAGCCAGCAAGACCATCTCCTACTCCTAAGTTATGCTGAATATATTTTGTGGGATTTATATAAGAAATTGGTGTTTGATCACCAGTATTAAAACTATTTAATAAAGAGACTACTTTTTCTTTCTTAGTTAAGTTCATAGATGTTGAGTTTAAAGAGTTAAGCATTGTTGTTCGTAGCATGTAAATTGAAGATGGATTCATCATCCCCATAAATTCTTTGGAGATTTCATTATCCATAAAAGGTTGTAAAGCTTTATCAGAATTGGTTTTATTATCCCAATAAACTGCAACAATTTGCTCCCCAGCTTCATTTACGCCAGTAATACGCTGTAAAAAGCCCTCTTTAGGTGCTGATACCTTTACCCCTACTTTTTGATTTACTTTATTGAATTTTGTCATATCAACTCCGTCATTAGTTTCAAATGACATGGTCTCAACAAAGGAGCTACTTCTGGCATCAAAGGAGTCGTTGATGGTATATCTATTCATTTTCATAGAAGACCCTTCAATCATACCTGCATAATCGGCAACTGATGCATCATTCATAAACTTATCCATAGATGCTTTTGCATCTTCAATGGACTTCCAATAAACTAAAACTACATAGTCTCCCTGCCCATTAACCGAACTTTGTCTTTTTATAAAACCTGGTTGCTTATTAGTGAAAGTGGATTCAACTTCGGCATCTAGGGCGTTAAAGGTTAAGGAATTTGCTGTCGTTTTTAATCTAAAAGTTGTTACCTCTAATACAGATGGAGGAATTGGTTCTGTGCAACTTGATACTACAAGAGCAATAATTGCTAATACTGTTAATGGATGTTTCATATCGTTGTTTTTTGTTTACGTCACAAAATTCAACAAATACTACTGTGAGCTAATTATCAAATAATAACGAAAAATGGTAAAAGTCTAACCTTCTTATAAAGTTTTTCTAAATTGAAGTGGTGTTAGCTCCGTATTCTTCTTGAAGAACTTTATCATATTCGCAGGCTCTTCGAAACCAGTTTTATAACTAATCTCTTTTATTGATAAAGAGGTGGAGACTAAATATCGCTTGATTTCTACAATAACAAAATCATCAATAAAAGCTTTGACCGTTTTACCGGTTAATTTTTTAACGATATCATTTAGGAATTTATAGGATATAAATAACTTAGAAGCATACTCTCTTGAATTTCTTGTAGTTACATAGTCATTTTGAAGCATATTTTTAAAAGTGCTAAACTTATTTAACCAGTCCGCTTTGATAGTGCTAATTGACTTTGTTTCCTTTGCTCTTTCTGCTTTTAATAACAAAACATGAAGAAGGGCATGCAACATGTCATGTTTAAGAAAACTATTAGGAAAATTGTATTCATAATACAGCTTATGCGCTACACCAATAAAATTATCCTCTCCAATATCCTCTTGATGAATTATAGGTGATTCTAAATGGTAATTATATAACCTATTAAGATTTATATTCTTGGAAGAAAAGTAATTTTGTTCAAAAAAATGACCATTTAAGATGATACAAACACCTTCAGCATTTTTCATACTTTCAGTAAAATGATGAACTTGATTTTTAGCTATAAACAACACACTCCCCTCACTTAAATTGTAAAACTGAAAATCAACATAGTGTGAATACGAGCCTTTAGTTACTACAACTATAAAATAAAATTCAATCTTATGAGCAGCGAATGGATTGTGATCTTCAATTGAGCTAAGCTTTGCATAAGTATCAGACAAAGTCATTACTTCAACATCTAATTTAGAAGATGATTTGAATGCTATTTTTGGTAAAGAATTCGTCATACTCTAAATTGATTCAAAAGACTGAAATACTTTATGTTTTGTACTCAAAAAAATTAATTTTCATACTGTTCTAAAAATCTTAAAAAAACAATTCTTAAAAAATATTTCTGAATGTCAAGTTTATAATTAAAGGGATTCCGCTTTTAATTCTTTAAGCTGATTTTCAAGTTCACTAAAACGTTGCTGCGCATCTTTTCCGGGTAACTGATCAGCACTACCGCCAACTGCATATTGCAAATAACCTATTTGAGCTAAAAGCATTTGTTGTGGATAAGCACCTTTATCATTTTTTAAACTAGCTAATAGTGCTTCTTTTTTTGCTTTTTCTGCGGAATTTATAGCACTTTTAATTGCCTTTTCTAAATCAGCTTCCAATTGTCGAGCTTGAGATAATAATTCTTGTACTCGGACTAGCAGACTTTGCTGTACCTTAAGGTCATCCTGGCTTAAGCCTTGTGCCTTCACTTTTGGGTCCATTAAAATAGTAAAGGATTGCTCTAACTCTGTATCATCAACTATGAGTCGTGCCTTATAATTACCTGGTAAAACCATAGCTCCGTTTTTAAAACGTTTCTTAACGTCTTTGTCCCATGACCCCTTTTGCCTTAAATCCCAAGCAAAACGATTTAACCCTTTTTTGTTTTCTAATTTTGTATTGACATAACGAAAAGTCTGACTTAAATCCATGTTTTCCACTTCTTCAACTGTCGATTTAAGTTGTGTACTATCACTTAATATAGTAACAACAGATGTTCCGTTTGCGTCTAGAATTTCAAGTTTCAATCCTCCTTTAGTCTTTTCAGGTAAATAATAATCAATATAAACGCTAGTTCTAGGGAATTCAGGAAAAGTACCACTACCTCTTACTTTTGGATAGCGATAACGTATAGTTTCATCTGGTTGAAATAGTTTTGGTTCACTATTCCATTCCGCAAAAGAATCTTGTCTTAAAGCAGTAATGTCATCTAAAATCCAAAAACCACGTCCCATGGTACTTAGCACTAAATCACCTCTGAATATTTTTAAATCCGTTATCGGTGTAACAGGAAGGTTTTGTTGAAAAGACTGCCAAGTTATACCGCCATTTAAAGAAATATAAACACCAAACTCAGTTCCCGCATATAGCAGTCCTTTCTTAACCGGATCTTCACGTAAAACTCTTGCAAAATGACCTGAAGCAATTCCGTTATTTTCTGTACTTATTAAGGTCCAATTAGAACCATAATCAGTGGTTTTATATATATATGGAGTTACATCACCTAATAAATGTCTATCTACAGCTATGTATGCCGTCCCTAATTCATGTTGAGATGGTTCAACCGATTCTACACGACCTCCTTTAGGAAGCTTTTTTGGAGTAACGTTTTTCCAAGTTTTACCACCATCTTGGGTAACAGAAATCACACCATCATTTGAACCCGTCCAAATAAGACCCTCTTTTAATTTTGATTCTCTAATAGAATATAATGTACTATAATATTCTTCTCCCGTGATATCACGCGTAATTGGGCTACCAGAAATAACTTGCTTATCAGCTTCAAAGGCAGTTAAATCGGGCGAAATAGTTTCCCATTCATAACCGTCGGTGTCTGTTTTGTGTAAATATTGAGATCCGTGATATACCACATCAGGATTGTGCGGAGAAACATGAATTGGTGCAACACGTTGAAAGCGGTACTTTAAATCTTTAGGATTATGTCCGTAAATATTAGAAGCACCAACGTAATACGCTTTTTCAGTTCCAGTTAGTTTGTCGAAAACCCCAAATCTTCCTTTACAATTAGCATAAACCGTATTATGATCACCAGGTTTAGGTACCGCAGGACCCGTTTCACACCCTCCAGTATTGATAATCCAACCAGTACCTGCATTTTGAATAGCGCTAGGTGGAAAACTTGGAACGGCTATGGTAGAATAATTATCCTGCTGCCCGGCATACAACCAATATGGGTATTGGTCATCAACTTCTACTTGATATAACTCAGCCGTGGGTTGATTGAACTGGGTAGACCAAGTCTTTCCGCCATTTAAACTTACATTGGCACCACCATCATTGGCTTGAATCAATATTTCAGGATTATTGGGATTTAACCAAATATCATGATTATCCCCATGTGGAACACTCATACGTTTCCAAGATTTTCCACCATCTATTGATTTTAAAAGCGGATTGGCATTGGAGTACACAATATCAGGATTGGTCGGGTCCAGTTCCACATTGGTATAGTAAAAAGGTCTATTGACCAATCGCATATCATCAGAAACGTGCTCAAACGATTTGCCTTGGTTGACAGACTTGTATAAGCCTTGTTCGCCTTCTGGAGCTTCTACAATCGCGTATAAAATGCTAGAATCAACTTGTGAAACTGCTAAATCAATTTTTCCAATGGTACCTTCTGGAAGTCCATTTTCAAGTTTTACCCAATCACTACCACCATTAACCGATTTATAAATACCCCCTTCGTCTTTTGTTCCTCCCGAGATTATTGTCCAAGGCTTACGTTCAGCCTTCCATGCTGCGGCATAAATCACATTAGGATTACTAGAAAGTAGTTCCAAATCAGAAAATCCTACTTTATCAGATATAGAAAGTACTTTTTTCCAGTTTTGACCTCCGTCAATTGTCTTGTATATTCCACGTTCAGGATTGCTTTTAAAGGCATTCCCAATCGCAGCGACCCATACTATATTACTATTGGTAGGGTCAATTTCAACAGCTCCAATTTGACCTACATTTTTTAAACCAATATGTTCCCAAGTTTTTCCCGCATCAATTGACTTATACATTCCTTTTCCGCCAATAACGTTACTACGTAAACCATCAGAACCCGTGCCTACATACACAATATTAGGATCATTAATCGCTACTTGAATTGCACCAATGGAAGGTGTGGTAAAAAACCCATCAGAAACATTCTTCCATGAAGTGCCGTAGTCGTCAGACTTCCAAACCCCAGCACCTGAAGCTCCAAGGTAAAAAGTACCAGGTAACATTGGAGTTCCTGCTACTGTAGTAACTCTGCCACCTCTTTCAGGTCCAATGGTTCTATATTGCAAAGCATCATAGTCTTGTGCTATTACTATTGTCGTTATGAGTAATAATGACCAAAGGATTAGTTTAGAATTTAAATGATGTATCATAGGATTATGGTTGGTTAATTGAGTTTTATTATTTGTAAAATTAGCTATGTTGTATAGTTGTTTTTAATACCCTGCAGCTTGACCATCTTTTCTCGATTCAGAAGCTCCTGAATAAACCTTCGTTTCTAAATCAACACCAATGGCTTGATAACCACCGTAGATGCCCACACCGACTCCAATTCGATGTCCTTTTTTACGTAATTCTCGTAGGGTTTCGGCGCTGAATCCGCTTTCCAAATTTAGGGTACCTCCATTCGTCATTTTAGAACCTGTCGGTTGAGAGCTACCTCTGTGTCGCATTCTTGGCGCATCACCAGCTTCTTGTAAGTTCATTCCAAAGTCTACAACATTTACAACAATTTGAGCATGACCCTGTGGTTGAACGGCACCACCCATAAGACCAAAACTGACCCATGGCTTACCATCTTTTGTTATAAATGCAGGTATGATGGTATGGAATGGTCGTTTTCCTGGTTCTAATGCATTTGCATGACTCTTATCTTGCACATTAAACATCTGTCCTCGGTTTTGTAGTACGAATCCTAAACCATCAGGCACCATACCCGATGCAAATTCCGAATAAATACTTTGAATTAAAGAAACCATATTACCGTCTTTATCGGCAATGGTTAAATAGGTAGTATTTCCAGTTTCAATTTCCATATCACCGGCTGGATAGGTATCTGCAGCAACATTTAAATTGATTAACTGCCTTCTTTTAGCCGCATATTCTTTTGATAAGAGCTCATCAATAGGAATTTTATTAAAATCAGGGTCCGCATAAAATTTAGCACGATCTTCATAGGCTAACTTTTTAGCTTCAGTTAACACGTGAAGATATTCAGGACTACCAAAACGCATGGCAGCAATATCATAACCTTCTAGAATATTGAGCATTTGTAAAGCGGCAGTTCCTTGTCCATTCGGTGGTAATTCCCAAACGTCATAACCGCGATAGTTAGTAGAGACGGGTTCTACCCAATTTGAAGTATGATTGGCCATATCGTCATAGGATAGAAAACCACCATGTTTTTTCATATACGAAGCTATCGTTCTAGCTATTTCACCTTTATAAAAGGCATCTCTGCCTTTATTGGCAAGTGTTTTATAGGTATTCGCCAAATCAGGATTTTTAAATACCTCACCTTTTTTAGGTGGCACCCCCTTGATAAGATAGGTTTCTGCAAAACCTGGTTGGTCTTTTAAAGCTCTATAATTAGATACCATTTCATAGGCAATCACTTCAGAAACAGGAAAACCTTCAGTCCCATAAGTAATTGCAGGTTCTAAAATACGCTCCATGGGTAAAGTGCCAAATTTCTCGTGTAGTTTAAACCATCCGTCAACACAACCTGGAACGGAAACTGGCAAAGGTCCATAGAAAGGAACATACTTCATTCCTTTATCCATAAAATAATCTATTGACAAAGCTCTTGGTGCACGCCCACTACCATTAAAACCAAATAATTTTTGTTCATCAGCATCCCAAACAATAGCAAAAATATCACCTCCAATACCACAACTTGCCGGTTCTACTAAACCAAGTACAGCATTAGCAGCTATGGCAGCATCCATCGCTGAACCCCCTTCTTTTAAAATAGCCAAGGCAGCTTGAGTGGCTAAAGGTTGACTGGTGGCAGCCATACCGTTTTGTGCTAAAACTTCAGAACGTGTTGTAAACGTTTCACCTGTTAATCGGTCTTGCGCACTAACCGTAAAAACTAATACTATAAGACTAATTGTTGCTGAAAATTTCATGGATAATTCAATTATTTAAAAGTTTTATTCAACCCAATATTATTTCCAAAGAAGATATTTGATTTTATTGGAATCCCTAACGACCCGACAGTTCGTTCTCCTCGGAAAGGAATAATATTAAGACGCTTTAAAGATTGATATAGTTGAGGTAATAAACTTTTTTGTAATGTCATTTGCTTTTGACCAAAACCAAAAGCAAATAGCATCAGCACTATCAAACAGACGTAGCTGGTGATTTTCATAGAGTTGGTTAATTCGTGCTTTTAAATATAAGGAATAATGTAGTTAAAATGACCTAAGTTTCTAGAGAACAAACACCAAATATTATAATTAATACTTAATTTTCGATTTGATTTTAAAGAAGAAAAAGCCTGCAACATAAAGGTTACAGGCTTTAAAAATTTTAAAAAAATGCTTATTATTATTTCTTAGAAGAAGTTACAAAACCAATTGGCATTAATAATTCTTCCATTTCTGCAATTTTTATTCCCGCACCGTTCGCCGCAGCTTCGTTTATATCAACACCAGCTGCACCTTCAGGTAAATCATAAGACTCACCTACACTTGCAGAACGATATCCTAAATCTCTCATAGAACCAGCTGTAATTCTGCTCAAAGGATTTTCACCAAGGTTTAAGAAACCAGTCATCAATTCATTATTCAAGGTTGCTTCATCCCAATGACCAAAACTAGTACCGGGTCGAATTTCACCATTAACTAAACCTTGTATAGGTAACTCACCAGAACCTCCTTCAGCATTCCAAAACACATTTGCTTTGCTTCCTGAAAAATATGGTTCTTCAATAGTTCCTTCTAGCAATGTTCTATCGAAACCAAACTGAGTCGTATTCCATAATGTACCTACACCCAAGACATGCCCCATTTCATGAACAATCACTTCTTCAAAAAGATCTAATTCATCTAAAAATGCTAAATCATCCACATCAAATCGCATTAATCCTGCTAAAGTCAAAAAATCATCAGTTCTAACAAAACGTGGACCTGCTGAACCTAGTATTGAACCAGGACCGTCAATTGGTGTCAAAGCTACTTCTATTACGATATCATCTAAAACGCCCTCTGAAGCAGGAGGCAATCCAATAAATGCAGATGGTATTGTTCCAGTAAATGATGGAACATCACCGATAATAATCCGTTCCCATCGAGCAGCAGCATCTTCAAATACTTGGCGCTGTCTGTCAGTTACGGGCACAACAAAATTCAAGGTAATGTTAAAACGACCTCTGTCTACACCAGCCGCATCAGTAGCCCTACCTTTTAAAACTTCAGGATCATTATCACTAAGGTCTTTCAATTCAATTGGTTGAACGGGGTCTGGAACTAATGTTAGCGTTTTAAGTTGAGTTTCACTTAAAGTTGAAGGATTTTCTTCAATAACTTCATCCGAACATGAGGTTAAAAAAATAACGCCCAGTAGCGTACCAAAAGCCATTGAACGTTTTAGAACAACATTTCTTAAATTTCTTTTTTTCATAATTAAAATAAAATGATTAGTTAAACTGTGAGGTAAAATATTTTAATTCTTTTAATTGTACTAAATATAACAAGAAAAATCCTATTAATGTTAAAATCTAACAACTCACAAAAACTAGATCAAAGAGTACGACCTACTTATTGACTATCTTTTTCAACATTCTTTTAGCGGCAAAGGCAGCACCACCTTTATCGGATATTGATAGCACTTTTTTACAAGATACTTTGGCGTTTTCAAAATCACCCATTTCCCATTGGGTTTGTGCTAGATTTCCCCAAGTATTTTGAGACTCAGGAAATACTTTAACGGCCAATTTAAACACTAAAAGTGCACCTTCATTATTATTGCCCATCATTATAGATCCAACACTATTAAATTCCCTTTCAAAGTCAATAAAACTATAGGCCGGATCATTGGCCATACGTACCCCTTCCTTGGTAACTTCATCGAACCTGCCTTGCTCAAATAATTCTGTCAAATATTCCATAGGCTTCATAACGAAGTTTATGGATTCAAAGTTCAAAGCTGCATCAAGCACTACATCTTCATTAGAAATATAATTATCATAAGTCATTTCAATAGGATAGTGTGGTTTAATATAATCGGCATTTTCCCATTGTGATTTGTCTTGCCACCATGCAAAAGACAAATAAACTGGCAAACCTGATTTTGGTAAAACCACTCGCTTATTGTCCCCATAGAAATTAATATTTTCACTTGAAGGCTCTCCAACAAACAGCACATCAGTGTAATTATCTAATTCATTAATTAAATTTTGACATGCTGAAAATGTTCTACGACCTGTTATTACGAAGAATTTACCAGGCTGATTTATTTTACTATTAGAAATTATGCCTTTGATAATAGGTTTATTGAGAAAATTATTTCCTCCCCCATTCAACCTTACATCAATTACCAACTTTTCAACATCATTGGAATCAATAAATTTAAATACCCGATTATAAAAATCATTTACATTTTCTGTTTTATCGTTTTGAATTCTACTATGCCTCACATAAACAGTTTTTGAGTCTGGTAAATATTCGTAATAATAAATCTTATCAAAATTCTTTAGATATAAAGGTGTTTCGCTTTTATTACGACCATTTACCCAATCCGAATCTGGTTTTACTTCACCATAATGCATCGGAGGCCATAATTCAGTGGTTGCTTTGATAGTATATTCACTTTGTTTCCCATCTTTTTCTAATAATAGTCTTAAAGATTTTTTTAATTCGGCGGTTATACCTTGAGCATGTAAAACTTCTGGTATCGTCATGTGATTTAGACCATAAGCATCAAAAAACAATGCATTCTCTACCGGAACCGTTGGATATACTGCTTTTATCACTTTATCAATTGTAACATCTTCAATAGCAATTACTTTTGCACCAATCAAGAGTTGATGTTCTTTTTGAGCAGCTTTGATATAAATTCCCTTTTTAAAACGATAAAACTCTACTGGAATGCTATGAAATTGAATAGAACTATCGCTATAAGACATTCTTGTGTGACCATACTGAAATAGGCCAATAATTCTTGAAAAACCAACAACAATTTCATGTTCTTCCATTGCTGGAATAGCCTTATGAAAAGAATCAACCGTTTCATTAAATGTTGTTGCACTTATTTTCTTGAAGAGAAAAGGATATTGTGTATTTACCGTTTTCTGCAGATAACGGAGGTCTTCTTGCCAATCGGTCTTAGATATTACTTCTTGAGAAAAACTAAAAAACCCTACACTGAATAGTATTAATAAAAATATTTTTTTAACCATGGCTGAAAATAGTTATTAGTTTGAAGACCACAAGATGTTCATTAATGGTTTTGAATCGAAATAGTAATTACTGAAATGTCCTTTGTGCTTGATGAACTGTAAATAAAGGAGTTTTTACAGTTATAAGGTAATTAACGTCGAGTTTTTCTTTCTTTTTTTTCTGCTTGAACGAGTTTATCATTTTCCCAGAAACCGCTGGTCAAAATTTCTCCGTTAGCACTATAAAACTCTCCTTCACCATTGCGCTTATCATCTTTCCAGTTACCGGAATATTTTTCACCATTAGGCCAATAATAAGTGCCATATCCACTGCGTTGGGCGTTCACATAACTTCCTACGTAATATTCTCCATCTGGCCAGTAAAAAGTACCTTCACCATGGCGCTGGTTATTAATCCACTCTCCTTCATAACGACTTCCAGTATCCAACAAGGCAATTCCATAACCATTTGCTTTTCCGTTCCGAACTTGACCAACATAGTGCATTTGATTCCCCTTTTTACTTTTAAAAGTAAGGTATTCTCCAAATGATTTTTCTTGAAGTAGCTTCTGAATTCTATTCAGTTGAATCTTGGCCTTTTCATGCGCAAAACTCAAAGAGTCATAACGTTCCAACTCTTTTGGTGTTGCTAAGGGTTCAGGTGAGAGTGAATCGTTGTCCACTTCAATATTATTGGCGCCTAGGCTATTTTCACTATACTCTTGTAATTGTTCTGCTAAAGCAATTCGCAACTCTATACCCAAGTTATCAAACCCTAGTTCTTTTGCAATCTTTTGATATTCACTAATCGCTTTTTGATGATTCCCTGAAAGTAGAATAGAATCTTTGGCTACCAACTTTTCAAAGGTATTGACTTTTTTTACGTAATTCTTTTGCGCTAAGTTGTATTGATTAACCTCATTTTGCAACTTATGTGTTCTAAAAAAAAGACCAAGTGCTATAAATACAGCTGTAGCTAGCAATAAATATGGTATTAAAAGTCTCTTTTTCATAGTATGCGTAATATTCTAATTACGAGAAACATTAATCATTTAGATGTATTGAAGGTAATTTGTTTTTAACTTTTCTGAAATCAGGTGAAAAATAGACGTGAAAACGCATTGTCCAGTTTTGCTTAAAGACACCTGGGTTTTCTAAGGTCTGCCCTTGTGAATACATTAATCCCCCAGCAACGGTCAAGCGAGGCGTAAGAATATAACCTAATGTGGTGGTAAGCCTTAAGTCTTCCATTACACTGCCAACTACAGCTTTTCCACTTTGCATAATAAGTTCAGTTTCAGGCGAAATATAAAGGGTTTTAGGTTCTAATTTTTGACTATTCAATGGAATTTTGGCTCTAAACATATAACGCCAACGATTCCTGAAAATATAGTCGCTATTTTCTTCAAAACCTTGAGTCCATCTATGTTCAATTCTAATCCTATGATAAATCATGGCGTTATATAAAGGCTGCGCAAATTGATATTGATGCCAGATTCTAAATTCTGGAACTACATTGCGATCCGTAGAACTTTCATCAGTATTAAAATTGATACGCATCACACCACCAAGTGCTGCATTCACCTTTTTATTATAAATGTAACCTATGGCATGACGATTATAAATCTGTCCAATTTGACCAACAAAAGGGGTTTCCTCTGTTTCTTCAAATCTAAAATGAGTCTGAGCAATCCAAAATAACCTTTTTGAAATACGAATATTACCATAGGTATTTATCCAGACCCTTGTTTTAGCGTCCTTGAATTCCGATTCAGAAGGAAGTATTCCACCTCCAATATCTTGAGACACTGCTCGGTTAGTAAAAAGTATCAACAGAACACCAACAGCAAATAAAAGTTTTAATAGATTATTCATTGCTACTATTCTATTGTGAGAGGTTCTAATTCAAAAAGTTCTAAAACCGTATTAGGGTCATTTTCTTTTCGAAGTTTACGTTCCAATTTTGAAGTATTTTCATCTCTTAATTCAAGCATACGTTGATATGTAGCTTTCATTAATACATTTAACTCCTTAGCCTGATTACATTTAAATTCAGATTTAGCTTGTCTTAAAAAATAAGGGACCACAGTCTTTTTATATGCAGTAGTAATTCTCTTTTTAACTTCTTCATCCATTAAAGTGGCCATGAATGGATTCCAAATCCTGTCTTGGTATTTCAATTGAATAGCTTCTTCTTGTTCAGGAAGTAAGGTTATTTGATTTGTAAGCATATGCAATTGCAAATAACAATCAAGTAGCACCTTACCAGCATTCAATTTTGTTTCTAAATCTTTTAAAGATGAGTAATCACTAAGGGCTGTATCGGAATGTTCTTTAAATGTATTTAGAACACTTTTAATATTATTTGGGCTTATATTTAAAGCAGAGTCAATTTGATTTTGCAAAGAGTTTCGTTGAAAAATCAATTGTTCTTCAATGGTAACCAATTCTTGTTCTCGTTGCTCTTTTAATAGGGTTTGTTCTAGCTGAACTTTAATAGAAGACAAACTTTTTAAAGCATATGTTGAAATGGATTCTACTGACTTCAGGCTATGTTCTGAAAAATTAAACTTATCTGTAGTTGGGAATTCGTAGGTTTTGATTATTTCTTTCTCATCAATTTCAAAAACTACGTCAATCACAGTTATGGGCTCGCCTTGAGGCCAAAGATTGTCAATAAGCTCTTTCCGTGGCGCGAACTCTAGAATCTCACGATTTTTGTAATCTAAAAGCCGTTTAATTGGTTTTAAAAAGTTTTTAGTAATCTGATTAATAACTTCGTATTGAAAAGCGGCATCTTCATTCGAAAGTTTTAATATATTTAATCGGGTATCTTCTAAAAAGTTAGTACTTATTGTCGCGGCGTTGGTATAGTTAGAGCTAATTGAATTAAGCAATTCTCGTTCTTCATTTGAAAACTCATAATACGGGACTTTAACCTTAAATTCCGGTAAAAACGATGATTTACCTAGCTCGGACAAAATATTATCAATTTTTTGATAATAGGCTCCATTTTGTTTTAACAAACCTTGCATTTTGCCTCCGACAACATCATCTGAATTTGATTTCGCAAATTGGAATAGTGCGATTGCATCAATAAATTGTGAATCGAGATTTATAATAGTAGTGTTTCCAGAATAATTTCCATAAATACTGGTTTTTGTATTAGTTCCGTCTATACTAAGTACAATCTGTTTTAAAACTCCATTGGAAAAAATCCAATTCTCTGCAGCACCAAAACCAAACGAATCATATAAAGACCATTCATCATGAGCCAAACCATTTCTTAAAAACCGGCCAGCTAGGATTAAGCTGTCATTCTCTATTCTAAAATTTTGCTTAGGAATACCATTATCAAAAATGATGTTGCTCTTAAAAAGTCTTTCAGAAATTTCCGAATCTTTAATTTTATTGACACTAAAAACCCAAGGTCCATTAGGCTTTCCATCAACCATTTCACCAAAGGCCTCTTCTTGAACACCACTAATAGCAACACGGTACTGATAATCTACAACTTGAGATTGATTATTGGATTGAAAGGTTCCGAATTTAAACTTCCAATCACCATTCGGGTAATTATTTTTGAAATTTCCAGAAAAATCAAATGAATAGTCTTGTTTTTGAAGAAGGTCATCTAAGTTGGCCTTTTTAATTTGAAAAGGGCCATTTAATAGTGTGTCACCACTAATAACGGTAAAACCATAGCTCGCGTCACCAGAATAATTACCAATTGAAAGCGGACCGTAATACGTATAACTGTTTTGAGCTTTTACCCTTTGGTTGAAGGACAAAATCAAAATTATTGAACAAAGAAGCTTGAAAACGCTTTGATTGATTTGATACACGTGTCAATAATGAGTGTTAGTTCATTACTAATACGATTTAATCATCCTTTTAGATGTTTAATTTGAAAAAAATATAATCGTGAATTGAAGAACAATTATTTTACCAAAGTAACCTTTACAGCATTCATGCCTTTCATGCCCTTTTCTAATTCGAAAGTGACCTTGTCATTCTCGGCAATCTCATCAATTAAACCGCTGACATGGCAAAAATATTTTTCTTGATTTTCAGTGTCAATGATAAATCCAAAACCTTTTGAAGTATCGAAGAAAGAAACTTTTCCGTTTCTTACTGGGTCGAATTCTTCTTCATCACCCTCCTCTTTTTTAGGAATACCTAAAACAATGTCTTCGGCTTCAATTTCAACCTTCATTGATGGATCTGGGGGAGTATCTACAAGATTACCATTAAAGTCAACATAAGCCATAGGAATACCTCCGCCATTTTCCTTAGCTTCAGCTCTTCTAGCCTCTTTCTTTTTCTGCTTATCCTCACGTCTTTTTAAACGCTTTTTTTCTTTTTCGCTTTTACTATAGGTTTGTTGAGATTTCCCCATAAATTATATTAAGTGTGTTTTAAAAGAGATGTTTCTTTTTTAAAAAAGTTGCTTTTTTCTAAAAACAATAATCCCTTAAGGTTTGTGGTATGTTGTAAAGGTACAATCTTGTTTTGAGATCTGCACTTAAAACCCTTATGTTTTGTGAAAAAATCTTTAAAACATTTTATATTTTAGTTACTTGCTACCTGAGTACCAACATAACTAACCCGATAGATAGCATCACCATAATCATCTGAAATTAACATAGAACCATCTTCAAGAATTAACATATCAACAGGCCGGCCAAAACGCTCTTGACTAGGTTCGTCTAACCAACCATCTATAAAAGTTTCATAACCTACAGCCGTATTTCCATCTAATTTGACTAAAGAAATTCGATAACCAACTTTCTTAGTTCTGTTCCATGACCCATGTTCCGCAATGAAAGCATAGTCTTTATATTTATCTGGAAACATATTGCCTCTATAAAATTTTACCGCCAAAGGTGCTACATGAGCCCCTAATTGTTGTACAGGAGCAATAAACTCTTCACATGGCTTTTGCTCGCCGAATACAGGATCAGCAACCGTGCCTCCATGACAAAAAGGATATCCAAAATGTTGTCCTGCCTCTGATATACGATTTAATTCACAAGGTGGAATATCATCCCCCATCATATCTCGGCCATTATCAGTAAACCACATATCGCCATTTTCAGGATGCCATGTAAAACCTACTGTATTTCGTACACCATGCGCATATATCTCGCGATTACTACCATCAATATCCATCCTTGTTATACTTGCAAATCTTTGGTCAGCAACTGTTGAGTCACAAATGTTACAAGGAGCACCTACGGGTACATATAACTTATCATCGGGGCCAAAGGCTATATATTTCCAACCATGATGAAACTCCGTAGGATAATCATCATAAACAACTTTTGGTTCAGGAATACTATCTAATTGATTTTCAATATCATCATATCGTAATAATCGCCCAACTTCAGCAACAAAAAGAGCCCCATTTTTGTAGGCAATACCATTAGGAACTTCCAACGAATCTAAAATTAAAACCTTATCTGCTCGAAAATCTTTATCTCTATCTTGAATGGCATAAACTTTATTCTCGTTACGTGTACCAACAAACAAAGTGCCATCGTTTCCTATTGCCATGGAACGTGCGCCATCTATACTATCCGCAAAAACTTCAATTTTGAAACCTTCTGGCAAGTTTAACCGGTCAATAGGCAATATCGACTTAGATTCATCATATTGGACTACAACTTCTGCTTCATTGTCTGCCGATTTATTTTGTTTGCAATTCACAAAACAAATCGCAAAGGAGATTAAAGTGAACCCTGCAAGCGCTTTAGATGATATTTTCATGTAAGCTGGTTATTGATTTAGTTAAATTTTAAAGTCTATATTCAACTTAAAATTATCTGAATAGTCTATTACAAAATTAATATAATAATCACTGATTAATAGAATTGCTTTTTAAAAGTAAGCTATTCTTGCAAGTAAAACTCCAAGTGTTATTTTATGATCTTTAAAGTTTCTTAATTTTCTTTAAGAACCCCTTGGTATTTTATAGTCAGTCTTTGCGAACTATTAATGTTGACTGCCACATTATTGTTGGGGAATAAGACAGCATTTATATTAAATACTTCTGTTTCATTAGCAATGCTAAACTCTATATCATAGGCGTTTCTCTTTGGAATATAAGTCATATTCATATTTTCAGCCTTTCCATCAAAATTTATTCCGACATTATTTGAGTTGTAAGCCCCACCTATTTGACGTTCTCCATAATACGGTAACTCAGCTGAAACAGAATCTCCATTTATTTCTAAAAAGCTCGAAGTTCCATATAAATCAATTCGGTTAATACTGCTACCGGGTGGTAACATACCTGCATTTGCAATAGAATTTAAACTTTGAGTTGCCAATGGCGATGCCCATTTCGCGTCAATATATATAGATTTACTTTCTACTCTTTTATGCATTAAAGCAATTTCTTCGTCAGTATAGTTGGTTTTTTTAGCAGTACTACAAGCAGCTAAAGAAATCACAATTCCCAATAAAATTAGGTTACTCCAGGTCTTTTTCATAATTATAATTTTAGTTTGAAAGCAAATTAATTTTTCTCAAGAACCATAAAAATTTAAAATGAGTAAACAGTTTGTTTTGATGAGTGAAAATTAATTTTTGACTATTACCATCTAAATAGCATATCTAATTTAAATATTATATTTAATCATTAACCCGACCAACACTTATGAAATTTAAAGTTAACTACGTTATAATAGTTTTACTCGCTTTTACCTCATTCTCAGGGCTTACTCAGGTCCAAATTCAAGATTCTATTACTAATAGACCAGAATTCAAAGCGATTCCATTATCGCAAGAACCTGTTATTGATGGTGAAGTTATCAATGATCCAATTTGGAAAACACTACCGGCCATTGAAAATTTAGTACAACTCAGACCTAATTATGGTCAACCTGTATCAGAAAAAACGGTAATCAGAGTTGCCTACTCCGCTAGTACTTTTTATGTTTCTGTTATTTGTTATGATAGTGATGCAAAAAACATCGTTGTTTCAGACTCAAGAAGAGATGCTGATTTAAATGATGAGGACAGTTTTCTTTTTATTATTGACACTTATAATGACAGACAAAACGGATTCTTATTCGGTACTAATGCACAAGGTATGGAATATGACGCCCAAATTGATAATGAAGGTCGAGGTAGCTTCAATGGGAATAGACAACAAGGTGGAGTAATTGGTGGTACCAATCTCAACTGGGATGCCACATGGAAAGTACGTTCTCAATTAGGAGATTATGGATGGAGTGCAGAGTTTGCAATACCTTTTCGTTCGCTACGATTTGCATCTGGAGAGAATAAAACATGGGGGCTCAATTTTAGAAGAAATATTAGTAAAAACACAGAAACGGCCTTTTGGACTTCGCTTCCGTTGGGTTTTGACATGAAGCGTTTATCACTAGCTGGAAAATTGACAGGGCTTAAACTTCAAAATCCAGGAAATTTAAAATTAATACCATATGCCCTAACACAGTTAGTAAATAATAAAGCCGTTGACCCTAATGAAAATGACACAAATTTTGAGGTTGGTGCAGATATTAAATACAGTGTCACACCAAGTTTAACCTTAGATTTAACTTATAATACAGATTTTGCTCAGGTTGAAGTAGATGACCAACAGGTTAATTTAGATAGATTTAATCTTTTCTTTCCTGAAAAAAGAGCTTTTTTTCTTGAGAATGCAGGTCAATTTAATGTTGGTAGCCCTGGGGAAGTTGACTTGTTTTTTAGTCGAAGAATTGGCTTGGGCAATGATGGCAGTATAGTTCCAATTATTGGTGGTGGTCGATTATCTGGTAAAGTTGGTTCTACCAATGTAGGCTTATTAAGTATGTTTACAGAAGGTATAGATGAAGTTGGTATTGAACAAAATAATTTTTCAGTAGCTAGGGTTAATCATGATTTTCAAGGCACAAGATCTTCTTTAGGGGGAATTTTCATCAATAGAGCTGGTTTAGGGGAAACTGATGATAATTTTAACCGGGTTTATGCGGTTGATGGTACTTGGGGAATAGGAAATAAAGCTGAGGTTAACGGGTTTGTTGCTAAAAGTTCAACACCTGGCATTGAAGAGAATGACCATGCGTTCAAGATTTTGGGAAACTACAATTGGAATGGTTGGGATTTAAGGGCAGGTTATACCGAGGTTGGTGAAGGGTTTAATCCTGAAGTCGGATTTTTACAACGCTCAGCTTTTCGTAAACCAGAGTTTTTAATTTTTAAAGCACATCGCTTTAAAGATGCTGGAAAACTACTTGAAATAAGACCCCACCTATCCTACCGCAGTTATTGGAATTTTGATGATGAACAAATCACAGGCTTTTTACATGTTGACAATCATTGGGAATTCAAGAGTGGGTTTGAAATACACACTGGAATTAATTTTACACAGGAAAGGGTCTTAGAAGAATTCAATATATCAAATGTAACTGTGCCCGTTGGCAATTATCGGAATCAAGAACTACAGTTTGTTTTAATTACCAACCCTAACAATGCGTTTTCTTTAAGTACGAGAACATTTATTGGAGGCTATTTCAATGGTAATCGAATTTCAAACAGCGGAACAGCAAATTATCGAATTGGTAATCGATTTAATACATCATTGGTATTTAGCCATAATGACATAAAACTTGAAACTGGAAACACCACGGCTTTTGTTAGTGGATTGCGATTAGCCTATTCTTTTACACCACGTATTTTCTTGCAGAGTCTGATACAAAGAAATAATGTATCCGAAATCACATCTGTTAATGCTCGTTTTGGATGGTTACAAAATGCTAACACAGGTTTATTTGTTGTTTTTAATATTGTAAAAGATGATAATATATTTGATGCATTAAATAATCAGATTTTTACTGTGAAATACACACATCGTTTTGATGTTTTTAATTAATATAAGGAATCAACTATTGTTCGTTTCAGGACAATAAAAAATAAATTTTAACTTTAGGGTATATAGAAATTCTTTATAATATTAGTTATTATGATACGCCCCCTATTCATATTTTGGCTTTGTACTTTCACAACATTAAAGGCTTTTGCACAAATTGATAGCAATTCAGTTTTTTCATTACCTGCTGCAACGCAATCAGAAATTTTAGCTGTAACAGGAGCAAATAGCGGTGCATTGGCTTATGCAACGGATACTAACACTGTTTATGTTTTTGACGGAAGTACATGGATAAAAATGGAAGCAGCTACAAGTACTGTACAATTAGGTTCAATAGTTATTAGTGGCACGGGAGCAATAACGATTAGTGGATTGCCTTTTGAACCAACTAATGTAAGCTTTGTTGCTCATGCCAACGTCGAGACTACTACTCTGAATTCTGATAACGGCACAAGAAATAATGAATCAGGATTGCCTAATTCTTTTGGTACATCTAATGGCTTTGCTCGAAATGATGGCGGAAGTATTGTTCAACAAAGTATTTATATCGGAGGAAGCGGAAATTCAATAAATGATATTTCTAGATATGCATCAAGCTCGCATTGTATAGGTATTCGTTATGGAAATCAAAATGGTGATAACCTAGGCACAACAACGGCAAGTTTAACCGCATTTACTACAGATGGTTTTACGATAAATGTAGATTCTTTCTCTGATGGATTGGTGGTTTTGTACCATGCTTATAAGTAGTACTTTCAATAGCTATTTCATTCAATAAAACCAGGACCTTTAACAAAGCGACCAGGTGTTTCTCCTGTATGCTCTCCGTCTTTCAATACCTGCTTCCCATTTACAAAAACATGATGGACACCTTCAGCATATTGATGGGGCTCAGTAAAAGTTGCCCTATCATTAACCCTTTTTGGGTCAAAAACTACAATGTCGGCATAGTACCCAGCATGTAATCTGCCCCTTCTTTTTAATTTTAGATTTTTAGCTGGTAATGAAGTAAGTTTTCGAATACCTTCTTCTAACGAAATCACACCTTCATCTCTTGAGAATTTACCTAATACCCTTATAAAGGAACCATAAGACCTAGGGTGTGTGCTTTGTTTGATAAAAACACCTTCGTTGGTATAAGAACCTGCATCAGAACAATAACTTACCCAGGGCAGTGCCATTTTCTTTTTTATATTCTCTTCAGACATAGAAAAATAAACCACCTGAATACGACTGCCATCTTGGATTATGAGATCAACCAACGTTTCTGAAGGGTTTTTTCCCCACTCTAGAGCAACCTCAGTAAGGTATTTTCCTCCATATTTTCTTAAAGTTTCCGATCTAAAACCAACGAGCAAAATGGTTTCTGGTGAATTACGAAATACTAGTTCATTTATTGCTTTCTCACGATTTACAGGGTCATCCAACCTTTCTAACATGGCAGCTATACCTCCATCTCTAACCCAATCAGGTAATTGAACGTGAAGTCCAGTAGAACTGGCATTATAGGTGTATATATCCGCTGTTATTGCCATTCCTAGATTACGGGCTGAGTCAATCTTTTTAATGGCAGCATCAAGTTTTCCCCAATTAGACTTTGAAGAGGCTTTTAAGTGATAAACTTCAGCGGGCAAATCAGCTTCTTTCGATATCTGTATTAATTCATCAATACTTTCTAATAACTCATCACCTTCATCACGAATATGAGAAATATACATCCCATTACTCTCACCAGCAACTTTCGCTAGTTCGATAAGTTCGCTGGTATTTGCATACATACTTGGCGCATAGAGCAAAGAGCTTGATATACCTACTGCTCCTTCTTCCATCGCTTGCTTGGTCAATAATTTCATGGCGTCAATTTCAGCAGCTGTAGCAGCACGATTTTCAAAACCAATAACATGTTGACGTAAAGTACCATTGCCAACAAAAGAGGCTACATTGGTAGAAACCCCTTTATCTTCTAAATACTGCAAATATTCGCCAAGGCTAGTCCATGTCACATCATATTTGATATCCCCTTGGTTTTCTTGCATTGCTTTTTTCATTTCAGGATTGAGAGGCCCCATAGACCTGCCTTCTCCCAGCACCTCTAGAGTAACTCCTTGTCTTATATCACTTTGAGATCGCCCGTCTTCTAACAATGATACATTCGCCCAACTTAACATATTTATAAAACCAGGAGCAACAGCCAGGCCATTCAAGTCTTGTACATTTAAACCTTTAAGGGTATTAGCTTCAGCTATGATTGCAATGGAATCGCTAATTATTCCAATATCTCCGGTATATGAAGTTTCTCCAGTACCATCATAGATTTTACCATTTTTTAAAACCAAATCATATACTACAGGAGTTCGACAAGATGTAATGAGTACCAATAAAAGAAATATGAAACTATTTTTCATGAAAAAGTATTTGAGCCTTAAGATAATGAAAAGAACTCTTTCAGTAAACTTAAACCATTTAGCTCCCTTCAAACCACTTTTTAAAGTCACTAACTTTTTCTCTACTAACCACAATTTCTTTATGAATATTAGGAGCTAATGTGAGCTTCAATCTTCTATTTGAAAAAACCATAACATCGTTTATAGCTTTTAATGCAACTACAAATCCTCTGTTTACTCTATAAAATAACTTTGGGTCTACTAATTCGGCCAAAACTTCCAATTTGTATTCAATAATGTACTCTTTAGCTTGTTTTGTAAATAAAGATACGTCTCGACCTTCAGCCTGAAAAGCGATAATATCTTCAACAGGTATTGATTTTATGTGATTACCTATTTTAACCAAAAAACGATCTTTATAGCTTCGTTTGCCCAACGTGGTAAGTATTGGAGTGATTTGATTGCTATGAGAAAATTGTTCTTTTAAAGCAGCCAACTTTTTTAAAGCACGTGATAAGTCAGTAAAAGTAATTGGCTTAAGCAAATAGTCAATACTATTTACTTTAAAAGCATCCACCGCAAATTCATCAAAAGCAGTTGTGAAAATAACAGGTTTGTTAATGGTGACTTGTGAAAAAATCTCAAAACTCAATCCATCACTGAGCTGAACATCCATAAAGAACAAATCAACCTGAGCTTTGTTCTCGACAATCCATGGTATTGCTGTTTCTAAGGAGTTTAGCTTTGACAAGACTTCAATATTGGTATCGTATTTTAAAAGATAACGCTCCAATTTTTCGGCAGCCAAAGGCTCATCTTCAATTATGGCTATTCTCATGGTATTTTAATTTTGGAAGGTCAACTACTTTGAGGTTATCCCAAATGGTCATAGTAATTTGTTGGTTGGTGTAGTAGCTATAAGCATTCACAATATCATGTATAGTTTCCATTGAAAAGGAGGAGTTTAATTTTTGCTCTGGAATAAACGAAATCCTTAAAGACTCCTCTTTTTCTTCTAAAGTAATATCTAGAGCGTGTTTTTCAGAGACAATAGTTGTTCTTATAATTATTTCTAATAATGTCAATAAAGTGCTTGGAATAATCCAGTTTTCTGAAGTTACCTTATTGGTGAAAACTATCTTTCTGAAGGGCAAGTTATTAAAAAGAAGCAGCAAAGAATTTAAAATATCCAATTCTTCCGAAAGCGGAACTAATTCTCTATTTTGTTTTGTAAGTATATAACGATACACGGTTGAAAAATAATCTGAAAATTGTTCTGCATCATCTGGGTTCTCTTTCATCAAAACTAACATAGCCTCTAGGCTTTCATATAAAAGTTCAGGGTTTATACCTTTTTTAAATTGAAGAAAATCTTCTTCAATTTCATTCTTTGCTGCAATCTCTTTCGTAATCTTTTCAGTGTTAATTTTATATAGAAAATGATGACTTAGATATAAAATAACATAAACAATTGTAATAAATACAAAAATGATATTAAAAATATATAACTCCCTGATATTAGGTACATATAGCAGTATGTACTTAAAGTATAAATACATAGCTATAGAAACTAAAATCATCGTCATGATTAATGAAGTAATCATTTGAATCATAATTTTTAAAAAGAAGGATTTTGGCTTTTTAATACGTTCAAAAAAGAGTAAGGAAAATCTAGAAAATTCATGAATCAAATATGCTAAACCGATACACACATAGAGTTCTTGTCCAAGAAAAGTTTCTTGTAATTGAAGTACATTGTTATTTATCAAGAGAATTAAAAGATAAACTAGTGTTCCGCTGAAAAGTGGACTCAACAGACGAAAAAGCGGATGATGTATAAACAGCTTCTTCATTTAATAATTGGAATTTTTACAGTAAAGTCTTTATCGTTGATGATTTTAACCGTTTTGTCAGTTATCAATTCATATCTAGAAATAATGTTTTTTAGGCCTACCTTAGTAGAACCTAGCTGAGTTTTTTTCTCCGTTTTAGTATTGTTAATAATCAAACTGTTTTCTTCTGAGTTCAGATTAATAACTAAGGGTCTATTTACATCAAATACATTGTGTTTTACTGCATTTTCTATCAATAATTGAATTGTTAATGGAGGAATCCTGCTGCTCAGGACAGCATCCTCAAAATTCATTTTGACTTCTACCCCATCTCCAAAACGGGTCTTAATTAAGAATAGATAAGCATTTACAAAATCTAATTCCTCTCTCAAGGATATTAAAGTAGTCTTATAATTACGTAGTGTATATTGATATGATTTTGCAAGTGCGCGTATAAATGTATCCGCCTTTTTAACATCCTTTTGAAAAAGTGCAGCTAATGCATTCATGCTATTGAACAAAAAATGAGGACTTAGTTGTGATTTTAAGGTTATTAACTGCAGTTCTGCTTGCTTTCTTTCCAATTTCAATTCCATTAACTGACCTCGTGCATAATTATCATAAGCATACAAGGCGAAATAGATAACATTATACAGTAATGAAGCACAAAACAACAAAATACCCAGTTTGATTAGTAAATCTGTATTTTGTGATTGAGTAATAACATATTCATAATACTTGGAGTAGAACAGAAAACTTGCCAAGACCAAAGAAAAGCTTAATACTGAACCCCAAATGATACCTAACAGAATACGAATACCTGGGACCTTTTTATAGGGAACAAATCGATTTAAAAAAGGATTGGAAAAGACAACAGCATACAAAATCAAAACACCTAAAAACCCGCTTAAATAGAACTCCTTACCGCTTTGCAAAGTGTTAAAATTAACAAAGCTGTAAATCAGAATACCGAGTGCAAATCCCATAAAGAGCAGGCTTAGATGCTTTCTCACGGTTGGTTGGTATAAGATGTTCTTAGAAAGCCACTGCATCCTACCAAATTAACAATAAAAGAATTTAATTGCTTAGAAGGAGGTAGTGAATGTTGTAAACTTAAATTATTGAATTGCTTTTAAAGCTCTGCCAAAATGAGATTCAGAGTCAATGTCCTTACAAGCTCTTGTATAAGCATCTTTGACAATTGTACCTTCATTTCTTACTTCACTTGCAAAACGCAATAAGGTTTCTGTCTTGTGATAATCTGAATCAATGGAGGTTGTTGCTTCCAGAATCTGAACTAGTTCAGAGTTAGAGAAATTTTTTCTTGCCAACGTTTTAAATACTTCAGCTTTATGATGATCAGAATCAATGTCTTTTGTTGTAGAAAGATAAGCGTTTAAGCTACCTCCACTCAAACTTTGATTGTAGGCTATTTTTTTAAGAACATCGCTTTGATGATTGTCTGAAGACATATTATGTTCTACTACCCGGAGTAGATTTGATAAAGATTCACTATCCATCTCGTCATCAACCATAGATTTAAATACACTAGCGATATGATGATCCGAACTCATATTTTCAACAGATGCCAACAAAGTATTTGATACACTTTGAGAAATGCCATCGGTTTCTAGAGCTTTTCTTAGAACAGTAGCTTTATGATGGTCAGAGTCTATACCCTTGGCGGTAGTTATCAATAGTTTTAAATTGTTATTCGTTAAAGCTCTTTTGTTTAAAACTTCTTGCAAAACACTTGCTTTATGGTGGTCAGAGTCAATGTCGTCCGTTATAACAAATAATGCCTTCATTTGTGTGTCAGAAATATCACCGTCTCGGATGGAACGTTTTAAAACATCAGCTTTATGATGGTCGGAATCAATACTACTAGTAGCTTGAATGTATGATGAAGTAGTTGATTCATAAGCTAGAAAAGCCTTTGTGTTATTTTTTAAAATATCAGCACGATGATGGTTGGAATCAATGTCGGCCACTTCATTTAAAACTGAGTTTAAGTCCTTTTCCTTTAAATCTTTCTCCAAAAGTAGTTTGATATATCTAGCTTTAACGTGATTACTGGTCATTTTACCCACCTCGTTTAAAACCTTATAAGACCCACCCATTTTATAAAGTCTGTCTACTCGTTTTTCTGCGCCCAAAGTTGTTGATCGCACAACTTCAAGTAGAATTTCTGAAAGCCACTTTTTCCCTTCTGAATCAAAGTCTTTCTGAGATGAACCTACATAGTACTTTTTTATCAGTTGCCCTGAATTATCAGGCTCTATATAAACTCGGCGGCGGTTACCAAAAGCCGACTTTTTGATTTCCATATAGCCATCTCTAGAAATTGCAACAACATCTGTATCATCATCAGACAAAGTAATATCACCTTGATATTCAATTGAAAAATTGTTACCAAAACCATTTTTAATTGAAATGGTCGTTTTGCCGTTGCGGTTGATGTTAACTGAGGTACTTGTGCGCTGAGCACTAATCACATTGGGACTTATGACAAGAAGTAAAATGATGAGTTTTACTAAAAAAAGGGCGAGAATTTTTGATAATTGATTCATGATTGTTCGTTTTTTGATTGATGAATAAATAATAATTGTAATGATTGATGAAGCAAATATGTAACGAAGTATCGTTTTGCAAAAACTGAATGTAGTCAAATGGACTATCTATGTCATGAATTGTACAAAATCACCTATGTTTTACGCTTTGTATACATATCACAAAATTAAAGTCTATTCAGAACCTAATTTTTGAAGTCTTATTTTAGTAAATTCTACTTCAGACCCCTCTGCCTGAATAGCTATTTGCCCTGATGATACCGTCGCGTCATAACCGTAATTAACCAAATCATTATTAATCCATACTTTAATAGTGTTATCAATACATTCCACAGTTAATAAATTCCATTCACCTAATGGTTTTTCTGAAGTATCAGTTAAGTTTTTGATGCGTCTTAATTTTCCTTCGGTAATTCCCCATTCCGTTTTTGGACCGCGACGTTCTTCCATATTATCGACATTTATGTCTTCGACAATACACCAAAAATCACCCGCATTTTGGTGCATTAACTGTACTTCAATGGATTTTGGAAACATTTTATATAATGCTCGAGGCTCAGAGGCATGTATTAAAATGCCACAATTTCCGGGTTTGCTTACAAAACGGTATTGCAAGGTCAATTTATAATTTTCATAAGAGGCATCTGAAATTAAATGCCCTTGTGGTTCACCCAAACTAACTAAATTACCGTTACGAATTATAAAAGGATTTATGGCTTCAGGAATTGAATCATGCATGGGTACATCAATATGCCATCCACTTAAGTTTTTACCATTAAATAATTCTTGTTCTTTTGAACTACCACAACTTGATAAAGCAATAGCAATTAAGAGGAGCAATATATATTTTTGATTTGGAATCATAGTTTTTTTAAAAGGAATGCTTTTTCTTCACTTCTTGAACCGACTAAACAAGGCTAATTTTTTCTTGGTATTTATAAAATAAACTCCTGTTAAAAGAATGGCTGCCGCCATAGCAGATTGCAGAGTGATTTCTTCATTTAAAAAATACCACCCTAACAATAGCGCAACAATTGGGTTTACATAGGTTGAGGTGGCCACCTTCTCTGGCGAAACTGATTTCAATAAAAAGTTAAATGAAGTAAATGCTATAATACTACCAAATATGATAAGGAGTATCATAACCGTCTGTACTTTTAAACTCCAATTTATTGGATTAGACCATTGTTCACCTAATATCAAACTCATAACTATTAAAAGAATCCCTCCAAAAAACATTTGGTAACCAGTATTCACAAAATAGTTTTTTGGCAAATCGGCTTTAGCAACGAACAAACTGCCATAACCCCAACTCAACATACAACCAAAAATCATGACCATGCCTAGAACGGCGTTTTCTTGATTTAATATTTCTTTTTGCCCAACTAATAAGTAGATACCAAGCATTCCTAAAGCAACACCAATCATAGACATTGGCTGTATCTTTTTTCCTTGTATGAGCCACATCATAAGTAAAATAACCAAAGGCTGTGCAGAAATTTGTAAGGCAGCAAACCCACTATCTATATATTTTAAAGCCCAAACTGCTAAACCATTACCTAAAGACAAAAAAAGGAATCCTACAAAAATGGAATTCAAAAATTGCTTTCTTGATATCGCAAGTGATTTTCCTAAGAGCTTAGCAATAACAAAAATTATTATACTTGCCATGAAAAATCGGACTCCTGCTAGCAAAAACGGAGGCAGTTCTGAAACCGCTATTTTATTTAATAGATACGTTGAGCCCCAAATCACGTAGATGGAGAAGAAAGCAAGAACTACAAGCGTAGGGTTTTGTTTTTCTTCCATAAGAATACTTCTCTATACATTTGACCTAAATCGTGTCTTAAAAATCATTAAACCATTTAAAGGCTTCCCACCCTATTATCACTCTTGCTCTTGCTCCTCTAACTTTTCAAGAAATGTTTTAAATCCGATAGCTACTCCATTTGTCCAGCCAAAACCATCTTGAGTTTCATATTCGCCACCGCCAGATAATAAGGTTAAATCTTCAACATTATATTTTTCCATCATTTTACCGGTGTCTTTATAAACTTTTTCATTTAAAGCCAACCAGCGGGTTATAATTTCTTTGGCTTCGTCTACATAGCCATATCCTAATAAGCCATTTACTGCAATCCATTGCAAAGGAGCCCAGCCATTAGGAGCATCCCATTGCTGTCCTGAATTATTTAAAGTTGTAACGAGTCCACCTTCTTTCAAGAATTGATTCATAATAACATCTTTAACCTTTTCAGCTTGATCTTTTGAAGCTATTCTAAAAAACAAAGGATATACTCCAGCTAAGGTAAGTTGATTGGTTCTCTCTGCTCTTTTGAAGTTAAAATCCATAAAAAAGCTCTTTTCTTCATCCCACATATATTCTTGAATCAGCCTTTGTCTTTGACCCGCCTTGGTATTAAAATATTGTGATGCTTTCATATCACCTTTCAATCTCGATCCAATTGCCAAAAGCCTTTCATGATGATACAAAAGACAATTTAAGTCAATAGGTAGTATTGATGTTGTACTCGTGCTTGAAAAATTATCAGATTCTAAAAACCAACGTGAACTAAAATCCCAACCTGATTCAGCTCCTGACCTTAAATCCTTATAGAGTCTTAGTTTCTCTTCTTGAGTTTCTAAATCACTTGCTAAGTGTGTATCTTCCTTATAAGCTTCTGGTCGCGGAGTATCGCCAGCATCCCAATATCTGTTTAAAAAATGACCTCCTATCATTTGCACCACATGCTGGCTTGCACCATAGGGTCTATCAATTGTATCATGTTTCATAAAAAAATCATACTCCTTACTTAATTCTGGTAAATAGTATAGAATCATATTCTGATCATCTTTTGCAAGAGCATTCACCATAACTGAATAAAACGGCGGTTGCGAACGAGTTCTATAGTAATCTCTTGTACCATTTGGTATATGCCCAATAGAATCAATAAGGAAGGTGAAGTTATCGACCATGCTTTTAGCTAAGTCTCTTCTGCCAGTTGCCAAAAGTCCTTCCATGGTAAAATAACTATCCCAATAATATATCTCTTGAAAACGACCACCAGGCACTACATATTTTTTGGGAAGAGGTATTCTTGAAGAGTTTGCAATTACAGAATCTGGTCCTCTTGTAAGTTTATCCCACATGCTATTAATATGTTCATACATCGTTTTTGTGGTGTCTGTTTTAAACTCAAGAGAAGCCATGGACTTGTCCATAAAATTTTCTGAAACAAATGCTTTTAAATCAAAACCATCTTTATCCTTTTCAAGTAAATAGCGTTCTTCTAAAATCGTATACGTTTCTTTAGGTACTAAATCAACAAAGGTTTTTGAGTCTTTATAAATTGCAGCGAGTTGTACATCATTAAAAAGTTGGGTTTCATAAACATTGATTACTTCTGTTTTTGAAGCATCAGTATTGCATGAAGCTATCAGTAAAAGTAAACTTAGAATTAGGGTATATCTGAAGTACATCATAAAAATTTTGGTATTTATAAATTAAATATAAGGCAATAATATAGATTTGTAGGAGTTTAAAATCGTATACGATTATTACTTATCATGAATTCAACAAATATCCTAAGAAATAAGGTGCGTAAGCACCTATTGAAAAAGATTTTGAAAGGAGAACTAATTATTGGTAAAACCTTGAATCTTGCGCAGCTCTCAAGAGAACTTAACATAAGTGTTACTCCTATTCGAGAAGCGTTGAGTCAACTAGAACAAGCAAGAATCATAAGAGCCATTCCCAATCGAGGTTTTATTATACCGGAACTTTCTTATGAAGAAGCACGTGATATTTATAATACAATAGCTCAGTTAGAGGTTATAGCAGTTGAAAATTCAGACTTTAAAAAAAGTACTATTCATGGCCTGAGAGAAGAACAATTGCATTTACAACAAACTCATACACCAGAAGCGCGTTTAAATTCTCGTATAAGTTTTCATCATTTACTTGTGCAAGACTGTGAGAATAAAATTCTACTGGCGATTCTTGAAGATTTAGAAGCTCGTGTTTTATTCTACGAACAATTATTTATAACCGATTCCTCTTTTTATGAGCAAATTGATAATCAAAACGAGTCAATAATAGCAGCCATAGAAGAAGATAATGTACCTACTGCTGCATTAATTTTAAAGATGAATTGGATGAATATTTTTGAACATATTCGTCATAAACTAATTCTTAAAAAAACAGTTCATCATACTGTAATTGAATAGTTATTCCAATTCAGAAAGTAGTTGTTCCGCCGAATTTGTCATACCCTTATAACATCTATAACCCCATCTCGTAAAAAAGAAAAGAAAAATCATTGCAAAAGGAACATACCATAGCCAAGTGCTGCTTTGTAGAAGTAAATCTTTACCCTTTGATATTTTAACAGCCACTGGCAATGCTGCAATTACCAAGATAAAGCAAAGTACAATACTCAATTGCTGAACCAATAAAAACCATTTTTTACGTTTCCGAAAATCAATCATAAGTCTGCTATAATCTTGAGAAAGATTTAAGTTATGCAGTCTAAATAGGGCACTCAAAGATAAAATTGGAAAAACAGTATAAAATAAAATAGTGAATACCCCTAGTACCTGAAGATACCAAGCATCTAATTTTCCAAAGTTTATAATTACATAAAATGCCATTCCAAAACAAACTATGGAAGCAAGACTCTCTAATGTCTTAGCGGTGCTATATTTACTTTTGTATTTCTGTTTTGTCATATCTATTATAATTTTATCGGTAATTTTTTTTTGATTTTTCAACTCGGTACTCATCGCACTCCATGCAGCTTGTAATTCTTCAAATTCCATGTTAAATTATTTTACAAGTTTTGATTTTAACTTACTTTTTACTCTATTAATACGAGTTCCCACGTTTGTTATGGAAAGCCCTGAAACTTCTGAAATTTCTTGGTAACTCTTTCCCTCCAACAACAAAAGCATCAGTCCTTTTTCAAGAGTATTTAATTGATTAATCTGTTCATATACTTTCTTTAGATTTTCTTCAAAAGCAGCATCATAAGTCTCCATTTGCTCAAAAACAACCTTTTCAAAGGATTCAGATGTAGGTGATTTTTTACTTCTTTTTAACTGTGTTATAGCAGTATTCATAGCTACACGATACATCCAAGTACTTATTTTTGCTTGGTTCTTAAAAGAATCAAAAGACTTCCATAATTGATAAACAATCTCTTGAAATAAATCTTTTTGATCTTGTTTATTATTGGTATATATCGTACTTGCTTTAAAAATTAGGCCCTCGTACTCTTTAATGAGCTCAATAAATACCTTCTCTTTCTGTTTCAAATTCTATTCTTATATCTTATTAGTGTCAATTACCTTTTAAAAATCACATAAGCAATACTATTTTTCAATATTATGAATACAATAGGAATTATAATCTATCGTTTTTATGATATGGAATTTTTAAATAAACAGATTGAAGCGCGCTCCAAAAAGAAAAAATCTTCCTTAGTTAGAAGACAAATTTCTTGTGGTATTTTTCAAGAACTTGACGGATTAGAAGAATCTAAGTCAATTAAGGAAGATAAAAGTAGTTCCTAATCAAGTTAAAGGACATCTAAGTTTAAATGCCCTATTTTGAGTTAGACAGTAGTTTTTGATACGTTTCAAAAGTGTCAATATCAATTTCATTCCCCTCGGGTTCAAGCCCTTTTAATTCAGATTCAAATTCTTTCATCAGCCTTCTGGCTCCATAATCTTTATTCAATCTTGTTAATTGATTTAAGATCGAGTGGTCAAAAACTGCAGGCACTCCTTTGTTTGCTTGGTAAACAGTGGCGGCAATTTTACAGTCAGAATTAAAAAAAAGATTCTTAAGCTCAGTAAGATAATTACTATCTAATAATGGTTGGTCTGACAACATTACTAAAACCGAACTGAATTCATCTAATTTTAATATTTCAGAAATTCCACAAGCTATTGAAGTCCCCATACCCATTTTCCAAAATGGATTGTTTATCGCAATCACACCTCTAGTTAAAGAGCTTTTAATTAAGTCTTGGTTTGCCCCCAAGACAACAAAGACATTTTTAGAAATCTTTTTAGCTTGGGCTATTGCATGATTTAATAATGTTGTTTCGCCCCACGGGAGCAATTGTTTTGGTTGCCCCATACGGGAAGAGGCACCAGCAGCCAATATTAAAACAGCAATATTATCATTTTTAACCATCAACTATGTATAGGCCCTTGCTTATTTTTTAGCATAGCAGGTTCTTTTTTGTTACTTACTGAAAGTATTTCGGCAAGGATTGAAATAGCTATTTCTTGTGGAGTTTCAGATCCAATAGCCAGCCCAGCAGGTCCATTTAATTGAGAGAGAAATTCATCAGAAATATCAGGCACTCTCTCTATAAAATCATCGAATATTTTTTCTCTCCTTCTTGCAGGACCTAAAAGTCCAAAATATATAGGTTTACTATTTTGAAGAGCAATTAAGTATTGTAAATCTTTAGCGTAACTATGAGTCATCAAAACCACGGCTGTTTCCTGATCAATTCTTAATTGTAAAAATTCTGCGTCAACATTTATAAATTCATTAGCCCCCGGAAAATCATTTATTACTTTCTGTTCTTTGGGGTTAACAACAATAGTGACCTCCCATCCCGTCATAGCAGCATATGCACATAACTGCACGGCATCATGTTCAGCCCCTACGATAATTAACTTAAAACAAGGTGTTAAAACCTGATTGAAAACTTCGTGATCATTATTAAGGGTAAAAGATTTATTTATAGGGATTATAGTTTTACCAAACTTAAGAATAGTACCAAAACAACGGTCTTCTTTAAAATCTTTTTCAAAATAACTCGTCAGGGTAAATTGACTTCTATTTTTTACAAGAGTCCAGAACTCATTTATAAACTTCGAGGTTGGCTCAAAAAACTCCAAAAGAATATATAACACGCCTTCACATCCTAAACGGTAACGACCATCATAAGTAATGATTTTAGATACCTTATTCTTGAAAACCGTTGCAGATTGTAGCAGCACTTCTTTTTCCACGCAGCCGCCGCTCACTGCCCCTATCATTTTACCGTTTTCTTGAAGTAGCATGCGTACACCTGGTCTTCGATAAGATGAGCCCTCTAATGCAACAACAGTGGCTAAAACACACTTTATTCCTTGTGAATTAGCAACTTCGTAAGCTTGTATTATTTTTTTTAGTTCATGAGTCATGTTACAAAATCCGTCTTGTTGGTAAAAAGGAAACTTTTGCTCCTTTTATACATTTTTTGTTAGGCGGAACTTTTAGAAATCCGTCCGACTTGGTTAAACTCGTAAGGTCTCCAGAGCCATTTCCTTCGATTAATTGCGCCCTTGTCTTTCCATTTTTCAAAACCAATTTTGCTCTTATAAATCGAGTTAAATCTGTGGTGTTTTCAAATTCTTCTTCCAAAATTACGGTGATTTCTTTTTTAACAACTCCCATCAAGCTTTTGTCTAACCATGGGAGAAAATAAATATTAAAATTGGCAAATGTTGAAACTGGATTTCCAGGAAAACCAAAGACCGTTGTTTTAGATTCTTCATGACTTCCAAACCAAAATGGTTTGCCAGGACGTTGTCTTACTTTATGAAATACTTTTGTAATATTTAATTCTTCAAATACTTCTGGTAAATAATCATATTTTCCCTTAGACACTCCTCCACTCAATAATATCACATCAGAAGTTAATAGTAATTTGCTTATTACTTCTTTTGTTTTGACTTTTTCATCCGGAATATGAACCATTTCTGAAGCGATACCTTTATCAATAAGAGCTGCTTTTAATGTATGTGAATTTGATTTTCTAATTTGATGAGCTTTTGGAAATTCATGGACATTCACTAGCTCATCTCCAGTAGATACAATACTAATTCTTGGATTTTTTTTAACTTTCAACACTGCTTTTCCAACTGAGGCTAAAACACCAATTTCGGAAGCTGAAATTTGTATTCCCCTCTCTAAAACTTTTACCCCTTTAGGTTCGTCACTTCCTTTTACATGAATATTTTGTCCCTTTTTTACAGGTTTCAATAAAGTAGCGAACCCGCTTTCTATCACTAGATGTTCATACATAATAACGGTATCACAGTTAATAGGTACCATAGCACCTGTCATCACTTCAATACAATCCGATGTGTTAAATAATTGAAGCTGAGGGCTTCCAGCAGCAGCAGTATCTTGAATTTTAAACTTAGAAAATGCATTGCTAACACTTTCATAATGAATAGCTATTCCATCTTTAGTAGCTCTATTGAATGGAGGGAAATCCCTGTCGGCAAAAACATCTTCAGCTAATATTCTACCCACGGCCTTATCAAGTGGTAGCGTTACTTCCCCAAAAGAAGCACTATTATTTAAGACCAATTCCAAAGCTTTTTCAAACGCAATCATGAAAATAAATTGATTTGTAAACCGTTATTCAATAATACGCGAACACCTACAAATAATACTAAAAATGCTGTTAATAAGCGTATACCTTTTGCTGAAATCTTATTTAAACTCAAACGAACCCCGATTTGTCCACCAGCCAAAACCGCAATTAAAAGACCGATTATTTCAGGCCAAAATACTTCAAAAGTACCACTGATAATTAAACCTGTTATACCTGCAATGGAATTCGAAAGAATAAATACACTGGCTAAAGCTGCAATAACAATGGGCTTATCCCATTTGAGTTGATTCAAAATAGGGGCAAGAAAAATACCCCCACCAATACCTACAAGGCCTGATAGTAAGCCAATAAAAGCCCCAATAAAATAGGGTAAATATTTAGGGTATTTTAATGATTTATAATTGGTCTTCAGTTTTCTTGTTTGCAAAATTAAAGCCAATGATGAGAAAATAAGCGTTGTTCCTAAGAGGATAAAAAAAATGGATTCCCCCAATCTAAATATTGCACCTAAAAAAGCCATGGGAATACTTGTAAGTAAAAAAGGCAGGAACCTTTTTAAGTTCAAATGTCCTTTTTTGAGAAAAAGATAACAGCTACTGGTAACAACAACTAAATTACAAACTAGGGCAGTGCTTCTAATCACAAAAAAACCAGTAAAAATTAAGGCAAGTATTGCCAAATAACTAGAACCACCTCCAAAACCGACAGATGAATACAAGGTTGCGACAATAAAGAAAACCAACATTAACAAGGAAAAATCCGAAATTGTTAATGACATAATTTTTGAAATTTATTCATCCCACCAGCAACACTAAATACAATTGCTTTCGAATGATAATTTTGAAGTTTGTTTAATGCTTGTATACTACGTTTTCCAGATTGACAAATTATATAAACTGGTCTCGACAAATCAATTTTTTGGGTATTATCGTTAAAATCAGATAAGGGAATATTAATAGCTTTCTCTAAATGATTCGAGGCAAACTCCTCAGGTTTTCGAACATCAATTAACTGAACATCTTGTGTCATTAAAAGTTTTTCAAACTTTTCTGGAATAATTTCAAATTCTATAGAACATCCCTTTAAAGAATAGTCTTCCTGCAATTGTTTAATTTCAAAAGATTCCAGTCGTGATTTAAAGTTAATTTTTCGAGTGTTTAGCGACAAACCATCAAATAATAAAAGTTTTCCAGAAAGTACCTCTCCTATTTCTGTAATTACTTTTACTACTTCCAAAGCTTGCAGCGTTCCTATTATCCCTGGAAGCACACCTAAGACCCCATTTTCGTCGCAATTTGGAATTTCCGCCTCACTTGGAACAACTGGGTACAAGCAACGATATGTTGGACCTTTTTTATAATTAAACACACTCACTTGTCCTTCAAAAGAATGCAAAGCCCCATAAACAAAAGTTTTGTTTAAAATTACGCAGCTATCATTAATAAGATAACGAGTTTCAAAATTATCAGTAGCGTCAACGATAATATCATAATCCTTAATAATATCAAGCGCATTTTTCGATGTCAAGAAAGTAGCGTAGGTATTTATTATAGTTTCAGAATTCTGTTTCTGTAATCGAGAAAGACAAATGGCTAGTTTAGCTTTACCAATGTCAGATTCAGCGTACAAAACCTGACGTTGTAAATTGTGCAGGCTAATACTATCATTTTCCACTAAGCCCAAAGTACCGACACCAATTGCGTTTAAATATTGTGCGACAGGTATACCTAAACCACCTAACCCAACAATCAACACTTTCGAAGAACGTAATTTATTTTGATTCTCTGGGCCGAAAACTTTAAGACTTTCTTGACGTATGTATCTATCTGATGCCCTCATTCCATAACTTTTGACTTAGCAACTTGATATTCTTCGGGAGAGTTAGCATTGTAAAGAACTTCATCAGAATTAGGGAAAATCAATTTCACATCTGAATTGATTAAAAATTTTCTGGGGCAAGAACTTCCTGCTGTTTTCATATAAGCTATTGCCTTTATTAAACCTTGAGGTTCCCAAATGGCAGCTAAGGGTTCAGGAAGTTTACTTTCCTTGGTTGCATATGCGGTAGCAATCTTATTTATATCCCGTTGACTTATCAATTCTTGTATCGATTCTTGATTAATTAATGGCAAATCACAAGCCAATACCAACCAGGCATTATCAGGAAAGTGTTTATGTGCACTTAAAATACCATTTAAAGGTCCTTTATACTCGTTATTATCAATAATATAACTATTACTACTTGCTAATTCGACTTGTTGTTCAGAACGAATGCTAAAAAAGACTTTATTGACAAGTGGTTCTGCTAAATCATACAAAAATTGTCGTTGAGGAATTCCATGATATGAAATTAAACCTTTATCATTACCCATTCTAGTGCTTTTTCCACCAGAAAGAATAAGTCCGTTCAAAATCGGTTTTGAATAATTCATGATTAATACTTAAAATATAGGCCTATTAAAATTAAGAAAGGTTACCGAATAAAACTAGGTGTAATCAACGAAAAAGTAAACAATAAAAAAATGATTTTTGACCCTATTCGAATAATTTAATTTTTTTACAAATCATCCACCTATTGAGGTCATTGAATTTTCGAAAACACCGCCGTGTTCCTTTTGAGCATCAAAGCCAGTCTTTGCTCTGCTACCAACCACCTTTAATATTGCATTTTCAATTCCATTTTTGGAATTTTTGTTTCTAACAATATCTCTCAAATTAGCCTTCGGCTTTCCATACAAACAAGTAATAATATCTCCAGTGGCGGTAATTCGCAATCGATTACAACTACCACAAAAAGTCCGACTAAATGATGGGATTAAACCAAAAGTACCTTTATGACCTTCAATTTTATAATTAATAGAAGTTGACGTTTCAGGGGAATCTAATTTTTTGAAATTTGAAAAATGCTTAGTAATATGAGTTAAAATTACCTTATAATCCCATGTGATTTTTTCAAATGACTTACTTCCCCCATTAAAAGGCATTTCTTCTAAGAATCGAACAGAAACAGGATAATGTTTCATTAGCTCTAGAATTGGGATGATATCTTGTTCATTCTGTCCCTCGAGAACTATAAAATTTATTCTGACATTAAAACCTTCCGTAATTAAACGAATTAAATTCTCATGAACCGTATCATATTGATTTCTTCGGGTAATCTTCTCAAAAGTGCTTCTATCTATGGCATCTAGGCTTACATTAATGTTTTTAATACCGAGCTTTTTCAACTCATCAATGTACGGTCCTATTAATGTTGCATTCGTGGTAATAGAAATATCATCTAAACCTTCCAATTTTTGAAGGTATCGCAGCAAATCAATCAAATCTTTTCGAACGAATGGTTCTCCTCCAGTTATTCTAATTTTACTAACGCCTTGACCAACTAAAACCTGACTAATTTTTTTAAGTTCGTCAATAGTCAATAACTTTTTATTCTGAACAAAACTTATACCTTCAGCCGGCATGCAATAATTACAACGCAAATTGCACCTATCTGTGACTGCTAATCTCAGGTAATTTATTGTTCTTTTATGATTGTCAATTAACATTCAAATACATTATCTAAAGAAAGATAGTCATTGAATCTAAAAATAAATACAATTTAACAAAACAATTCCGCAAAATTTGAAAATAGAATTCAATTTCTGTTAAACAAAAATCGCTTAACGTCCGTTCTAGATTGTCGTTCAACGCGAACTACATAAACCCCTCGAGAGAGTATAAAATCAATAGGGATACTTAATTGTTTACCGCATTCATTTCTTTGATGCAGTAATCTGGCATTCAAATCATAAATACTGATAATTCCACACTCGTCATCTGATTTAACAATCTTTAATGTTGCGTCACGAACTGGGTTTTCGGCAATAAAAAATTCATTATTTGCTTCTAATAAATTATCTAATTCTTCTGCTGTAATTGTGTCATCAACATCCTCCTCTAAAAAATCATCTACATCACTTGCTTCATCATTCTCTTCCTCTTCTGCATTATCACTTTCTTCATTATCATTTTCTTCCTCTGTGTTACCTTCTTCATCGTTGTTCTCTTCATCATTATTTTCCTCTTCTTCCTCTTCTTCCTGCTCTTCCTCTTCATTATCTGAATCTCTATCAGCATCATTCTCCCAAGCCGAAATATCATCTGCTAAAACGCCTCCCATTTCATAGGCAGCTACTTCACCTCCAAGAGACCCTGCAAGCCACCAGGCTTGCCCCCATTCACCATTCAAACCTCCAGAACCATGATTAGAATAAGAATTCAAACCCATAGATCCATCTCTAACATTACCTGCCCTAAAAAAATTATTGTCATAATATAGATTAGCTAATCCAGATGCAATAGTATTCGTTTGACTGGGGTCTTCTGGAATTGCTACACCGCTTTCATCATATCTGTTTAAAAACCAACCACCATTTGAAGAATTTTGAAAATGGCGCAAAATATTATTCATCGTTAGTTCTAATCCTTTATTTCCTCCACTTGAAGAATCTGACCAATCACCATCTGATAATTCATCTGATCCCATTGATGATTCGTAATCATAAAACTTTCTAGGATTAGTACCGACATTTGGAAAGTTATTAATCACCGCATTCGCATGTGTTTGAGCCATACTAACTAATTGTACGATTATAATATGAGGATATTGCATCGCCGGAATGCCAGTTCCACCGCGATAAAATTCATACATTGTGCCGTCTGACCAAGTATAAACAGCATAAAACGCTTTCCACCAATCATACATCCAGTCTTGTAATTCTTCGTCGCCAAAATAGGTGGCATAGGTATGTAGGTATTCAAAATGATCATTTTCCCTATTGTTAAAAACATCCCAAAGATTCCCTTGGATTCTATTCTGCCCATTGCCATTACTGTCGTAATGCGTATAGCTCTGTGCATTACCTTTACCATCAAATAGACCTCCTCCAATATTCCAATTTTTATCAAAATCCCTCCAATTGGAGTCTAATTTTGTCTTCATTAAAATATCCATATTGGCAAAACAAAAATCCCTCCAATCTTTGAACCAATAGTTGACTTTCAATTTGTTGTCTTCATAGATTTGTTTTCCAACTAATAAATCTTTGACTTTTCCATAAGCATGAACTAATTTTGACATTTTGGCAAAAGTAACCCACCACGGAGCTCCGGTTCTTAAACCATCAATACCGAATATTGAAGTTGGATTATACATGAATCTACTAAAAGTTCCATGCGTTGAGTTTTGTCTTGCAGGCTCTCCCGATTCTCTTTGAGTACCGCCATTACTAGCATCCAAAGCGTCGCTTTCGGCGTACCAAATCAATTCCAAAAAAACAGCATTTGCTAATTCTTCTGCTAAATCATTTAATTTCCAATTTTGTCCATTAAATGAAATTTCACCTTCTGGGTTGACATTCTCAAAGCTTGTTCCAGCATTGTGCATTTCTGCTGCTTTACCAAGAATTAGGGCGAAGTTGGCAGTTTTAGATATGTTCTCTGAAACATTAACCTCATTAGGATAATCTCCACTCCCATATCTTCGGGCTCTTTGGTAATGTGGTTCATATCTACCATCTGGTCCTGAATTAGGTATTACACTTGTACTATTATGAAAATTATCCCATCTCCCTCTATCTCCATTACCATTTACGATAACATCATTATAAAAATCTTCACTGGAATTAATTGTCTCATCAATTTCATCATTTCTTCCAATAGACCAGTTATTAAAATAACGGGCGGTTACAATTTCAAGTTGCGTAGGGGAATAAACGGCATCGCCGCCAATTTCTAATTGACCTTGAGCATAAAAAACGGTCAAAAAGAAAAAAATAAGTACTTTTTTCATAGGTGTAAGAATTGTGGGGTTGAAAAATAATTTTTCTTTCTTGCACTATGATACGAGTAATCCGATGTAATTGGATTTTTTATCGATGAACTACATTCTTTTTAACACTTTTTATACTTAAAATCAAGTCAAAAGTGTATTTCGTCGAAAAAATAAAACTTTTAATCTATGAATTTTGTTTTTTAAAAATATTTGTTATCAATATAATTAAATTGTATGTGTAACTACTTTTTTCTGTTGTTTTAAAATAACTAATAAAGCAAGGTCTTACCCTCCACTAACAGGCGGAATTAATGCAATTTCGTCATAAGAATTGATTTCTTGACTATCATCTGCATAGTTATTGTTTACTGCAATTGCTAAAGATGTCAGCTTTTCTATTTCAGGATATGCATTTCCTAAAAAGCTTCGAAGCTCTTCAACTGTCTTAGGAATATTTTTACCAGTAGCACTGGTCGTAGGTATAGAAAGTGAAGGGCTACCAACAATATCTTTGGTAACCCCGAATAATAAAATTGTCATAGTTAATTATCCTATTATAGATTCTTCTGGGACTTCTAACATCTCCGGATTTTTCATAAAAGGTTGCTGATATATTCGTTTTCCTGTAGCCGCTTTAAGAGCATTTGCAACTGCTCCACCTGCTGGTGGTAAAGTTGGCTCCCCTAAACCAGTAGGACTTAACTCATTATTAATCATATGTACTTCAACCTTAGGAGCTTCTTTCATCCTAATTAAGCGATAGCGGTCGTAGTTATTAGCAGTTGGTATTCCTGCATCAAAACCAAAATCACCGTACATGGAATGCCCTATTCCATCAATTACGCCACCTTCTATTTGGTTTAATGCACCCAGTGGGTTTACCACTATTCCACAATCTACTACACAAGTGACTTTCTTAACCACAGGTTTACCATTTTCAATTTCCACATCAGCTACTTGAGCTACATGTGTATTGTGGCAATAATAATTTACAAAACCTTGATAAACTCCTTTTGGCTTTGTTCCCCAACCCGATTTTTCAACAGCAGTTTCAATAACTTCTATCATTCGTTCGGGTGAGTATTCAATGCGCTCATCAGCCGCAGCATCTACTTTCTTTAATAAATCTAAACGCAGCTGCACTTTGTCCACATCCATCGCCTCGGCAAGCTCATCAAAGAAACTTTGCTCGGCATAAGCTAAAAAGTTCGTGTAGGGTGCTCGCCAAGCACCAGTTGTAATATTACTCTTATAGCTCTTTGTATCTACCTGATAATTCTCAACTGCGCCAGCAGGGAAGAAATTTGGTATCAACCCATACATATTATCATTGATAGCGGCTTCCTTTAAATGGTAACCTGTTAATTGCCCATCTTTTACTGAAGCTTTTATGCGGTATTTAATGGCAGGACGATATACACCAACCGCCATATCATCTTCTCTGCTATAAACTACTTTTACAGGTTTTCTAATCGCATCTGAAATCTCAGCAGCTTCTAATACAAAATCACCATACAAACGGCGTCCAAAACCACCACCCATCCTAGTCATTTCCATTAAGATTTCATCTTCTGCTCTACCTAGCAATTTTGCAACAAGACCAGCTTTCCAAGCTGGTGTTTGAATTGGCCCGACTAAATGCACTTTTTCATCTGTAACATCAGCGAAGAAGTTCATAGGCTCCATACAATTATGCGGAAGGAACGGTGACTCGTATGTGCGTTCTAAAACCATATCAGCATCGGCAAATGCTTTTTTGACATCACCATCTTTACGTCTAGTATCAAACTGAGTAGCATCTAAAAAACCATTCAACATTTGATCATGGTTTTCTGTACTCTCCATAAAGATATCATTCTCCCATTCGGCTGTAATAGCGTTCTTAGCTTTCATTGCTTGCCAAGTGGTTTCAGCAATAACCACAACTTTATCGCTACTTGAAATTTTACTAGCAAAACTTGGGTCTTCTTCAAAAAGATTCTGAACTTTTTCACCAATCTTAATAATATCGATTACACCAGGCATTGTTTGCGCTTCAGTGGCATCATAGGACATTAGTTTTTGCCCAAAAGCTGGTGGCCTTAAAACGGAAGCATAAACCATTCCGGCTACTTTGTAATCTAGACCATAAAGTGGTTTACCCGTTGTTATTTTGTCGATATCTACATTTTGGATGTTTGTTCCAATAATTTTGTAGTCTTTTGGTTCTTTTAGGGTAACACCTTCAGGCACCTCCAATAAGGCAGCTTCATTCACTATTTCGCCATATCCTAAAGAAACACCCGCTGCGTTAGTAATCATTCCTTCACTTACAGTACACTCTGAGGCATCAACACCCCAACGCGCGGCGGCTGCATTTACAAGCATCTGCTTTGCCGAAGCTCCTGTTTGTCGTAAAGCATCCCAACCAAAACGGATTGATTGACTCCCACCGGCAACCTGACGTTGATAATTTTTAGTGTCAAGAATTCCTTGTTGAACATAAACATCTTTCCAAGCAACATCTAACTCTTCTGCAATAATCATTGGCATTGATGTTTTCACCCCTTGCCCAATTTCTGGATTTGGCGAAAAAATAGTTACTTCACCAGACTCTGCTATTTTTATAAAAGCATTAAAATCTTTAAAATCTAGTTGTGCTAAATCAACCGTAGGTTCCAATTTTACCTCTGGTTTGCAGGAGTTAAATAGGTTAAACCCTATTAACATACCACCGCCTGCGAGAGAAGAAGTTCTCATAAAAGCCCTTCTACTGAATGTATTATTTGATTTTATTGACATTGTATTAGGTTTTATGACATTTGTTCTGCAGCCTTTTCAACCGCTCTATATATTCTATTATAAGATGCACACCTGCAAATATTTCCATGCATCGCATTTTTTATCTCTTCTTCAGAAGGATTTGGGTTCTTTTCAAGAAATGCCGAAGCAGTCATTATCTGGCCTGATTGACAATATCCACATTGTGGCACATCTACTTCTTTCCAGGCTTCTTGAACAGGATGCTTTCCATCTTCTGATAAACCTTCAATTGTAGTGATAGCTTTTCCATCTAGTTGTTCTAATGTCATGGAGCAACTTCTCATCGCTGTGCCATCAACATGTACCGTGCATGCACCACATTGCCCTATTCCGCAGCCATATTTGGTGCCCACTAAGTCTAAATGGTCTCTTAAGACCCATAATACAGGAGTGTCAGCAGAAACATCTACGGATTTAGACTCCCCATTCACATTAATTTGATATACCGGCATAGTTTTATGAATTGATTCTTTGTTGGCTTGAAGTTAGCAAAAATTGATACGTGATAATTTTTTTTAACAATAGAATATGCTATAGGCTTCTTTTCATGTGTTTTAGTCTTGACTTCTGGTGATTTTATCACGAATCTCTCTCCAAGTAATTAAAACGATTTCATTTTCCTTTAGAAGGTCAGCACATTTTTTGCTGGTAAAAAAATCAAAATCTGCTTGGCGCCATGCAGCTCCCCAATTTGGATGATCGATGGTTACTCCTTGCATTTCCTGATTATCATAAGCAGTATGAATTAGCAAACAGGTTATACCAGGTTCTAGTTCATTGATGGTTGTGCTATAATAACCCTCCATTCCTTCTTCAAAATCATTTGGTGAAGCTGATATTATAGCATCTAGAATAACATTTTTATCAGTTAGCATTGCTCTTATCTTGGAAGATTTTAAGGCTGGCATTCCTTTACTTAATAAAACCGGAACCTTAAATTCATGCCCGACTTCGATATAAGTTTCAAAAAAACCTTCCGTTGCCATTACTGCTCCCATATGGGCATCTAAATGAGTTACATCAATTCCGGCATTTAAAGCAGTTCTAATTTGTGTTGACAATTCAGCTTTTAAAAAATCAGGATTAGCTTTTGAAACAACCTCACTCACATTATCATAAAAATAGCCTTGCTCGTTTATATAGGATGCCATGGAATCACTCTTATAAGATGGTCCCCATTTATAATACTTCCACTCACTGGTTAAGGTTAAATGCAATCCAAAATCCATATCAGTGTGATGCTTGGCATAATTGGCAATTTCAGGAAACCAAGGGCAAGGCACCATTATACTCGCAGAATTCACGGAGCCTTCTTCCATAGCTTTAATACTAGCCATATTTTCGGAATGACTTACTCCTAAATCATCTGCATGAATAATCAATAATTTAGCATCTTTAGGATAGCCCAGTCTTTCTGCAATACGCTGTGAAAAAGCTATCTCAAAAAAGGAAATAAAAGCAATAAGCAAGAACAGTTTAAAATTGTTTTTCATAAGATTAGATGTTGCTTCAAATTACAAATTTTTCTTAATGTACACTATTGGTTCAGTTTTTGCGTTCATTGGAAAGAACCATAAAATTTTGAAAATGAATACCTACACCAAGTGTTTCTTAACCTTCTTTGCTTTAATTCTTTTTATTTCTTGCGGAAATTCAGATGATGATGTCAATTTTAATCTCAACCAAGGCGAGCTTGGTAAAGGTGAAAATCCGGATTCTTGTTTAGGATTTGAAGACAATGAACTGCTACTTTCTATTCAAGAAGAGTTTACCACCCTACCAGGTAAGGTTTCTATACTTTTTAAAGTTACAGATAATCAAGGCAACCCAATTTCTGGCTTAACAGCAAATCAGTTTACCATATACGAACAAGGGCGTAACGACGATTGTTTTAATACCATTTCGTCATCAGAATCCTTTGCTAGAATTTCACCTAATTCTCAAATTTTCAATAACAATACTCTTTTAGTCTTAGACTTAAGTAATTCGGTTTTGCAGAGCAGTTTAGACGAGCTCAAAGTAGCATCTACCAGTTTTGTGAATAATGTAATGCCCGCACCTGAAACAACTTCTTTTCAAATGGCAATTTATTGGTTTGATGGTGAAGATGTGCTCCATTTATTAAACCCACTCACATCTTCAATAGCCGAATTAACTGCTGCAATTGATGGAATAGACGAAAACATTAGCAACGACCCTTCAACAGATCTATATGGAGCGGTCATTAAATCGGCAAACATCGCTGAAGACCTCATTCAAGAAACCAATCAAAACCAAGCTATCGGTGCTGCTTCTGTGGTGCTTTTTACAGATGGAACAGATCAGGCTTCAAGATATATGGAAGAGAGCGCTTTAAATGCCGTGAACAATGCAAACCCAAATATTTCATTCTTCTCTATTGGCTTAGGCGCTGAAATTGATACTGCAGTGTTAAGTGATATTGGTAAAACTGCCAGTGTTGTGGCGAGTAATGCGGCGGAGTTAGAAACTACCTTTAATCAGATATCTGCACGGGTTTCTGAACAAGCAAATAGCTTTTATCTCTTTGAGTATTGTACACCAAAACGTGATGGTAGTGGCGATAACAACTTGGTCATTCAATTAACCAATGGGGCCTTGCAAGGAGCGGTACAAACGGAATTTGATGCTACCGGTTTTACTGGCGGATGCGAGTAGTACGGTTTGAACATTGGTGTTTATCAATTTTAGTATCTTGTGTGCTCTAACTAACATTTTACTTATATGAAATCTATAGTTCTATTTTTAGCCATTTGTTTCGCTGGATTAACGGCGTTCAGTCAAGAAATGAATCCTCTTGAAGGTCGTTGGGATATTGAAATGGATTTTGAAGGGAAAACAGTTCCTTCTTGGCTTGAAATTAGACACTCTGGTCATGCTACTTTGGTAGGGCGTTTTGTTTTTGCATTCGGAAGCGCAAGACCGGTTGCTGAAATTATCGAAGATGAAGGTTCTATTAGTTTTTCTATTCCGAGACAATGGGAACCTGAAGGAGGCAATATGGAATTCAATGCAGAATTCATGGGGACAGAACTTATTGGTACAATGAAGTATGTTGATGGTAAGCAGTACAACTGGAAAGCTACTAAGGCTCCAACCTTAGATTATAATGACAATCCAAAATTTGGGGCTCCTATAGCCTTATTCAACACAAATAATGTGCAAGGATGGCACGCTGATAAAGAAGAAAATCAATGGGCAGTTGACAAAGGAATATTGACCAGTCCACAATCAGGAGCCAATCTGATTTCTGATGAAAAGTTCCAAGATTTTAAATTAACCACCACTTTTAGATACCCAAAAGGAAGTAATAGTGGTATTTATCTTCGTGGTCGTTATGAAGTTCAAATTGCTGATAATAAAGACCTACCTCCCTCAGATATTTATTTTGGAGGAATCTATGGTTTCTTAGAGCCTAATGAAAATGCCGCTAAGGCTGCTGGTAAATGGCAAACTTACGAAATCACTTTAATTGGTAATAGAGTAAGTATCGTCGCAAACGGTAAAAACATCATCAACAATCAAACAATCCCTGGTATCACTGGTGGAGCTCTTGATAGTAAAGAAGGTGAGCCTGGTCCTTTTATGCTTCAAGGAGATCACGGCCCAATTGAATTTAAATCATTTGTTGTAGAACCGGTAGTAAACTAAGACTTATCCTTGGTTTGGGTTTGCCAATAAAGGCTTAATATTAATATTACGCCATTTTACTTTTATACCGCCGCCATCGTGTATTTGGAGTGCAATGGCACCTTTTCCTTGTCCAATTTTTTCATCATTAATTTGTACCATTTCAACACCATTCAAATAGGTAGTGATTTTAGAACCCTTGGCAACAATGCGCATGGAATTCCATTCACCCATTTTCAACATCCTATCTTTAGCCATATCCGGTTTAATTAACCAACCACGTCCGTAAGACTCGTAAATACCACCGGTATGTTTGGCAGGCGGAGCAACTTCAACTTGCCAGCCCGTTACTTTTGTGCCTTCAAACGTAGATCTAAAAAACACCCCACTATTTCCATCAGCATCTTGCTTAAATTCTAAGTTAAGCTCAAAATCGTCATAAAACGTTTCCGTTGATAAATAGCCATACGCGGCATCAGGGCCACTTTCACAAATCAGCTCTCCATTTTCAACATACCATTTCTCAGTACCATGGTTTACCCATCCCGTTAAATCTTTTCCATTAAATAGCGATTGAGCTTCTTGACCAAAACCAATGGTGCTTACTAAACATGCAATTAAATAGAAATAGATAGTTCTTTTCATCATAGTTGTGATTTTGTATGAGAAAGATACTCAATTTCTTTAAAAGCACAGACACCTAACGCATGGCGCTCTAAGTAGGGTTTTCAACAATTAAATTGTTTTACTAATAACAACTTATTAGAGCATCCTAAAAACTAGCTATTGTACAACTCAAAAAAAATTACGATTATGGATGTTATTCAAGATATTCTAAAAAACGGTCCAATTGCGGCATTTCCATTTTGGACTAGAGGAGTATTAATCTCCCTCTTTTTATGTATCGTGTGCACACTTTTGTGCATGCTTATTGTGTTACTAATTTATGGAAGCCACATCAATATTCAATTCGGATACTAACGGTAAATCAGCGCGTTTGAAAAGCCTTGACCGTCCAATGGTTTTCTTACGTCAATTAAAAATCCGTTAATCACAGCATGCGTAATTTCACCGTCTTTTTTAAGAAAGAAGGTAGGGTTCACACCTGGTTCTAATCTAAACTCTTTTAGTTTAAAATTGGTTGGTACCACGTGTATCGGTGAATTCGAATATTTCAGCTCTTTAGGTATGCTAGCCATACGAATATAGGCTTGTCCAAATTTTAATAAGGACTCACTGTTTAAAACATAAAAGCCTTCTTCATTTCCGCTTGATGGCACCGTCTTTGCTACCATTCTTGGTGGTACTACTTCATATCCGGTAGCATCAAAAGTTTCGTAGCCATAGTAGGTAGATAAGTCTCCTTGGTCTGCAATTACACTACTGTAGTGAAACTTAATATGTCTTTTATTATCAACTTCATTTCTATGAATACCCAAGTCTAAAATATATACATCTCCCAAAAGATTGTAGCTTACATTTTCAATTTTCAAATCGAATAGTTTTCTATCGTTTTTAGGAATTTCTTCATATTTATCTATGCCAATTTTCTTGTAACTCTCATTGGCTATTGTATAAATTGCGGAAAGAATTGAAACGTAGTTCAATTTTCTAATCTCCTGCTTTTCCGCATCATCTTTATAACCACCTGACTCAATTAAAATGGTACTTGTTCCCCACTTTTGAATATTATCTCCGAAAGCTCTGGGCTCGAAATCATCATTATAACGCCCAACTTGACCTGGAGCATAACGCTGAATAATATCATTCATAAAAACAATAACCTTCATCGCATCACCTCGTTTTTCGTTCACATCTTTTTCATAATTATAGGCTGGCGCTAGATATGAAATTGTTGCTGGTTTAGGTGTTCTCTCTGCATTATAGTACGTGCTTTGATCATGTAGATTAAAACCAAAATCAGCGTCTAGACTATCTCTTACGCGCTTTAAAGTTCTACCCTCCGGCGATTGCAAACGCAAGGCGTCACGGTTAATATCTATGCCCAAAAGGTTTCTGCGCTGAAATCGTTCTGCTCCATCAGGATTTAGCATTGGTAAAAAATGTAATTTCAATTTAGAAAGAATGAGCGCTTTTTCCTTTTTAAAATCCTTGGAATCTAAAAAGTTCACAATATCAAAAATAGCCTGTGTTGCTGTTGGTTCATTCCCGTGCATTTGCGACCATAAAAAAACGTCTACTCGCCCTGTACCAACACTTATCAAGTTCAAATCACGTCCTTCAATAGACTTTCCTACTTTATTCACCTCAAATAACGGATTAGCCTCAAGTTCTTCAATTAATGGTTCTATTTGAATATGCTTGATTCTTCTCTTATCTAAAGTGATTTCTTTATACTTTCCGTAAGTTTCATATAATTTTTCAGTGATTTCTTGAGATACGCCAAATTGAAAAACTAAAAGAAATGCAATTAATACTAAAAATCTTGACTTCATAATTTTCACTTTACAGGAATGGGTTTAAAATTAAACTTTTTAGACGCTTTTCGAACTTTTTTCATAAAATCTTCCCCAGGATCAGTCTTTTCAGTTCGGTAACCCTCATCAACCTCTAGCCAAAGTGGGTGGCCTTCAAAATTTTGATACTCATAATGTCCAATAAGGTATGATATATCATACTTGGTTGCCAAATAGTTTACCAACCATTTGTTTGATTTTAATTGTGCTTTCGTTAGAGGTAAATCAGAAGTACCCCCAACATTTTCAATGCCAATTGCACAATGATTTAAGCCAATAACATGCCTAGCCATAGTAGTTTCAGGCATTAATTGATAAATAGCCCCATCTTGATCTACCAAAAAATGAGCAGATACATTGAGACCACTAACATTCTTAATATCAGGTCGCCAATTAGGTAATGTAGCATTCATAAAGGCATCCATGGATTCTTCTAAAGTTGGGATAACCGTCCAATGCAGCACAATCATTTTAGGCACAATATCGGGACTGTCTTGTTCTAAATTATAGCGTTGTGAAAGATATTCTTTGGTTAAAGTGATACGCTGTTCATCAAATATAATTGGCCGATCAATAATGCTGCGTTGGACGGAACATGATATTGCAGAACTCAGCAGTATAACGAACAGAAAGCTCTTTAGGAATAACTTCATCTTATTTCAATTTATTTTCAAGAATCACAAGGTCGACATTACTATTAGCCCATCGTTTGGCTAGCCCATCTGGTACTGGGGTAAAAACATAAGTAAAAGAGCTCAGAATAATATCTTCATCGCCATCGGCATCAATATCGCCAGCATCCATTAAAAACCAACGTCCTGCATTCGCATCATTTAAAACCTTAGAAGCAAAATCAAAAGACTTCGCATTCAAATTTTCTAAATACACAAAAGATAATTCTGGTGTTTTCTCGTAGTCTGGAAAAGTACTAATCAAACCAAAATCTACATCACCATCTTGGTCAAAATCTCTTGCCAACACTCTAGTAGCGCCGTTTAAAGGGTAAAAATAGGCCTCAGAAAAATTGCTCTCACCATCATTCAAATGAATACGCATACCATGATAAGGTTTGTGCACATAAGACTTATCTGCATTATCGCCATTTACTGTAATAATATCATCATACCCATCCTGATTATAATCTACGAGTTCAAACCAACTACTACCATAAATGGGACTAAAATCTAGTACCCTTTCCGCCTTAAATTTTAAATCATCTGTTTGATATAAAATCGTCATGCTTTCATTCCCCTGGGTCGTCATGGTGATGATGTCTAATTTACCATCATTATTCATGTCTTTAGCAAGCGTTTTTATACAGCCGGGCTGATTTAACAAAATCGTTTTGTCATAATTACCGGCAGCATTCCCTACCAAGAGTGATAGACTTCCGGTAGCATCACCAAATTCGCTCACTACCATTTCCATGGTTCCGTCGCCATTCAAATCTTCACACAGCGTACCAACCGGTCTGTGTAGTTCGTTTTGAATTATGGTAGCATCTTCTTTAACTAGCCGCACTAATTGCCCCTCTTCTAGGTCAGAAGGGTCTAAAATGCCTACTTCCGTAATGATTTGAACACTATCCGTGCTGTTCAGCCAGGTCACTGGTGTATTTCCTTGATATACTTTTTCTTGTGTTTGCTGTTGAAAATCGTAACGCTGTAAATCACCTGCAATAGTCCCGTAATTTAATTGATTATCGCCCTCATTAAAATCAAAATAGGTTAGTAAAGATCCATTTAGTGTATCGAGTGCAACCTCTTGCGCTTTAAATTGTTCTAAAGGCCTGGTAACTAGTTTTGGCGCAGCTGCTAGTTTTTCAGGTGCCAATTCAATAATATAATTCTGTAAGGCTATCCAATCTTGTAATTTAATCTTTGGTCTAAAAGTGGTACTTACTTGATTAGGCTCTTGATACATCTCTTCAATATCCATTCGCGCCAGCATATCAGGCAAGATTGCGTTTTTCCAAATGTCCTTTGGCAGTTCATCAATCCGCGGTGCAATGTGGCAGCTAGCGCAATAGGTGTTGTACAAGGCTACTTCTCGCTTAGGAGGCTCTGGAGCACACGAAGTGACCATAACTAAGAGCAAAAAACTAATCAAAAAAAGGAATCGGTTTCGTTTAAAATGCATTAAGAGTGTTTAGTAATTCGTTGGTATAAACGCTTTAGTTATTTTGGTAGAGGCACATAACTTTGGTCTTGCTTCATCATTGGGAATGTTTTCTCTTTCCAAGTTTTTTTAGCTGCTTCTATTTTTTCTTTTGAAGAAGAAACAAAGTTCCAATAGATAAATCTTTCTTCTTCAAAGGCTTCACCGCCAAAGATTAACAGATGTGTGTTTGGTGCTAAGATGATGTCACAGGTATCTTCAACCTTAGAGACTAAAATATTCCCTTTTGTCACTTCTTCTCCACAGGCTGAAATCCCTCCTTCGACAATACAAATACCAATCTCTCCTTTTAAATTACCATTCACATTAAGGGCATAGCTATCGGTCGTTTTTATTTGTACCATAAAAAGGGGGGAATAGGTTGGCACTGGTGATTTTTTACCATAGCCCTCGCCTGCCACCAAACAGAACTCGGCCGAGGCATCTTTCCATTTAGGTAACTCTTCATCTTTTATATGATGAAAACTAGGCTCCATATCTTCTAAGTCTTTCGGCAAGGCTACCCAAATTTGATACCCGTGGGCTGTAAATTCTTTTCCGCCTCTAAGGTTACTTGGGGTTCTTTCAGAATGGGAAACTCCTTTACCCGCGGTCATCCAATTAACAGAACCTGGTTGAATGCGCTGTTTCGTGCCCAAACTATCTTCGTGCATAATTTCGCCTTCTAACATAAAAGTCAGGGTAGAAAGACCAATGTGTGGGTGTTGGTCTACATCCATATACTTTTCGGGTCCAAGCTTTGTTGGCCCCATATGATCTATAAAAATAAACGGACCTATCATGCGCTTTTTTCGAAAAGGTATTAAACGACCCACCAAAAAATCACCAATATCACGACTTCTTTCTTCAATAATCAAACCGATATTTGACATAAGGTAAATGCTTATATTTAAACACAGAAAGTTACAATAAACTAGCTCCATTTTATGAAATTATTCAAACGAATTCTCTTAGTTATTATACTTATTATTGCGGTTGTTGTTTATTTAAATTATCCAAAACTGAACATTATTTCCGGCTATGCCGCTAAGTACATGGGCTCAAGTATCACCATAGGACAGCATTCTTCTGATTATATTATCAAAAATGATTTGGCTATGCCATTGATTGAAATGGCAGATACGGAATATGATTCTACCACTAAGACCGCTACTGCTTCAGTTTATGGTTTAATGACCAGAAAAGCAATTAACCGTCAAGGTTTAGGCAGTGTTCTAGTGAATAGTGATTATGTAGAAGGCACCCCATACCTACAACCTGAAAGAAATTTAAACCAAGTAAACCTGCCTTACCCCTATGGGCATTTACCAGCCAAAGACTCGGTTTTTGAAAATATAGATTACGACCAGCTTCAAAAGGCGGTCGCCCTACCCTTCGGCAATGCTGCCGTACAACGCACCAGAACTTTGGTGGTGTTGTACAAGGGGCATTTAATTCATGAAAGCTATAGTGACGGTTTTACCAAAGAGACACCCGTTTTAGGATGGTCCATGACCAAAAGTGTTTTGGCCACTTGTTTCGGAATCTTAGAGCATCAAGGCAAAATAAAGACGGAATGGGCTGCACCGATTACGGAATGGGAAAAAGACGAACGCAAAGCCATTACTATTAACCATTTGCTACGAATGCAAAGTGGTTTGGAATGGAATGAAGACTATAGCGGAATATCTGACGTCACCAAAATGCTGTTTTTAGAAAGCGATATGACCAAAGCACAGCGCATTCAAAAAGCTATTGCCAAACCAACAGAAATTTGGAACTATTCTTCAGGCACCACCAATTTGCTCTCCGGGATACTCAGACAGCAGTTTCGTGCACATCAAGACTATTTAAATTTTCCATACGAGGCTTTGATTGATAAGGTTGGCGCGCATAGCATGCTTATTGAAGCAGATTTAGAAGGTAATTTTGTAGGTTCTTCATACGGCTGGGCCAATACCAGAGACTGGGCACGACTAGGGCAATTGTATCTGAATAAGGGAGAATGGAATGGCGAACAGCTCTTTGATGAAAGCTGGGTAAACTATATTACTACCCCAACTGTGCATTCACAAGGTATTTACGGAGCTCATTTTTGGTTAAACGCTGAAGGGAAGTTTCCTGATGTGCCCAGTGATTTGTATTCTATGAACGGATTTCAAGGGCAATATGTATTTATGATTCCTTCAAAAGACTTGGTGGTGGTACGTACCGGACTCGCTGAAGAACCGGATTTTGATATTAATGGGTTCTTAGCTAACCTTATTAAAGCCATCGAATAAGGTCAAATTAGCCCTTAATATCATATTTTTCTTACATCACCACAAAAGGTCGATGGTTCACAACAATAATTTCTGAGAACACTGCTTTGATACTACATTTACAGTGTAATAATCAGATAGTAAATTTTTTCATTTTCATATAGTGTTCTCGTAAAAGAGCCTCAGTCCTACAAGACGAGGCTCTTTTTAGTTGATACCACTTGGTCAACAAAAAGAGAACGATTCCTTTTATTTACGCAAGGCATTTAAAGATAGAATTGCCCTAAAAATAGGCCCCAGAATGTGCTAAAAACATTGATTCTCTCGCTTCACCACAAAACTCTGCTAGTTCACAACAATAATTTCAAAAGGAGACCACCTCGCAATACATTTACAGTGTAATAATCAAGTAAATAAATTTTTTCATTTTCATATAGTGTTCTCGTAAAAGAGCCTCAATCCCACAAGATGAGGCTCTTTTTAGTTGGTGCCTACTACTACCGCTAGACTAAAGTACTTTTCGTTTTAAAATAGTATTTTTCTTTTCAGAAATATTTTCTAGGTGTGACTTAGCCTTAAAGTTTGTTTCTAATTATCAAATACTAGAAAAATGAAAAAGTTAACTATCTTATTTTTTTTGCTATTCATAAGCGGAGCTGCTGTTCAAGCACAAGAGACCACTACTACCCCTGTTACAGAACAAGATCAACTAGAAAAGGTGGATAAAGCCATCAAAGCGGCTAAAAAACAAGAGAAAACAGCCAAAAAAGCTAAAAAAGAGCTTAAAAAGCAAGAAAGTTTAGCCAATAACATTAGTAAAACCGAAAACAAGCTCAAGGCTACCAATAGTAAACTTGAAAAGTTAAAGGCCAAATTTGAAAAGAAAGGGTCTACAATGAGTGCTGTAGACAAGCACAAAGCAGAGCTGAAAATTGCTAAGACTGAAGAGTCTATCGTAAAGTTAAAATCACGTTTAGAAAAGCTTCAAAACAAATTATAAACGACTTAAGGGAGCCATTTATCTGCCCCAAAATCTGGTTTTCTTTTTTCTAAAAAGGCATTACGGCCTTCTTTAGCCTCATCTGTCATGTAGGCTAATCGCGTGGCTTCTCCAGCAAACACCTGCTGCCCTACCATACCATCATCGGTAAGGTTCATGGCAAATTTTAGCATTTTAATAGAAGTTGGTGATTTCGTCAATACCTCTTGTGCCCATTGGTATGCAGTAGCTTCTAGCTCGTCATGCGGAATCACAGCATTCACCATACCCATTTCAAAAGCCTCTTGGGCAGAGTAGTTACGGCCTAAAAAGAAAATTTCACGGGCTTTTTTCTGCCCTACCATTTTGGCTAAATACGCGGACCCATAGCCGCCATCAAAACTCGTGACATCGGCATCGGTTTGTTTGAAGATGGCATGTTCTTTACTGGCCAAGGTCATGTCGCAGACTACATGTAAGCTATGACCGCCACCTACTGCCCAACCTGGTACCACGGCAATCACCACCTTGGGCATAAAGCGAATCATACGCTGAACCTCAAGAATATTTAGGCGATGTTGGCCATCTTGCCCTACATAACCTTGGTGCCCCCTAGCCTTTTGGTCGCCACCACTACAAAAAGACCAAATACCATCTTTGGTAGAAGGGCCTTCGGCAGACAATAACACCACACCAATAGAAGTATCTTCTTGGGCGTCATAAAAAGCTTTAATGAGCTCACTAGTGGTATTGGGCCTAAAAGCATTGCGCACATTAGGGCGGTTAAAAGCAATACGGGCAACGCCATTGCTTTTTTTATAGGTGATATCTTCAAATTCTAAGGCGGTTTGCCACTGGGCTGCAGACATAAATTAAATTTTAGCAAAGATACTTAGAACTACTTATGCTAAAAACCTCGTGAACAAGATAAATTTCGTTCTATGTTAAAAGTTCATTTTTTCCACGAACTTAGGTAACATAAGTGTGAAATAGATTTTAGTTCGACTTTAAACCAAATTTAAACTATCTTGAAAAGATAGCTTGTTTAAATAATTACAAAAAGGGTCATCTTTGTTCTTACCATGTATCAAAAGCCAGAAGATCACATTTTTGTTTAATTAATGGCAAGCAAAGTTCTAAATATCAAGGTTTGTAGCTCGCTCAAACTTTGAAACTTTTTGACAGGGAAGTATGTATCAAGCAATCTGCACTATCCATACAATTTACTGTTTTAAACAAGTTTGAAGGATTCTGGATAATCTTTTTAATTATGATTTAATTCTTCTAACATTTTAACTGCATTTTTATTTTCAGGATTTAATTCAAGAGATTTACGATAATTAAGAATAGCTAATTCTGTATTTCCTAATTTCATATAAACTTCACCTAAACTATCATATGCATTTGAAGAATTTGGGTATTCTAAAGTATTAAGAATAAAAATTTCTTTTGCTTCCTCAATAAATCCTTTACCTAACAATCCATAACCAATACCATTCAATGCATATTGATTAACCCAAATATCATTAAATCCATCTTTCTTTAATTCATTAAATCTATTAATCGTTTTCTGAAATTTAAGAATGCTATCTTGTTTATAATTTTGATAGAGTGTCTTATTTAATTCTTTTTCTAAAGAGTTATCTTTTGTATCCAAAACTTCAATATCAAACGTTAAAATCTCTTTAGGTGGAATATATGAGTCTCCTTTTTCTCCATATGCCAAATAATAAGGCATAATAAAAATACCTCTGTCTCCAATTTTTAAAATTGAAAGCGCTTCATTGGTGCCTTTTATTAAATTGTCTGACGGGTATTCATAAGCAAAAGGTTCATTCACATCTCTTGAAGAGTCAAGCTTTTCTCCATTAGATAGCCAAACGGTATAATGCTGAATTGCAATAGAACCCGAATCAATTGCTTTTCCATTTCCTTCTTGAGTCAAGAAATATTTTAATCCAGATTTAGTAGTTATAGTATCTTTCGTTTGAGAAAATAATACTTGACTTGAAACTAGAATTAATAGTGTTAGATATTTTTTCATAATTTGTGTAAATTTTTCATATAAAATTATAAGTAATTATTTATGATACTAGGTGAAAGAATAGTAATTGAAGACCCAGAATAACAACACTTATAGACCTAAGCCCCAACACTACCCAGTTCAATGCCTTCAGAGTAGGCCACACGAATATTATGCTCATGAAAAACGCGTTTTACCGCTTTATGGGCTTCAAAAGTAGCCTCCCAATAATCATCCGGTAATACATAGGGCCTAATGGCTAAAATCACATTATGGCTGTCAAAACTTTCAATACCAATTTCTGGGGCTGGTTCATTAAGCACAAAAGGCGTATTCATCAAAGCATCCGCAATTAATTGCTGTACTCTGGGAAAATCTTCTTCATAGGGCATATGAGCATTCAGCTCTAAACGTACCCAGCCTTTTTCAGAATAGTTAGTTACTACCCCATCGGTTATTTTTGAATTGGGTACAATCAAGGTTTTATTACCCGGTGTCACCAATACCGAGTTAAAAATACCAATCTCTTCTACCTTGCCAAAGCTCTCATCAACCTGAATCCAATCATGCACCTTATAAGGTTTTAAGAATAAGATGAGTATACCAGAGGCAAAATTACCTAAACTACCTTGTAACGAAAGGCCTATCGCAAAACCCATAGCCGCAACTACCGTTACTAAGCCAGAAAGCTCTACCCCTAAAATGGAGACCGCTATTAATATCAACACAAGTTTTAAGGCGGTATTCACCATGGAGATAATAAAAGGTCGCATAGTGTCTGAAACCTTTAAACGGGTTAAACTATTGGTCAATAGTTTGTCTACTTTTTTGAGCAGTTTAAAGCCCAGCCATAGCAACAAAATAGCACCCAGTACTCGCGGTGCATAGGCAATGGCATTATCACGTAATAGTTCGGCGTAGTATGTTACTTGATCCATAGTTCAAAATGATTAGCGTTTAAAAATAATAAATTTGAGAGCTACCAATTCCTTTTAACCATTTTTCTATAGTTTAAAGTATCTATTTCAGTCGCTATGAAAACAATCCTTGTAGACGCCATCAATACTTTTGTTATTATTGATACTTGCATAAATTCTGACCCAAATCTTTAGCATAAAAAAAAACACCAGTAGCTTCTTTTGTTAGCATTATGGCAAATGAAAAACAGGACTATATTTTTTGCTACTTTTGAGCTATACCAAAGATTAAACAAAATAATTTACCAATAACCATTAGCAAATATTCATGCAAAGCACTACAAAACTAACCGGAAAGAATGTTCTTATAACCGCTGGAGCACAAGGCATTGGCGAGGCTATTACCAAACACTTTATTGACCATGGCGCTCATGTGGCCATTCACTATTTTTCTAGTGCCGATACAGCCAACGAATTAACAGACTATGCCACTAGTAAAGGTTTAAAAGCCGTTGCTATTAGCGGTGACCTCACCAAAGAAGTTGATGCCATAAACCTAGTCAACAAAACGGTTGAGGCTTTGGGCGGTTTAGATATTCTGATTAATAACGCAGGGTCTTTAGTAGCACGTAAATTGTTAGGCGATTTAGAGCCAGATTTTTGGCAAAAGGTGATGGATATTAATATGACATCTATGGTATTAGTAACTAGAGCTGCTAGACCGTACTTAGCTAAAAATGAAAATAGTAGCATTGTGAATTTAGCCTCACTGGCAGGGCGTAAAGGAGGTCACCCAGGCTCCTTGGTCTACGCTACCAGTAAAGGAGCTATTTTGACCTTTACCAGAGCCCTTTCTACCGAATTAGGTGGCGAAGGTGTTCGTGTAAACGCCGTAGCACCTGGCTTGATATTGGGTACTTCTTTTCATAACACCCATACCACCAAAGAATCTGCTGCAGCCACCACAGCAGGTATTCCGATACAACGTGCTGGTAACGCTGATGATGTAGCCAGAGCGGTGCTATATTTGGCTTCAGAATACGATGGTTTTATTACTGGTGCTACCCTAGACATAAATGGCGGGGTGTACAATATGTAATTAAGGCTTGTTCTTGGCCTCAATCCATTTACTCATATACTTGGTGCTTGCCATCGTTTGATGTTGTAGTAACGCTCCAATAAAGTTTTGCTTTCTATGCATGGCCAACCCTTTATAGAGAGAATTCAAGCTTTCAAAAAAAGCAGGAATTAACTGCTGTTTGGAGTACCCTTGGTTGATTGTTTCAATGCCTTCTTCTTGTTTGCCTGTCCAATCAATTTTATTAGTGTAGAGTGCAATTGCTTTTTGAGCAAACGCTTCAGGTGTATCAGCGATTTCTACAGGTATCGGCAAGCCTGCAAACATACCTTCAGCCCCAATAGAAGTGGTAACCGTTGGGGTACCATTTTGCATGGCCTGACTTAGCTTTCCTTTGATGCCAGCACCAAAGCGCAAGGGTGCTAAGTTTATTCGGGTTTGTTCTAAAGCAGTGTCTAAATCGGCAATCCAACCCTTTATTCGGAATCCGTCTTTGGGTTGATGCAGTTCTTGCACTTGTTGTGGTAGATAGGCTCCGTAAATATCAACTTGAGCCTCTGGCAGATCTTTCTTAATTAAGGGCCAAATATCTTGTTTTAAATACCGAATGGCATCTACATTAGGTTCATGCTTACCATTACCAAAGCAGATAAAGTCTCTCCGGTCTTCAAAAGCTGGAAAGACCTCTTGAGAGCCTGTGGAAATCTCCTCTAATAAAAATGGTAAGTGATACAGCAATTGTTCTGGTATATCTATCGCCTCTTTTAAAAGCTGTTTCTCAAAATGAGAAACTAGCAAGGTCAAATCTGAGCGGTAAATACTAGCCACTTCACGTTTGGTAAGGTCGTTTTCAAGCCAGTGTGTTGTGGTGAACTCCTCCCCTTTTTTGAGTGCTAGCTGCCTACTGTTACGAAGGGAATGTAAATCTTCTGTATTTAAAATTCGCAAAGCATTTGGTGCAGCTTCTGCCACTCGCCAACCAAACTGTTCTTCGACCATAAAACGGTCAAAAATGACCATATCAGGTGCAATTTTATTTACAAAAACATCAAAGCTTTCATCGTTTAAAACAATGGCTTCGGTTTGAATACCTAATGCTGTTAAGTTCTCTGAATACTTAGTTTTTGAAGCAGTAGTTGCAAAAACTATTTCAAAATTTTGCACTTGAAAAGCTCCAAGTAGTTGCACCATCCGATGCCCTGCCGCTGTGGTCTTAGGTTCGGGCCAGAGATAACCAATAAAAAGCACTTTTTTCATTTGCCAAGTTCAAAAATCTACCTTTTGAATTTTGTACTTCAAACTTGTCGTTTGAACTACATCATTTGAGCAAACTTTTTTGAAATACTAGACCGTAGTTTGCGTTCATAATCTTCCTCAAGCCACTCCTTATAGTTCTTGGTGTTGTTCATGATGCAGTACGAATATTGGCGCACGCGATAAGCGATTTCATCTTTCAATTCTTTGGCTAAAATTCGCGCATCAAAAACATCTTCACTATTCTCAACACATATTTCAGCGTGCTGCTCAATGCTTCGTTCCAGTACCAATTTTGATTTTCCGCCTTCGGCAAATACTTTTTTGTACTCTGCCTTTATATCAAAATGAATTTTAGAAGATTTATTGAATTTGACTTTGAGTTCATCGGGCATTTGATAAATGAACTCTTTCTCAATTTCCTCATCATTTTTAATATTCTCTAAGTAAAAATCAGGAAAATGGAAAATCTCTTGCCAGTCAACTGGAGAATCCCAAGGTCCAAAACGCGCAATATTGTTACCAAGATCAATAACATTGAACTTATTTTTATTAGGTAATATACGTGACCCCCTACCAATCATTTGAAAATATAAGGTCAATGATTTTGTTGCCCTATTTAGAATAATAGATTCTACAGTAGGTTCATCAAAACCTGTGGTGAGAATACTTACGGAGCTTAAAATAGCATCAGGGGTTACTGAAAACCACTCTAAAATTTCTTTACGCTCTGCTGCTGTATTTCTATTATCTAAATGCCTGACATTATACCCTGCCTTTTTAAAGGTCTCGTATACATAATGTGAAGTATTGATACCATTATTGAAAATCAGCGTTTTTGTACCCTTGGCCACCTCTTCGTATGCGGTTACTAGTTTACCAAGCATACTTTGGTTCCCATAAAACTCGTCAGAAGATTTAACCGTGTAATCGCCATGTATACCTAGTTTTAGGCTTCTGAGGCTCACATCAAAATTGTAAAGCTCTGCCTTAGACAAAAAGTTATTTTCAATTAATGATTTAATTGATTTACCCACTATTAATTTCTTGTAGTGGTCTTTCATTGGCAGCTTAATATTAGAGCTCAACGGTGTTGCAGTAACCCCAAGAATGGTTGCTTCTTCAAAATATTTAAAAAGCTTTCTAAACGAATTGTAGTGTGCCTCATCAATAATCACCAAACCAACATCTTTTAGTGTAACCTTTTCTTCTTGAAGCCTATTATTCAAGGTTTCCACCATGGCTACAAAGCACATGAACTCGTCTTGGTCTTCTAGTTCTTTTACCTCACTATTGATAATTTTATTAGTAACCCCAAAATCATGAAGCATTTTAGAGGTTTGTCGGCTTAACTCAATTCTATGAGTAAGTACAACCACCTTCTTTTTAGATTGTTCAATATAACGACGCGTGATTTCAGAGAAAACCACGGTTTTACCACCACCAGTAGGTAATTGGTATAAGAGGTTACTACCCTGGGGTAGCCCATCTAATTCCTTAAAGATTGTTGTTAAATCTTCTAACTGGTAATCGTAAAGCGTTTTTTTAGCAACTTTTTTTTCTACCTCCAAAGAGTTTATCCTTTTTAAACTGATGAATAACCAATTTTACAAAATTAGGAGATTTTTTAGCTTAATTTTTATCTCATAAATGGAAATATTTACAATACTATCAACAATTGAATTAAGCCAGTCATAGCCAGCATTTTAGGGGGTTGCTCATAAAATTTTTATAAGATTACCTCAAGTCATTTGGAATTATGGTTCTAAAAATGTATTATGAGTTTTTATATACTTATTAAAACCAGAATTTAAATGAGGCAACTTAAAATCATTAAGCAGGTAACTAACCGCGAATCCAAATCTTTAGATAAATACCTACAAGACATTAGTAAAATTGATTTAATAACTGCCCAAGAAGAAGTTGAATTAGCCCAAAAAATACGAACAGGTGACCAAGCTGCCTTAGAAAAGTTAACGAATGCCAACCTTAGGTTTGTCGTTTCAGTAGCAAAACAATATCAAAACCAAGGATTAAAATTACCAGATTTAATTAATGAAGGTAATGTTGGTTTGGTAAAAGCAGCCAAGCGTTTTGATGAAACTAGAGGATTTAAGTTTATCTCATACGCGGTATGGTGGATTCGTCAATCCATCTTACAAGCATTAGCTGAGCAATCAAGAGTAGTTCGATTACCGTTGAACAAAATTGGTTCTATCAATAAAATTAAGAAGACGTTTTCATACCTAGAACAAGCTCATGAAAGACCACCTTCAGCTGAAGAAATAGCTAAGGAGTTAGACATGACAGTAACTGAGGTAAAGCAATCGCTTAAAAATTCAGGACGTCACGTATCCATGGATGCGCCACTGAAAGAAGGAGAAACTTCTAATTTATATGATGTGATGCGTGCTGGTGAATCACCTAAGCCTGATAAAGATTTAATGCATCAGTCTTTAAACACTGAAATTAATAGAGCTTTAGATACACTTTCACCAAGAGAAGCAGATGTGGTACGTTTATACTATGGTATAGGCGAACAACCATCTATGACACTAGAAGAAATTGGAAGTACTTTTGATTTAACTAGAGAACGTGTGAGACAGATTAGAGAGAAAGCTATCCGTAAGTTACGTCATAACTCAAAGAGTAAAATTCTTAAAACCTATTTGGGCTAAACCTACGTTTTGTTCCATAAAAAAAGGGGTTCTTTTAAAAAAGAACCCCTTTTTTCTGATATACACTTAACTTAAGAACAATTCAGTTGATTAATATTAAAGTCTACTAGTATGTCATTCAAATTTTGAATGAAATTTACATAAGCACTGTTTTCTTGATTTTGTTTCTCCATAGTCTCAGTTTATTAAGGGCAGGTTATAGATAATCCAGTTCTGCCAATTCGTTCAAACTCAAAATTTCATTAAGCTCTTGTAAAAAAGCTAAGTATTCTTCACCGTAGGTATCGTATAACATTTAGATATGGTTTTAAAATTTGGGTCTTACACTTGAACGTAAACTTATCTGAAACATTTTGTCACAACAATAATTTGTGGTGAAGTGCTTAAAAGTTGTTGTGAAAATAATTGTAGGAGTATACCTTCAATTAAATAGTTTCTGCTTTCCGACCTTATTACAACTGCAATAAGCCATTATATCAGACGTTTAACTATTAAGTTTTTGAACCTACCAAACAAATCAAATTATTGATGATGCTTTTACTTAAAAAGTTTACCGGCTTTTTACTTTGTATTGCGCTTTGTTCAGGTTTTGCTCAAGATGGCGAAAAGGATAAAGGAGACTTAGTAATAAACAGTCATGGTTTCAATGTAAAAAAACGAAGTGGTTTCGTTTTAAATGGTATTAATGAAAGCGTAGAACGTGGGCTTACCTTGATTCACTTTAATAATGCCAACACCATTGAATTTAAAAGTTTTGATACCTACGGCAGCCCAGATGCCCTAAATGAACTAACGGATATTTTAAAAAACATGCTAGCTGATAAGGCTTCCTTTGCCATTCTAGCTCATGATTCCGCTGTTAAAGGTGCCTTAGCCAATGCTAAGGAGTTGGCCCAAATGGGGTTTGTGCAATTGAGTACACTAAAAAGTAGACAAGCTTATATCATGTATTCATTGAATGCAGCAATAGAAGAAACGGTAGATGATAACACGGTAAGCCAAACAATTCAGATTCCTAAAAGCCTTTCCGACAAAAGAGTTTACTTTCCTAAAATCACTTATGAGTTTGAACCCCGCAATGACCGTTACATTGCGCATGCAGGTGGCGAAGTAAATGGTATAAAATCGACCAATTCCAAAGAAGCCCTAGATGAAAACTATAAAAAAGGATTTCGGCTTTTTGAACTAGATATTATTAAAACATCTGATGGTAAACTTGTAGCTGCGCACGATTGGAGAATGTGGTCACGATTTACTGATTTTAGTGGTAGCCTACCTCCTTCCCATGAAGAGTTTATGAAACGTAAAATATATGGTGACTATACGACCCTTGATATGAAGGGTATCAATACCTGGTTTGCAGAACATCCTGATGCCATATTAATTACCGATAAGTTGAATGACCCGGTGTCGTTTGCAGCAGCTTTTGTTGATAAAAGCAGACTAATTATGGAGTTATTCAGTATGATGTCTATGGACGAAGCTTCAAGAAAGGGTATTAACATCATGATTTCACAAGAACCTCTACTCAGCTTAAAAGGTGATAAAATCAATTATTTGAAAGTTAATAATATTAAGCATGCTGCCGTTTCAAGACGAATTATAAAAGGACAAACCAAATTAATGCTACAATTAAAGGAGTATGGTATTAAAGTCTATGTTTACAATGTGAATTTTGACCCTGGCAAGGACGAACTATATGTTCAAGAAAATGAAATCGGATTAGTATACGGTATGTATGCCGATAAGTGGGTCTTTGATTAATTCTTTTTTAGAATTTTACTTGATAGCTCATTCCTGCAGAGATGGCAAAAAAGAAGTTACCAGAATCAAAAGCCAATTCTTGTCTACTTACTCCCAAATTAGCTCTATAAATATTCGGAGATTTCTTTGTTGTAAATTGGTATTGCATATTAATACGTTGCGACTCTACATAAAGTACAGTCTCTGACAATAAATCATCACCAACAATCAATTGCTGTAGTTCTGGTGAGAAACCCATACCAATGCTTACACCCATAAAATTCTCTGCATCTTTCAGATACTTACGAACTAATAAATTACCTGAAATACTCCATAGATTCCCTTCTCGTGGTGAAACAAAAGAACGTAAAGAATAATAGTAGTTACCCTTGTAATACCCCAACGAATTTGTAATTGCTTTCACCGTTTGAGTTCTTGTACTTAAATAACGCCCCCCTGCAGAAAACTCCATAGCATTAGGTAGGTTCATGTAAATATCACCGCCAAATTTTTGACTGGGATATATAGATGCGTTAGAATACCCATAATTTAAATAGGCGTAAAATCGTTTTAGAAATTTTGGGTAAAAATCAATATCATACTGCAAACCATGCACTCCATTACGGTTGCTATAGTTTATTTTAGGAATGAGCGCTCCTATTTTTGTTTGTCTTCTAAAAGAGACACTTGAAAAAATCACAGGATCGTATCTCTCATTAAATATGGTAAAGCCGTTGTTGACCCCTATCCTATTCTTGGATTCTATATCGATTTCATCACTTTTAGCCTCCTCATTTTCAGCAACCTCTTTTTTATTAGAAACCTTTTTAGTCTCGTTCTTTAATTGCTTTTTTGAGGCCTTTGCACTTTTAAGATTGGTTTCTACATTATACCAACCTTTCTCGGCATACTTGGTATTAGAAATACCTTCCATAGCTAAGTCCATTAATCTTTGCAGCTCTTTATCATGTTCTATATAAACCAGAGCTTTATTAGCCAGACCTAAGGCAATAGCATTGGTTTTTGCATAGAGCTCGTTCTTGATAGCCGATATCCAAACACCACGCTTGCTTTTGTCTTGTGATAGAATTTTGTTGAATTCGTTACGGGCCTTTTCATATTGCCCATTCCAACTATACGTGCTTGCTAGTAGAAACAGCGCATCAAGATTTTCTGAAGTACTTGAAGGGTTGTCTACCAATATTTTTTTTGCAGAATTGTACTTGCCTTCATGCGCTAGTTCATAGGCCTCTTCAAAATTATCGTCTTCAAAATTCATTGAAGCCAAGTCTTGTGAAAAAACTTTAGAACCTAGTACTATTAAGAATAGTAGAAAATATGTTTGTTGGTAATTTCTCATTGAACTAATTGGATGCTACAATTCTATTTTTTCTAGCTTCTTGTTGTGCCCTGGCTATTTTATCAGCTATTTCATTAGCGCTTGAGCTGTTTTGTTTTACAGTGTTTATCAATTCTAAAGCTTCTTTATGCCTGTCGTCCCAGTAATAAACATCGAACAGGGCCGCATAAGAATCAATATAGTTTGGGTTCATTTTTGTACAAGCATTCAATATTTCAATTGATTTTTTACGATTACCAATCCAAGCATTTACCCTACCCGTCAATATTTTAGTATCAATATGACTAGGTGACTCTGAAAGGATATAACGGGCTAGTAATAAAGCCTTATCATATTCTTTATTGAAAGCAAAATCCCTTGCTTTAAAGTATAACCTGTCAGAATCGTATTCATTCAATAGGCTATTAAACCATACAAGTTCGCTATTGCTAAACTTTTCTGTTTTTATAGTAAAAATGGCCAAACTATCAGGTATAATTTTATCATTGGTAGTCACATAAGCATTGACTGATTTGAAGGCTTTTAGCCTATCTTCAATACCTGACCCGCCGAAAGAAGTGCCTAAATCCATATTTTCATCCAATTCAAATACAGACCCGTCAGAGAAAACCTTTTCGCCGCTTACATATTCTTTTAATTCATTTTTATTCCGCATTAAAGGGATGTTCTTAGTTGATCTGAACTCCGTAGCTACATCTAGTGCACCGCCCATCCATGCTACCTTCTTAGGCATTTTTAATTCATATTGATTCTCTAGCATTGCCAATAGACTTGGGGTGACATCAAAATGTGATGAAATCGAACTCATCTTTCTTGAAGTATTCAGCAAAGGACTATAAACAATTAAAGGAACATGAAAACGACTCATCGTATTCCGTTGTGGAATAGGAATTAGCCGGTGATCACCAGTAATAATAAAAATGGTGTTTTCGTAATTAGGTTGGTTTTGATATTCTTCTATTGCATATTTTACGGCATCGTCGGTATAAAGAAGCGTTGCAAAAACATTACTATTTTTCTTGATGATTTTTTCGCTCTTGCTATCATATGAGCTTTTAGACATGATTTGTTTTACCTCTTTTTCATAAAATGCTTGTTGTGGCGGAATAAAAGGTTCATGATTACTAATGGTCATATAAGCCTCAACACGTGGTTGACTCTCTTTTCTTGGCAAACTCATGCTCTTTTTAAACAACTCTTTGTCCGGATAACCCCATGAAGAACCTGCAGCATCTTCAGCTTGCAGTTTATACTGATTACCAAAACCTGATTTATCTAAAACAAAATCAAGGTTTTCACTTAACAAGAACCTATCTACCCCATCAAAAGAGCTATTTGTACCTTGATAAAATGAAGTATGATAACCGTTATTTTTTAAGATGCTAAATAGGGTGAGTTTATTAGGGTACTTCTCTAGCTCCATAAATCCGCTCTTACCAAAGGGCAACGAGCCGATTAGCGATGGGAGCACGCCGAACGTACGGCCCGTAGTACTTAAACAGTTTTCCCAATAAAGCGATTTGGTACTCAAAGAATCTAGATATGGTGTAAAGCCACCAAACTCCGCTCCTTCTCCAACAAAGTCACGACCAAGTCCTTCAACAATAATAAAAACTATATTAGGCTTTTCTTCTTTAAGATCAAAATAACCCCCAAGCACATCTTCTATTTGCTGTGATTTAATTAAAGGGTATTCTACATTGGCTTCATAACTGGTATCCTCCGTAGTCGAACTGTAAAGATTTAAGGCTAAGTATTGACTTTTGTTTTGATTAATAGGTTTCCCATCTAAAAACAAGGTGGAGATAAATAAGCTAAATAAGATTATAGTGAACGGGTACATACGCCCGAGGTAATGATAATACCTTGATGTTACTTTGTACATAACAAAAAACAAGACGATAATGACTACAAGTCCTAGTACCGGTAAAATAGAAATACCACCCGAATTTGAAATTGTCATTTTAATGTCAGAAAAACTATACCCCAATAAATCTGAGCCTAAAGGTACTAGGGCCGTACAGTAATAACTGATTAGAGCAGCCTCAATAATCAGCAATACTATCAAAATCGAGAACACTAAATTCAAACCATAGGCTGGCCTAAAATTCTCCCAAAAATTAAATGGAAATACTAGAATTAAAGCTATTACCGATGCGTAACCCAGTTGGTGTGCAACAGCTATAAAAAAGCTACCACTTAAAACAGTATCTACAACACCTTTAAAATAAAGTGTTGTGTACTGATAAATGGTCAATACCAAGAGTATCGCGAAAAAAGCGATAATCATTCTTGTATATTGTTTTAATGTATACCTATCTCTTTGACTTGTATTCATCTTTAAATTTTAAGTGGCCTTCGCAAATCCTTTTCGAACTTGAGACCCCCAACCAGATTTTATTCTAAATAACTTTTTATAATTACCCCTTACCGCAGCCCACACAACTATGGGATGAAACGCGATTGGTTCTATAATTGCACAAAACATTAAGGTCAAAATATCTTTGGTTCTTTTGTATTCATTATAGGTATATACATCCCACAGAATAGCATAGAAAGAGAACATGATTGAGAACATATAAATAGTAGCAGTAATGCCCACAAAGAACTCCCAATTAAGAATACCTAAGTACCAGAATAAGATGATGGTAAAAAAACCGAAGAACTCTAACAAGGGGGCCAACCATTCATAAAAAAACCAATACGGATAACTTACTAAACCTAGCCTACCATACTTTGAATTAAAAAACATGTCTTTATGTTTAAACAAAGTTTCAAGGTTACCCCTCGCCCAACGATCACGTTGATTTACTAATATTTTTAAATCTTCTGGAACTTCAGTCCAGCACAATGGATCAGGTATATATTCGATAGTATACGCTTCTTTACGATCATGCATATAGCGTCGCATTCTAAAAATAATCTCCATGTCTTCTCCCACAGTACCAGTGTCATAACCACCAACAGCTAAAGCAATTTCTCTATCAAAGAATCCAAAAGCACCAGAGATAATTAAGAGACTGTCTATTCTGCTCCAGGCCATTCTTCCTAAAAGGAATGAACGCGTATATTCTAATAATTGAAACTTTGCCAACCAACTTTTAGGGAGGTTAATTTGTTCTAAGGTACCACCAGAAATACCGCATGAATTTGCGGTTCTTATCACGCCACCTACAGCAATAACTCGTTTTTTACTTCTTTGAAAAAAGGACTTCACCACATGAAGTAAAGCATCAGGTTTCAGTAAGCAATCAACATCAATACAACCAACATACTGACTTTCTGAAAGATAAATCCCGGTGTTAATAGCATCCGACTTGCCGCCATTTTCTTTATCAATAACTGTTAACTTAGAAAAAGACGGTTGTTTTGATTTATAAACGCCTCGAATGGGTTTAGACTTCCAGTTGGGGTCTATTCTTTTGTCAATCTTTTCAAGATGGTAAGCATCAATCATTTTTTGCATGGTATCATCTTTACTACCATCATTAACAACCATGACTTCATAATTGACATACTTAAGCGATAATAAGGAACGGATATTCTCAACAATGGTCAATCCTTCATTATAAGCCGGAGCAATTATAGTGATTGAAGGCGCTAACGGAGAAGCCATCACTTTTGACATTTCTCCAATACTATTTTTGTTTTTGTAGTGTATTGAATTTCTAGTGGATAAATACGCCATAATACTGAACATGGTAAATAGCACCACAGAAAACACCAAGAAAACGGTGTTTATGTATTCCAATATTATTTCAAAAAGTCCACTACTCATTTTGAAGGCTATAATTATTTGATTTTACCATTACCTCAAATTCTTTTGATAACTCAAAATTGAGACCTAGGTCTTCTTTCTTATTGTTCTCATCGTATAGAATGCCTAACTCATCATATAAAAAACAAAGCTCTAAAGGAATAAGCCCTCCATTGCTATCGGTATTTGTGTTAGGTTTGGTTTCTGGTTCTTCAACTAAGGTTTGTAATGCACTAAAATCAATCTCGTCAATAGCATTATCCACTGCTATCTCTGCTATACTATTGTCAAGAACATCATCTAAAGGTTTTTCTGAGATGGCCTTAGTAATTGTCTCTAAAGCTTTATCTACCAAAGTTTTAATAATATCAGTCTCTGTTTGTTGCAATTGAACCAAAAAAGGAATGTCTCTTTCATCACCTATTGAAATGATTTCTTGAATAAGAATTTCTTTAGAATTCATATCCGAGGCATAAGCATATAAATCGTAGAAAATACTTTCTTCAGGTAAAATACCGTCCAGTTTAAAAGGTTCTGGTTCTAGTTTTTCTGTTGGTTCTACCGAAGGAGTAATGGTTTTGGAAACAATCTCAACTGCCTGTTCTGGTTTTTTACCAACAGACTTTAAGATATTGAAGGCTCTAAAACGAAGTTCCGCATCTTCTTCGTGCTCCATAATAAACTCAAGCAATTGCGTCTCTCGTTTGTCGCCTACGCTTTCTAAAGTGTCTACAAATTTTACACGTTGCTCTATAGACATTTGAGCATAATCTTCTTGAGTCTCTTTTGATTCATCTTCGCGTTTGCCTAATGCTGTAGCATCAATTAATCCTAAAGAAAAATTCAAAGTGTTATTGAGCTCACGTTCCATCTCTTGAATCTTAAAGTCAGGCGCTTCAATAGGCTCTTCTGTTTCTTCTTTTGCTTTAGGCTCCTTCTTTTCAACCAAGTTGAAAACTTCTATTTCTTCAACTTCTATTTCCTTGGTTTCAATTGTTTTTTCTGGCTTCACCACCACTTCAGAATACTCCACTTCAGTTTCTAAAAATTCAACGTCATATAGTCCGCTTTCTGATTTGGTAATTGGAGTAACCAAATCTTCAACAATATTCTCGGTAGGTAGTATGGAATCTGGGCTAATTGTATTAATTGCGGCGTGAGCCTTATTGACGACTGAAAAGTTGCTTTCAAGCTTACCGATTTCATTTAAGAACATTAAATCACCTTCATCGCCTATGGCTCCAATGGTGTCTAAAATTTGAACCTTAACCAAAGCACTACAATTCCAAAACACTTTTTTAAGTACAGAGTTTGCCTCATTGAAATTAAAGTCTTTTATACAGGAAATAGCTGCTATTTTAACTTGATCATTTTTATGCTTTACCAATTCAGTAATTGATGCAGCGGCTTCATTTTGGTTGAAATGCTTGATCAATCGCAAACTAAAAAGAACGACATCTTTATTGTGAGATATTAACCATGTTTTAAACTTTGGCGGTCTATAATCTTTTAAACTACTTAAGGCCTCAATCAATCTTAATTGCTGCCATTCACTAATAGCGTATGTAGTATTATCTAACAAATGGTTAATACCTTCATCCTTTAAGGATATAATTGCAATTTCAGCCTGCTTTCTAACCACTCCTCTTTTATCATTGATAAACTTTGATATGAAATGGAAAGCATCAGTGACTTTCATTTGAGAAAGTTCAAGAATACCTTTAGAAACTGTATTCCAACGCCAATTAGATAGTTTTTGATAAGCATCATGATGCAGCCCTAACTCTACATATAATTTGTACAAACGCTCCTGTGTAGCCCCGGCAACATCCTTTTGTAAGTCAAAAAGAATATCTGCTAATACTTTTCTGAAGTACTTATCACTTAGATATTCTCTAATGGTGATTTTAAGCTCTACATATTCTCTTTGTTCTGTTTTTGGGTCTTCTGGACTATGGAATAAAAAGTTGCTGATAATAGGTGCTAACTCAGCTCGCTTACTCTTTCTCTTTTTAAATAATGTCGCTGATCTATTCTTGAAAAAGAAAATGAAAAAGAAATATAAGCCCGCTAATACAACGAATAGCAGAGTTAGGTCCCACAAAAGGTCGGTATGTATTTTGGGGGAGCTAATTAAAAATCGAAGTTGATATGTTTTACTACTTAAGTACAATAATACCTTTCGATTTCTCGGGTGACTCTTATCAATAACTCTGACGGACTCACTGGTTTAGCTATAAAATCATTAGCACCCATCTTAAAGGCACTGATTACATTTTCTTCATTAGAAGCAGCAGATATAAGAATGATTGGGATGTTAGATTTTAAATCGTTTCTTAAAAAATCAACAAGCTCTATACCCGAAAAATAAGGCATCATCACATCGCTAATGATAGCGTCTGGTAAATGTTCTACTATATCTTGTTTTACCTCTTTACCGTTAGTTTTTATAGCCACGGCATAACCATCTTTCTCTAAACGGTATTTTAATAAAGAGGCGAGCATGGCGTCATCCTCGGCTAGTAGTAGTTTTTTTGGTTCCAATTTGGGTTTGTTTGGTGTGATTGGTTCGTTCTAGTTCGTTTTTATTCTTTTCATCTCAATGGCAATTTGACTTTCAACCTTCGGGTATTCGTCTAAAAATTGATGGTAGAGATAGTTGAGGTGTTTTACATCATTATTACCCTTACAGACGTCTGAAATTTGCTCACATATTTCTGATAAGGTAGTCGTGTCCAACATTTTTAAAGAAGACTTTATTTTATGTGCAGCAAAACCCACGCCTTGCAAGTTATTGCTTTGCATGTGCATTTTTACTTTTCCAATGAATTCGAAAATGTTTTGTTTGAAAAGCCTAATGAGCTCATCTAAAAGTTCGGTTTGACCTAAGCACTCCTCTAAAATAGTATCGAGATTAACCAACTTAGTTGTTGCTAAAGGTGCCTGTTCTCTACTGTCATCTTGAGTTTCTGGTATTGGATTAAGGTTTTGACTAATTAAGCCATGTAGTTCTTCAGCATTATAAGGTTTAAGAATAAAGTCTGTAATCCCTGTTCGTTCACAATTTTCTTTGTCAATAGCGCTGTAATCAGCCGACAGCGCAATAATTGGAATATTCTGAATTTTAGTATTTGTACTTTTTCGTATGCGTTCCGTTATTTGAAACCCATTCATATTTGGCATTTTCAAATCCATCAACACCAAATCAAAATGATGATTTTCAAGCAGCTTTAGTCCATAAATTCCATTATCAGTTATGAAAGTATCACAGCCCCAATTCTTCAAGCGATTTTCCATCAACTTTTGATTTAAGGTATTGTCTTCAAAAACTAAAATTTTGGTACCTTCTAGACAATTGTTCTGAGTGACCTTTTCTAAGGTCGTTGTTTTGGTTTGTTCCAAGTCTTGAGTTGCTTGTGTAAATGGTAGAATTACTTTAAACGTTGTGCCTTTACCAAGTGCGCTACTAACAGCTATACATCCACCCTGTTTTTCTATTAATTCTTTGACAATACTTAAACCAAGTCCAGAACCACCGTATTTTAGATGTGTTTCAGGCTCCGCCTGTTGATAGGTTTCAAAGATTTTCTTCAATTTATCATTGGCGATGCCAATACCAGTATCACTAATACTAAATTCTAAGTAAGTTTTATGGTCTTCGATACTCTTAAAACTAACTTTGAGGTCTATTTTTCCCTTTTCGACAAACTTGATGGCATTACCTAGAAGATTCAATAAAATCTGTGAAAGTTTAGAAGGATCACCGATCAAATTTTTAGGAACATTAGCATCTAAAGCCACATTTAAGACGATATCTTTATTGGTAATTAACGTTCTACATAAAAAACCAACTTCGTTAACAAGGCTATTGAGGTTAAAAGGTACGCGAACAAACTTTTCACGACCTGATGCCAGTTTAGAAAATTCTAAAAGCTCATTGGTAATATCCATTAAACTTTGAGACGCCGCGCTGAGCGCATTCGTTAACTCCTGTTGTTTTGAGTCTAATTTTGTTTCTTTTAGTAAATCAATGAAACCAACTATGCCGTTTAGAGGCGTCCTAATCTCATGGCTTGCGTTAGCGATTATACTGTGTTCATTTTGTTTTGAAAGATTGGAAGGCTTAACTTCTTCATAATCAACAGCAATTGATTCATAATCTCCAAATACTTTCGCTTCAAGTCCATTCTTGAAAGATGTGAAGGACTTTTTCAATTTTGAAGCTTCTGAACTATTTAGTTCTGAAAATGAAAAACTGTCCAGGCCATTTTCCAATTTCGATAAGTGTGTTAGTAATTCTCGAGTATCCAAATGATAAAAACTTTAGTGGGTATCGCTAGTTTGATGTAACAAAAGCTAACAATCTGGTTCATATTATTTTAAAACTCTCTATTTCATGTGCTGTTTGCAATTAATTGTTACCTATAGCTAGTTATTTGTTGTCAAAATGCTTTATTTGTAGGTATAAAACTTTAATCAATGAAAAAGCTCATATTATTAGTGGTATTAGTTTCTATTGGCTCTTGCAAGCAAGCAGAGGAAAAAAAAGAAGAAACTTTAGAAGAAAAGGCCGAAAGAATACATAAAAAAGTAATCACAATTGATACGCATGATGACATCAATGTAAAAAACTTTACAGACAGTATTAACTACACACAACGTCTTGAAACACAGATCAATTTGCCAAAAATGATTGAAGGTGGACTTGATGTAGCTTGGCTAATTGTTTATACGGGACAAGACTCTCTTAACGCCAATGGATACGCAAAAGCAGAAGCAAATGCTATGGCCAAGTTTGATGCTATAAACAGACTTTGCAAAGATATTGCACCTGATGAAATTGAGTTAGCTCTGAACTCCGATGATGTGCGCAGAATTCAAGCGGCGGGAAAAAAGGTAGCTATGATTGGTGTTGAAAATGCATACCCTATTGGAGAAGACCTTTCGAAATTTGAAGAATACCATAGTTTAGGTGCTAGATATGTTTCATTATCGCATAATGGACATAGTCAATTTTGTGATTCCAATACCGGTGAAAAGGATAGTGTTTGGCTGTATAATGGTTTAAGTAAGCTAGGTGAAAGTGCTGTAAAAGAGATGAATAGACTTGGAATGATGATTGATGTTTCTCATCCGTCAAAAGAATCAATGAAGCAAATGATTGCGCTTTCAAAAGCACCAATTATAGCATCTCATTCTTCTGCCCGTGCACTATGTAATCATAGTCGTAATCTCGATGACGAGCAGTTAATGCTTATGAAAGAAAATGGAGGAGTTGTTCAAACTGTGGCTTTTAGTTCTTATTTGAATACTGAAAAACATGAAGCAAGAGCTGCCTTTATGAAACAAGTATATCAAAAGGTTGCAGATTCACTTGGAGTTAATTGGTATGAAAGATCACAATTTTCGACATTAAGTGATGCTGAAAAAGCTTCTTTTATGGCCAACTACCCTAAAGTTATGAAAATGGGCGAAGACATGGTGGCGAATAACACAGAAGCTCCGGCAGCTGTGAATGTTGCTGACTTTGTAAACCATATTGATTACTTAGTAGAAAAAATGGGCATTGACCATGTAGGAATTAGCTCTGATTTCGACGGTGGTGGCGGAATAGATGGCTGGTCTGACGCATCAGAAACGCTTAATGTGACCTTAGAGCTTGTTAAAAGAGGTTATACTGAAGAAGAAATAGCTCAACTTTGGGGAGGCAATCTAATGCGTGTACTTGATGAAGTGCAGGCAGTAGCAGCAGAAATACAAGGGAGTTAATTTTTAGACTCCTTTTTAGCAAGCCTATCCTTCACGAATTCTATTTTAGTTTTTCCGTGAGGTTTAGGCTTACCATTTTCATCAAGGTTCACCATGATGATATTATCAACAGTGACAATAGTTTCTTGAGTCATCTTATTACGAACTTCACAGTTAAGGTTTAAAGAGCTTTTACCGAATTTAAACACATCAATACCAATTTCTATCACATCGCCTTCAACAGCGGTGCTCATAAAATTGATTTCAGACATATATTTTGTTACTACTCTTCTATTTTCAAGTTGTATGATACTATAAAGTGCCGCTTCTTCATCAATCCAGGCGAGAACTTTTCCGCCAAAAAGTGTTCCATTAGCGTTTAAATCTTCAGGTTTTACCCATTTTCTAGTATGAAACCTCATATCATTTATTTTGAAGCAAAATTAACCATAATCTACGCTTCAATTGAGCATTTAACCTTTTAACAAAGCGATTTACATTATTATAAAATTTGTTAAGGCAAGAATAAAGTTTTCTTAATTGGTTGGTTTCTAAATTATAGATGAAATAAATTATAAACTCAATTAACGAACAATCATCATCATGCAAACTTCTACTCAGCACCATTCTGATACGAGTTTTACCATTTTTAAGCCAAAATGGAGAGCTCATTTTTACAAATTTTTATCCGTAAATGTGTGGGGAGCCATTCCAAGCGATATACAAAGGGCGATTTCTTCTTGGTACGCTGCCATTTATAATTCAAAATGGTCAAAATTTATTATTCAGCCCTATATCAGGATAAACTATCGTGATAATAACTACCTAAGTAATTTCAAACCACCTAATGGTAAAAAAGAGTTTGAAACCTTTCAAGATTTTTTTACAAGAGAATTCAAATTAATCCCTACAAACGAAAATGATGTTGTTTGGCCCTGTGAAGGTCTTTTGTGTGAAGAAAATAAAGTTTCAAGACTACGGCATGTAAAGGTTAAAAATGACCTTAGAACTATCGACACGGTATTTGGACTAAAAGAAAAAACGATACCTAAACAATACTCTTTTACCAATGTCTTTTTACACAATAAAAACTATCATAGAATACACGCGCCTATAACAGGCACAATTACAAGAATTCAACATATTCCAGGAGATTTAATTGTTCTACGCCCATGGATTTATAAACAAAATCCATCGTTACCTGCTTTCAGAAATGAACGTTATAATATTGATATTACCGATAACAACGATACTATATGGTATTTGTCTATTGTAGGTGGTCCTGCGGTTGGGACTATTGAACTTGATGATAAAATAACAGTAGGGGCTCAAGTTAAAAAATTAAATGAGTTGGCTTTATTTCACTTGGGTTCTACGTGTTGTATGGCAGCCCCTGTTTCTCCCCGTTTTAATTCAAAAAACACTTTTGTGGCTTTAGGAGAATCCTACTAACTAAAAGAAGTATTGAATTCTACTTGAATACGAATAATCTGATTTTTTTGTAACAAATTGTTTTACTTTTATACTTATAGCTAATTCTAATAAAAACTATTGAAATGAAAACACTAAAAATCAGTATTGCTACCCTATTACTTGCTTTGGCTATGCCAATTCAGGCTCAAACTGCCGACGAAATTATTGCCAATTATTTTGAAATTACAGGCGGTATGGACAACTGGAATAAAATGGAAGGAATGAAAATGAGCGCTAAAGTAAATCAAGGCGGTATGGAAATTCCATTAGAGATTTACCAAATGAAAGATGGACGTCAAATGACTGTTATTAACTTTCAAGGTAAAGAATTAAAACAAGGCGTTTATGATGGAGAAACACTTTGGAGTCATAATATGATGACTATGAAAGCGGAGAAAAGTGATGCTGAACAAACTTCTAATTTTAAATTGAATACTAATGATTTTCCTGATTCTTTTATGAACTACAAAGAAAAAGGATATACCGTTGAACTTTTAGGCAAAGAAACTATAGACGGTGCTGAAACATTTAAAATTAAATTGGTAAAAGAGCCTATTACAGTTGATGGGGAGCAAAAAGATGATATTTCTTTTTACTTTTTTGATGCAGAAAACTTTGTTCCAATCGCTGTTCAAACTGAAATAACATCAGGACCTGCAAAGGGCCAAACTTCTGAAACTACCATGAGTGATTACCAAGAAGTAGATGGTATTTATTTTCCTTTCGCAATAACTCAAGGTTTAAAGGGAGGACAATCACAACCTATTATTATTGATGCAATTGAACTGAATCCTTCAGTTGATGCCGCAGCATTTTCTTTCCCTGAGGAAATGACTGAAGAGAAAAAATAATTTCAAACAACTTATAAGAGACCCTAATTTGGGTCTCTTTTTTTAAATTACTAAATCATGCGAAAACTACTTCTTGCAAGTCTTGCAATCGGGTTTTGTGCTTTTAACTGCACCTATGCTCAAAATTTAGAATCTATTGATGGAAAAACACTCTTTGGTGATATGAGTGCTCGACATATTGGTCCGGCATTGATGAGTGGAAGAATTAACGACATGGAAAATCATCCAACAAACAGCCGTATCATCTATGCAGGTACTGCCGGTGGTGGAGTTTGGAAATCAAATGACTCAGGTACAACGTTCAACCCTATTTTCGACGACTATTGTCAGTCTATTGGAGCGGTTGCCTTAGACCCCAATGATCCAGATAATACTATTTATGTAGGCACTGGAGAGACTTGGACTAGAAATAGTGTATCTGTAGGTGATGGTCTTTATAAATCAGTTGATGGAGGTGCTAACTGGACAAAACTGGGTTTTGATAACTCGGAACGCATCGCAAACATCATCGTAAACCCAAACAACTCAAAAGAAGTTTATGTTGCCGTTTTAGGGGCATTATGGGGTGATAGTGATGAGAGAGGGGTTTATAAATCTAATGATGCTGGAACAACATGGGAAAAACTTCTTTATGTAAATGAAAAAACTGGTTGTGCCGATTTAGCTATTGATCCAAGCAATCCTAATATTCTTTATGCCTCAATGTGGGAGTTTAGAAGAACGGGCTGGTCTTTCGAATCTGGAGGAGCTAACAGTGCACTGTACAAATCAATAGATGCAGGTAAAACATGGAATAAAATTCATAACGGTTTTCCAGAAGGGAAATTAGGAAGATTGGCGATAGCAGTGGCTCCTTCAAATCCAAATGTATTATATACCGTTATTGAAGCCGAAAAACAGGAACGAAAGGGGCTCTACCGCAGTAATGATGCCGGGGCCTCATGGGAACAATTGAATAATGATTTTGGAATTACAGTACGTCCTTTTTACTTCTCACGTATTGTAGTAGATCCCAGAAATGAGGATGTTGTTGTAAAAGGTGGACTGAGCGGTTCTATTTCTAGAGACGGTGGTAAAACCTTTAAAAATTTAGGCAATATGCATTCTGATATACATGACATGGTCTTCAGCATAAAAGATTCTGATATTATGTATGTAGGAACAGATGGTGGTGTTTATCGAAGCTGGGATGGTGGAACCAATATGGAAATTGTAGAAAATTTACCATTATCACAATTTTATCAAATTAGTCTTGATGATGCAGAACCCTATAATATTTATGGTGGTCTACAAGACAACGGTTCTTGGTGGGGTCCTTCATCTTCTCCAGGAGGAGTGCAGGCTAGAGACTGGAATTCTGTAGGAGCTGGTGATGGCTTTCGTGTTTTAAAACACCCAACCAAAAACATAATTTACTCTGAAATGCAAGGTGCTGAAAACGTTTGGCGTATTGATGTTGATAGAAATTTAACGAAAACTATTCAGCCTTTACCAAGCTCTGAAGTTAGCGATTTACGTTGGAATTGGAATGCGCCTATGGCCATTAGTGAACATCAGCCTGACCGTTTTTATATGGGCAGTCAATACTTGCACAAATCAGAAGATATGGGCAACAGCTGGTCAATCATTTCACCAGACTTAACTACTAATGATGAAAGCAAACAAAACCAAGAAGATTCAGGTGGTTTATCAATGGATAATTCTGGAGCAGAAAACCACACGACCATTTTTACTATTGCGGAATCAACTTTAGACGAGAAGGTAATTTGGGTAGGTACCGATGATGGTAATGTGCAAGTAACTCAAGATGGCGGAAAAACTTGGGAGAATACTGTAGCTAATATTCCAGGACTTCCTGCTAATACGTGGTGTTATCATATCGAGGCTAGCACGTTTAATGCGGGAACTGCTTATGCAGTTTTTGATGGTCATACTATGAATGATAAAAACCCATACGCCTACAAAACAACGGATTATGGCAAAACATGGGCCTCAGTAATTTCAGATGATGTCGTAGGTTTTGCTCGTAATATTCAAGAAGATTATGTAAATCCAGATTTGTTATACCTAGGTACAGAGTTTGGTCTGTACATAACTATGGATGGCGGAAAGAACTGGGAAAAATTTACAAATAACATGCCTTCGGTTGCGGTTCATTTTATCGATTTACAAAAAAGAACCAATGATTTGGTAATGGGTACTCATGGCCGAGGAATTATCATTATCGACGATATTTCCCCTTTACGTGACATCAATAATGATGTCTTAAATAAGAATGTTCATTTTTTCAATACAGCGGAAACAGTCATCAATGAAACCGGCGGATTTTCCGGTAGTTTTGGTGGTGAGACCCAATTTGTGGGTAACAATAAAACCAAGGATGTTCAAATAAAATATTATCTTAAAAAGCGACATACATTTGGTAAAATGACCATGGAGATTCAAGATATGGAGGGTAACCTTATTGCTGAATTAGGGCCAGGTAAGTCTAAGGGTATCAATATTGTGAATTGGAATTATACTCGCAAGCAACCAAAGGTGGCAACGGGCAAAACTTTTAGTTTTGGTGGTTTTACTTCACCACAAGTACCTGAAGGCACTTATAAGGCTGTTCTTAAAAAGGGCAAAGAAACTTTTGAACATACATTTAATCTTGTTTATGATAAAAAATCGCCATTAACTAGTCAAGATAGAACCTTGAAAAACATTACTACAATGCAGCTTTATGATATGACTCAAGAACTAGCGTATTTAGTTTACGAAGTTGATGAGATATTAAATAATGCCGAGTCTAATGGTGATACTAAAACAGTTTCTAAACTAAATGGTTTAAAAGAGACTTTAGTTATCACAACTGGCGATAACTATGTGGGCTCTGCAGAGCCTCAGTTACGTGAAAAGATGGCTGACTTATACAGTAAGTTAGCAACTAGTTACGATAAACCTTCCAATGCAGAATTAGAAAACTTAAAGGTTATTGCCACTAGGTTTACGAAAGCAAAAGATGAGTTTGCAAAAATGAAAGCAAAGTATTTTAAAAAGCAACCTCTTGAATTGAAGTCATTTGAAACCTTTTTAGAAAGCAAATAATAGCTTTTAAAATAGATGAAACCGTTAAACTTGAGAGATCTAGTTTAACGGTTTTTTTGTTTATAAACAGTTGACAACTCAAACGAATTGGTATTACTTTAAAGACCATCAAGCCTTAATTTTATACAAAGGATCTTAATTATGAATGACAGGTCAATTAGTCTACTAAAGGTTCGTCCCGAAATCAAGACTACCCAAATCAATATTGAAATGAGTGATGATGAGCGCTTTCAAAACGAAACGCTTCGTCCAATTTTAAAAATGCAAAACCCTTTATTTATCGCAGTTTTTAAAAACTACATCAAAAAGCATAAAAATTCTTTTTATGAGTTGGGACTTGAAAAACGCCTCCAATATATTGAACATGCGGTACAAAGAGACGTGAAGTTTAGAAACTCTTTGAAAGGAGTTGTTATTGGTCAATTCACGGTGGAAGAATATGAACTTTATATTACAAATTCCTCTGCTTTAAATAAGCGTATGATGAATATGGTGGTAAAGCGATTAAAAGACCAATTACAGCTTTTTGAAAGAGAAACCTTAGCCTATTAAGGATTCACCATTCAGATTTGTGGTCAATATAGAGCTCATTAAATCAAAATAAGGGCGTATAGTCTTAAATGATTCATCAACTACCTTTAAAAAGTCTTTTGACATTACTTCTTTGTCTGTAAAATTTCGCACAAAAATGAATTGCTTGTGACGAATTAATTTTATCGCTTCATGTTCCTTGTCAAAACCTTTTGGAGCAGTTTTAACTGCTTCACCTTGAAGGCTGCCCCAAGTTTCTTTAAAAGAAGATTCATTGATGATTTCCCTAAAATCAGAAGCATCAATTTCTAATTCTTTTCTGATACGCAGTAAATCTTCTTTATTTGGGTTCCAAAAACCTGTTGCAATGAAGGTCTCGCCTGGTTTAATACGCAAGTAATAGCCTCCTCTTCTTTCCACTCCGGCCCGAGCGAATGAACCGGCAAAATGAGCTTTATAAGGTGTTTTATCTTTGGAAAAACGAACATCTCTATAAATTCTAAAAACTTTCATTTTTTCAATCTGGTCATGTTTATTTAAATTTTCCATGACACTAGAGTAAAAAAGCTTTATTTCAGATTCGTGCGCTTTAAAAGTAGCTTTATGCTCAGTAAACCATTCTCGGTTATTATTAGCTTCAAGCTCCTTGAGAAAAGCTAAAGTGTCTTTTTTTACTATTGAACTTGACATATCACAAATGACTCATAATTTATGCTAAAGTTAACCAATTTGAATATCCGTAGTTTTCAAGAATACCTAATTTTGAACAGAAACGTCTAGACACTTTCAAATATGACCAATAAGACCATTATTGAGCAGCTTAAAAAGCATAAAAAACAACCTTATTTAGACTATAGGTTAAAAAGTTATACTGAAAAATTTACAGATACACTGTTTTATACACTATTCGATATCAATACCGATGTTGAAAAAAATCTGAATGAATTAGAAAAGCAATTTGATGAACTGGTCAATTTGGCTTGTTGGGAAACAGAAAAACCATGTAAAAAAGTATGGCAAAATTATGTTGCAAAACTTCCGTCGATTCTTGAAAAACTAAATTTAGATGCCGAAGCAATTTTAAATTGTGACCCAGCTTCGCTATCTATTCAAGAGGTATATATGGCATATCCGGGCTTTTACGCCATTGCCATATATCGCTTAGCAAATGTATTATATAAAGAAGGTTTTCCTTTAGTTCCCAGACTTATGACAGAATATGCTCACCGACAAACTGGTGTAGATATTAATCCAGGGGCAACTATTGGGGCTTCGTTTTTTATTGACCATGCTACCGGAGTGGTAATTGGTGAAACGGCTTTAATAAAAGATAACGTCAAATTATATCAAGGTGTAACCTTAGGGGCATTATTCGTCAACAAATCATTGCAAAAGACCAAACGACACCCAACGATAGAGTCCAATGTAACTATTTACGCCAATGCAACTATTCTTGGAGGAGATACGGTCATTGGTGAAAATTCTATCATTGGTGGTAATGCCTGGTTGACCAAATCTGTACCTCCAAATTCCACAGTTTACCATACTCCAGAAATAAAAATTAAAACAACCTCTAATGCATAATACTGTTTTAAATTTAATTGGAAACACTCCTTTAGTAGAGTCTAAAAAGCTGAATACCAATCCTAATGTAAAACTCTATTTTAAATTAGAAGGTCACAACCCTGGAGGTAGCGTAAAAGACCGACCTGCGTTGCGCATGATTAAAGAAGGACTAGAAAGAGGTGATTTCTCTAAAGATTCTCAATTAATTGAAGCCACTAGCGGTAATACAGGCATTGGATTGGCAATGGTAGCGAGTATGTACGACTTAGCAATTGAACTAGTTATGCCTGAAAATTCGACTGTTGAAAGAGTTCAGACCATGCGAGCTTATGGAGCTAAAGTTACTTTAACATCGGCAGATATCGGTATTGAAGGTGCTAGAGATTATGCCAAACAAAAAGTCGATAAAGAAGGATTTATTATGCTCAACCAATTCGGTAATGATGATAACTGGAAAGCACATTATGAAACGACTGGGCCGGAAATTTGGAAAGACACAAAAGGTCAGGTAACTCATTTTATTTCAAGCATGGGAACTACAGGAACCATTACCGGAACCTCTACATATTTAAAAGAGCAAAACCCAGATATAAAAATTGTCGGAGTCCAACCTGAAGAAGGTGCTAAAATACCAGGGATTAGAAAATGGGCTCCAGAGTATGTTCCTGAGATTTATAACCCCAATAAAGTCGATGATATACTTTATGTAAATGAAAAGGAGGCCATGGCCATGGCCAAGCGTCTTGCCAAAGAAGAGGGGATATTTTCAGGAATGAGCAGCGGTGGTGCGGCAACAATAGCATTACGGTTGGCCTCACAGTTAAAAAGCGGCACAATCGTTTCCATAGTTTGTGATCGTGGCGATAGGTATTTATCATCTCATTTATTTGAATGAAGGCAGTTAAAACCAAGAGCCAAATCGTACCAGGAAAACTTGAAAAAACTTTTAAAAAAATGAAAAAAGTTCTAGTAAAATTTGCTTCAATTTTATTTCCAAATCAAATCACAACATTTGCCTACAATCAATTGACCAATCCTCAAATTCGTAAGCTTAGAGAGAATGAATTAGAGACATTAAATAAAGCTGAAAAAGAAAACTTTTCATTTAAGGATTTTAATATTAAACTATATACCTGGAAAAGTGGAGAGAAAAAAATTCTATTAATTCACGGTTGGGAAGGACAAGCTGGTAATTTTTCAGATATTGTTAAGGCGCTTTTATTAAACGGATATACTGTTTATTCTTTTGATGGTCCATCACATGGATTTAGCTCAAAAGGCGCTACAAGTCTTTTTGAATTCACAGAACTGGTTGGAATTTTAATTAGAATATTTAATGTGCGTGAATTGATTAGTCACTCATTTGGAGGGGTTGCCACTACTTATTCGCTTTTTAATAATCAAGATTTAGAAATTGACAAATACGTTCTACTTACAACACCAGACAAGTTTGTTGAACGAATTGATGATGTATCTAAAATGGTGGGTATTACCAATAAGGTAAAAAATAAACTTATAGATAGATTAGAAATAGAGACTGGTATTGATGTTCTGAAATTAAACGTAAGTGATTTTGTAAAGTCGATTAAAGTAAAAAAGGCAATTATAATTCATGATAAAGATGATAAAGTAATACCCATTTCAAGGTCTTTGAACGTTCATAAAAATTGGGGTGTTTCTCAATTTAAAGAAATTAACGGAACTGGTCATTTCAGAATTTTAAGAACAAAAAAAGTTATTGATGAAGTGATTAATTATTTAAAATCTTGAAAAATCAACTACAAGAATTATAGCGTCAGATTTAATTCTTCAAAATTATTTTACTTTAAAACACTATCGATAATTGATGTATAATCTTCAAATTCTATCAAATCATTATGCCCTCCTCCTTCAATAGCGATAAATTCTTTTGGGTCATTAGCCGACTGATAAAGATTTTTCCCTGAATTAAAAGGGACTACTCCATCCTCTGTGCCGTGAAAAATGAAAACTGGGCAATGCACAGATTTAATATACTGATTGGATTCAAACTTATATTTCAACAATAGTTTCAAAGGTAAAAAGGGGAATCGATATTTAGCCACGTCATACAAATTGTAAAAGGGTGTTTCCAATACTAATTTAGAAGGGGTAGTTTTTGAAGCAAGTTGTGTGGCTATAGCTGCTCCTAAGGATCGGCCATAAATTATGATGTCTTCTTCAGAATAGTTTTTAAGCGCATAGTTATAGAATAATTGTGCATCATTAAATAAGTTCTGTTCGCTAAGCGTTCCATTACTTTTGCCATAGGTACGATAATCCATAATGATAACATCATATTCTTTTTTTACAAAAAACGTGGCAATTTGACCCCATCGTGATAAATCACCGGCGTTACCATGAAAGTATACAATCACTCCTTTCGAAGTCTCTCTTTTAAAATGAATTCCATTCAATCGGGCCCCATTACCCGCAGTTATAAAAAACTCTTTAAAAGGTTCTGAGAATTGATAGACATGTTCTTGATTTAATTTGGAAGGAAGAAAAATAAATTTTTCTTGTAAAAAATAGAGCATAGTTGAAATTAACAGATAGCCAAAAATGAGTATGGAAATAACTCGTTTAAACTTTCGCATTTGTGGGTTTAGAAGAGTGTTTTACATGAATACTAGAACCTTCAAGATTCACTTTTTTAGGTTTGCTATGAATAATTTCGGTTAGCATTTGGTGATAGGGTTCAAACGTATTTAAATTTTTATGTCCTCCACCAATTACGGTATGTAGAGTTGTTGTTTTAGGGTTAATACGAGAGAGTTTTACACTTGTTTTGTAAGGAATAAGGCGGTCATCGGTTCCATGAATAATGTGAATCGGGCACTTCACATATTTTAACCATTTATAGGTTGGCATGGGGAATTTAATGAGCAATGACAAAGGCATAAAAGGTATATATTTTTTCGCCACTTTACTTAAACTGTAATAAGGAGCATCTAAAATCAACATTCTCGGGTTATTCATTGAAGCTAACTTAGTTGCAAAACCGGAACCCAAAGACCTACCATAAAGAATGATATATTTTTCATCAACCTTGTCCTTAAGCTTATTGTATACAACTTGCATGTCTCGTTTTACAGCTTTTTGTGTTCTTCGACCGGTACTCTTACCAAAGCCCCTATAATCAACCATAACTACGTCATACCCATGCCGTGTGAAATCAACTGCAAACTTACCCCAACCTTTAATGCTTTTTGAATTTCCTTTTAGATAGAACACCACCCCTTTAGGATCTTTGGCCATAAAACGAAGACCGTTAATGATAGCTCCGTCTCTAGTTTCAATATTGTATTCTTCCGTTTCCTGATTTTCGTAGTAGAATTGAAAATCTTTAGAAAGTTTTTCAGGTTTGAATAAAAAATAATCTTGAAAAAAATAAAGTAATAAACTTATTACTAAATAAATTCCTGCGATTAGTATTAGAATGTAAAGCCAATATGGCATGCCAACTATTTTTTTGAAAATACAAAAAATATTAAGAATTAGATTTTAATAACAATAAACTACCTTTAAAGTGTAACGTCTAGATTAATATTCAGTCTTATTTACATCATCAATCAACTCGTCAAATGGAAACTACTGCACAAAAATCAACAACTTTTAAAAGAATTGAAATTATTGATGCCCTTAGAGGTTTTGCATTAGCAGGAATAGTTTTCTGCCATATGTTAGAGAACTTTGTCGCCGCTCCTTTACCAATGAGCGTTATAGAAACAATGACACCTTCAGTTTTAGATCAAATTATAGATGGGTTGGTAAGTTTCTTTTTTAGAGGTAAATTTTTCGCGCTTTTCTCTTTCCTCTTCGGGTTAAGCTTTTTCATTCAAATGGACAACAGCAGTAAACGTGGATTAAATTTTGGAGGACGCTTTTTTTGGCGTTTAATTATTCTTTTTGCTATTGGATTTATTCATAGCATGTTCTACAGAGGTGATATCTTGACGCTCTATGCGTTTTTAGGTGTTTTTTTAATTCCATTTTTTAATATTAATAACAAATGGATTATTGGTTTTGCAGCGCTGTTATTTCTTGGTCTCGGCAGATTTATTGTTTTTTATTTTACAAATGGTGAAGGCTTATTGATGAAAGAAGAATTAAGCCCTGAGAGTCCATTTATTGCTGCATACTATGAAGTGTTACAGAATGGTACATTGAGTGAAGTTTTTACCTCTAATGCGATTGAAGGTAACTTGAGTAAAGCTGAATTTCAATTTGGCGTTTTCTCGAGAGGGTATTTAACCTTTGGATTTTTTCTTCTTGGGCTTTTTATTGGAAGAATAGAATTTTTCAAAAACTATCTCTCAGAAACAAAGCTCACCAAACAGCTTTGGGTAGGTGCTTTAATTCTTCTAGGGGTGTCTATTGCTGCCATGGTTGCGACTTTTACAGCTATGGGGCCAGATGTTCAATTCAACTCTTGGACATCAATGCTAGGCCTTACATTTTTTGATTTAATGAATGTTTCTTTGACGGTTTTAATTGTAGCACTTTTTGTTATTCTTTATAAAAAGAGCAAATCACAAAAGTTCTTAGAAAAATTTATTCCTTACGGAAAAATGGCCTTGACCAATTATTTCTTACAAAGCGTAATAGGAACTTATATTTTCTTCGGTTGGGGTCTTGGATATTTAACCAAAATACCCAATACTTATGTTTTTTTGATGGCTTTAGTAGTGATCGCAGGACAAATGTGGCTTAGTAAATTATGGCTAAAGCACTTCTATTATGGGCCTTTAGAATGGATTTGGAGAAGTTTAACTTATTTTAAGGTAATGCCCTTGGTAAGAAACTCAAAAAATTAAACGATGGCTATCAAAAAAGTAATAGTCCATCGTCAATCCTTTAAGTTATTTATAGTCCGCTAATATAACTTCCGTACATATCTTTAAAACGAACACCGTCTGACATGCGGTATTTGCTTAATTTTTTATGTGCCACAAGTCCCCAAAGCACTAGTTCTTTAATAAAATAACTGTCCTTTTTATCTAAATCAGGATGATGTTCTTTTAATAATTGATTTAATGGGCTAACAGCGTCTAGTTTTCCTTTATACTCTGAATCACTGTCATCATCAAGTAATTCTAGAGTCTCTTTATCAAAGAACCAAGAAACCAACTCATCGTATGGGGTTTCAGCGTCTTTGCGTTCCAACTTATTTATCTTGGGAAAAATGGTAGGAAATATGGTTTTAATAGCATCTTCCATGAGGTTTTCGGCAACAAATGCAGCTCCTTCCTGCTCCCCTTCATAAACCAGTTCTATTTTACCAGTTATAGCTGGTATCACTCCCATAAAATCACCTAATCTTATACTAGTATCTTGCTCCCCTGATTTTAAAATTCGACGTTCCGCAGTACTCAATAAGTTTTCAAAAGCTGTAATACTCATTCGTGCGCTCACTCCACTTTTTGCATCAACATATTCACTATCCCTAGCTTCAAAACTTATTTGCTCTAATAAATCCATCGCTAATTCTGGTACATGCACTAAATCAGATTGTCGTAAATCTAAATTGGCCTCTTGTTTTGTGATGCGTTTCGCTATCTCAATATCCTCAGGGTAATGTGTCAATATTTGAGAACCTATTCTGTCTTTTAAAGGCGTTACAATACTTCCTCTATTTGTGTAATCTTCAGGGTTGGCAGTGAATATAAATTGCAAATCTAATGGCAATCTTAATTTGAAACCTCTAATTTGTATATCACCTTCCTGTAATATATTAAATAACGAAACCTGAATTCGAGCTTGTAAATCAGGTAATTCATTAATGACAAAAATACAACGGTTTGCTCTTGGTATCATACCAAAATGGATTACACGATCATCAGCATAACTTAATTTTAAATTGGCAGCTTTTATTGGATCTACATCCCCTATTAGATCTGCCACCGTTACATCTGGTGTAGCTAATTTTTCATAAAAACGTTCGTTACGATGTAACCAAGAAACGGGCGTGTCCTCACCCCTTTCTTTAATTAATTCAATAGCAAAACGAGACATGGGCGATAAAGGGTCATCGTGAATTTCAGAGCCCTCAACCACTGGTATATATTCATCTAATAAGTTCACCATTAGTCTGGCTAAACGGGTTTTTGCCTGACCTCGTAATCCTAACAAATTAATATTATGACGAGAAAGTATAGCTCTTTCCAATTCTGGAATTACAGAATTCTCATAACCCCACACGCCTTCAAAAACATTCTCGTTAATTTTAATTTTTTCAATTAAGTTGTTTCGTAACTCATCTTTGATACTCTTAGATTCGTAACCTGCAGTTTTTAACTGCCCTAATGTTTTAATCTTTTCTATTTTCATATTTTTTGCTCCAGGCAATTTATCCTTTTAATCTTTTTCTTCTATTATTCTCGTAATCTTCAAATATCATTTCTCCTAATCCTTTAAGACCCGTGTAAAAAGCTTTTCCTTTGTTAGCTTGGGTAAACTCTCTAATAAATTGCATTAAATAAGGATCTTCGGCAATCATAAATGTGGTAATTGGTATATGTAGTTTTCTTGCTTGCGAGGCCATTGCATAACACTTTTCTACAATATACTCGTCTAAACCAACACTGTTTTTGTAATACGTACCATCTGGCATTCGCAAGCAACTTGGTTTACCATCAGTTATCATAAAAATTTGTTTGTTGGTATTTCTTTTCCTACGAAGCATATCCATAGCAAGTTGCAAGCCAGCCACAGTATTAGTGTGATAAGGTCCTACTTTTAAATAAGGTAAATCTTTAATAGGAATGGGCCATGCATCATTACCAAAAACCAAAATATCTAAGGTGTCTTTTGGGTATCGTGTGGTAATAAGTTCAGCTAAAGCCATTGCCACCTTTTTTGCAGGGGTAATCCGATCTTCACCATAGAGAATCATACTATGGCTAATATCAATCATAAGCACGGTACTCATCTGCGCTTTATATTGCGTGTCTTCAACAACCAAGTCTCCTTCATCCAACATAAAATTACCTATGCCGTGATTAATTTGTGCATTTTTAATGCTTTCAGTCATAGAAATTCTGTCCAAACCATCACCATATCGGTATTCTCTAAACTCACCTGTATGCTCATCGCCTCTACCAGATTTTCCCGTTTTATGATTTCCAGAACCACTACGCTTTATTTTACCAAAAATTTGATTTAAGGCTCGTTGACGAATCATTCGTTCTAATTTCGCCGTAATAGAAATACTGCCTTTACCACCACCTTCATCTCCTTGGTCTCCTTCCTTACCCATTTTACCTCCGCCATCTTCAAACTCCTCTCGTATATAACCCTTGGCCTTTAAATCTTCAATAAAATCTTCAATGGTGTAATCATCAGAAGTTAATTCGTACTCTTTATCCAATTCTCGTAACCAGTCAATAGCTTCATCAAAATCACCTGAAGTATGTGTTATCAGTTCTTGAAAAATTTCAAAAAGCTTATCAAACGGGGATAAATTAGGAGCTTCGTAAGGAGTGAAACGAAAGCCCTTTCTCATATTTATAGCCATTATATAAAATTAACACATTCTGTATTGATGACCTTTTCTTTAAAGAAACCTTAACGGTTTCGTTTAAGTTTGTAATAATGAATCAACAATTATGTTTAGGATTTTACAAGACAAAACCTTTGTGGGTCAATGAACAATTTGGTGTCACTCAATTTGAATTTCCTGACATTAATTTTAATAATTTTCAAGCTTCACCAATTCCAGAACGTCTTCGTCTAGGACACAAAATGGAACATGTTTTTGAACAATTCATCGAGTTTTCCAACGAATGGGAATTACTTGCAAAGAACCTTTTAGTTGATAAGGGAAACGTGAGGGTTGGAGAATTAGATTTTTTAGTTCGCCATGAGTTCAGTAAAATCAGCTATCATATTGAATTAGCCTATAAATTTTACATCATTAATCCTGAAATTACAGAACCTATTCACCGCCTAATGGGGCCAAATAGACGAGATATGTTCTACACTAAACTCGACAAACTAAAAAACAAACAATTTCCATTACTCTTTAACGAAGAACTCCATGAAGAGCTTAAAAGTATACAATTGAATCTTGACACAGTTCAACAACAAGCATGTTTTAAGGCACAACTGTTTTCTCTCTACGGTACAAGTTCAACTTCCATAAGACCCTTAAACAAAAACTGTATTGAAGGAAGATGGATTAGGTTTAATGATTTTAATACTACCGAATTTAATAAGTGGGAATATTATCTTCCTTTTAAGCAAGAATGGGTCATGGCTCCTTCTGAAAATCGAGGGTATGTTTCACATTACAATATCTTACTTGACATTAATCTTAGAATGCTCCAAGAGAAGGCGCCAATGCTTTGGATAAAAAAACCTGATGGTATTTTAGAGAAGTTGTTTGTTGTTTGGTGGTAGTAAAAAAGCGTCAGGCTCTAGAAACCCGACACTTTCCAAACATCAATCAAACCTAAACTTAATCTTCTATAAACGTGTAGCTGGTTCTAACTACCTCGGATAATCTAAAATATCCAAAGGCATAGTTATCAGCGTTTGTTGTATTGATACAATTGCCTTTTACAGCAACGGGAGTGGCTTCAAAGAGTCCGACACCCCCAATTTGATCAATTAAAATATCAATATAGTTGTAGTAAGCTCTAGAAACACCGTACATTTCTATATTAACAACATGACCTGGTAGAAAAGGGAGTACGTTTTCATCTTCATTTTCTTCGATCTCATACCACCAATCAATTTCATTCCCATTAACAAACTCATCATCAGCTTCTTCCAAATCAGGCAGCAAATCACCTCGGCGCTGAAACTTAAACAGATAGTTATTTCCTTCTTCCGGTGGATCCGTAAATGTTACATGTACCTCTAAAACATCATCTTCGAAACCATCTTCGCGATCTTGAAAAACATCAGTAATTTCAGTAACGCCCGTTAAGGTTTCAGTAGCTGTAAATGATTCGCCATTATGGGTAATTTGTAGGGTATAAGACTGTCCAATAACCGGTTCAAAAGTCGTTGTTAAGTATTCCCCGTTGGACTGGTGCTCAAAAATGAAGTCATCTCCACTACTATCATTTGTGACAGTTACGTTTGCACTCGTAACAGCCGTTTGGGTATTGGTATCAAAAAATGGGGTTGACTCACTCAGTTTTATGGTTTGTATATTTCCTTGGGTTCCTTTCTCCCAGTCTAAAGAAGCCTCAACAACTAATCGTGTTGGACCTTCTTGGACAGGCACATCTATGACATCAGTACAAGAGCTTAGAAAAGCCAGTACAATGATTAATGAAAATTTGATATACGTTCGCATGTCTTAAAATTTAAAGTTATAGGTTAGTGATGGTACGATACCGAAAATGGCGGTCCGGGTAGCTTCATTGGCTCCGGTCTCCGCATTTTGACCGAAGGAGATGGAAGCTGCATTTCTTCTGTTGTAGGCGTTATAAATTCCGAGTACCCATTCTCCCTTTAAGCGGTTTTGAGGCTTTTTATTGGGTTTGTAGTTGATAGATAAATCTAAACGGTGATACGCTGGCAATCGGTCAGAATTTCGAGGTGCATAACTCGCAATCGAGAGCCCTTCATATTGATATTGCCCATTCGGATAGGTTACTGGTCGCCCGGTTTGAAAAACCAAGTTAGTGCCAAAGCTCCATTTATCATTTAAACGAAACGCAGCAGAGATGGAAATATCATGGGTTCTATCAAAAACCGCATTATACCATTCCCCGTCATTGATACCCAAACCACCTGCAGTGTCGCCGGGAGTGCGCTGCTCTGATTTTGACAAGGTATAGGCAATCCAACCTGTAAAATCCCCCTCGTTCTTACGGAATAAAAGTTCTAAACCGTAGGCGCGCATTTCACCATTTAAAATTTCAGTCTCAATAGTGTTTTGCCCAATAAGGTCTGATCCGTCTATATAATCTATTCTATTATCCACCGTTTTATAGTAGACCTCGGCTTCCATAGAATACATTTTATCTTTAAAGTTTCTGAAATAACCTAGCGCATATTGGTCAGACAATTGTGGTTTGATAAACTTGCCACTCGGTGTCCACACATCTAAAGGGGTTGCCGACGAGGTGTTCGAAAGTAAATGAATGTACTGTGCTGTTCTAGAATAGCCTGCTTTTACTGAAGATGCCTCATTCAACAAGTACGAAAACGAAACACGAGGTTCAAAGTTTCCAAAGGTTTCAATGGCATCACCTTTTGCAAAATCAGTTTCACCGATGGCAACACCACGTTGATAAATACCGAGCGTAGGATTGTAAACTACAGGTTGATTATTTGCATAATCCGTTAAAGCTTGCCCACCTAACCTTGTGAATGCACTATAACGTAACCCATATTGTGCGGTTAGGTTTGAAGATAATTGATGTTCAGCATTTACATACAATCCCGTTTCAATGGCCTTTTTGCGGTCTAGTTTTAAAGGATTTACTGCTGAAGTTTCTGAAGTAGGATTCACCTGCCCAGGATCAAAATCATAATAAATACCGCTTGCCCCAAAATCTAATTTAAATTGGTTACTCAGGTAATACTTTAAATCGTATTTGAGATTATAATTGGTGATAGACGATTTCCAATCAAAGGCCTCCATCGAAAAACCTAAATCATAATCATAACGACTGGCAATTGCTGATAAGTTTGAAAAAAGACGGTCATTAAAAATATGATTCCAGCGTAGGTTCCCCGAAGTGTTACCGTAACTGCTATCAAAACTATTGCCCAGTTTAAAAGCATCTCTTCCAAAATAACCTGATAAAAACAGCTTGTTCGTTGGGTTAATACTGTAGTTAGATTTTAAATTCAGGTCATAAAAGCTCACACTATTGGTTTCACCAGCTATTTTTAAAAGTAAATCGGCGTAGGAGCGTCTGCCCGCGATTAAGAAAGAGCCTTTATTATTAAACGTAGGACCTTCAAGCGTTAATCGGCTTGAGATAATTCCGATTCCACCAGTCGCAGCAAAGTTTTTATTGTTCCCATCTTTCTGACGTACGTCAAGGACAGAAGAAACTCGACCCCCAAAACGAGCAGGAATTCCCCCTTTATACAATTTCATGTCTTTGATGGCATCGGCATTAAAAACTGAAAAGAAGCCAAACATATGCGAGGTATTATAAATAATGGCCTCGTCTAGCAAAACCAAATTTTGGTCAGAGGCGCCACCACGTACATGAAAGCCCCCACTACCCTCACCATTGCTGGTCACCCCTGGCAGCATTTGTAGCGATTTTAAAATATCTACCTCACCCAAAACCACTGGCATCTGTTTTACGGTACCAATATTCAGTTTTAGCACACTCATCTCTGGTTTGCGCAGTAAAGCCCGTTCTGGCTCTTCAGCGGTGACCACCACTTCTTCTAACTGGGTAGAATTCTCTGAAATTTCGTAATCCAATTTTTGGTCACGGTATAAGGTGATGTTGGCATTGATCTCTTGGTAGCCCATATAAGACACATTTAAAATGTAGTCGCCTTGTGGGGCGGTAATGGAATAGAACCCATACTCGTTAGTGACGCCACCAATGGTGGTGCCCTTTAAGAAAACGGAAGCCCCGTAAAGGGTTTCTCCATTACTTATATCAGCAATAGTACCGCTAATGGTGTAGTTGTTTTGGCCCATAGCCAATGCGCTTACTAAGAAGAGTCCCCATATCAACCAAATGGTATAGCGTTCATATGGGTCTTTGGTATTTTGTCTGTTCATTCTTGATTGAATTTGACCTACCAATATGGCAGGCTGGTTGATGATAATTTTCAATACTTAGAGACAACACAAAAAAGGAAGGGTTGCATTATGAAGAATAAACCTTGATTTTAATTTTAATATTTGAGACAATAGAAAATAGTAACTTGTTGCCGTTTAAGATTGTACAATTAAACTCAAATGAAAAACAGTTTCAAAATTTTAAGACTTCAAAAGAATAATTTAGACTTGTTCGTAAACCTTGTGCAATTACTAAACGAGGTTTTCGAAGAACCGAATTTGATTGCTTCCAAAAAGCAATTGAAGAAGCTATTAATGCAGTCAGATTTTTATGCAGTAGTGGCAATAATAAATGATTTAGTTGTTGGTGGGTTAACCGCATATGAATTAGAGCGATACTATACTGATCAAAGTGAATTGCACATTTATGATATAGCGGTTAAAACTAATCTTCATAATCAAGGAATTGGAAAAGCATTGGTCAACTATTTGAAAGAATATGCTTCACAGCATGAAATAGAAACAATTTTTGTTCAAGCACACTCTGAAGATAAACAAGCTGTTAAATTTTATGAATCGACCATTGGAAAAGGCGAAAAGGTTGATTACTTCAATCTTAACATGAAAACTAGATAAAGCATTTATAAGTAGGTTTAGATATGACAATTAGGCCAACCTTCAATATTTTTGACTTTATACTTTCCCCCTTTATCTACAACACTTTACTCTTTCCATTGCATTTTATCCCATAAAAACATTATAATCGAGATTTCTCAGAATCCGCACCTGATTTACCTCTAGCTTCTTTTACTTTATTATTCCCAAAGGGATAGGTATAACTCACTCTAAAAATGCGTGAAAAACCAGATTCTGGGCTGTAAGTTCCGGTAAATACATCTCCAAACGCTTCTCGTGTTAGCGTGCCATATTTAAAGCCAATATCCAAACTCTGAAAAATGTCAGTTACAGCAAATTGTAGGCTACTACCGTTTTTAAATTCTTTTTTTATACCTCCATTCAAAATGCCAAAACCCCCATTTCTCGTACTGCCATTAAAATGCCGTGAGGTATACCAGCCTGATATTTCTAATGACAGGCTTGCAGGCAATCGCATGGTTTGGCTTCCATTAAAATTATAGTGCACATAATCATGGGTTATACGCTCATCGGTATGCAACAGTTTGAACTTTCTAACACCCAAAGTGCCATTAAGGTTAATGTCCCACCAATGGGCAACTCGAAAGGGAATATTGGTTTGTACATCGATATTCCGCTGATACTCCATATTTACGGGAGAAACTACGGCAAGATTACTTTGAGGATTTCGCGTTATTTGAAAACGAGCAATGGGGTTGTTTTCATTAGCCGCCAATAATGAGATGCTAAACGATTTGTTGTTATAGGTAAGACTAATATTATCGGTGATGGCAGGCAATAGTTGTGGGTTTCCACTAAATACCGAAGTAGGTCCGTTATAAATCAAAAAGGAGGCCAAATCGGAATAATTGGGTCTTGCAATACGCTTGTTATAAGCAAAATTAAGTGCAGTCGTATCTGAAAAAGCATGCGTAGCAAAAAAGGATGGAAACAGTTTTCCAAAACTTCGGTCAAGCGGATTATCATCAAAATCTTGGTCCCAATATTCATAGCGTAAACCCAACTGCACCTTCAACTTTTTAGAAATGCTATAATCGGTCAAGACATAGGCCGCGCCAATGGTTTCTTTGTTTTCTAACGTACTTATAAATCGGTCATCAGGTACAAATTCGTCTCCTTCCAAAACTTCAATACGCGCGTCATTAACAGTATTGGATAATGACCCTTTTATACCTCCTTCTAGGGAGGCTTTTTCGTTGATACTATCTTTATAATCTAGCTTTAGTACTCCTACATTGATATCAGTTTCGTTAAAGCCACGATTTCCATTATTGTAGATTTCACTTTCGGGTTGAAAAGGGTCGCCATTTTCATCAAAATATTCACTATTTACTTGGTTAGGGGTTTGGCTATTGTAATTGATGTAATCTCCTGTGATTGTAAAACTATTCTTCTCCCCAGTCTTTTCGTAATACATGGAAGAAGTTAAATTCTTTAGGTTTCCATCACCATTTAGACGTATTTGAGCCTCTAAAAAAGGGTCAATAATAAAATCGTAAAAACCTAAATTTCGGGTCATAACCAAAGGCCTAGATTGATTGAGCAAGGCACTTGCCCCAAATGAAGAAGCTTCTGAGAATTGGTATTCATAGCCTACATTGAGATTGTGATTTCGATTTATCTGTTGTCTCCTACTGGTAAAGTCGATAGCGGTATTTCCTCCCAAAACAGGAATTTCACTTACACCCACCCCTCTAAATCCGCTAAAAGTATCGTCATAAGAGAAGGTGTAACTGCCAAATATCGTGGAGCGCTCACCCCCATAATTAAGGGAAAGTCCTGTTGTTTGCTTAACGCCTCTACCATAGCCAGTACTTAAATTAAGGTTACCCCGAATGCCCAGGGTTTCATTCTTGCTCATTACAATATTGATGATACCCGCATTACCATCTACATCATATCGTGCAGAAGGATTGGTCAATAATTCTATTCTTTCAATATTATCTGCACTCATTCCGTTGAGCATGGCAATTAAATCTGCTATTGGAATGCGTTGCGCCTTTCCATTAATCATAATCAGCGTGCCACTTTTACCATTTAGTGAAAAGGTATTGTTGTACTGATCCAGAATTACGCCTGGAGAACGCTCTAACAATTGCAGTGCTGTACTGCCTTGGGTCATGACACTTGCCTGCACGTTGATGATGTTTCCCTCTTTGGTGCGCTGTATTAATTTTCGTTGTCCCCTAACTTCAACACCTTGTAGCGAGGTAACTTTCTCTTCTAAGATAATTGTCTCAAAATCCTTTTTGAAATCAGTACCAGAAATGGTGAACGTTTCAGAATTCCAAGTTTTGAAAGATAAAAGGTCTATACGGAGCATAAATGTACCCTGATTTGCATAATCTATAACAAAAACACCATCATCATCAGTAATAACTCCTGTTTGCAAGGCGGAATCTGGAACACTATAGATCATGACGTTGGCATATGAAACTGGATTACCATCAACATCGACCACGGAACCCGCTAATTGACCGAATAACAATTCAAGAGAGGCCAAACAGCATACTAAAACTAGAATATATGATTTCATTGATACAAATTTGACCGCAAGTAGTAAGAATCAAAATCGTCTTGAAAAAGAGAATGACATACGGGTCTTATTACTTTACCACCAGAAGAAATGACGGGTTTTTATACTGAATTGTGCTCATAATCCGAGAAAATGTATTTCGTCAAGTATTCGTGACCTGATATCAAGTTGCGAAATACCCCGTTTGATAATGGCCGCTAACCGTTGTATCTTGTTGTTTAAAGTTCCTTTTTAACGAATTATGACTGCAAACAGTTTAACACAAGTCACCTCTTTTTTAGAGCGCTACAAAATACACCACGTGCTATTCTGGGCGGTTTATCACTTTGCCTGGTGGACCCTGTTTACAGGGAGTATTTCTGTAGTCTTTGAATCTATAATGGTGCCATATGGCGTCGTGAAGTTTTTAGGATATGTAGTATATCAGGCTTTAGGGGTATATTTTTGTCTGTACGTTCTGATTCCGAAGTTTTTACAAAAAGGGAAATACCTAGCATTCTTTCTTTCAATAATTGGGGTAATTATACTGATGGCTGCAGCGATAACGGCTAATTATTATTTAGCAGCAATAATAGCTAATGAATCAGTATACGAGTTGTACAATATCTCCCCTGAGACTCCCATTACCATATTCAAACATAATACATTGCCCTCTTGTGTTGGGGCTACTACCTTGGGTTTAAGCATAAAATTGACCAAAATTTGGGTAGCTTCTCAAAAAAGGCAACAAGCTTTGGAAAAAGAAAAATTGGAGACTGAATTGAAATTCTTGAAATCACAATTCAATCCCCATTTTTTGTTTAATACCATCAACTCCATTTTTGTGCTCATCAATAAAAACCCAAAAATGGCTTCCGATTCTTTGGTAAAGTTTTCCAGTCTGTTGCGGTATCAACTTTATGAGTGCAATAGTCATAAAATTCCTTTGAAAAATGAGCTGGTATATATTGAAAGCTTTATGGAGTTGGAAAGTCTTCGGCAAAATCAAAATTTTGAGCTCAAGGCCGATATTCAAAAAGTAGACGATGAACTCACTATTGCACCTTTTATTTTAATACCCTTTATTGAAAATGCTTTTAAACACCTATCTGAAGACCAAGAACTCAGAAAATGGATTCAATTAAAGATTAGCTTAGATGGAAACAATCTACATTTTGAGTTAATCAATAGCGCCAATTTTGAATTACAGCATACCTTACCCGAAGGAGTGGCTTACGGCGGATTAGGCCTTAATAATGTAAAACGACGGTTGGTGATTATTTATCCCAACGAACACGCTTTGCTCATAACAAAAGGAAAAGACATTCATACGGTGACCTTAAATTTAAAATTAGAACAGAAGACTGCTATATCGTTAAAAAAAGTTAGCGGATGATGAACTGCATTGTTATTGATGATGAGCCATTGGCAAGAGAATGTATTGTAAATTACATTGGTCAGGTCGATTTTATGAATGATGTAGGTACCGGTGTTTCGGCCCTGGAAATTCCCCAATTATTGGCAGAAAATCAGATTGATTTACTGTTTTTAGACGTTCAAATGCCCTTAATGAACGGGCTGGAGTACTTGAAATCTAACCCCACTCCACCCATGACTATTTTAACTACGGCTTTTCCAAACTATGCTATAGAAGGGTTTGATTTAAATGTGCTGGATTATCTTTTAAAACCAATTTCTTTTAATCGCTTTTTTACTGCTGCAACAAAGGCCAAGCAACAATTAGAATTATTACAAAAAAAGGGTGTTCCAGTCTCAAAAGATGAGGAACGCAGTTGCTTTTTTATTAAATGTGATGGTAAATACGAGAAGATTTATCATGATGAAATCCTTTTTGTACAAGCCATGCAGAATTATGTCATTATCCATACAAACAAGCGCAAGTATGTAAGTTTACTTTCCTTAAAAAATGTGGTTGAAAAATTAAGCACAGCCGCGTTCGCGCAAGTACACAAATCATATGTCATTGCATTAGATAAGATTGAAGGTGTCGCCAAACATGAGATTCAAATACAAATGCATAAGATTCCTATGAGTCGTCATTACAAAAAGGATGTACTGCCCAAGATTTTAGGAGGCAATTTATGGGATGGTAAGGTTTAACCCCCTCTAACAAAAGATAAGGTCTTTATTTTATTAAAAGATAGCTTGATTTAAAAAGTAGTATTTTTAGAATATTAAAAGACCTACTCCACAAAGTAATGAAGCTTCAATTCAAAGAAATAGCCAGGTTTTTTGAAACAGAATACCCTCTAAACCAGGATGGCCTTAATGAACTACTCTCATCATTTGAAGTCGAACATTTTAGAAAGGGAACACAAATTCTTATGGCAAAAAACAAAGAAAAACAACTCCGTTTTCTAAACTCAGGTTCCGTGAGAGAATATTATGCTACTACAGAAAAAGAAACGAACATTAATTTTTATACCAAACCACAATTTATTACAGATTTATATTCCTTCAATAACAATATCAACACCAACAAAAATCAAGAGAGCTTAACGGCCATTGAATTACTGGTAATCAACAAAAAACCTTTTTATGAACTATTGAAGAAATATGAATGCGGAAAGTCTTTTATCGATCTCTCATTTCAGAGGCTTTTGAAACATAAAGAACTTTTAGAATTCAATAGAATTACAAAAACTGCTGATGAACTTTACAAAGAGTTATTCATTTATAAACCCAATTGGTTAGAAAAGATTCCGCAATACCATATTGCATCTTATCTGAATATAACTCCCGAAACCTTAAGCAGAATACGAAGACGTATTTCTTGATTGAAATCAATGCTTTTTTTTCTTTTACTACTCAATTTTGGGTCTAAAATTTAGATAATGAGAATTCATCATTTGAGAAACGCAACTATGGTCATAGAGACCAATGATAAAGTTATTCTAATTGACCCTATGCTAGGAAAAAAGGGAACTGCAGGGCCCTCATTTACCTTGTTTAGATTTAAGCCACGAAGAAACCCCATTGTAGATCTTCCAAATAACGCAATGGAGATTGTAAACAAAGCGACACATTGTTTAATTACGCATTTGCATCCTGACCACCTAGATAAGGTTGCTGAAGATTTCTTAAGAGAGAATAAGCTGGCTATAATTTGTAGTTCTAAAGATGAGAAAGAATTAAAGAAACGGGGCTTGAACGTACTACAGGTCATTGATTATTGGAAAAAAAGTGATTTTTTAGGAGGAACAATCGAAGGTATTCCGGCGATGCATGGTTATGGTTTTGTAGCCAAACCTATGGGAAACGTTATGGGCTTTTATATTGAATTACCTAACGAGAAGTCTATTTATTTAAGTTCTGATACCATTTATACCGATGATGTGGATAAGGTTTTGAAGCAATATCAACCAGAAATAAGTGTATTAGCTTGTGGAACAGCTCAATTAGACATTTTTAAGCCTTTGCTTATGACCATGAACGATATTCTAAAATTTGTTAGAAATTCTCCATCAAAAGTAATTGCAAATCACCTACAAGCAGTAAATCATTGCCCGACTACTAGAGCACAACTTCAGTCAGAATTAATTAAAAACAAGCTTGAAGACAAAGTGTTTATTCCTGAAGATGGTCAGGTTATTGAAATTGATTAAAATTATTTTTTCTCCACTTTTTAATCGTTAAATTCTCCAAGTTTTTTGGGCCAAGAGCCATAACAGAAAAGACTTATTTTTTTATTGTGGCCACGTAGCAATCTTGTTTCTTATACCTCAATGGCTCTGCCTTGAGGTAGTACATTTTCATATTTTCAATTTTTTTTTAGCTTCGGTGCAACCCTTTACTTTTGCAATTGTCTTTAGTAACACACATCAACCTTTAATACCCTTTGACGACCGAAGTCCGTTTTACGCATAAATCGCTTGTAGAAAGCTGCAAGAAAGGCCATAGTGGTTCACAATACGAGCTATTTGAGCTCTATGTAGATGCAATGTACAACGTGAGCATGCGGTTTTTGGGTACTAAAGAAGATGCTGAAGATGTGGTGCAAGACAGTTTTGTTGATGCTTTTAAAAATTTAAAAAAATTTAAATATGAAAGCTCTTTTGGTGCATGGTTAAAGCGCATTGTTATTAATAAAAGTATCAACTACCTAAGAGCAAAACGCATTGCAGTAGTACCCATGGATGCCCATGAATTTCATCTAACTGATGAAGAACCAGTTGAAGTAGATACTGTAGATATTAAAAGAGTACAATTGGGTATTGCCCAATTGCCAGCAGGATACAAACAGATTATCAATTTATACCTCATTGAGGGATACGATCATGTTGAAATAGGAGAAATATTGGGGATAGCTACGGCGACCTCGAAATCGCAATATCATAGAGCGAAGAAAAAACTAGTAGAAATCATTAAAGAATTGTAATGGACAATTTTGAAAAACATATAAGGGATAACGCCGCTCAGTTTGATGAGCATAAGGCAGACCGGACTAAAATGTGGGCCAATATCTCCACCGAGCTTGAAAAAGAAGAACCAAAGGTGATTCCACTTTGGAAATCGCCAATAATAAGAATTGCTGCAAGTTTTCTCTTGCTTATCGGGATAGGCAGTTTTATTGGGCTTTCCGTTTTTAGTGGCGGCGAACAAACGCAGTATGCCAGCAAAGAACTGATGGATATTGATATACACTATCAGAATTTGGTATCGTATCAAGTGAAATTGGTGCAAAACAGCCCTAACCTAACCGATGATGATAAAGCTGAGTTTTTATCCTTTATGGATGAACTTGATGCTGAATATAAAACCTTACGCATAGAAATGCGAAACAACCTAGACAATGAGCGTGTGTTAGAGGCAATAGTGGCTAATTACAAAAAACGAATTGAACTCATTGAAAATTTATTGAAGCAGATAAATGATTCTAAATTACAAGAAGAAGATTATGGGTACACATTATAAAAAAACCTTTTGGATAGTCCTCGTGCTATTCTCGGTGCAATTAGCTATAGGCCAAGAAAGTCTATCTAAAACCGTAGAGAAGACCTTTCCCCTTACCGACACAGGATCTTTGCAATTAGAGAACAAGTATGGCAGCATTAACCTGACAGGATGGGATAAGAATGAAGTTTCCATAAAAATTTCTATTAAGGTCAATCATAAAAAGAAGGATAATGCCAAAGATTTATTGAAGCGAGTAAATCCCAATTTTAAATCCAGCAGTGATAATGTTTTTGTGGTATCAGAAATCGACAATAGAAATACGGGTTGGTTTGCAGATTTATTTAATAATGCCAATCCCATTGATAGTGACCGCAGTCATGTACAAATTGATTATGAGGTGTTTTTACCGAAAGAGATAAAACTTAAGGTAACCAATCGTTTTGGTGATGTTATAATTGATGGTTGGAGTGGTCAACTAAACGCTCTAATAGAACATGGTGACCTTTGGTTAGGTGAGAATTTGAGCAAGGCAGATATTATTTTAAAATTTGGTAAGCTACGCGCCAAGGATATGGATTATGCTAGCCTAAACCTTAAAAATGGAGAATTAGAAATGAACAATTCTAAAAGCTTGAGATTAAATAGTAGCGGAACTGAAATAAACATGAATTCTGTAAACTCTTTAGAGTTATACTCTAACAAAGATGATATTCTGGCCGATGAAATTGGTACTATTTATGGGGATTTGAAGTTTAGTACCATGGAGATTAAAAGCTTGTCCAAAGATGTGGATTTAAGTATGAAGATTGCTGATTTCAGAATCTCCAAAATTCTGGAACCTGCTACCGAAATTTCCATAGAACAAGAATCTTCTGAGGTTATATTAGTAGTGACCGATTTTTCTCATGTGTTTAAAGCTACTTTAGAACAAGGCGTAGTACGTTTACCAAAGTCTTTTGAAAATGTAAACTCTAATATTCTAGATAAAGGTCGAAAACTGAGAGAAATTGAAGCTACTTATGGTGATGAAAAGATGGGGTCAATCGTCATAAATGGATTAAAGGGTATTATAACTCTTCAGGAATAAATTTTTTATCAAAAGATGCAACCCTTGAAAATTTAAATTGTCTTTATTACAATCAATCAAGAATCACAAAACCTTACAAAATGAACAATCAAAAAACGCGCATACTTGTACTTCTTCTTTTTATTAGCTTTCAAACCTATGCTCAAGAAGATGAAGGAGAATATATCACTTTTAATGACCGCAAAAACGTCGTGCATGGAGTCTATTTTGGTATTAATATGTCGTATGGAGAAATCGAAGGTGAAGACACTTATATTGGAGGCCTAAAGTTGGCATATGTAGCTAACCAGCAGTTTGAAGTTGGATTTGAGGGCAAGTTTCTATACTCGGAGCAAAACATTTTTAATGCAACTAATACTATCAACGAAGACTTATTTGCCGCATATGGAGGGTTACACTTAGAACCAATCTTTTTTAGTAAATCTAAGGTGAATCTTTCTTTTCCATTACTTATTGGAGGTGGCGCTGTCGGATATATTGATGGTGATGCAGTGAGAAGAGATGAAGATATTGATATTGATGAAGATGATGTAGATGCAGTGTTTGTTTTGGAACCGGGTATGAGTGCCCTTTTTAATATTTCTAGATATGTCCAGTTTGAGGCAGGGATAAAATATCGTTTTTCAAGCAAAATAGAGCTAACAAATAGCCCCGTTGACCGTATCAATGGTTTCTCCGGAGGAATTGGAGTAAAACTTGGGATTTTTAATATGGGTAGAAATCGCTATAAGAAAAAAATAGATTAATAAAAATCATCAATCATTCAATCTAAAACAAATATCGTGAAACACGCAGTCAAGAAGGAAAAAATAATTAATACGACTAGGGTTTTTACCGAAGGAAGTCAGGTCTATATACATATAGGAAGAAAGAGAAAGTTTCAAGTACCCTTGCGATGGATTCCGGTAATTATTCAGGAATAGATTTTCGACATCTAATACAAAAGTAAATAGCAATCAAAATGAAATCAAAAATGATTCCTGGCCTTTTATTGGCCGTATATTTAGTACTAACATCATGTGAAAAAAATACCATTCGTGCATCTGGTCAAGTCACTTCTAGGGAATTCTCTTTTACTAACTATGACGGTTTAGAAGTAGGTGGTGCCTTTGAAGTATTTGTACGATTTTCGGAAACTGAAGAACGTATAGAAATTGAAACCAATAGTAACCTTCAGGATAGATTAATTGTTCGGGTGGATGAAACTACATTGAAGATTCGACCTAAGGACAATTTGCAAGTTAAAGGAAACCCCACCTTTAGAGCTTATATCACTACAAGCAACCTTTTGAATTTTAACCTTTCTGGTGCTACAACCCTTGCCCTTGAAGATGAATGGATAACGGACATTGGTAATATAAGGATGTCCGGGGCCTCTAATTTTACAGGTGGGCTTATGGCAAAGGAATTGGAAGTACAGGCTAGTGGAGCATCTGATTTAGATTTGTTTGGAAGTGCAAATTCTTTAAACGCTAGACTATCTGGAAGTAGCACGGTTAAAAACTATGATTTATCAATTAATGATTTAATCATTGACCTTTCTGGTTCAAGCGATGCTTTTTTAACAGTTAATGAGACCATTGATATTAAAGCATCGGGCGCTAGTACTTTAAACTATAAAGGAAGCCCAAAATCGATTATTCAAGATTTGACAGGTACATCGGAATTGAATAATAGAAATTAGTCCATCTTTTGACCTATTTAAACAATTGACTTAAGACAAGATAAAATGTATTTTCACGCATACTCTTGAATATACGTAATAGTTTCTTATCACTTTTAACTAGCTAAATTTCCATGCATTTACCTATATTACATATTATTTGCACGGAAAGAATTATAGAAGTCCGTTAGAATATGTTTCAATCAGATTTACTTTACTGGAACTTTTAGTAATTAAAAAGTATGAAAAAACTGATTTTAATAGCACTCTTTATTTTAACGTTAATCAATGAAAGTAAAGGACAAGAAACAACAACAAATAAAACTTTTAATTCATTTGTGGAATGGAATTTTGGTGTAGCCTTAATAGGGGATGATCTTGGTATTGATGGTATTTTTCCTGGCACTTCAGTACTATGGGGAAGAACCTACATTAGTAAAAATGACATTATTTTTGAATATCAAGCAGGGTTTGCTCTACCGTCTCTAGTTACAGGCAAAATTGGAGTTGGTCGAAAATTTAATAATACCCAAGTAGTTCTTGGGGTTCGACCTTTTCCTTTTAACACTTATTTACAGTCAAGTTTCACCAATAAGAAAAAAGGATATTGGATTATTTCGTTGGAATATAACCCTCTTGATTCTGGCTCGGACATATCATTCGAATCAAAAGCAATATTAAACTTTGGTTATAGATGGCATATAAACAAAAAGTGACTATAAGCTAATTCACGATGAATAACTAATGAAACTATTTTTTTCTTGTTCTTAACTCCGCTTCAATATCTTTTAAGCTAAATCCTTTAGCTTGAAGTAAAATCAAATAGTGAAATAACAAATCGGCACTCTCATATAAAAATAAATCATCGTTGTCGTCTTTGGCTTCAATTACTGTTTCAACAGCTTCTTCCCCAACTTTCTGAGCTATTTTATTAATCCCTTTTCTGAAAAGAGAAGCCACATAGCTTTCATCATTTGCGATGTTAGATTTTCTCGAAGCTATAATACCTTCTAGTTCTGACAGAAACCCAAAAGAACTCTCATTTGTTTCATTCCAACAAGTATCAGAACCAGTATGACAAGTAGGCCCTTGGGGCTTAACTTTAATTAACAGCGAGTCGTTATCACAATCTACTTTAAAATCTACTAGAATTAAAAAATTACCACTCTCCTCCCCCTTAGTCCATAATCTCTGCTTACTCCGGCTAAAAAAAGTAACTTTTTTAGTTTCTTGTGTTACCCCAAATGCTTCTTCATTCATATACCCCAACATGAGTACATTTTTTGTAGTAGCATCTTGAATAATTGCCGGAACTAGTCCGTCTTGGTTTTTATTAAAATCTATTTTCATATACGTACAGGAATACCGTCCCTTTTTAATTGATTCTTCAAATCTCTTATCTCAATTTCTTTAAAATGAAATACACTGGCAGCTAATGCGGCATCTGCCCTTCCATTTATAAAAGTATCAGCAAAATGTTGCATAGTGCCCGCACCACCGGATGCAATTATTGGTATATTTAATTCGTCAGACAAACGAGCCAAAGCTTCGTTAGCAAATCCGTTCTTTGTGCCATCATGATTCATTGATGTAAAAAGTATTTCTCCTGCACCTCTAAGCTCGACTTCCTTTGCCCATTCAAATAAATTCAATTCTGTTGGGACTTTTCCACCCACCAAATGCACCTTCCAATTTCCTTCAATTTCCTTAGCATCAATTGCCACAACTATGCATTGTGAACCAAATTTAGCTACCAATTCATTGATTAAATCAGGGCGCTTAACAGCAGAAGAATTTATGGAAATTTTATCAGCTCCGTTTTTAAGTAAAATATCTACATCTTCAACAGCTGATATTCCTCCGCCCACAGTGAAGGGTATATTTAATTTCTCAGCAACGTTATAAACCATACCAGCCAAAGTTTTACGTTTTTGTTCGGTTGCTGAAATATCTAGAAATACCAATTCATCAGCCCCCTCTTTCGCATAGCGCTGCGCTAGTTCAACTGGATCACCAGCATCACGTAAATCAACAAAATTCACCCCTTTAACGGTTCTGCCATCTTTAATATCCAAACAGGGAACTATTCTTTTTGTCAACATTTACTATTGGTTTTTAATATTTAAATCCAATCCGTCATAAAAACCAAGTTGTTTATTCTCAAGTTGTTTCACCCAAAAAGCTATTTGTCCAGTATGATAAGAGTAGTGCTCAACTACATGAAGAATGACTCCAATACCAGAAAAATGAAACCCTTGTACTTCTCTTTTCTTTAACCATTGTTCTGACGTAGCATTCTCAATAGTTGCTTTTGCATGTGCGATGGTATCAGAAAGCTTAATAAGTAACTCTTGTTTTGAAAAGCCCGAAGTTGTTTCAAATTCAATATCTCTATTCCTAACATCTTCTTTTCCACCGAGTGATGAAATTGCATACTGTGTAATATTACCACATAAATGTAAAATCAAATTCCCAATACTATTTGATGAATCATTTGGCCTCAACCAGACTTGTTTTTCATTAATACTTTCAAAAGCTATAGCAATCATACGACTGCTTTCGTCTAATCGGTACATCGTATTCTCAACAAACTCTTTTATTGCTTCATTTTCCATATTCAGGATTCTAAAATGAATTGTTCTAATTGTTTTAAACTAATTCTATTTTCGTAAATAGCTTTACCTATAATTACGCCTTCACAACCTAAGGCATTTAGCTTAGGTAACTCATCAAATTCCGAAATACCACCACTTGCTATTAAATGAATCCCTATTTCTTCAAAATCTTCAACCCCTGCACCCGTAACACTAGTTTTATGAACCTTGGTTGCTTCTAAAAGTTTGCTGTACAAATCAAATGAAGGACCTTCTAGCATACCATCTTTGGAAATATCGGTACATATCACGTATTTGATTCCGATTTTTTGATATTCTTGAACAAACGGAATTAATTTTTCGTTGGATTCTTCTTGCCAGCCTGAAACAGCTACTTTTTCATCTAATGCATCAGCCCCTAAAACTATTTTGTCAGTTCCGTAAACATTCAACCACCGCAAAAACGTTGTTCTATCTTTTACAGCTATACTTCCTCCGGTAATTTGTTGGGCACCAGACTCAAAAGCAATACGCAAGTCATCATCAGATTTTAATCCTCCACCAAAGTCAATTTTTAATTTAGTTCTTGAAGCAATTTGTTCCAAAACTCTATGATTTACAATATGCTTTGATTTAGCACCATCTAAATCAACCAAATGCAAATACTCAATTCCATGGGCTTCAAAAGATTTAGCGACCTCTAACGGGTTTTCGTTATAAATCTTTTTTGTGTCGTAATCTCCTTTAGAAAGACGTACGCATTTACCATCTATAATATCTATTGCTGGTATTATTCTCATTAGCTATAGCTTAAGAAAGTTCATTAAAATTTCAGCTCCATATTCTCCAGATTTTTCTGGATGAAACTGTGTGCCATAAAAATTATTCTTTTGTAAAGCTGCGCTATAGTTCACCCCATAGGTGCTAATAGCAATTGTTTCTGCCGCTAAAGCGGCATAAAAACTATGAACTAAGTACGCATAATCTTCTTTCAAATTGTTAAATAGTGGCGATTTTAGTTTTTTAATTTTATTCCAGCCAATTTGAGGGACTTTTACGCCTGAATCAAATTTTATAACGTCTACATCAAAAATTCCAAGACCTTTTGTTTTCCCTTCTTCACTTGAATTGCACATTAATTGCATACCAAGGCAAATACCTAAAACAGGCTGCTTAAGATTTGGAATTAAATCTTTAAGTCCGCTTTGATCTAGTTTTTTCATAGCACTACTCGCCTCACCTACGCCAGGGAATATAACTTTATCGGCTTTTTTAATAGTTTCAATATCATTGCTTAATTCTGCTTCAATCCCAAGGCGTTTAAAAGCAAATTTTATGCTCTGAATATTACCAGCACCATAATCAATTATTACCAAATTCATTTACAACATCCCTTTTGTTGATGGTAAAACCATCTTTTCAACATCACGTTTAACAGCCATTTTAATTGACTTTGCAAAAGCTTTAAAAATTGATTCAATTTTATGGTGTTCGTTTTTTCCTTCAGCTTTAATATTGAGATTAGCTTTAGCACCGTCACTAAATGATTTAAAAAAATGATAAAACATTTCGGTAGGCATATCGCCTACCATTTCGCGTTTAAAATCAGCATCCCAGACTAACCAATTTCTTCCTCCAAAATCAATTGCTACCTGTGCTAAACAATCGTCCATAGGCAGGCAGAACCCATAACGCTCAATACCTAATTTAGTGCCCAATGCCTCATGAAATACTTCTCCTAAAGCAATAGCCGTATCTTCAATAGTATGATGCTCATCCACTTCTAAATCACCATTGACATGTAGTTTCAAATCCATTTGACCATGTCGTGCTATTTGATCTAGCATATGGTCGAAAAATGAGAGTCCTGTTTTGATATCGCTTTCACCTGTTCCATCTAAATTTAATGAAACTCGTATGTCTGTTTCCTTAGTTTTTCTATGGGTTTCTCCGACACGAATTGAAAGTTTTAAAAATTCATAGATGCTTTCCCAGTCATTGGTTTCCAATGAGATATAGTCTGAAAGGTCAGTCTTAGCAACTGTTATTTCATCGACACCTAGATCAATTTGGTCATGAATAAATATACCTTTTGCCCCCAAGTTCTTAGCCAATTCCATATCAGTCAAACGATCACCAATTACAAACGAATTTACCAGGTCATATCCTTCCGTCAGAAAGTGTTTTACCAATCCAATTTCGGGTTTTCTAGTATTAGCGTTTTCGTGAGGAAAAGTTCTGTCAATTAATACTTCGTCAAAAAATACACCCTCATTTTCAAAAGATTTCAACACAAAATTATGAACGGGCCAAAATGTTTCCTCTGGAAATGAAGCTGTTCCTAATCCATCTTGATTGGTTATCATCACCAATTTGAAATCTAGTTCTTTGGCAATTCTTCCCAAAAAAGTAAAGACTTTAGGATAAAACTCTAACTTTTCAAAACTATCTAATTGATAATCTACGGGAGGTTCTTTGGCTAAAGTTCCATCACGATCAATAAACAATACTTTCTGTGCCATTACTTAATTGCTTTAAGTGCATTTATAAGTTTTATATTTTCTTCTGGTGTACCTATAGTAAATCTTAAGGTGTTATCGCATAAGGGTTGTTTACTTCGGTTACGGATAACAATTTCCCTTTCTAGTAATTGATGATAGCGTTTATTAGCATCATCTACTTTAACTAGAAGAAAATTTGCTTCACTACTATAAATAGTTTGAATAAAAGGTACTTCTTCCAAAGCATTTTGCAGATGCGACCGTTCGTTTAAAATTTCGGCCACCTGATTAGCAACTTCAGCCATATTTAAAACCCCTTTAATAGCCTGATTTTGAGTCAGTACATTAACATTATAAGGAGGTTTTATCTTCTTTAGTAAATTTATTATGGCTTCTGATGCGTAGCACATACCTAATCGAATTCCGGCCATGCCATATGCCTTAGATAATGTTTGTGTAACAACCAAATTAGGGTATTCATTAAGACAGTCAATCCAAGATGTGGCACTAGCAAAATCTATATAGGCCTCATCGATAATCACTAAACCTTTAAATTCCTTAAGAAGGATTTTAATTTTGTTCTCTTCAATCAAATTACCGGTAGGGTTATTTGGTGAACACAAGAGGAGTAATTTCGTTTTATCATCAACGTTGGCAACGATGGTATCAATATTAGGCTGGAAATCAGAGTTTAAAAACACCTCTCTATTCTCAATATCATTAATACCCGCTAAAACCTTGTACATTCCGTATGTTGGAGGTAAAGTTATAATGTTATCTATTTTTGGTTCGCAAAATACCCTGAATAGTAAATCTAAAATTTCATCACTACCATTACCTACTAATATTTGTGATTCTTCAATATTTTTTTGGTTCGCTAAAATTGATTTTAAACTTCGCTGATGTGGGTCTGGGTAACGATTAAAACCATTGCTATTTGGATTTTCATTTGCATCTAGAAATACCATTTCAGAACCCTTTGAAACATACTCATCACGAGCTGAAGAGTAAGGTTTTAAACCCTTTATGTTTTCTCTAGTTATATTTTCTAAATTGAAACCCATCTTACTCTTTTAAACTTTTTAATCGTAAGGTTACAGCATTCTTATGTGCTTGTAAACCTTCAGCTTCAGCCATAATCTCAATGGTACTGCCTATTTGTTGAATACCCTCTTTTGTTATTTTTTGAAAAGTCATACTCTTTAAAAAGCTATCTAAATTCACACCACTATATTGTTTTGCATAGCCATTTGTTGGCAAGGTGTGATTAGTACCTGAGGCGTAATCGCCTGCGCTTTCAGGAGTAAAGTTTCCAATAAAAACAGATCCCGCATTGAAAGTGTTCTTTAAATAGAATTCTTCATTCTGAACACAAACGATATAATGCTCAGGACCATATTCATTAATTAAATCAATAGCAGTTTTATCATCTTCTACATAAATCAATCTACTATTGGCTATTGCTTTTTCTGCAATCTCTTTTCTGGGCAAGTCAAAGACCTGTTTTACTATTTCTTCTTCAACCTTTAAAATGAGTTCTTTAGAGGTAGACACCAAAATAACCTGACTATCAATACCATGTTCTGCTTGGCTTAACAGATCAGAGGCTACAAAGGCCGCATCTGCAGTATCATCAGCAACTACGAGAAGTTCGCTTGGCCCGGCAGGCATATCAATAGCAACACCAAATTTAGTAGCTATTTGTTTGGCAACAGTTACGAATTGATTTCCAGGTCCGAATATTTTATAAACCTGTGGAATACTTTCGGTTCCAAAAGTCATTGCTGCAATAGCTTGGATTCCTCCAACTTTAAAGATTTTAGTCACACCACATAACTGTGCAGTGTATAAAATTGCAGGATTTAATTTTCCTTCATTATCAGGAGGCGAGCATAGAACAATTTCTTTACAACCTGCAATGTTTGCAGGAACAGCTAACATTAAAATAGTGGAGAATAATGGGGCTGTACCACCAGGAATATAAAGGCCTACCTTTTGAATGGGCCTTTTTTCTTGCCAACAAAGCACACCTGGTTTTGTTTCAGCCTCTACCCTATTTGTTACTTGGGCCTTATGAAAAATTTCAATATTTGATTTAGCTAATTGAATAGCATTTTTTAAATCCTCAGAAACTAAATCTTTGGCTTCTTCTAATTCTGATGTAGTTACAAGAAAATTATCTAGTGAAACGCTATCAAATTGTGAAGTGTATTTTCTTAAAATAGAATCACCTTCTTGTCGAACCTCATTAAAAATAGTATTTACTGTGGTCTCAATGGAAGCAACAGTACTAGTTGGCCTTTTTAGGATTTTATTCCAATCCTTCTTATCTGGGCTGAAAATCTTTTTCATTACAACACCATTTTTTCAATTGGACAGACTAAAATACCTTCAGCCCCTGCGGACTTCAATTCATCAATTACTTCCCAAAAAGTATCTTTATTAATAACCGTATGAACCGAGCTCCAACCGGCTTCTGCGAGAGGCAATACCGTAGGGCTTCTCATACCGGGCAAAAGTTGTAAAATAGCGTCTAAACTATCATTTGGAGCGTTTAACAATACGTATTTGGACTGTCGTGCACGCAATACAGATTGAATTCTGAATTGGAGTTTTGATAAAAGGGATTTTCTTTCTTCACTAATTTCCGGTGAAACGGCTAAAACCGCTTCACTTTTAAGCATTACTTCTACTTCTTTTAAACCATTTTTAAAAAGTGTACTACCACTAGAGACAATATCACAAATACCATCAGCCAATCCAATGTTAGGGGCAATTTCAACAGAACCATTAATAATATGCAAATCGGCATTAACTCCCTTTTGCTGTAAGTATTTTTTAACTGTATTTGGGTAAGAGGTTGCAATGCGCTTACCTTCAAAGTCATCTAACGAGTTGTAGTTAACCGCCTTAGGAATAGCCAATGATACTTTACATTTAGAGAAATTTAGTCGCTCTACAATAGTAATACCCTCTCCCTTTTCAATCAGTACATTCTCACCAATTATGGCAATATCTACAACCCCATCTCTTAGGTATTGCGGTATATCACCATTTCGCAAATAAAACACCTCTAATGGAAAATTACGAGCTATAGCCTTTAATTGGTCTTTCCCATTATCAATCGAAATCCCAGCTTCCTTTAAAATTTTAAGTGAATCTTCATTTAGTCTTCCACTTTTTTGAATAGCAATTCTAATCTTAGTCATTTTTAAATTTTAATGTCCAAACAATCAAAAAGGATAAAAAACAAAACCCGTTTGATTGCTCAAACGGGTTTTTCTTATTTTGAAATACACAAAATATCCTTACCTCGCCTGAGCGTGTATATGGATATGATGATGTGTATTTAAATTTCTCATTATGTGGCAAAATTATAACTTAATTTCTTTACAAAAAAGCGAATTTTAGTTATTTCCTAAAATTAATGGAAGTCCTGAATCTCCTGAACCAACCACAATAACTTTAGAGTTTGGTGATTTTGAAAGCTCTAATGTGGCATCTATGCCTTTATCCTGTAGGATTTTATCAGTTAGAGAAGCGCTTAAAATACGGTTCGCATCTGCTTTACCTTGAGCTTCTATTGTTACTTTTTCTGCTTCTTTTTTTGCAGTGACTAAACGAAATTCATATTCTAAAGATTCTTGTTCTTGTCTTAACTTTCTTTCGATTGCTTCCTTAATAGTATTTGGAAGTGTTACATCGCGCACAAGTACTTCATTTAATTGTACATTTTGCTTATCTAAAATCTTTTTAGTTTCAGCAAAAATCTCATCTTGAATTGCATCTCTTTTACTTGAATACAATTGCTCTGGAGTATAACGCCCAACAACACTACGAGCAGCACTGCGTATTGCAGGTTTAATAACTCTATCCAAATAATTTTCACCTAAATTCTGATGTAAATTACCTAGTTCATTTGAGACTGGCTGATACCAAGCTGAGGCATCAATTTGAATTTCAAGACCGTTTGAAGAAAGTACTTTCATTTTTTCAAAAAGCTCCTGCTGTCTTACTTCGTAAACGTAGACCTTGTTCCAAGGAGCAACTAAATGAAACCCTTCACCTAAAGGCGGTTGATCAGTAACAACACCTCCGCCGAAGGTTCTATATAAAACCCCTGCCTCTCCGGAACCAATTGTGACGGCCGATTTTGAAATTAATATTATCACTAAAATAACAGCGAAAACTACTGGTAATGCAATTTTTGGTAATCTATCCATTTGTTCAATTTTTATAAAAGTCCATTATATTTTCTAATAAACCATTCCGCGGCTAAGGTAATAGCAATAATTGCTAACAACCAGCGAAAATCTATTAAAGATACTACATTTTTAGTGCTTTTTTGTGTTGGGGTAAATTGTGCCTTAGTCAACAAAGTTTCAATAAGTTTATCAGTTTCTTCCGGATAAAAGGTTTGTCCATTATTACTTTGAGCTAAGCGCTTTAATTTATCAACATTAGAAGACGAAAATTGGCTTTCTAAATCAAAATCTAAAATAGTAAATCGCCCTTCTTTTGAAATATTTTCTTCATTTACCGTCACAACAAAACTATACACTCCTGCCTCTAAATCGTTTAAATCAGCTTCATACTCACCAGATTTGAGCAACAAGGGTCTTTCAAAATTCTCTGAACTATTTGATTTACTAAGCTTTAACTCAAGACTTGCACCGGAATCAAAATAATAGGTCTCATCAAAATACTTAGCTTTTAGAACAGTACTTGCAATACCATCGTAAATTCTTTCATAATCCAACTCTAGCCTACTCTTTTGTTTAGAATCAGATAAATAAAACATAAGCTTACCAATAAAATTATCGAAAGCATCAAAATTAGAATTAGCCCTGTACGATTGAACTCGCCATTTCCAGAGACCTTCACCGAAAAGAATAGCCTCCTTGGCTTTGTCATCATTTATTACAAGAAACAAAGGCTGGTTTAACACAACTCCCTTTATTTTTTGAAAACTAATGGCTTCATAGGTTTTAGCTAGCGTAATTTCTCCTAATGTTGATTTTAAAGGAGGATAATCATCAAAGGATATACTTCCAAGGTCAAATAAACCAAAAGCTTCATTTTTAGAAGGAACAATATCTTCGTTCTGATTGAATATTTCTTTTGAAAAATTATTTTGAACATTATTCAGAAACCGCCAGTCAGTCTTTGGTCCGGTAATGGTAAAAATACTTCCACCTTTCCTTTTAATAAAATCATATACCGATTGAAAATTTCTATTCGGCTGATATAATATAAATAAATCGGTGTCATCTAAGTCTATTTCCGATATTTTTGGTTCAACAATAGTGACAGCCCTTTGTTCATTGGCCTCAATTGCCTTTTTTAAGACTCCAATATCTGGGTGCTTTATTGATGAAATAATAGCGATGTTTGTTTTTTCATCAATAACTTCAACTACCACATTCTTGAAATTGTTAGCAGTGTTTTTTTCGTTTTCTAGGGATTCAATTTGAACTCGAAGATTTTTAACTCCTACTTTTTTAGCATCAATTAGAGTTCGTAGGGTGATATTATTATTGGTAGCATTGAATGATACTGTATTACGATAAACTTCTTGATTATTGACTAAAATCTTAGCCTTAGTCTGAATGGCTTTTTTTCCTTCATAACTAATATTCATTTCAATGGGATACTTATTACCTAAAAAGGCATAATTATTATAGTTTATTTGCCCTATTCGAATATCTTCATAAGCTGTGGTATCACCCAGTACAATTGGGTAAATATTAAGTTGATTTTTTAAGTTTTGAAATTCATAATCGGAACCTAGAGTCTGATTACCATCCGTTAATAGGATTAAGGCCCTATCATTTTGATCACTAACTTCATTTAAGGTTGAAAGTGCTTTAGCAATATTGGTTACGGGCTCTTTAAAAGTAAGACTATCTATTTCATTCAATTTTTCACCAAAGGAATAAGCAAAAACATTAAATCGTTCTAAAATTGATTTATTTTCTATGATATTATTTAAACTACTTTCGACTATTGGTCCAGCATTAAAGGAATTTATTGATGTAGAATTATCAATAGCTATAATTAAATCCGCTTTTTCAATATAAAAACTGTTTTTTACAAATTTTGGGTTAATTAGAAGCACTAGTAAGGCAAAAACCATCAAAAATCGCAAAGAACCTAGAAGCAGATTTGTTGAATTTCTTTTCTTTTTAAAAAAGTATTGAAACCACGCAAATACTAAAGAAACTAAGGCCGCTAAAAAGAGAAATACTACCGTCGTTATTTGCATGAAAAAATCATTTGACTTGTTGTAATGTTATGTCAGCATCCCGCCATCAACATTTAAAACTTGACCTGTTATGTATGCTGATAAATCAGAAGCTAAAAACAAACAAGCATTAGCGACATCCTCAGGGCTACCTCCGCGTTTTAATGGAATACCATCACGCCATCCTTGCACAGTTTTTTCATCTAGTTTATCCGTCATTTCTGTTTCAATAAAACCTGGGGCAATAGCATTACATCTAATGTTTCTTGAACCTAGTTCCAATGCTACTGATTTAGTGAAACCTATCATTCCTGCTTTTGAAGCTGCATAATTGGTTTGACCAGCATTACCCTTAACACCAACAACGCTACTCATATTGATAATAGAACCTTTGCGTTGTTTAAGAAAAGTACGTTGCACAGCTTTAGTCATATTAAAAACAGACTTTAGATTAATTTCGATTACAGAATCAAAGTCATCCTCACCCATTCTCATTAATAGATTATCTTTTGTAATACCTGCATTATTAATTAAAACATCTATTCCTTCAAAATCTTCAAGAACAACCTTTACAAGTTCTTCGGCTGCTTCAAAACTTGCAGCGTTACTTTTATAAGCCTTTGCTTTTACCCCTAAAGCAGTAAGTTCTTTTTCTAATGCTAGTGCTGGCGCTTCACTTGAACTATAAGTGAATGCTACATTGGCACCATTTTGTGCAAAAACTTTAGCTATTCCCATTCCTATTCCTCGGCTTGCGCCAGTAATAATCACGTTCTTATCTTGTAATAAATTCATAATGAAAATTTGTTGGTGGTTATCCAAATATAAGTGTTGCTATTTTTTAAAGACATAAAAAATCCCGAAAAATTCGGGATTTATAATAGTTTTAACGGAATCTTATGCCATCATTTCTTTGACTTTCAAGCCAATCTCAGCTGGTGAATCCACAACATGGATTCCACATTCTGACATTATTCTTTTCTTAGCTTGAGCAGTATCATCACTTCCTCCGACAATAGCTCCAGCATGACCCATAGTTCTTCCGGCAGGTGCAGTTTCTCCAGCAATAAAACCAACAATTGGCTTTTTGCTTCCACTCTCTTTATACCAATTTGCTGCATCAGCTTCTAATTGACCGCCGATTTCCCCAATCATTACAACACATTCGGTATCTGGGTCATTTATAAGCATTTCAACTGCTTGTTTGGTTGTGGTTCCAATAATTGGATCTCCACCAATACCAATTGCAGTTGTAATACCTAATCCTTGTCGGACTACTTGGTCAGCTGCTTCATAGGTTAATGTTCCTGATTTTGAAACGATACCAACATTTCCTTGTTTAAATACAAAACCAGGCATGATTCCTACTTTAGCCTCACCAGGAGTAATTACTCCAGGACAATTAGGGCCCACAAGAGTACAATTCATATTTTTTATATAGTTATTCGCCTTTACCATATCGGCAACAGGAATACCCTCAGTAATTGTTATGATAACTTTTATTCCTGCGTTAGCTGACTCCATAATAGCATCTGCGGCAAAAGCAGGCGGAACAAAAATAATTGAGGTATCAGCTCCGACTTTTTCAACAGCTTCTGCAACTGTATTAAAAACTGGCCTATCAAGATGTTGTTGACCGCCTTTACCAGGTGTTACACCACCAACGATATTGGTACCGTACTCAATCATTTGTTCGGCGTGAAAAGTACCTTCACTACCCGTAAACCCTTGAACTATTATTTTAGAATCTTTATTTACTAAAACACTCATAATTATCTCTTTATTAACGCTTGCAAAAATAGCAGTTTGAGTTTCAATTGTAAAACAAACTACCGTCTATTTCTTTTCTAATTTTTTTAAAATGGATGGCATATTCTTAATTGTTGCTAACTCCCGCATTTTATGACGGGCCTCAACCGCAGGACTACCAAAATATGTCTTACCACCTTCAAGTGAATTCGCCACTCCTGATTGTGCATAAACCACAGCCCCTTTACCAATAGTAATACCACTTATTACACCCACTTGACCCCATAAAGTAACCTCATCTTCTACCACTACACAACCAGCGATACCTGTATGAGAAGCAATTAAGCATTTTTTTCCTAAAACAGTGTCATGGCCAATTTGAATTTGATTATCAAGTTTTGTGCCCTCGCCAATGGTTGTATCACCAGTCACTCCTCTATCAATTGTGCAACTTGCACCGATATCAACACTATCTTCAATAACTACTCTACCACCTGAAATCAACTTATCATATCCTTCTGGACGCTTCTTATAATAAAAAGCATCAGCACCTAAAATAGTACCTGCATGAATAACTACATTATTACCAATTACACAATCATCGTATATTGAAACGTTGGCATGTATAACACAGTTATCACCAATTACGACATTGTTTCCAATAAAAGCGTTGGGTTGAATTATTGTCCCATTACCAATTTTTGCTGTTGGAGAAATTGACGAACCTGAACCACTAAAGGGCTTGAAATGTTTTGTGAGCTTGTTAAAATCTCTGAAAGGGTCATCGGAAATTAAAAGAGCTTTACCATCAGGGCAATCCACTTCTTTATTAATTAGAACTATAGTGGCAGCTGAATTTAATGCTTTATCATAGTACTTGGGATGGTCTACGAATACAATATCACCAGGTTCAACCATATGAATTTCATTCATACCAAAAACCGGAAAGTCAGATTCCCCCACAAACTTGGCAGAGATTAAATCGGCAATTTCTTTTAATGCATAGGTTTTAGGAAACTTCATTGAGTATTTACTCCTTAACTCTTTCTAAATATGCTCCTTTTTCAGTATCAATCTTAATTTTATCTCCCTCATTGATAAAAAGAGGTACATTGATTCTTGCTCCGGTTTCTACCGTGGCTGGTTTCGTAGCATTTGTAGCCGTATTTCCTTTAACACCTGGCTCTGAATGTGTTACTTCAAGTATAACACTAGCTGGCATTTCTACAGAAAGTGGCATACTATCTTCCGTATTAAAAAGAATTCTCACTACTTCTCCTTCTTTTAACAAATCAGGAGCATCTAATGTCTCTTTCTGTAAAGTTATTTGATTGTAGTCATCAGTATTCATAAAATGAAAGGTGTCACCTTCTGGATATAAATATTGATAAGATCTTGTTTCAACTCTTACATCGTCAATTTTATGCCCAGCGGAAAAAGTATTATCAATCACCTTACCTGTGGTTACACTTTTTAATTTAGTTCTTACAAAAGCTGGTCCTTTACCGGGCTTTACATGTAGAAACTCTATAATTTTAAAAATATCATGATTATACTTAATGCATAATCCCTTTCTAATATCTGAAGTACTTGCCATAATTAATTTGAACTAAAATATCCTTTCATTATCCCTCTTTGGGAATCTCTAATAAATTGTAAAATTTCATCTCGCTCTGGCGTTGCCTCCATTTCAGCCTCAATAATTGATGCTGCCTGCGAGTTGTTATAATTTCTTTGATACAAGATTCTATAAATATTTTGAATCTCACGAATTTTATCTGATTGAAAACCTCTCCGTCTTAATCCTATCGAATTAATACCTACATATGAAAGTGGCTCTCTAGCCGCTTTTACAAAAGGAGGTACATCTTTTCTAACAAGTGAACCGCCTGTTACAAAGGCATGTTTGCCAATAGAAACAAATTGATGCACAGCAACCATGCCAGCTAAAACAACATTTTCTCCAATAGTTACATGTCCTGCCAAGGTAGAATCATTACTAAAAATACAACCATCACTTACAAAACAATCGTGTGCAATATGGCAATAAGCCATAATCAAACAATTATCTCCTATAACTGTTTTCATTCTATCAGCAGTACCCTTATTGATTGTAGCGCATTCCCGTATCGTGGTATTATTACCAATCTGAACGGTAGTGTCTTCACCTTGATATTTTAAATCTTGAGGAGGAGCTGAAATAACAGCGCCTGGAAAAATATTACAATTTTTACCTATTCGTGCCCCTTCCATGATGGTGACATTTGAACCAATCCATGTTCCTTCGCCAATAGTGACATTATTATGAATTGTCGTAAATGGTTCAATCACTACGTTTTTAGCGATTTTCGCACCGGGATGAACATATGCAAGAGGTTGATTCATTTTAGTTTCCTTTTACTTTAACAATTTGAGCCATAATTTCTGCTTCAGAAACTAATTTTCCGTTGGCATAAGCCCTGGCCTGCATTTGACATAGTCCTCGTCTGATTGGAGATATTAAGTCTAACTTGAATATTAGTGTATCACCAGGTACCACTTGTTGTTTATATCTAACATTATCAATCTTTAAAAGATAAGTCAAATAGTTTTCAGGGTCTGGAACAGTACTTAAGACTAAAATTCCACCGGTTTGTGCCATTGCTTCTAATTGCAAAACACCAGGCATTACGGGTGCCCCAGGGAAATGACCTACGAAAAATGGCTCATTCATAGTGACATTTTTCATGCCTATGACGTGCTGATCAGAAAGCTCTAAAATTTTATCAACCAATAAAAATGGAGGCCTATGCGGTAACATCTCCATAATGGCAGTTATATCCTTAAGTGGCTTTGCGTGCAAATCAACCTCCGGAACATAATTACGTTTTTCTTGCTTTACAATTTTTTGAAGTTTTTTAGCAAACTGTGTATTTACAAAATGACCAGGTTTGTTAGCGATTACTTTACCTTGTATACGAGTACCTGCAAGCGCCAAATCTCCTATAACGTCAAGTAACTTATGCCTTGCCGCCTCATTGGGTTGATGCAAGGTTAAATTATCTAAAATTCCATTAGGCTTTACAGATAGCTTCTTTTTATCAAATGCTTTCTCCAATTTTTTCATGGTAGACTCAGAAATCTCTTTATCTACATATACAATAGCATTATTTAAATCACCTCCTTTGATTAAGCCATGTTCCAATAACATTTCTAATTCATGTAAAAAACTAAAGGTACGTGCGTTTGAAATTTCAGTTTTAAAATCAGAAATGTGGTCTAAAGTAGCGTTTTGAGTACCTAAAACTTTGGTCCCAAAATCTACCATAGTTGTAATTTGGTATTCGTCTGAAGGTATGATTGTTATTTCGCTGCCAGTAGCTTCATCTTTATAAGAAATAACATTCTTTACAACGTATATTTCGCGTACCTGTTCTTGTTCAACGATGCCAGCATTTTCTAAAGCTTCAACAAAAAATTTGGAAGAACCATCCATAATCGGTGGTTCAGGAGCATCCAATTGGATTAAAACATTATCAATATCTAAACCAACTAATGCAGCAAGAACATGTTCTGAAGTTTGAATTTTAACCCCGTTCTTTTCCAAATTAGTTCCACGTTGCGTATTCACCACGTAGTTAGCATCTGCTTCAATGATAGGTTCCCCTTCTAAATCAACTCTTTTGAAAGCATAACCATGATTTTCAGGTGCCGGTGTAAAAGTCATAGTGACATTTTCACCTGTATGAAGTCCAACTCCTTTTAAAGTAACTTCCTTTGCAATTGTGCGTTGTTTATTTTCTGTCTTCACTGTCAATTTTCTTTTCTAAATCAGAAATTCGGTTAACAATTTTCGGTAAATTTTTAAAGTGAACATAAGACTTATTGTAATCACCATAGTTCAATGCTGGAGAGCCTTGTAAAACCTCATCATCTTTAACATTACGACCAATACCAGATTGAGCTTGAATTCTAACCCTATCCCCTATTGTAATATGACCAACAATACCAACTTGTCCACCAATTAAACAATTCTTACCAATTTTTGTAGAACCCGCTACGCCTGTTTGCGCAGCAATTGCGGTATGCTCACCAATTTCAACATTATGAGCAATTTGTATTTGATTGTCTAATTTTACTCCTTTTCTTAAGACTGTTGAACCTAAAGTAGCCCTATCAATAGTAGTGCCTGCTCCAATATCAACATTGTCTTCTAAAATCACATTCCCAGTTTGTGGAACTTTGCTATACTCTCCCTTTTCATTTGGTGTAAATCCAAATCCATCTGCACCAATAATAGCCCCGCTATGTATAACACAACCATTACCAATGATTGACTCCGAATAAATTTTAGCACCTGCAAAAACTAAAACGTCATCTCCAATTGTAACATTATCGCCAATGTAGACATTTGGATAAACTTTAACGTTAGCACCCAATTGTACATTCTCACCCAAGTACGAAAAGGCTCCTAAATAAAAACCATCTCCGTAAGTTGCTGATTTAGAAACAAAAGATGGACTTTCAATACCAACTTTATTATTTTTTACCTGGTTGTAATACTCTAATAATTTAGAAAATGATTTATAAGCATCTTCTACTTTTATTAGTGTTGTGGTAATCTCTTGTTCAGGAACAAAGTCTTTATTAACGATAGTTATTGAAGCCTTTGTAGTATATATGTAAGAAGTATATTTAGGATTTGCTAAAAAGGTTAAAGAACCTTTTTCACCCTCTTCAATTTTAGCAAGCTTGTGAACGGCTGTTTGAGGATTACCCTCAACCTCTCCTTCTAGAATACCTGCAATTTGGGTGGCTGTAAATTTCATTTTGGCAAAAGTAAGAAAATTTGTCAAACGCTTTCCTTAGGATAGCAAACATAGTATTTAGTAACTTTCTTCGACAAAGCCTTCAAACTAAGATGGTCAGATGCTTTTGCAACATCTGTCAATTTTTCATTTTTTCTTAAAATATTAATATTCTGCCGCTTTTCATTATACGCCATATTGCTTATTTCACCAGAAAAGACGAAATAATCTAACTCCGCATCTTGTAAACCATAATTGGTTTTAACCCATGACCGTTTTTCAGCTACTCGTTCAGGGTCTATTGCTTTATTTTTAATTTTAATCTCTAAGAGGTTTCTATCCAACAACATGGAACTGATTTTAGAGAGAATAAAATCCGAATGAAATTGCCATGACTTTAAAGCTGAAAGCACATCAACATCATCTAACATAGAAAACTGAGTCAAAGTGTTATCATCAAAACTTTCGTTCTCGTTTCGTTTTAAAAAATAAACAAGTGCATTAGAGCATTCTAAAACACTACCGTCTTGAACCAAAAGCCTTGCTCTATTCATTAGCTTAATCAAAAGTTGTTCCGCTACTAAACCAGTTTTGTGCAAATAAACCTGCCAATACATGAATCTGCGAGCCATCAAAAACTTTTCTACTGAATATATCCCTTTTTCTTCAACAACAAGTTCACCCTCAAAAACATTCAACATAGTAATCATTCGCTCTGAACTTATATTCCCTTCGGTTACACCAGTATAAAAGCTATCACGCTTCAAGTAGTCTAATCTATCCATATCAAGTTGACTAGAAACCAGTTGGTTTAAGAACTTCCTAGGATGTTCACCTTTGAAAATTTTTATCGCTGTTGAAAGTGCCCCTTCATATTTTCTATTCAGTTGCTCCATAAACCGCAGAGATATGGTTTCATGGTCAATTCCGCCAACTAAATTATATTCCAAAGCGTGAGAAAAAGGGCCATGACCTATATCATGAAGTAAGATTGCCACAAGTAATCCATTCTCTTCATCTTCAGTTAGCAGTACTTTTTTAAATTTTAAAACTCGAATGGCTTGTACCATTAAATGCATGCTACCCAAAGCATGATGAAAACGAGTATGATGAGCACCTGGGTACACTAAAAAAGAAAGACCCATTTGCGAAATTCTTCTAAGTCGTTGAAAATAAGGGTCTGCTATAAGGTTAAAAATAAGTTCATTGGGAGTGCCAATAAAACCGTAGATTGGATCGTTAAATATTTTAAGCTTGTTGCGCTGCGCCAAGTCCGATGGAAATTTAGAAGAACAAAGATAAACTATATGAACACTATAACAATTCTTTGGGTCGATGATGAAATTGACCTATTAAAACCTCACATTCTTTTTTTACAAAATAAAGGTTATCAAGTAACCACTTCGCCTAGTGGTCAAGATGCCTTAGATGAATTGGCGGTAGGTAGTTTTGATATTGTTTTTTTAGATGAGAACATGCCTGGTCTTTCAGGATTAGAAACACTAAGTGAATTAAAAAAAATAGACCCTACACTACCAGTAGTAATGATTACTAAAAGTGAAGAGGAATATATTATGGATGAGGCTATTGGCAGCAAAATTGCCGATTACCTAATTAAGCCAGTGAATCCAAATCAAATCTTACTATCACTTAAAAAGAGTCTAGATAACTCACGCTTAGTATCGGAACGAACTACTGCTAACTATCAGCAAGAGTTTCGCAAAATAGCAATGGAATTGTCAATGGTCAATAGCCATGAAGGTTGGGCAGACTTATACAAGAACTTAATCTATTGGGAACTACAACTTGAAGAGATTGAAGATTCAAGTATGTTTGAAATATTGGAGTCACAAAAAACAGAAGCCAATAATCAGTTTAGCAAATTTGTAGATAAAAATTACCCGGATTGGTTTGAAGATGATGATGCTCCGGTACTTTCTCATAATCTTTTCAAAAAATGGGTAGTGCCCGAGTTAAAAGACAATTCCACGTTACTCGTTGTTGTAGATAATTTAAGATACGATCAGTGGCTTGCCTTTGAAGATGTGGTCACCAATTCGTACAAGAAAAAAAAAGAGTCTCACTACTTCAGCATTTTACCAACAGCAACCCAATATGCGAGAAATTCAATTTTTTCAGGGCTGACTCCATTACAAATGGAGAAACAACATCCTAATTGGTGGAAAAACGATACCGATGAAGGTGGTAAAAATTTATTTGAGGCCAACTTTTTAGAAGCACAGCTTAAGAGACTGAACCTTGATTTAAAATGGGATTATCACAAGATTAGCAGTTTAAAACAAGGTAAACAGCTAGTTCAAAACTTTGGTTCTCAAAAGGATAATGACCTCACTGTTATTGTATATAATTTTGTGGATATGCTCTCACATTCTAAAACAGAAATGGAGGTTATTAAAGAACTGGCAAGTAATGACAAAGCGTATCGATCTTTAACATTAAGCTGGTTTAAAAATTCACCTTTATTGGATATTATTCAGCAAGCCCAACAGATGGGTAAAAAACTAATTATTACAACAGACCACGGGACCATTAATGTAAAACAGGCATCTAAAGTAATTGGGGACCGCGAAACTAGTTTGAATTTAAGGTACAAAACAGGTCGCAGCCTCACGTATCAAGAAAAAGAAGTTTTGGCTGCTAAAGACCCAAAACAAATTCATTTGCCTAATATTAATGTAAGCAGCTCCTATATTTTTGCTAAGAACGACTTATTCTTCGCCTACCCCAACAATTACAATCATTATGTGAGTTATTACCGTAACACCTATCAACATGGCGGTATTTCATTAGAAGAAATGATTATACCTTTTGTAGTTTTGGAGGCAAAATAAATTCTGTTCTAAAATGGTTTTTAATTGATAAATACGATTTATTTAAAAAATCCAGCACTTTTATAATATAAAGTGCTGGAATTAATGAATATTACTTAAATCAATTAAAGACAATAAAAATATCTTTCCCTAAGGAAATTCCATATTTTATAATTAAGTATAATACAAAAGAGTACAAAACTAGGTATAAAAGGTATTTTTTTTTGATTGTTTTAATTGAATTTTTCATTTTAGATTATTTATGAGTTGCTCTATATAATTCACCTCCCAAATCATATCCCCCTTTGATGAAAGTAGCAGCAAGTCCGAAGACTACTCCGATTGCAGTCACAGGATCAACACCGCCAGCGGTATTTAATTTTTCATCTAATTTTAATTCTACTAATTTAACGTTTTTCATTATAATAAATTTAAATTTTAAATTAAAATGGCATCTCGTACCATTTGTTTCCATTTTTCATAGCCTCCATTTTATAGCCAAAAATAACGGCCCCAATAAATAATGGTATTAGTCCTCCACCATTAGTTTCTGCTATTTCTTTCTTGTTTAATTCTTTTAATTCCATTGATTTTTGTTTAAATTAATATGTTATCTTTTGAACCAAAACCAGAAATTCTGTTGCGCGCTGTTTTGATTACATAGTAAAGATGCCCAACAGCACTCTCATTTTTTGAGAGCAGCTATTTAAAAATGTTAAAATTTCAATAATCTTTTAATATTTTCAAAACCAATGCCGCCCGTTAAATTACGTTGCGCCTGTTCATCCAAGCTTTTGAGAAAAAAGCCGCACTTGAATGCCGTTGGTTCCGAATATGAATAGCTCTGTCTTGCCAAATCGTAATAAATAGGTGCATTTAACTCTTTCATTGTCTCGATCATTCTAAAAACAGTCGCTTCAGAAACTTCCAACCGTTCTGCCAATTGTTTTGGTCTACCAGTAGCTTTTAACCTAACCAGCTGATCCATACGTTCTAATAATGCTATTTGTTTTGTCAATTGTTTCATATATGAAGTATTTTATTAACCCGCTGATTTTAATTTAAAAGTAAGTCTTGGCAACTGCTGCCGCCATAATTGGTAGTACATTCCCTTTTTTTCATAAAGTAATTCATGAGAGCCTTGCTCGACCACCTCTCCTTTTTCTAATACTATAATCGTGTCCGCATTTACTACGGTGCTTAATCTGTGGGCAATTATAATTATGGTCTTGTTCTTTTCCCTTAATTGATTCACCACCTTTTGAACAAAGCTTTCTGAACCGCTATCCAAAGAAGATGTGGCCTCGTCCAGCACCAAAATCTCGGGCCTTTTGTAAAGCGCCCTGGCAATGGCAATACGTTGTTTTTGCCCTCCAGAAAGAGCTGCGCCATTTTCACCTAAATATGTCGCAAAACCATTAGGTAGGCTTTCTATGAAATCAAGTATGCCAATATTTGTACAAATTTCTATTAGAAATTCCATATCAGGTTCCAATTCACCAACCGCAATATTTTCAATCACATTACCCGCAAATAGGTCTATTTTTTGAGGAACGACCGCAACTAACTTTCTTAAACTTTCATTGTCAATATATTGCAGGTCTGTTTTCCCAATTTTGATGCTTCCATTGTTAATGGGATATATGTTTTGAAGCAATGAGACCAATGTAGATTTACCAGAACCGCTTTCACCTACAAAAGCTGTTATCTCCCCCTTCTTTATTTCAAGATTAAATTCTTTAAAAACCTCAACTCTAGTACCATAACTGAAATTTACTTTTTCAAATTTTATATCACCGATTTTTTCGCTTGTCAATTCCAATTTCTCACCAGTTTCTTCTTGTTCCAAATCTAAAATCTCAAAAAGTCGGTCAGCGGCGATTAAGGCATTTTGAATTTCTTTATTCCCCCCAATAAGACTTACTAATGGTCCAGTGAAATAACCGATTATAGCGTAAAAAGAAAGTAATTCGCCTGGTGTAATTTCTTTATCAATAACAAAACCAGAACCTACCCAAAGCAAAACAATAATAAATATTTGAGAAATGGTGTTTGAAGAAGTGCCTGAAAAAATAGAATTAAGCGCTGATTTATAGCCCGTATTGAGTAGTTTAATAAATCTAGTTTCTGTTTTTACGTTAGAAAATCCCTCTAAACCAAATCTTTTTATGGTACCTACTGAATTTAAAGATTCCACTAATTGACTTTCTAAATCGGCAGCATCTTCCATTACCCTCCGTTCTACCTTTTTATTCAGTCGGTTTACCACCCAATAAATCGTTAGATAAATAGGAATTATAATAGTCATAATTAGGGCAAGTTTCCAGTAGTAGGTAAACATTAATCCAAACGAAAAGGCTACAATTAAAATGTTTACGGTCAATGATAAAGCCACGCCATTTATAAAATTTCTAATTTTTACTGCATCACTTATTCTAGAGATTATCTCACCTACACGCATGGTATCAAAAAATTGCTGTGGTAATTTTAGCAGATGCTTATAATAGCCAAGTATCAATCTGGCATCAATCTGTTGTCCGGTCTTGATTAAAAAAACATCTTTAAAAAGACCAATCATTACCTTACCAATTAATAGAGCAATCATTATAAGACTTAACAAATTTAACAACTTGGTATTGCCGTCAACCAATACATAGTCCGTCAGTTTTTGAATATATATTGAGGTTGAAAACCCTAATAATGTATAAATAACGGCCCCAATAAAAGCCTGTACTAATACGGTTTTATGAGGTTTTAGTAAAAACCAAAAGCGCTTAAAATTGGATACTTTCTCGTTACCAACTTTAAATTCTTGATTTGGCACTAATAATACCAAAACACCCGTCCATTCCTTCTTAAATTCTTCATGGGTGCGTTTTTCCATTTTTCCCTTACCAGGATCCATTACAAGAACGTGGTTTTTGGTCACTCCATAAATAACAACATAATGATGCAGTTTTTCGTTAACAATTACATGTGCAATTGCAGGCTTTGGAATTTTGAACAAACTTTCAAAATCACCTCGCACCCCCTTCGCGTCAAAACCCAATTTCTCTGCCGCTTTTATCAGTCCAAAAACATTAGTCCCTTTTTTATCTGTACCTGCGTATTGTCTAATTCTGGCAATTGGAAACTTTAACTTGAAATGAGCTGATATGGACGCCAAACAAGCCGCTCCACAGTCTGTAATATCATGTTGTTTTATTGTTTTTTTTGCCATCTTATTTATTATATGCTAATACGTTACCTCCTGATGGGTTTAACCAATCATCCATTTTATCATAAAGTAGTTGGTAGAGTGTGCGTTCAGCTAGTTGAAATCTAGCATTCAGCGTCATACCTTTACCTATTTCGCCTTTATATCCATTTTTAAGATTTAAAGTTTTCGTTTTCAATTTGCATTGAATCTTATAAACCGGTCGATTTTCAATGATTTCAACATCATCTGCAATCTTGGTTATCTCACCATAAGCAAAACCCCATTGGTTATAATTGAAAGCATCAATCTGAAATTTTACCTCTTTGTTTTTATCTATTAAACCAATGTCACTTGTGGATACATAGCATTCTGCAATTAATTCAGTATCAGGGGTAATTTCACCAAGTACTACTCCTGCGTTAACAAAACCACCCTTATGCAAACTTTGTGTATTGATAAGCACACCTTTAATTGGAGCTTTTAATACATAACTTTTTTTGTCACCTAGCACTTGTTCTGTATTACTATTCAGTTCGGAAAGTAGATTAATAGACTCTGACAAACTAGTTTGCCAAATACTAACCTGTCTTTTCATTAATTGATAAAGTGAATTTTCGGCCAAATCATATTTAAGTTTGATTTCATCAAATTCAACTTGGGCGATTACTCCTTTGTTTAAGAGTTTTCTATTCCTTTTAAAATCTTCCTTGAGTTTTTTTATCCTGGTATAGTGTTCTGTCAAAGTTGACTGGTATTCTATAAGTTGTTTTTGATATTTTGGTGTTTTAAGGGTTTTTATTTTTAGGTTTTTATTTGAAATTAGATACTCCAAATCATTAATTTCATTTTGTACTATTTTAATCTTGACTTCATTCAACTCAATTCTTTTATCAAGAACAGCAGTTTCAAGCAGAATTAGTGTATCGCCTTGTAAGACCATTCTATTGTTTTGCATATTGGAGAAAATTACTTTGCCTGGGTTAATACTAGTTATTGACAACCTTTCAATATTGGGCTTGACAAAACCCCTTGCAGAAGAGTAAATAGGTATTTGAATAAATGGCATACTTAAAAATCCACCGATTACTAATATCAAAATCAAACTATATATAGCTTTACTTTTTACAGAGTTCTTTGGAATAAAGTACTGCGTTGTATGCTCAATTATTTCCTTCGGGAAAATTTTCTTCATTAACTTAATTTTAAATCAAATATAGATTTTTTTCTATATTATTAACTATTATTTTCTATTTATTTGAAATTTATGCGAGATTGATAATTATTTGTATAGAAAATAGTATATTTGCAGCACTAGCCTAAACCGAATTATGTTGATATGTTTAAAACTGTAGATCGCTTAATGGTATTCATTAAGCATATAGGATTGAGTGCTAGACAATTTGACTTGTCCATAGGTGCTAGCAACGGCTACACTCTTAGAATGAAAAAAAATAGTGCCTCTATTGGCAGTGATGTTATTGAGGAGATTATGAGGATTTATCCTCAACTTAATCTTATTTGGCTTATAACTGGTGAAGGAGAAATGCTGAAACCTGACAGAAGTATTATTGAGACTGGGGAGTTACCACAAACGGAACAAATTCGTCTTGAACGCCTAATTGAAAATAAAATCAAGGAACGACATGAAAAAGAATTAAAAGAATTGCTCGAAGAGGTTACAAAAGAAATTAATGATAGGGCAAAACAATAATTGTAAATTTTAGTTTACTTTATTTACCTTTTTTAGTTGTTGCTCTAGGCTATTCTTTAATTTTTCTAACTCTGTTAGTTCAACTATATTCGGACTATTTTTAAATTTGAATAAAGACTGTTTTGTTTGCTCAAGTGCTTTGAAATCCTCTATTTTATTTTGTATTAATTTATTTTCTATAGCTTTTGTTGTTTTCTTATATATACCTTGAATAAGATATTCATTGTGTGCATTTTTTGATAGTCCAATGAGCAAAATTAGAACGACCATTAAAAGCGGTAAAATTTGCCAAATTTCATAAACGTCTATTTGTTCTAAATCGGATTGTAAAATAGTATTAAGTTGGAATGCGGTTACCAAAATAGGACTCAATAAGGCATATCGCCACCAATTCTGTTCTTCAAAAAACCAAATTGTTAATGGAATTACTATTGATAATTTAAGTCCGACTAAATAGAAAAGAATCCAAACCTCCGGAAAACCACTACTACCTATTTTTATAAAACCTAAATCCCAAAGCTCACCCATTGGTTTAGGAACAAACTTAGAAAAACAAGCGCTGCCAAAAGTAACTACTAACCAAAGTGTTTTTGTATTTAGCCAATTAATTTTTTTAAAACTTTTTGACTTAAAGAGTTTGAAATAAAATTTTCTATCTAAAAAAACAATAGGGCTAAGAGAAATAAAGGAAATAGCAAGACTTAATACAAATAGACTTTCAAGTTCAAAGATTAGCCTTGAATAAGACCGAATATTTATAGCGCATATCCACCAAATGGTCGGCAATAAAAATAGTTTATAATGCTGTTTTGATTTGAGATAAAATATGATAAGATAAATTAGTGGAACCAATTCAATCAAAACAAACCATACAAAAGCCTGATCTGAGTAATAATATGAATCTAAATTTATGCTAAAACCAAAAAAATCAATACTAGAAGTTTTATTTTCGTTAAATATTTTATGAATAGAAATTATAAATGGCAAGAAGAATAAAAAAATAGCTAAAACCATCTCTTTAATTAAAGGTATTTTATATTTTCTTGTTTTCATATAGTCTAATATAGTAATTTGGTGGAAATAATCTATACTCAAGAGGATATTTTCGATATAGCTCAATTGATTTTAAAGATTGAATGCTCGAAAAAAATATGCTTCTTTGGCGAAATGGGTGCCGGCAAAACAACTCTTATTAAAGCAATTTTAGCGGAATTAGGTGTTAAAGATATTGGCCATAGCCCCACTTTTGGGTTGGTCAATGAATATGAAGACATTCAAGGGCAGCTTGTAGCCTATCATTTTGATTTTTACAGAATTGAAAATGAAGAGGAAGTTTATGATTTTGGTATTGAAGAGTACTTGAATCAAGAGATCTACACTTTTATAGAATGGCCTGAGCGAATACCAAATCTTATCCCGAAAGAATGCTTGAATATTAAACTACACTTTGTCGATGAAAATACCCGACGCATCGAATATTAATTCTTACAAATGATTTGCTAACATTCTTTTCATACATTCAAGTCGAGAAGATTCAGAACCGACAAAAGGGTGTGAAATTCAGATAAAATGCACGTATTACCGATGAAATGCATTATTGCTCTAATTTTTTCCTACATTTGTCATTAATGAATTCATTTATTAACCCAAAAATTTTAGTACGATGAACACTAAGAAAGTAATTTTTGGAATCTTGGCCGTTGTGATGTTGGCTACTACTGCAGTATCAACTATTACAATTGACTCCCAAGAAACTGGAGTAGATAAAACTAAAGTTAAAATTCCTGGAAGGAAATAACGAGTTTACTACCAAGATTTGAAAGGGGTGACATACTAATGTTGCCCCTTTTTCGTTTAATGCAAATAACTATTGCTTGTTAATGAACGGAAAATCCAAATTTAACGAACTCGCCAAAAAAAGAATTATCATAGAGTCCTTAATAGCTCTCATGATTATCCTGTCTCCTTTTATTTTTAAAAGTCATGAATACTTACCTAATGACGAATCTGTCGAAACATTTAAATTTCTTTGGTTTAAACTTGGAAAAGGAGGTTTTGCAGATATTGAAACTCACGGATGGTTTTTACTAGGCAAATTAGTGCCATTTTATTTATTAATAATTTGGTTTTTCACCTGTAAACATTGGTGGTATCATATTATCATTATTCCAATTTTAATGTATGCTTTTCAGATTATAGAAGCATATATTTCTAATGACAAGTTTGCAGATATTCAAAGTGTACTTTGGTTGCTACCAATTTGTATTGTTGTCATCCCTTTTGTTTATTTCATTCGTTTAAAACTCTATGACAAACACGTTCATGGTATTGATTTAGAGGCCATGGATGAAGAGCTCAATATTTTAAAAGCAAAAGAAGAGCTCAGAAAAGAGCGCGAGAAGCTTGAACAACGAAAAGAAACCCTAGAGAAAAAAATGTAAATTTGTTTTATTGACTAGTACATAGTTTCAATTTTACATTACATGGACCAACCTTCTTCACCTTTTAGTAAACAACAATTATTACCACAAGAAGAAATGCTTGAGGTATTAAAGCAAAAAGGAGAACTCTTTATTGGTATCCCTAAAGAAAATCAGTATCAAGAAAAACGAATTTGTCTAACCCCTGATGCGGTTAACGCTATTGTGGCCAATGGACATCAAGTCATGATTGAAGCTGGTGCTGGTGAAGGAGCCAATTACTCAGACAAGGACTACACCGAAGCTGGTGCTCAAATATGCAACGATACTAAAAAAGTATTCTCGTGTCCCTTGATACTTAAAGTAGAGCCCCCTACCCTTGCCGAAATAGAATTATTGAATCCGCAAGCAATTATTATATCGGCTCTTCAGATAAAAACACAATCAAAAAAGTATTTTGAGCAATTAGCTCAAAAACGAGTTACTGCTATTGCCTTTGAATATATAAGAGATGAAGATGGAAAATTTCCTGCTGTTAGGTCTTTAAGCGAAATTGCAGGTATTTCATCAATTCTTATCGCGGCAGAATTAATGGCCACGACCAATCAAGGTAATGGTCTAATGTTTGGTAATATTACTGGTGTACCGCCTGCTGAAGTAGTTATAATTGGTGCCGGTACTGTTGGTGAGTTTGCAGCAAGATCAGCGTTAGGTTTAGGCGCTAATGTTAAGATTTTTGATAATTCCCTTACCAAGCTCAGAACTATTCAAACCAACCTAAACCAAACGGTATATACCTCTACCATTCAACCTAAAAACCTATTAAAGTCTTTAAAACGCTGTGATGTTGCAATTGGAGCAACAAGAGGTAAAGACCGTTCACCCGTAATCGTTTCTAAGACTATGGTTGAACATATGAAAAAAGGCGCGGTTATTATTGATGTTAGTATTGATATGGGTGGTTGTTTTGAAACCTCTGAAGTGACCAATCATAAAAAACCAACCGTTGAAAAATATGGCGTAATTCATTATGGCGTCCCTAATATTCCGTCTAGATATCCTAGAACGTCTTCCATATCTATTAGTAATATTTTTACACCTTATTTATTGAAAATAGGCGAAGATGGCGGTCTTGAAAACTCGCTAAGATTTGATAAAGGACTACGAAACGGATTATACATGTACCACGGTATTTTAACTAATAAATCTGTAGGTGATTGGTTTGGTCTATCTTACAACGATATTAACTTTCTTATTTTTTAAATGGCATTTTTAAAACGCTTGGGCTGGTATTTAGTTGGACTTTCAATTGGTATTGTCTTTCTAACATTTTTTCTAAAGAAAAAATCTGAAGAAACTGGTTCTGAATTCTGTTATTTCCCCAATTGTAGAGTTTTAAAAGATTTAAGGTCAAAACCTATCTCTTATTCTGATAATGTTGTGCCCATTTTTGATAAAGATTCTATCATGTGGAGGTCTTTTTTTAAAGACGGTAGTATCGACTTTGGCAAAAGCGATACGAAGGCAACACCATGCAAATTATACTTTATTGAAAACGGAGAGCAGACTATAAAAGTTGAAAACTGTCCAAATGAAGTTAAAGTGGTGGAAATCTATTAAATTTTTCGTCTAACTTTTTCTCGTTTTAATAAATCTAACTCCCTTGACGTTTGACCAGCCACAGAGGTATTTTCCTCTGCCCTTCTTATTAAATATGGCATTACATCTCTTACAGGGCCGTAGGGAAGATATTTAGATACATTATAACCTTTTGATGCTAAGTTAAAACTAATATGATCGCTCATTCCAAAAAGTTGACCAAACCAAATACTATCGCTGTTATTAGGAATCTGTCTTTGTTTCATTTGGTCCATGAGTTTATAACAACTCATTTCGTTATGAGTACCAGAAAAAATAGTGAATACGTCTAAATTATCAAGCATATAAACTACGGCCTCATCAAAATTTACATCTGTAGCATTCTTAGTTTCACAAATGGGCCTTTTATAACCCATCTCATCAGCTCTATCATTCTCTTTCTCCATGTAGGCACCACGAACCACTTTAATTCCAACTTTAAAGCCTTCTTTTTTAGCAAGTCCTGAAATTTTCTCAAGATAGTTAAGTCTATCCCATCTATACATTTGCGCTGTATTGAAAACAACAGGTTTTACTTTGTTATACTTGCGCATCATTTCATAAGCTAATTCATCGGCTGCATCTTGAATCCAACTTTCTTCTGCATCAATCAACAAAGCAACATCTAAATCGTAAGCCTTTTTACATACTTTATCATAACGGTTTATCACACGTGACCATTCCTCCTTTTCGAGCTGCATCAGTTCTTGGTTTGAACTCACCTTTTCAAAAAGTTCAAATCTACCAAAGGCAGATGGTTTAAAAACTGCGAAAGGAATCGCATCTTTTTCTTTTACAAAATCAAGCACGCCCAAAATTTTAGATAATGCGCTGTCTAGTTGATTTTCAATCTGCTTGCCTTCCACAGAGTAATCAAGAATAGAACATACTTTTGCTTCAAACATTTTGTCGATAATAGGTAAACAATCTTGTTCATTAACCCCACCACAGAAATGATCAAAAACCGTTGCTCGTATTAATCCTTCTACAGGTAATTTAGCGTTAATAGCAAAGTTGGTGACAGCGGTGCCTATTTTAACCAGAGGCTGATTGGCAATTAATTTGAATAAAAAATAAGCTCTTTCAAGCTCAGAGTCACTTTTAAGTTTAAAAGCGGTTGAAGTATCCTCAAAAATAGAGTTCATAATTACGATATTCTCAAAGAAACAAAGATAAGGTGCATGACAAGATGCTGCTCATTAAAATATATGTTTATTTTGTATCATATTTATATTTATGGATTCAGTTACGAGCAAGGCACATGAAATACATTTTGGCGATTTAGCCAAAGCGGCACTGCAACAATATTTGGCTCAAAATCAATATTCAAAGATATTTATACTTGTAGATGAAAATACGAATGAACACTGCTTAGACTTTTTCTCAGATATACATGGTAGCTCGGCTGAAACACCCATTATCATTAAAGCAGGAGAAGTATATAAAACTATAGAGACTTGTGTTACCGTTTGGAATGCCCTATCCAATATGGGTGGTGACCGAAAAAGTATGCTATTAAATTTAGGTGGTGGCGTGGTTACTGATTTAGGCGGTTTTGTGGCATCCACATTTAAACGAGGTATTGATTTTATCAATATTCCAACTTCACTTTTAGCTATGGTAGATGCCTCTGTCGGCGGTAAAACAGGAGTAGACTTAGGTGCTTTAAAGAATCAGGTTGGAGTTATTAATCAGCCTAAAATGGTTCTCATTTTTACTGAGCTTTTAGTTACCCTAGAGCCAAGACAACTTAAAAGCGGGTTTGCAGAAATGCTTAAGCATGGGCTGATTGCTGATAGAGACTACTGGAATGAGCTTATTAGCTTGAATGAAAGTGATTATCATAATCATATTCAAAAATCCGTAGAAATTAAGAATAACATCGTTGAAAAAGATCCTACGGAACAAAACATTCGAAAAAAGTTAAACTATGGTCATACTTTAGGTCATGCCATAGAGTCTTATTATTTAGAACACCCCATCAAAGATACTTTGTTACACGGCGAGGCAATTGCTATTGGAATGATTTTAGAAGGATATCTTTCGCATAAGTTAACCGGAATGTCAAAAATTGAGTTAGATGAAATAAAGAAAGTATTCTTATCTAATTATCCTAAAGTGAATTTTACTCAAGAAGACATTGGAATTATCATTGATTTGTTGAAACATGATAAGAAAAACTCACACGGTAATATTAATTTCGTCTTACTAGAACAGATTGGTTCTGCTATAGTTGATATAAAAGTACCTGTAGAATTATTCAAAGAAGCATTCGCTTACTACAAAGAATAAAAGTTTCATATACTAATTTCTAACATTGACAACTCTTTAAATTGTAAAGCAGCAAAAATATTTAGTTTAGGTAGGTAAACCATAAAAAACCTACGATGAAACGAATTATTGTTGATTACAAGCGATTAGACCACGCAACAGCTGCCTTATTAATTGATTTATACCCTCATGGTTATGGTGATGACGACATCATTGTTCTAAAAAAACCAGGAGGCGAATTAGTTGAGGCTGTAGAGGTTAAAACTAATGACACCATCTATCTAGTAAAAATAAGTAAAAGCCTTTCTAATTTCATTTCAAATTTTGAAGAAACTATTGAGAAAGAGCTCAGAAATTCTCCAGAAAAGGAAATTTTAGAAAAAGAAATCGACGAGAATATAGATAATGATTTTGAGTCCTAATTCTTGTAAAGACCAACTATACTAAATAACGCTCTTCAATTATTTTGAAGTGATGTTTTTGATGACCACTAATCATTAAACCAAGAGCTCGCACACTCATTGGAGTGCCACTAGCTTTGCCCATGCGATTGAGCGCATCTTTATTAAAGGACTGAAATAAGGCAATCGTGGCTTTTCTAACAGTACTATATTCTTGAAGTATTTGGTTTTTTGATTTACCTGCAGCTTCACATTCGATAACGTATTCGTCTTGGTCGAAACCGCATAATTCCATTTTATCGTTTCGATAAAACCGTAATGCCCGGTATTGAAAAATACGCTCTGTATCGATAAGATGTATTAGCACTTCAGCAATGGTCCATTTATCAGGACCATAAGAAAAATCAAGTTTACCTTCCGGTAATTGATTAATAAAATTTTCCATAACAAGAAGACCATTAGATAAAGACAAAAACAAATCGTCTTCACCTAAGGCATCTATATAAGGCTTGTAATAAGGATGATATTCACTTTCAGGTAACTCAGAAGCCCGCATAACAAATCTCCTCTTTAGAGTTCGTTAAAAATGGTATGCATCAAACGTTTTTTATCATTGATGCTTTCTTCTAATGAAATCATTGTTTCAGTTCTGCTGATACCCTCTATATCATCAATTTTAAAAATGATATTCTTAGCATGTGTAGTATCTTTAGCTCTAATCTTACAAAAGATATTAAACTTGCCCGTAGTAATGTGAGCCACTGTAACGTAAGGTATTTCAGTTAAACGCTGCAAAACAAACTTTGTTTGGTGAGTTTTTTCTAAAAAGATTCCAACGTAAGCTATAAAAGAATAGCCCAGTTTTACATAATCAAGAGTTAAAGACGAACCTTTTATAATACCAGCCTCTTCCATTTTCTTCACTCGAACGTGAACGGTACCTGCCGAAATTAAAAGCTTTTTGGCAATATCAGTGAATGGTGTTCTGGTATTGTCAATTAACATATCTAAAATCTGATGATCAATCTCATCTAACTTTACCTTACTCATAATAGAATTATTTTCAACAAAATTAAGGAATAATAACATAATGTATAAAGTAATCCTGCTTTTTTTGAAAATTATGTAAGAAAATAGTGTCTTTTAACTATTTAGTTCTCTAATGGTAAATTTTAAACAGATTCGTTGGTAAATACTCGAAAAAGCTTCCATTGTTTAAAGAATCTTTTAGTGAAAAAACATTCTATTTAATCTAAAACTCGATTGTAATTATCACAATTGTCATCAAATTAAAAGTAAAATAGTTTATAAAATTTACGATCGTAAACAAATTTATAAAATTTTATTTAAATTATTTAATATCAATATTTTAAATTATTTTAAATAAAGTATTACTTTATAACTAAAGTATCTTATCAAGAATTAATTTTTAGATTTTAAATTTCAAAATACTATTTTTGATATCGTAAAATTTACAATTGTGAGTAGTGATATTATCGAGCGGTTACAGCAACTTTTACAGCATTTTAGCTTGAGCTCTTCTCAATTTGCGGATCAAATTGGCGTACCTAGATCGAGTATGTCTCATTTAATGTCTGGACGAAATAAACCTAGTCTTGATTTTATTCTTAAAGTAATCTCTAAATTTCCTGAAGTAAATCTTTATTGGCTATTAAATGGAAAAGGAGCTTTTCTGCCAAATCAAGATAAAGCACCCTCTGCCCTGCCAAAAACTGAAATCACAAAAAACAAAGATTTAGATAATGTCAAGAAAAAAGTTCGACAAGTAATGGTCTTTTATGAAGATGGAACTTTTGAATCTTATAATCCTTCAGAATAGGTTTTAATTACGCATCTTATTCCTTATTTTGCCTAGATGAAAAGAATTTACTTGGGAATTTTGACAATAACATTCATTTTTTCATGCAAAAACCCACCCCAAAGAAATTGTGTGGATTTCAAAACAGGAACTTTTGAATTTACAACAACAGTTGATGGAGATGAGGTGACTACTACTTTTGAGCGAACTAATGATATTGAAGTGGATTACTTTAAAGGCAGGCAAGATTCATCGACTGTAAAGTGGATTAATGATTGTGAATACATTTTAAAAAGAATCAACCCAAAAAGTAGAGCAGAAGAAAAGCCAATTCACATAAAAATTTTGACAACAACGAATAGTTCTTATACATTTGAATTTAACACTGTAGGTGATGCTAAAAAACTTAGAGGAACCGCAATTAAAAAACACTAACCATGTTCGAAATATTTGCTAGTCCAGATGCGTGGATTGCCCTTTTAACCCTGACATTCTTAGAGATTGTCTTAGGTATTGATAACATCATTTTTATTTCTATTGCAGCAGGCAAGCTAGAGAAAAAAGACCGTAAAAAAGCGACCAACCTGGGTTTAGTTTTAGCTATGGGTATGCGTATTGTTTTATTATTCGGTATTACGTGGCTAACCTCTTTAAAAAAACCATTCATTGTCTTTAACGAGAGTTGGTTTCACGGCGGTATCAGTTGGCAGGCATTAATACTATTCTTAGGCGGTCTTTTTCTGCTTTATAAAAGCACCAAGGAGATTCACGAAAAAGTTGAAGATAGAGGGCATGACGAACGCGAAGTTAAAAAGGGCCAATCAAAATCTTTGACAAATGCTATAGTTCAGATTACTATAATAAATATTGTTTTCTCTTTTGACTCAATATTGACCGCAATAGGTATGACAAACGGTATTTCACCAAATCCAAACGATGCATTAATATTAATGATTGTTGCTGTTGTAATATCTGTAATTATAATGATGCTATTTGCTAATCCTGTTGGTGAGTTTGTTGGTAAACATCCATCCATACAAGTTTTAGGTCTTTCATTTTTAATACTTATAGGTTTTATGCTAATTGCTGAAGCAGCACATTTGTCGCATTTAGTTGTATTTGGAAATGAAGTTGGCACCATTCCAAAAGGATACCTTTACTTTTCAATTGCATTCTCATTAATGGTAGAGTTTTTAGATATGCGCATGAGAAAAAATAAAAAACCGAAAGAAGAAATCGCAGAGGAATTATAAAACTAAAAATTAGCGATAAAAAAAGCCTGCAATCACGCAGGCTTTTTTATTATTTGTTTCTGAAGACTCATTTATCAATTAGGTCTACTAAAAGCCATTTTAGGGTTGTCCTTTCTTTGTTTCTCAAACAAAGCCTGCTGTTGCTTTACGGTCATCGTACTGCCGTCGTGGCTCCACCCTGGAGGTCCAAAGACATACATAAGCTTATGCGAAAGCTTGGGAGACTTTTTCATATCATTCCAAATATCTTTAAACTCATGAGTTAGAATAACTATCGGATTATTAGAATTAGGTGCATGAATAACACCATACTTAACATCAATACTGTCATCTAAAGGTAGCCATGTGCCAAATAGTTTGTCAAATATATTTAGGAAACCACCGTGGTTTTTGTCTAGATACTCAATGTTCTGAGCATGGTGTACTTGATGCATCGTGTGCGTATTCATGAACTTTTCAAATATTCCTAGTTTAGGAAGTAACACGGTATGCAATTGAAATTGCCACAATGCTTCTATACCCAGGCAAAAAACAACCATCTCTGGTGAAAAACCTAAAGCTGGCATCCACATATAAAACAACGGTTTATAAAGTAGTGTAAACCAACCATTACGAACTGCAGTACCTAAATTAAAATTATCAGAAGAATGATGCACAATGTGAGCGGCCCAAAGTATCCTAATTTCATGATTTGCTCTATGAAACCAATAATAAGTAAAGTCATCTGCTAATTGACACAAAAGCCATATATACCAGGCATATCCAAAGGATTTATAACCCAAAATATGTGTGCGCACACCGTCAACCATCGGATTGAAGATATCGTACACAAAGGTGAAAATCACTATTGCCGAAACCACTTTTAATAAGGCTGCGAGCACAGCTGAACCTAAGCCCATAAAGCCACTAGCAAATAGATCTTTCCAATCATATAAATCATGATGCTCTTCATGATTCTTGCTATAGGTTAATTCCAGTAAAATAAAGATGATAAAACAAGGCCCTCCGTACACTAAAGGATTAGTGAAATCCATAAATTTTTAAATTTTGTTCAAATATAACGATGTTCATTAGCCATACACAACCTGTTCAATATTTAATACCTATCGGACTATAAATAGCAAAATTTGCTAAACAAAAGAGTTATTAAAAACATTGATTTTTAAAATAGTGTGGGTTGCTGGTCATCATCTCCGTCCTTTTTTTCATCTAAAGGCTTTTCTTCTTCAATGACTACCTCAATCTCATTTGCAGGTTGCTCTTGAACTTCTTCATAAGGAAGAGATTCTAAAGTATTTACATTCTTTAATTTTTCTGAAGTCAACTGATTACCTAGTGCTTTAATACCTTTAATAGCGATAAAATCCTCCACAGAGACTGTCTGATTAGGTTTAGCATCCTTACCCCTAGGCTTACTAAACTCTAATTCAACCACTGGCCTCCAATCAGTGGATAGTAATTCTAATTGTGACTTAGGATGTTCAGTTATAATCAATTCTTCTTTACTAGTATTTTCTATTAAAAACCTCTTGATGTAGTAGCGCTCTTTTTCACCGTCAAAATATATAGCTGAAATAGGCTTTTTTGGCTTCCATTTTTCTAAGACAATCATATCATCATCAAAACGACTGTTTAAATCAGGAGTGATTGTTTTCACAATACCTTTCTGGTTAGCGACCAATAGCATATCATCAGGTCTAAATTCACCCAATAGTTCCCCTCTATCATCTACATTGAGTCGCTGAACAACATCATCAAACCATATCTTACGGGGCTTTAGTGTCGACAACCCTTTTTCTTTTAATTCTATTCGTTTTACTGCGTATTTTGTGACTATGTTCCCCTTGGAGCCTCGACCTTTAATTAAAACATCAGCGAAATCAACATCCCATTTTAATTTTTTGATGCTCCCAGATTGCCTTAAATGAATTGTGACCACCTCTGCCTCGCCATTTGGGTTAGCGCTAAAATACAAAACATCTGAGCTCGCTTTACCAGCTGTTAGCGGGTATAATTTATCTCTAGTGATACTAGTTACATTAAAACGTTTAATGTAGCTTGGCCCACCTCGTCCATCTTTATAAATCATGTTGAATGTCGTGCGCTTGTCTTTCTTCTTGAAAACAGCTACGTGAATAATATTTTTATCGATAAAGGTTTTAGAATCCACTTTTGTTACCATCATTTCACCTTTTTTGGTGAATATGATAATATCATCAATATCACTGCAATCCGTGATGTATTCATCACGGCGTAACGAGGTTCCAACAAAACCCTCTTCGCGGTTCACATAAAGCTTTGTATTACGTATAACTACTTTTGTAGCTTCTATATCATCAAAAATGCGAATTTCGGATTTTCGCTCTCTCCCTTTGCCGTATTTTTTCTTTAGTTCTTGAAAATATTTAATTGCAAAATCAACAAGATTAGCTAAGTAATTTTTAGTCTCAGCTATACGTTCTTCAAGACTTTCTAGGTGTTGTTTTGCCTTATCTAAATCAAATTTTGAAATTCTTTTAATTCGAATTTCTGTCAAACGCGTTATATCCTCTTCTGTGACCGCTCTTTTTAAATGTTTAATATGCGGCTTCAAGCCTTTGTCGATTGCAGCAATAACACCTTCCCATGTTTCCTCCTCCTCTATTTCTCGATAAATTCGATTTTCAATAAAAATTCGTTCTAAAGACGCAAAATGCCACTGTTCTTGAAGTTCATTTAGTTGAATTTCTAGTTCGGCTTTCAAAAGTTCAACTGTATTATCAGTAGACCTTCGGAGCATTTCTGTCATACCCATAAAAATGGGCTTATTGTCTTCGATAATGCAACCCAAAGGTGAAATAGATGATTCACAAGCCGTAAATGCATATAAAGCATCAATCGTCTTGTCAGGAGATATTCCAGAAGGAAGATGTACTAAAATTTCAACATTGGCAGCTGTATTATCTTCAATTTTTTTGATTTTTATCTTGCCTTTATCATTGGCTTTAAGAATAGAATCTATTAAAGAAGAGGTATTGGTTCCATATGGTATCTCTTTAATTACAAGGGTATTCTTGTCAAAAGTTTCTATTCGAGCTCTAACTCGAATTTTACCCCCTCTTAATCCATCATTGTAATTGGTAACATCTATAATACCCGATGTAGGAAAGTCAGGAAAAAGCTTAAATCCTTTTCCTTTTAAATGTTTTATTGAGGCATCAATAAGCTCATTAAAATTATGAGCTAGTACTTTGGTTGATAACCCAACTGCAATACCTTCAGCACCTTGTGCTAAAAGTAGTGGAAATTTAACCGGAAGGTTTACCGGTTCCTTCTTTCTTCCATCATAAGATAATTGCCATTCGGTAATTTTTGGGCTAAAAATAACATCAAGAGCAAATTTCGATAGCCTTGCCTCAATATATCTAGAAGCTGCAGCTCTATCCCCTGTTAATATGTTCCCCCAGTTACCTTGAGTATCAATCAAAAGGTCTTTTTGACCTATTTGAACCATTGCATCAGCAATACTTGCATCACCATGCGGGTGGTATTGCATGGTATGACCCACCACATTAGCAACTTTATTATATCGCCCGTCATCCAATTCTTTCAGAGAATGCATAATCCTGCGTTGTACTGGTTTAAAACCATCCTCAATTGCAGGAACTGCTCTTTCTAAAATTACATAAGAAGCGTAATCTAAAAACCAATCTTTATACATGCCGGTTACCCGGGTCAGCGCATCATCAGAAGCCTCTTCTTCATTAGGAAAGCCTTCTGTCAATTCTTCATTTTCTTCCATGTGCTAACGTAATCTTATCTATTTGATTTAAAGTTAATTTTATTCAACTAAATCAAGTTCTACTTTAAGGTTTTGAATTATAAATTTTTGTCTATCTGGGGTGTTCTTCCCCATGTAGAATTTTAATAATTCTTCAATAGACATCGCTTTATCAAGCATTACTGGTTCTAATCGAATATCATCGCCAATAAAATGCTGAAACTCGTCTGGAGATATTTCACCTAAACCTTTAAATCGAGTAATTTCTGGTTTACCAGTTAATTTTTCAATTGCATTCCGTCTTTCTTCATCGCTATAGCAATAAATAGTCTCCTTTTTATTTCTAACTCTAAACAAAGGTGTTTGAAGAATATATAAATGGTTTTCTTTAATCAATTCAGGGAAAAATTGTAAAAAGAAAGTGATTAGCAACAAACGAATATGCATACCATCTACATCGGCATCCGTCGCTATTACAATGTTGTTGTACCGCAAATCCTCCATTGAATCTTCAATATTCAATGCAGCTTGCAACAAATTGAATTCTTCGTTCTCGTATACAATCTTCTTCGACATTCCGTACGAATTCAAAGGCTTACCCCTAAGACTAAATACCGCCTGAGTATTTACATCACGTGATTTTGTAATTGAACCTGATGCAGAATCACCCTCAGTTATAAAGAGTGTACTTTCTAATCTCCTATCCTTCTTCATGTCTTGAAGATGAACACGACAGTCACGTAGCTTTTTATTATGTAAACTTGCCTTTTTGGCCCTATCCCTCGCTAGTTTTCTAATTCCCGATAATTCTTTTCGTTCTTTTTCTGCTTGAACTATCTTCTTTTGCAAACTTTCGGCAACCGTTGGGTTTTTATGCAAATGATTATCCAAATACCTGCCGATAAAATCATTGATATAGGTTCGAACGGTTGGTAAATTACCACCCATATCTGTTGAGCCTAATTTGGTTTTGGTTTGACTTTCGAAAACTGGCTCCATTACTTTAATGGCAATGGCAGAAATAATTGATTTTCTTATATCAGACGCATCGTAGTTCTTCCCGTAATGCTCTCGAACAGTTTTTACGATAGCTTCACGAAAAGCGGCTTGATGGGTTCCACCCTGAGTAGTATGCTGGCCATTTACAAAAGAGTGATATTCCTCACTATATTGCGTTTTACTATGTGTTATAGCTACTTCAATGTCATCGCCTTTCAGATGAATGATTGGATAAAGAAAGTCATCTTGATTATTATTATCTTCAAGAAGGTCTTTCAATCCATTTTCTGAATGAAACTTTTCCCCGTTAAAAACAATAGTCAGCCCCGGGTTGAGATAAACGTAATTTTTCAGCATTCGCTCTACGTACTCATTCCGATATTTAAATTTTTTAAAAATGGCTTCATCAGGAACAAAGCTTACTTGCGTGCCCTTTCGTTTGGTTGAATCAATCAACTCTTCATTAACCAAAATTCCCGCCTTGAATTCAGCGGCTTTTGATTTGCCATCACGAATGGATTCTACCCTAAAATAATTGGAAAGGGCATTTACTGCTTTGGTACCTACTCCATTTAAACCAACAGATTTTTTAAACGCTCTTGAGTCATACTTTCCTCCGGTATTCATTTTGGAGACCACATCAACCACTTTACCTAAAGGAATTCCACGTCCATAATCACGAACTCTTACTTCACTGTCTTTTATGACGATTTCAATGGTCTTACCGGCACCCATTACAAATTCATCAATACAGTTATCTATGACTTCTTTTAAAAGAATATAAATACCATCGTCAGCTGATGACCCATCCCCGAGTTTACCAATATACATACCCGGACGCATACGAATATGCTCTTTCCAATCGAGGGAACGGATGTTATCTTCGGTATATTTGGTGTTTTCCATTAAAAACGGGATTATCCTCGCTAATATAGAATTTAGGAGGAAAAATCAAAATGCCAGCCTAGGAAAGTAATCAACAAAAGGTGTTAGGAACTATTAAGATGTCTTTTTAAACATTAAATCTAAAGTGCATTACGTCGCCATCTTTAACGATATACTCCTTACCTTCCACTCTCATTTTACCCGCTTCTTTAACTTTTGCTTCACTGCCGAATGACACATAATCATTGTAACCAATAACCTCGGCACGAATAAAGCCTTTTTCAAAATCTGTATGAATTACTCCTGCCGCTTGCGGAGCAGTGGCTCCAACGGGAATGGTCCAAGCACGAACTTCTTTTTCTCCTGCGGTAAAATAAGTTTCTAAATCTAAGAGCTTATATGCACCACGAATTAATTTACCTGAGCCCGGTTCTGAAAGCCCTAAATCTTCTAAAAACATCTGTCGTTCATCAAAAGTCTCTAGTTCTGTGATATCGGCCTCTGTTCCAACAGCCAAAAAGATAACTTCAGCATTTTCATTTGCTACAGCAGTTTTTACCTTTTCAACATATGCATTCCCTTGAACAGCACCATCTTCATCTACATTACAAACATACATTACTGGCTTGTCGGTAATTAGCTGCAAGGGCTTTACAAATTCGGTTTTATCATCATCACTAACCTCAATAGCTCTAACAGATTTGCCTGCTTCTAAGCCTTCTTTTAAAGCTGCTAAAATTGCTTCTTCTTTTTGCGCTTCTTTATTTCCTGTTCTTGCCGCTCTTTTTACTTTTTCTAACTTCTTTTCAACGCTTTCTAAGTCTTTCAATTGGAGCTCCATATCTATGGTTTCTTTATCTCTAATAGGATCAACAGAACCATCAACATGTACGATATTATCATTATCAAAACACCTTAAAACATGCAGAATAGCATCGGTTTCACGAATATTTCCAAGAAATTGGTTTCCAAGCCCCTCACCTTTACTAGCTCCTTTTACCAAACCTGCTATATCAACTATTTCTACAGTAGCAGGTATGACCTTTTCTGGATTAACTAAAGATTCTAGTTTCTCTAATCTTTCATCAGGTACATTAACTACACCAATATTTGGCTCAATGGTACAAAAAGGAAAGTTTGCGCTTTGGGCTTTCGCATTAGACAGGCAGTTAAAAAGAGTTGATTTACCAACATTAGGCAATCCTACGATTCCAGCTTTCATCTTCTAGTTTTAAGGCTGCAAATATAGTTTATACATCCAAGAAAACAGTAGAAATTATAAAGGGCATTAAGGATAAAATATTCATTAATGAAATAGTGTTTTTCATTCATTTAAAGTTGTTCTTTTTTAAAACACAACCATATGTTATATAAGGTTAACTAATAATTAGTTCTTAAAATCAAAGCTCTACTAAAAATTTGAAATGAATTTTAACATATTTTCATATGGTTTTATATAATAATTAATACACTTAAGTTGTTAGTTATAACATAGATTCAACTGGTCATGAGTGTTCCATTTTTTGATATTACCTATATTGTTGATGATAGTACAACTGCGCGATTTATTCATTCCGAAATTATAAAGCAATTAGGAGTGAGTGAAAAAATTATCAATTCTAATAGCTCAATTGACGCTTTAAAAAGTTTAATTATTGATTTAATTGATGAAAAAAGAGTGCTTTTACTTCTTGATATAGAGATGCCAATTTTAGATGGATTAAATTTCTTAAATATAATCTCAGAACTTAGATTGAAAAAATCTCAGTTGTGTGTATTTATAGTAAGTTCACGTATTGGAGACAATATAGCCCGAGAAACCTTATACCATAGACTTGTTCAAAAAATACTTTGCAAACCGATTAGAAAAAATGAAATTGAGCAAGAATTAGAATTATTCTACCAAGGCAAGGATTACATAACACAAAAAATGTTTTAAAGGCAGCGTTTTTTTTGAATTAAAAGAATTTTAAGCCCCACTAACAAATTGGTAAATTAAGGTAGCTATAAGAGCCAAAATTCCAATAATAGCAATGGCGGATAGAATACACCCAAAGTCTTTCCAAATTCCACTGTATTCTTTTTCTTCTTTCATTTTATTGTAATAAGATGATAAGCTCAAAATTGAAACAACCATTTTGAGTTATATCTGGGTTATTGAAATTAATAGGTAGTGGTCTATTCTAAAAAGACAAAACCAGTGAATATCTAGTGGTGTTTATCCTTCAGGATGCATAAACTTTTGCTTCCCTAAAAGTGCTTCTTCAGTTTCAACTCTATCTTCATCAGGAACGCAGCAATCAACCGGGCAAACTGCAGCGCACTGAGGTTCTTCATGAAAACCCATACACTCCGTGCATTTATCAGGTGAAATATAATATACTTCGTCACTTAACGGCTCTTGTACTTCATCCGCATCTACAGCTTTACCGTCAGGTAAAACTACAGATCCTTTCAAAGAGGTTCCATCACTATAGCGCCATTCATCTGCGCCTTCATAAATGGCGGTATTAGGACATTCTGGTTCACAAGCACCACAATTAATGCATTCATCCGTAATTATAATCGCCATATTTTTCTTTTTTTATGCCAAACTTCGCTAGCATTGCTATTTTTACGCAAAAATAAACCCCAAAGGATTACTTTACAAATATAATGGAGGTACAACCAAATATTTTAGGAGCTTTTACCAAACTAGGTAGTTTTTTAAGAGAATTTTGTGAAGATTCTGTTTCACAAAATCATCATTGGTCAAAAGCTTTAGAAAAAGCTATCATCAAGGCTGGACAACAAAATGGATGGTTTACAAAAAACAATGTGCTGGAAGCTCTAAATTCTTGGGGTACCCTTTTAACCAAAATCAATCTTGAAGCTTGGCTGTCTCCATATCATATCTCAAAAGACTTCAATAATAAAACCATTGCCATTATCATGGCGGGTAATATTCCATTAGTAGGATTCCACGATTTTTTAGCCGTTTTAATAACTGGAAATCGTGTAATTGTAAAGTTATCATCTAATGATGCGGTTTTACTACCTTTTCTAGTAACCTACCTTTTAGATACTGAACCGCTATTGAAGAAAAAAATACATTTGACTCAAGAAAAACTTGAAAGATTTGATGCTGTTATCGCAACGGGTAGCAATAATACCAGTCGTTACTTTGATTATTACTTTGGAAAATACCCAAATATCATACGGCGAAATAGAAATTCCATTGCGGTGTTAACGGGCAATGAATCAATTGAAGAGCTCAAGTTACTCGGTAATGATGTTTTTCAATATTTTGGTTTAGGCTGCAGAAGTGTTTCTAAAATTTTTATTCCCAAAAATTTTGAACTAAAACATTTTTTTGAAGCAATTTTTGAATTTCAAGACGTAGCAAACAACCACAAGTACGCCAACAACTACGATTATAATAAAGCTGTTTTTTTAATGTCAGAATTTAAAATTCTCGACAATAATTTTCTTCTACTTAAAGAAGATAAAAGCTATGCTTCGCCAATTGGCACTTTGTATTATGAATATTATGACACTATGGATTCATTAAATATGCGGCTTAAAAGTGAAGCTTCTGAACTACAGTGTATTGTTGGTAATTCTGCTGTTTCTAATAGCATTCCATTTGGGACTACCCAAACTCCTGACCTAACTGACTATGCTGATAGCGTCGATACCATTCAATTTTTACTGAATTTATAATTAAACCAAGAGTTATTTTGGTTTCCTTAATTTTTAAGACCTTTGTCTCTTGATTAATCAACAAACATCCTAACGAAATTGATAGCTAAATGAAAAAACATAATTTTAGTGCTGGTCCTTGTATTTTACCAAAAGAAGTAATGAAAAAAGCTGCCGAAGCTGTTATAGAACTTGATGGTAGTGGTTTATCATTAATAGAAATATCTCACCGCAGTGCTGCTTTTGTAGAAATCATGGAAAATGCACGTTCACTAGCCTTAGAATTACTTAGTTTAGAGAACAAAGAATATACAGCACTTTTTTTGCAAGGAGGAGCTAGTATGCAGTTTTTAGCCACAGCTTATAATCTGCTTGAAACTAAAGCCGGATACATTAATACTGGAACATGGAGTTTAAAAGCTATAAAGGAAGCCAGATTATTTGGTGACATTATCGAAGTTGCTTCTTCTCAAGAGAAAAACTTCAATTTTATTCCGAAAGGATATGAAATTCCAAAAGGATTAGACTATTTACATTTGACTTCCAACAACACTATTTTTGGAACCCAAATCAAGGAATTTCCTAAAACAGATTGCCCTTTGGTTTGTGATATGAGTTCTGATATTTTTTCGCGCCAACTTGACTTTTCTCAATTTGATTTGATCTATGCAGGTGCCCAAAAAAATATGGGGCCGGCCGGTACCACATTAGTTGTTGTTAAAGATGATATACTAGGTAAAGTATCAAGAAAGATTCCGTCAATGCTCGATTATAAAACACATATTAGCAAGGATAGCATGTTCAATACTCCACCAGTATTTCCAGTTTATGTTTCAATGCTAACCATGCAATGGCTCAAAGACTTGGGTGGAATACCCGCAATTGAAAAAATTAATGAACAAAAAGCCAATCTTATATATTCTGAGATTGAATTAAACCCTGTCTTCTCAGGTTTTGCTGCCAAAGAAGATCGTTCTAATATGAATGCCACTTTTAATATTACAGACGAAACCTTGAAAGAGACTTTTGATAATCAATGCAAAGAAGCAGGCATTAATGGAATTAACGGCCACCGTTCTGTAGGTGGCTACCGGGCTTCAATGTACAATGCACTATCATTAGAAAGTGTTGGGACCTTAGTTGATATTATGAGCGAACTAGAACGTAAAGGGTAAAAATGAAAGTACTAGCAAACGACGGTATTTCCCAAACCGGGATAAAGCATTTAGAAGCTGAGGGTTTTGAAGTTTTAACCACGACAGTAGCTCAAGAACAATTAAGCAATTTTATAAATGAGCATAAAATTACTGCTCTTTTGGTTAGAAGCGCCACAGAAGTACGCAAAAAATTGATTGATACTTGCCCATCACTAAAACTTATAGGTCGCGGTGGAGTTGGTATGGACAATATTGATGTTGATTATGCGAAGTCAAAAGATATTCATGTAATTAATACACCAGCCGCTTCTTCTGAATCTGTTGCAGAGCTTGTTTTTGCACATTTGTATGGCGGTGTTCGCTTTTTATATGATTCCAATCGCAACATGCCACTGGAAGGAGATAGTAAGTTCAAACAATTAAAAAAGGCTTACGCAAATGGCTCTGAATTACGTGGCAAAACAATCGGAATCATAGGCTTCGGCAGAATAGGACAAGCGACCGCTAAAATTGCCTTGGGCATTGGTATGAAAGTCATATTTACTGACCACCAAATAGAAGAACACCTTATATCTTTAAGTTTCTATGATGGCCAAAAAATTGAATTTCAACTTCAAAAAAGCAGTTTTGATGAATTGATTAAAAATTCAGATTTTATTTCAATTCATGTTCCAGCTCAAAAAAATTATGTCCTTGATAAAGATGACTTCGGCAAAATGAAAAATGGTGTTGGTATTATAAATGCTGCGCGGGGTGGAACAATAGATGAAGTTGCTTTGATAGATGCACTAGAAAACGGAAAAGTTTCTTTTGCCGGTTTAGATGTTTTCGAGTCAGAGCCCAATCCGGAAATAAAAATATTAATGCATCCGCAAATTTCATTAACCCCACATATTGGTGCTGCAACATCAGAAGCGCAAGACAGAATTGGGATTGAACTTGCGAATCAAATTATCGCCCTACTACAATAATCCGAAGAGGCAAAAAAATATGGCTTATCACTGTGACTTTTTCGTACATTGTGGTTCTTAAAAATAAACACTTATAAAATGTCAGGATTACTAGATTTAATCAATAGCCCAATGGGCAAACAATTAATCAGCGGAGTAGCTGGTCAGACAGGGCAACCTGAAAACAAAACTGCTGATGTATTAGCAATGGCAATGCCAATGTTAATGGGCGCAATGAAAAAGAATGCCTCAACACCTGGTGGCGCAGAAGGTTTAATGAATGCATTATCTTCAAAACATGACGGCAGTATTTTAGATAACCTTGGTGGTTTATTTGGAGGCGGCGTAGACCAATCAGTTATGGATGATGGTGCTGGAATTCTTGGTCACATTTTAGGTTCTAAACAACCTCAAGTAGAAAATGCACTAAGCAGTAAGTCCGGAATAGATGCTGGATCTGTCGCTCAAATACTAAAAATAGCTGCCCCACTTTTATTGGGCTTTTTAGGTAAGCAAACAAAACAGCAAAATGTAAGTAGTCCTGATGCATTAAGTGGTCTTTTAGGCGGTTTAATGGGTGGCGGTAATGCTGCCAATAAACAACAATCGCTTATTGAGTCATTTTTAGACTCTGACGGAGATGGTAGTGTTATTGATGATTTAGCTGGTATGGTTTTAAACAGTGGAGGACAAAAGAAAGGTGGCCTTGGAGGCCTTCTTGGAGGTCTTTTCGGAAAATAAACCTTCTATTACATAGATTTAACAAGCCGTTTAGAGTTACTAAATGGCTTTTTTTATATCTTAAAGTCATGAAAAAGAAGCAATTATATTATTACATCATTTTAGGATTTTTGTTCATCCTTGGACCTATGATTTATGGACAAGATGATGAAATTGTGCTTACAGCAAGTGAAAAAGAGTTATTCGATAAAAACCTTGACAATGAAAAAGCGGAAGTATCTAATGATTCTGAATATGATATTGTTATTATGGACATTGGTTTTAATCAGTGGCTTACAAGAATTGCACAACCCAAAGGATATTATACCCAAAGCTATATGGAAAATCGTAACTCCATTTATGTTTTAGAATGGAACCGTAGAGTTTTAGACCCTTATTCATTTGACCCTCAACTTTATGAACTTCAAATTAATTATGAATTTGGTGTAGATTATGGCTATGATGTAAACTATCAACTCTATAACTACTTTATTTATTTTCAAAGACGCTACAAACAACGTTTAGGTCCTTTTCTTCCTCGCATTTAATATTCTAAATTTGTCATCGAAATCAAAGCGATGGAAAAACTTAAAAAACGCTGGGGCATTGACTCCAACTTTCAAATTATTATCATATTTATTGTGTTTGCAATTACCGGTAGTGCCTCTGCCAAATTAGCCGCACCGTTGACCGAACTAATTGGGTTAAAAAGAGAATTAGTTTCAGGCTGGATTTATTGGCCAATTAGAATATTACTGATTTTTCCAATCTATCAAGTACTTTTAGTTTTCTTTGGATGGCTATTTGGGCAATATAAATTCTTTTGGGCTTTTGAGAAAAAAATGCTCAAACGCCTTGGTTTAGGCTTTATTTTTAAATAATATTATGATTTTGTTAACAATCTAGGTATTCTTAAATAGCCTAAATTCGCAACAGCATGAAAGATTTTTCCAAAATTGTAACCTTACTTTCATTCGTTACTTTAATTTTTATTAAAGTATCGGGTTTTCATGTATATTCCCATGCTGATAATGATTTAGATGATACTATAGAAAATTGCCATACTTGTGAATTGGCAATTGAACAGCAACAGAATACTTTTACTACACCAGTTATTTTTGAGTTTGAAGAAGTTCTACTTATAGCGGATATTACTTTAAATGCAATTGAAGATAGATATTTTATCAAAGAAGGAACACCTTCTGACTTCTTTTCAAGGCCGCCTCCTGCAACTATTTAATACCCATTTTAAATAGATTTCTATCCTAATATATTAGGACTCACAATTTTCCTTTATGAAATATTTAATGTCAATTATGCTGTTATTCAGCACTTTAACTAATGGAATTGCCCAAAGTTGTAATTCTAGTTTAAATGGAAGAGTTATTGATTATCACAATAACACGGTGTTAATCAATGCGTCCATTTTACTAATTAAAGAAAATATTGAAGTAATCAGTGATAAAAACGGGAACTATGCTTTCGCTGGTCTATGCGATGGTGAATATGAATTAGAAGTGTCACATCCATCCTGCGCTACTTTGATTATCCCAATAACCATTAGTGGTAATACTTCTCTTGATTTAAAATTAGAGCATCATTTAGAGGAATTAGAGGAAGTAAAAGTGATTGGTAATACAGTTTTTGATAAAACCAACTCAGCCCAAGAAGTTGTTTTAAAAAGCGAAGTACTTGAAAGTTTTAGTACCGCGACCATTGGTGATGCACTTAAGCAATTAGGTGGCGTCTCAACACTTAACACAGGAGCCAATATTGTTAAACCTGCTATTCACGGATTAAATGGAAGCCGAGTACTTATATTAAATGATGGGGTTCGAATGCAAGATATGGAATGGGGTGATGAACATGCCCCAAATATAGATATCAATTCAGCCGGCACAATTTCCGTTGTTAAAGGCGCATCCGCATTACAGTATGGTGGTGACGCCATTGGAGGAACTATTATTTTAGAACAGGCGAAATTTCCTATCAAAGACACTTTATTCGGTAAAACATTAGTTAATGGCGTAAGCAACGGACGTGGTGGAAACATAGCTTCTGATTTCACAAGAGTATATAAAAATGGTTTTTTCATAAAAGGGCAAGGTTCTTTTAAACGATTGGGTGACCAAGAAGCCCCTGATTATATATTATCAAATACAGGTATTAAAGAATTTGGTGGCTCTGTAGAATTAGGCAAACGATTGTTTGAGTGGGGTCTAACGGGTCGATATTCTTATTACGATGCTGAAATAGCAATATTGAGGGCTTCCCACATTGGAAATGTAGACGACCTTATTCGAAGTATTAATAGCGGCCAACCTGGGGTTATTTTACCTTTTACTTATGATTTAGGAAACCCCAGACAACAAGTAAGACACCATTTAGGTAAACTACATTTTTACAAAAGATTTGAAGGACTAGGCAAATTGAACGTTCAATATGACTATCAAAACAATAGAAGGTTCGAATTTGATGTTAGACGCGGCGAACGAAACGACCAAGCTTCCATCGATTTAGAATTAGAAACTCATACGCTTTCTACAGATTTTAAATGGGATAGTAATGATACTTTTCAACTACAATTTGGCTTAATGGGTAGGTATCAAGACAATTTTGCAAATCCGGCCACAGGTGTAAGAAGATTAATACCAGACTATGAAAAAATTGATTTTGGAAGTTTTGTAATTGGTGAATACCAACTTAATAATGAATGGACATTTGATGCAGGGATCAGATATGACTACACCAAAGTTGATGCCTTAAAATTTTATCAAACCACCAGATGGGAAGAACGTGGTTATGATATTGATTTTCCTGAATTAGTTATTGATGACAGGGGAACACAACTGCTAACTAATCCAGTTTTCAATTACAATAACATTTCTGGGACTGTTGGTTTTAATTATAAAACAAGCAATGATAATAATCTAAAATTCAATTACGCACTTGCTCAAAGAGCTCCAAATCCTTCAGAGTTATTTAGTGACGGCTTGCACCATTCTGCCGCTAGAATAGAATTAGGAGATATTAGAATTGGAAGTGAAACCTCGAACAAATTAATGGCATCATATAATAGATATTTAATAAAATGGGGCTTCTCAATAGAACCCTATGCAAACTATATTAAAGATTTTATTCTTTTAGAGCCAACTGGTGTTGAGTTCACATTAAGAGGTGCTTTTCCTGTTTGGTCTTATAGACAAGCTGATGTTAGAATATTAGGTGTTGATATGTCTGCTTATTCAGATTGGACAACTAATTGGAGAACAGAACATATATTTTCAATAGTTAAGGGTAATGATCTCGACAGTGATGAGGCGCTAATCAATATTCCATCAGCAAATTTTACAAATACTTTACTTTTCTCAAAAGAAGAATGGAAAGGGTTAAAACTCTCACTTCAAAGTCAATATATTTTGAGACAAAATGAAGTTCCAGATAATATTTCAGTTTTTTCGCCTGAACAACAAGAGGAGGTAATTTTAGCAATTAACACTGCTCCAGGAGCCTATCATATTTTGAATTTTAATTCAAAAATGAATTTTAGTCTTGGTAAAAACCTTTTAACAACCTCACTCACAATCAATAATTTATTAAACACCAATTATAGAGAATATTTAAATCGTCAGCGCTATTTCGCTGATGATTTAGGTAGGAACATTATTTTACAATTAAAACTCAATTATTAATTTTTAATCATTTATTATTTGTTATGAAGACCATCAAATTTTTATCAATTTTAGCCTTAAGCGGAGTTTTGTTTAGCTCATGTTCTGATGATGACGATACACCAGAAGAAGTAAACGAAGAAGAAGTAATTACAACAATGACTGTTGTGTTAGTACCTCAAGGTGGCGGCGACACTATTACGTTGCAATCACGAGACATCGATGGTGACGGACCTGGTGCACCAGAAGTTACAGTTTCTGGTTCTTTGGCCGGAAGTACTACGTATACTGGTGGAATAGTTCTTTTAAATGAGACCGAAACACCGGCGGAAGATATTACTGAGGAAGTTGCTGAAGAAGATGACGAACACCAATTCTTTTTTGAAACCACAGGGTCTATTGCTGGCGTTACTTATGGTGATACTGACGGTGACGGTAATCCAGTTGGAATTGTTTTTAGCTTAGAAACGAATACCGCTGGAGCAGCCTCAATCACAATCACATTGCGTCATGAGCCTAAAAAACCAAATGACGGTACTTTAGCAGATGCCGGTGGAGAGACTGATATTGCTCAGACTTTTAGCTTAACAATTATGTAATTTTTTAATTTACTTATTTATGGGAGTTGATTTACTCCACTCCCTTTTTTATTTTTCTTCATTTATTTAATTTCGGATTTTTAAAGTAAATCAACAATCCCAGCAGATTTTCTAACTTCGATTTTTACTTCACATTTATTTAATATTAATTCATCAAAATTGATTTGCACAGGTTATATTCGTAAAGATTAACGTATGATATGTTGACACCCCTTTAGTGAGTAAAACTAACTTCAAAATAACATCGCTTTTTAGTCGTATTCCACATGCCATTACCATGTTGTTTGGCATTATAATTCTGGTTACTATATTAACTTATGTGCTACCTGCTGGGACTTATGAACGAGTATTAGTTAATGGGCGTAGTACAGTTGTTCCTAACTCCTACTCCGTTATCGATTCAACTCCAATTGGATTATTGGATATGTTCAAGGCAATTCCTTTAGGCTTTAAAGCAGCAGTCGAAATTATTTTTATTGTTTTAGCAGGCGGTATTATGTTCAGTTTTATGGAAAAATCGAAAGCTGTTGAGAATTCTGTTGGAACGCTAGTTAAAAAACTAGGTCTTAAGAATAAGCACTTAATTATTGTACTTATGACCTTTATATATGGTTTATTAGGTGTTGCCGTTGGTTATGAAAATAATATTGCAATGGTTCCTATAGCTGCTGTTTTAAGTTTAGCCCTAGGTGGAGATTTAATTTTAGCGGCAGGTATTTCTGTCGGGGCTATGACAATTGGTTTCGGGCTTTCTCCTATTAATGCATACACCGTTGGCACTGGACACAAATTAGCAGAACTCCCCATGTTTTCTGGTGCATTATTGCGTAGTATTCTTTGCTTTTCTGCTTTAAGTGTAATGGCCTATTATAATGTTCGCTATTTTAAAAAGATTACTAAAGACTCATCAAAAAGTTTAGGAAAAGGTCTTGATACAAGCAACTTAACCCTATCAAAACCTATTCAAGACTACTCCATTAGTAAAAACAATTGGATGGTCATTGGTATATTTATTGGAGGACTCATTGCTATTTTATATGGAGTTTTCAATCTGCATTGGTACATTAATGAACTTTCAGCGGTATTCTTGATTATTGCACTACTTTGTGGACTAGTTTCAAAAATGAGTGCTACAACTATGAGTGAAACAGTTTTAAAGGCCGTAGCACTTGCCTCTCCCGGAACTTTTATGGTAGGTTTTGCAACATCAATCAAAGTACTTATGGAGATGGGAAATATTGGTGACACCATATCATATCAGCTCTCCACTTTGTTAGAGGGGTTACCTTTATATGCCTCGGCTATTTGCATGTCAATTTCTCAATCAGTCATCAACTTTTTTATTCCGTCAGGTAGCGGACAAGCCTTGGCAACCCTACCTGTTATGTTACCGCTTGGAGAAACTTTAGGCTTATCAAGACAGATTACAATACTAGCCTTTCAAATTGGTGATGGATTATCAAACCTTATCAATCCCACCCTCGGCGGTCTAATTGCCATGTTAAGCATGTGCCGAGTGCCTATTGACCGTTGGATTCGTTTTATTTTACCTGTTTTAATCAGTGTGCTATTCCTAGCCTTTTTGGCTTTGATTATAGCCGTTACCATAAATTATAGATAATGCTTATGAACGTAGAAGAAGTTTTACAGAAATTGGTTTCATTCCCGGTATTAGGCGGACAAAGTAATTTGAGTATACTTAACTGGATTAAAGAAGTATTGGAATCTCGTGGTGTTACTGCTTATTTAGTGCCAAACAAAGAGGGGAATAAGGCATCGCTCCATTGTAGAATTGGGCCTGAAGTTGATGGTGGTGTTATTCTATCAGGACATATGGATGTTGTGCCAGTAGAAGGTCAAGAATGGACTACGGATCCTTTTGTTCTAACAGATAAAGGTGATGGAAAATTATACGGAAGAGGTTCATGTGACATGAAAGGATTTTTAGCTTGTTGCATCGCTGCATTACCACAAATGCTTGAAGCAGATTTAAAGAAACCCATTTATTTTGCATTTTCATACGATGAAGAAATAGGATGTTTAGCCGCTCCTGAACTGGCTAGAGCTATTAGAACGCATTATTCAGAAACTCCAAAGTATGCACTAATCGGAGAACCTTCCATGATGGAACCCATTGTTGGACAAAAAGGTATTTATATCATGGAAACCTATGTTAACGGTTCTGCTGGTCATAGCAGTCGTATAAAACAAGAAGTTAGCGCAATACATGAAACCATGCGCTTGATTTTATGGTTGGAAAACAAAATGGATGAATTAATAAAAGACAATCGTATAGATGATAGGTTTCACCCTCCACACTCCTCTATTCATATTGGATTGGTTAATGGCGGAATTGCTCCAAATGTAATTGCTGACAAAGCTTATTTTTATTGGGACTTACGGACTATTCCTATGGATGACATACAAGGGATTGTATCTGATTTTGAGACTTATTGTCGACAACGAGAAAAGGAACTAAGAAAAATATTTCCTGGATTTGCCATTAAAAATGTGGAACACCATCCGTCAGTACCACATTTAGATACTAAAGCAGATGATGACATCGTAGATTTAATAAAAAGAATTTCAGGAAATTCAAAACTAGATACAGTCTCTTATGCGGCGGAAGCAGGTCAATTTGCTAACGAAGGTTTTCAAGCAGCTATTTGTGGACCTGGATCAATTAAGCAAGCCCATAGAGCAGATGAATTTATCGCTAAAGATCAACTACAAAAAGGTATGTTAATGATGAATAAATTAATTGAAGAATTATCAACCGCACAGTTTTCCTAGGATACGAAAATTGAAGTTTTAAAAGTAAAATACTATAAAACTTTGCTTTAGATATCAATTATTTTCTTTGCTTTTTTTCCGCTCAATAGGTAAGTGTATATCCACATAATCGTAAACGTGGGTATGACATCAAGACCAGGTATAATTTCCTCTATAAATGTAACTATACCAGCGGCTTGACCTATTTTACCTTTGTACATTCTTGTCATTAGCCAACCAGCGGCAGGTGCCCAAAAAACATCTAACATATCACCAATACCTGGTGCTAGATAAGAGGCCATACCTATAGCATCAAACAATAAACCTAGAAAAAGGTTTCTAATTTTTTTATCCTTCATTTTTGACATATCGAAAAATAGTAATTCCAAATAATATACAAACAAAAGGAATGCCAAAAATTACTAAGACAATTTTGAGCTAATTAACTTTAAAAATTCATTACGGGTTTCAATTTTTTCAAACTGACCTCTAAATCCAGATGTGGTTGTTACTGAATTTTGCTTTTGAACACCACGCATCATCATACACATATGAGATGCCTCAATGACAACAGCAACTCCCTTAGGCTTTAAGGTTTCATTTAAACATTCTAATATATCATGTGTTAGGCGTTCTTGAACTTGAAGTCGTCTGGCGAAAACATCAACAATTCTAGGGATTTTACTCAAACCTACAATATGACCGTTTGGTATATAAGCAATGTGTGCTTTTCCAAAAAATGGGAGCATATGGTGCTCACAAAGGGAGTACACCTCAATGTCTTTAATAATGACCATATCATCATAGTCCTCTTTGAACATGGCCCCTTTTAATATCTCAGCGGCATCTTGCTGATAACCTTGGGTCAGAAAAAGCATAGCTTTTGCAGCGCGTTCAGGTGTTTTTGTGAGTCCTTCACGATTAACATCTTCGCCGATTTCATCAATGATTTTAGAAAATCTCTCTTTGACTTCGTTGGTAACTTCAATATTGTATTCTTCTAAGTTTTTGTAAGGTGCCATAGTTATGCAGTACTCTTTTTTAATTTGTTGGCGTAATATTTTTTAATCTTATTAATTTTTGGGTCAATGATAAATTGACAATAAGGCTGTCGTGGATTGGAATTATAAAAATCTTGATGATCTTCTTCCGCCTTATAAAAAGGTTTTTCTTCTGAAATTGCTGTTACAATAGGGTTCTTAAAAACTCGCTCTTTCTCTAAAAACTCTATAAAATCTTTAGCCTGTTGTGCTTGTATCGCTGTGGTGTAAAAAATTTCACTTCGATATTGCGTCCCTACGTCATTACCTTGTCGATTTAAGGTAGTTGGGTCGTGAGTAGCAAAAAATACCTCCAACAATTCTTCAAACGAAATCTCGGTTGGATTAAAAGTAATTTTAATACCCTCCGCATGGCCAGTTCGCCCTGAACAAATTTCTCTATATGCCGGATTTTTAATGGCACCACCAGTGTAACCAGATACTACCGCTTCAACACCTTTTAGCCGCTGAAACACCGCCTCAGTGCACCAAAAACAACCATTGGCAAAAATAGCTATTTCCGTCTTTTTGTTATTTTGTTCACTCATTTTTCGTAAATGTTAAACATTTTAATTGATTTTGCAAGTTGGCCCTTGCTTTTAACTTTTGCTTAATAGTCGTTAAATTGTGTAAAACCTTAAAACTGTATTTTTGTTCTAAAGGTAGTTATATGTACTTTCATATCTAATAGAATTGGTAGATGATTAAAGCTAGTAATGTTCAAAAATACTACGGGGATTTACAAGTATTAAAAGGAGTAAATTTAGAAATAAAGAAAAGTGAAATTGTTGCCATTGTTGGAGCTTCAGGTGCTGGCAAAACTACGTTATTACAAATTTTAGGAACTTTAGATAGTCCAACAAACGGCAGGGACAGCACTGTTGAAATCAACGGAATTAAGGTTACTGGGTTAAGTGCAAAAAATCTGGCTAAATTTAGAAATGAGCATGTCGGGTTTATCTTTCAATTTCATCAATTACTACCAGAATTCAGTGCGCTAGAGAATGTCTGTATTCCTGCCTTTATTAAAAAAACCAATAGAGCTGAAGCAGAAAAAAGAGGAAAAGAACTTTTAGATTTTTTAGGTCTTTCTGACCGATATCATCATAGACCAAAAGAACTCTCAGGTGGCGAACAACAACGTGTTGCAGTTGCAAGGGCCTTAATCAATAACCCATCAGTAATTTTTGCGGATGAACCAAGTGGAAATTTAGATTCTGAAAGTGCAGAAAATTTGCACAGGCTGTTCTTTAAATTGAGGAAGGAGTTTGGTCAAACTTTTGTCATAGTTACTCACAATGATGAATTAGCAAATATGACCGATAGAAAATTAGTCATGGTAGATGGCCTAATAAAGAATTAATATGCTAAAGGAAGTTTGGAGTTTTTTTAAAAATCCTACCTATCTTAATGAAGATTACCAATTAAAAGAAAAAACTACAATTTTTTTTAAACTCGTTCTTTTGATTGTAGCCTTTAGTTTAATGCTAGGCTTATTGATGCAAAGTATTAGCATGCTTGTAGGGTTTGAAAACGAAAGTCATGCGGTAGTAGAAATGTTTGAAAAATACTCTGCTTTAATGATTTTATTCTTAGCAGTAATAGCTGCTCCTGTATTAGAAGAATTACTTTTTCGAGCGCCATTAGCCCTATTTAAAGAATCTAAGTTTTTTAAATATGCATTTTATATTTCAGTATTTCTTTTTGGATTAGTCCATATTGGTAATTTTGGGGAAATAGATGGTTATTACTGGTTAATACCAGTCTTAGTAGCTCCACAAGCTTCTGCCGGTATATTTCTTGGATTTATCAGAACCAAATTAGGACTAGTTTGGTCAATGCTTTTACATGCTGCACATAATCTAATTTTAATCGGACCCTTTATTGTTATGAAAACTTTGGATATTCCTTTTGAATGAATAAAACTGAGTTAAAATCATTTTTAGATGAAAAGGCAGAACACTATGAAAACCCAAAATTTTTAGAGGCTGACCCTATTCAAATCCCACACAATTTTAATAAAAAAGAAGCAATTGAAATAAGCGGATTTTTAACAGCCACAATTGCCTGGGGTAATCGAAAGAGTATCATTAACAATGCATCGCGGCTAATGCAACTAATGGATAATGCTCCGTATGATTTTGTTATAAATCATCAAAGTTCTGATTTAGACAGTTTATCAAGTTTTGTCCACCGTACTTTTAACGGCGATGATTTAAAATACTTTATCACAGCACTGCAAAATATTTATAAAAACCACGGAGGCTTAGAAACTGTATTTACCAAACACCAAGAAAACCGATCATTACAAACAACCATAAGTGTATATAAATCAATTTTCTTTGAGTTAGAACACTTAACACGAACTCAAAAACATGTTTCAGACCCATTAAAAGGTTCGGCCGCTAAACGCATCAATATGTTTTTAAGGTGGATGGTTAGACCAGCTATAAGAGGCGTTGATTTTGGACTATGGAAAACTATTCCACCTTCCATATTATCGTGCCCTCTTGATGTACATTCTGGTAATGTGGCTAGAAAGCTTAAGCTTGTAAAGCGAAAACAAAATGATGCTAAAGCCCTGTTAGAACTTGATAAGAGTCTGCGTAATTTAGACCCAAATGACCCCGTAAAATATGACTTTGCCCTATTTGGTTTGGGGGTATTTGAAAAGTTTTAGTTAAAGGGCATCTAAAACTTCTTGTGGCAATAGCACTTTGTCTATAAAGTGGATTACCCCGCTCAATACTTCGATATCAGCCTTAGTAACATTTGCAGGTATACCCGTTTTATCGACAACGGCCGCACCTGAGCTTAAACTAATCGTCAATTCTTCACCTTGTAAAGTACCCGCGGTCTGACCATCCACTAACATTTGAGAAGTTACTTTAGTACCGTCTATTAAATGATATGACAGTATGGTCGTTAATAATTCTAGCTCTTCTGCGGTATTAAAATCTGCCAAGGAATCATATCCTTCTAGTGAGGCAAACAAATCTAAAAAAGCATTATTAGTGGGTAAGAAAAAAGTAAACTCTTGTTCTAAAACATCTTCAAACTCGTTTCCAAGTAATATGATTAAATCTTGAATAAACGCCGATTCTTCCAAAGAGTCAATGGCGTCTATTATAGTATCATTAATATCATTGGCTATACTTTCAACAACAGATGCTGGCAACAAAACTCTGTCAATAGTATGTATTACACCATTCTTTGCTGTTATATCAGTTAGCTCAATCGCCGCAGGAGCTTGAAATACATCGACAAGACCAAATCCGCTTTCCGTAGTGACAACATCTAAAGTGTTGTCTCCTGACAATGTATTTATAGTAGAGACGGACAAATCTGAAGAGGTAGTAGTACCAGGTAGCACATGATATAGTAATATCTGACGCAATAATGCTATCTCCTCTTCTGAAGTGAAATCTTGTAGGCTTGTAAATTGACTACCAAAAACAGCTAACAAACCTGAAAGCGCATCATCTGTAGGTGCAAAAACTGTAAATGGACCTTCACTATCCAAAGTTTCTAACAGGCCTGTAAGCTCTAAGGCTTCTTTTAAAAATGTAAAACCTTCTGTTTCTTCAACTAATTCAGCAATAGTTTTACCTTGAACTTCATTTAAAGAATCTAAAAACTCTTGTACCTCTGCGGGGATTAAAATCTTATCAATAATATGTACTACTCCATTTGAAGCTTCGTTATCAGCAGAAAGAATGTTTGCATCAACGTCAGATGCGTCACCAACAACGAAGGTGCCTCCAGAAGCAATAATTTCTATGGATTCGTTGGTAAGTAATGTTGGAACACTACCGACGGTCAAATCTGTAGACATGATATGGCCATCAACGACATGGTACAATAAAATTTGCTTTAATATTTCAATTTCAAGGAAGTTATCAAAATCGTCAAAGCTATTGAAACTATCACCCAATGCGTCGAACAACTCATCTGCAGCGGCATCAGTCGGTGCAAATACCGTGAATGGGCCTTCAGCACTTAATTCATCAACTAAACCGGCCTTAATCAACGCTTCTTCCAATAGGGAAAGTTCTTCTGTTTCGGTAACTAGTTCAACAATACTTGGCTTCGGAAAAAGTTGGTCTAAAACTGATTGGGGCAATAAAATTTTATCAATAATATGAACAACACCATTAGATGCTTCATTATCGGCATCAACGACCTCTGATTTTTCATCCGTTTTATCTATAACAAATACGCCGGCGTCAATCTCTACTTGTAATTCTTCTGATAGCAAAGTTTCTAATACCTGGCCATTAGAAAGGTCAGTGGAAAAAGCGGCCGTAGTTGCGATAACATGGTATTTTAATATTGCTTCTAGAAGTTGTTTTTCTTCGTCTTCATCAAAATCCTCTAGAGTTTCAAATCCTTCTAATTGAGCCAATAAAGAAATAAAAGCATCGTTTGTTGGAGCAAATATGGTAGTTGACCCTTCCTCAGAAAGCAAACCTAACAACTCAGTATCATCCACAATTCCTATAACCTCAACCAATGTGCTTAGACTCTCTAAAGATCCAGCCAGTTCAGCAAGATTAGGCAACGAATTAACCGTATTATCAAGGTCATCTTCAGTATCATCTGTTCCTTCGGAATTTTCGGTGTTTTCGGTATTTTCTTCTCCCGTCGGGTTGGGGTTATCATCATTTTTACTACAAGAAAAAACAAGTAAAAGAAAAAGAAAAAGGACAATTTTAGTAATTGGGATTGAAAGGATTCGATTCTTAGTCATTTTGGTGTTCTTAAATTTTATGAAAAGTTAAGTTTTTGATTTTCTAATTAAGTCAATCAAATCTTAACAATCTGTTAGGTCTAGTTTAAATTTTTATGAAAGCCATATTATTAATCATTAATATCCTCACCAATTTCAATAAATTGGTTATCTGTAAGAGTTTTCATAAATGAAATGACATCATTTATTTCATTTTCGCTAAGGTTTAATGAATCAGCAGGTAAGGTTTGATAAGGTACATCAAGACCCATACCTTGTCCACCACCAACATTATAAAATTGTATAACTTCTTCCAAGCTATTATAAACACCATTATGCATGTATGGAGCTGTTAATGCTACATTTCTCACTGTTGACGTCTTAAAGAAGTTTCGTTTTTCCTCAACTTTATAAGGGAAGTATTGTCCTGGGTCTTCATCTAATATAGGATGTTCAAAACTTGCATTTTGTGGTACACCTAGGTTCTCAAACTCTGATTCCATGTATTTAGGCGGTACCGTACCATTGAACGCCGGTGGAAAATGACAGGTAGCGCAAGCCGCTTTACCCATAAAGAGATTAAATCCAGAAATTTCTTCATCTGTGAGCGTCTCCTCATGTCCTTGCATGTTTCTATCAAATTTAGAATCAAATGGTGCGAGACTTCTGATATAAGTGGCAATGGCATGACGCGCATTTCTATTATTAATTTTTCCGTTGTAAAGCGAGTCAAATTGAACAGTATATTTTGAATCTGATTGAATGCGTTGCTCCATCTTATCCAAATCCATATGAAACTCATTTTCATTATTCACAACGTTCACGATTTGATCTTCTAGCCCTGTGGCACGACCATCATAGAACATGGCTTTTTGATAAACCGCATAAGTTAATGTAGGGGTATTACGCTGTAGTTCCACATTTCCCTCTCCTTGCGCCTTTTTAAGGCCATCTGTAAATGCTTTGTCTTTGTTATGACAGCTAGCACAACTTATATTTCCAGTACTTGAAAGAGACTTGTCATTAAATAGCATACGCCCAAGCGCAACACGTTCTTCAGAAATTTCCGGTGAACGAGGAGGTGCAAATTTTTTGATATTAAAAAAATCTTTATTGAAAAGATTGTCAGCGGTTGAATTCAAGTTACGTGAGGTATTCAATTTTATATTCCAATCTTCAGCAGTGTCATTGATAAGCGCTAGTTGTATGTTCGTATGGTTTTTTATGAAATGATACCTATTAAATGTATCAAAATCCCCTGCTTTTAAGTCTGATATTGTATTATCTATTTCCTTTACCCAAGATTGATATAATTCTTTGGACGTAAAAGCCTGCTCATAAATGTCAACAATTTCTTTTATGGTCTCATAATTAAAAATAGCCTCGTTCAAAGAGTTGGCCAACATAGGAGAGTCAAAACCTGTAATACCTTTGGTAGCAACATTTACAATGGCATCACGCAGCATCTTTAGATGATGTCTATCCATTTGTCTTATCAGAATATGATTTTTGCGAATGTAGGGTATTCGTACTTTTAAATATTGAATAACATATTCAACATTTTTATTTTCAAATCCGTCTTCGGCGTACAAGAGTTCTTCTAATACTTGATAACTCTTGGGTTTCATAACCTTTATGTCAGTATAGTCATCAATTTCAACTTTTAATAAATTGGGAGCATTCATGGATAGGTAATTCTCGTAATCATATGCAATTAGCATAGGCTCCGCTCTTTTATACCACTCCCTACTCTTTAAAAAATTAGCTTTATTTTCATCCAATGCTTTCAATGTGTCTACTTTTTGAATGTAGTAGGCGGCACTATCCAAAGTTTTAAAATAATGTGTTCGAATATCTTGATTGAACATGGACTGCTTATCAGCAGAAACGGTTTTAGTTGCCTTTTTTTCTTCTACACAGGCAAAGAAAACTAACAAAAAAATAATTGGAAATAGGAATCTAATCAACCTCATCACAAAATATATAAATCTTTTAGAACAAAAAGGTTCCCGCTACGCGGGAACCCAAATTGTTTAACTTTTAAAAGCAAAGACTATCTTTCTAGTCCAGTTATCTTAAACAAGAAAGAACCCTCTAGTCTTGCGGCATCCTCAGTAATAGCTGTTGAATCGAAGAACTTCATACCATCAGCTCTTACAGCAGTTTCTGGGGTAGTTCCGAAATTCCATCCATGAACTTGAGCGCCACCAACAAAAGTTGGTTCAGAAGCTCCGATGATATCCGTAACGTCAATTAGACCAGTAATTTCCCAATTGCTGGATGTAACTCCATAACCCAAAGCTGCAGCACCTTCCTGATTACATTCCATTACTTCTTTAACTTCTCCAGTGTTTAAGTTGTATTGCCATAATTTAGCAAAACCTTGAATTTCTGGATTTAAATCAGCATAACCATTTGGATCCTCTTGAACGTACGCGTAGTTCTCGGTAACCAAAATGTTATCAGGTGAGTGCATACCATCGGCCTTACCACCTTCTAAGTCACCATCCATAACTACTACTAATTTAGCATCACCGGTTGGGTCATCAGGATTCATGATTAACTTATAAACACGTCCAAAAGTAGTACCTCTGTTAGCTAAGTCAGGGTTATCTGAGCGGTATCTTCCGGTAGCATTGAAGTAAACTTCTCTGTTAGCTTCAGCAGAACCTCTTCTCCAGTCAATATCCTCAATTCTTTGGAAACCGATGGCCAATGAATCGATTGCTTCTTGATTAAGCTCCGATATAGTTCTTTCAGTTACCTTAACCCATTCCACATCATAGGAAACATCTTCAGCCATACCCATTTCAAATAATTGACCACCTTCATTAGGTAATGTTTCAACCGGATTTTTACCACGTAGTACATAAAGGTCACCACCACTTAAATCACCTAAGCCACCCACGTACATTGCGAAGTGTCCTTCAGGATATTCATTATTGCTATCATCATCTCCCATGAAAACTACAGTTTGACCTGGGAAAGCGTCTTTACCGATAGCAACTGCATTCTCAGTTGACCACTCACCTAATGCAGGAAGCCTATCTGCCTGAACTCTGTCTTCAGTATCACGGAACGGATTTACCGAGTAAACCCCTTTGGCGTTTCCACCCCATTCACCACCAGATAGATACAGTGGACCAAAACCATGCTCTTCAGGGGTAATAGAAGAACCTGAACATTGAGCAGTAAAAGCAGTTGCTGTTGCGCTTACAATGTAATCACCTTCATAAGGTTGCAAATCAGAATTCATCATGATTCGTGCAATAGAAAAATCAGATTCTAAGTTGTTGATGAAAGCATAAGTACCATCTCCGTTTGGGTAAAGTGCTGCACCATCCATAAAAGACCCGTAAACAAAAGTAGAATCAGAAGGCAAAATATCAGCTGAAGATAAAATCATGTTTAATTCTGCACTACTATTAAATTCACCTTTAAGCGTAAAAACGCCGTCTGGTACTACTGAACTTGTAAGTGGTTGCATTTCCATTGTTGGCTCGTCGTCATCGCCGCCGCCGTCGCCAATAAAATCATCAATTTGGTCACAGGAGGTAGCCATAACTAAGCCACCAAGTAATAGTAAATTTTTAAGTGTTTTCATTTTCAATTTTAGGTTTAGAAAGAAATTATTATAGGATTCTGAACCAAATGTACCTATCAATTGGGCTTAGTGCTGTTAACTAAAAATGGTCATAAAATGAACTAAACTTCATTTTAATGTTAAATAGTTAAATAAATGTTATTACTTAGAAAGATTCTTGATAAAAAATGATTCTGTTTAAGAATACTTAAATAAAATCTAGACTAAATTCAATTATTCTCAGATGAAAAGATGAATGTTTACGATACTATTACTATTGTAAGAGAACTTATCTAAGGTTTAAACAAAACTATTTAGAAGATTTAGAGAAAAGAAAAGAAAACAGAATACTAAAAGATAAATTGGGATGTTTTTTGAAAAAAGTTGTTGAAGCTTAAATTCATAATTTCAGACTCAAAGAGCATTAAATGAATGTTAAGGAATTAGGTTATGATTGACGGGTTGAAATCTTAAAATTAAATTAGCTCCAAACCAATTTTGGAATGGAAAGTAAGTTCTCTTCAATATTTACATGGATTTTAATAATAAACTTCTTTTTACAATCGTGTAATCAGAAGACTAATGAAAATATTATGCAGCTTATGAATCCAAATGAAACTGGAATTGAATTCATAAATCAACTTAATTTTGATAAAGAGTTTAATGGATTCAATTATCGTAATTATTTCAACGGAGGTGGTGTAGCCATTGGAGATATTAATAATGACGGGCTTCCGGATATTTATTTCACCGCTAATCTTAAGAAAAATGAACTCTATTTAAATAAAGGAAACTTCACTTTTGAAAATATTACTGTTAAGTCCGGAACAGGTGGTCATAGCGCCTGGTCAACCGGTGTCAGTATGGTCGACATTAACGGTGATGGTTTATTAGACATTTATGTCAGTAATTCTGGTGATATTCGAATGACTAATAAAAGAAATGAATTATTTATAAATAATGGAGATCTCACATTTACAGAACGTGCACTGGAGTACAATTTAGCTGATGCGGGATTTGGAACACATGCTTCATTTTTTGATTATGACAAGGACGGTGATTTGGATGCATACATATTAAACAATTCTTATAAACCTTTAGCGGCTTTTGATCAAAGACAGAATGAACGGGTAAAACGTAATTTACTCGGGGGAGATAAGCTTATGAGAAATGATGGCAATATATTCATTGACGTTAGTGAGCAAGCAGGTATTTTTGGTAGTGAAATTGGTTTTGGATTAGGTGTAGCTGTTGGTGACATGAATGAAGATGGTTGGGATGATATTTTTGTGTCAAACGATTTTTTCGAAAGGGACTATCTATACATCAATCAACAGGATGGTACATTTAGTGAGGAGCTTACCGATTATTTTCAATCCATCAGTCTCAATTCTATGGGTGCTGACATGGCAGATGTTAACAATGATGGCAAAAATGATTTGTTTGTCACGGACATGTTACCAAGAGACGATGCAAGAATAAAGTCAAAAACCACCTTTATGGATTGGAACAAGTCAGAATTCAATAAAAGATATGGCTACCATAACCAATTTTCTCGAAACGTATTCCAGCTAAGTTCGCCTGAAGGATATAAAGAAGTTGGTCGGTTTTCTAATCTGGAAGCTACGGATTGGAGTTGGGGAGCTTTGATTTTTGACTTGGACAATGATGGCTTAAAGGACATTTTTGTAGCGAATGGTATTTATCAAGATTTGACCGATTTAGATTATATCAACTATATATCAAATGAAAAGTTGATGAAAGGATTAATTTCTCAGCACGGATTTGATTATGATAAACTTTCCAAACAAATTCCGTCCAGTCCAATTCCAAATAACTTTTTTAAAAATATGGATGGTTTAGCATTTAAAGAAGCCTCAAATGATTTTGGGTTAGACCTTAAAGGTTTTTCGAACGGTTCAGCTTATGGGGACCTCGATAATGACGGTGATTTGGATCTTGTTATCAATAATGTAAATGGAGTAGCATCAATATATCGTAACAATACATCGGGAAACAGCATTAGCCTCATTTTGAAAGGAGAGACCAATACAAACGGTATCGGAAGTAAAATATTTATCCAATCAGATTCTAATCAGTATTATTATGAGCAGCAACCTATTAGAGGATTTCAATCGAGCATGGACACAAAACTTGTAGTAGGCCTCAGTACAACTGCACCAATTAATATTAAGATTCTATGGCCTGAAGGGAAAGTATCCGTTTTAAATAACATAGATGTCAACCAAACCATTCAAATAAAAGAATTAGAGGCAAAGGTTCCGAATTTGAAAGATGTAGTATCAAATAGTGAAACGATTTTTCAACCTATTAGCTTATTGGATATTCAACACAAAAAAAGTCATTTTGTAGATTTTGATAGAGACCGATTTCTGTACCATATGGTCAGCACCAAGGGACCAAAGCTTACACTTACAGATTGGAATCAAGATGGCATTAACGATTTATTTGTTTCAGGATATAAAGAAGTATCCTCTCAAATCTTCTCTATGGAAAGTAAGTATGAAAACATAAAAATTGATGGTGATTTTGAAGCTACCGAAGGAATATTCCTTGACGTTGATGGTGACAAAGACCTGGATTTTATTATAGGTAGTGGCGGAGTGGAAACCGAAAAGGGTTCAAATGTCTTAAAGGACAAACTCTACATCAATGAAAATGAATCTCTTATAAAAAGTATAGAAAATCCGTTTGGGTTATCAATCAACACCTCTTGTATGGCCACTTCTGACTTTGATGGAGATGGAGATTTAGATGTTTTTGTAGGAGAGGGTTCAAGGCCAACGCAATATGGATTGCCCTCTGACGGTTACTTGTTTGAAAATAAAGGAGATGGTGCTTTTGAGGATGTAACCAAAACTTGGCTTCCAAGTCTAAAAGGAATTGGGATGATTTCAGATGCTATTTTCGCTGATATTGATGGAGATGGGCGCCAAGATTTGATTGTAACGGGAGAATTTATGGGTATCCATTGTTTTCTGCATTCGGGACAAGCATTTGAACCAAAGAAGAATGGACTTGATAAATTGAAAGGTTGGTGGAATACACTTCACATTACAGATTTAGATGCTGATGGCGATTTGGATATTGTTGCCGGTAATCATGGTTTAAACAGCGTTTTTAAGGCCTCCATAACCCAACCCATTGCACTATTCGTCAATGATTACGATAAAAATGATTTTATAGACCCCATTTTGACCAAGTATAACAAATTAGGGGAAGCCGTGCCTTATGCGATTAGAAATGATTTAATTGACCAGATAGCGTCTATCAAAAAAGTTTTTCCTGATTTTAAGTCTTATGAAGGTGCAACTGTTCAAAAAATGTTTTCAAAAGACCAATTGGATAATTCTGTTGTAGCTAAGGCAACACAACTAGAATCAATGCTCTTTATAAATCAAGGAGATGCAACTTTTGCAATAAAAACCTTACCAGCCGCTGCGCAATTGACTCCTATATTTGCCATCTCTTCAGGTGATTACGACCATGACGGTGATAAAGATCTATTACTGGGTGGCAATCTTTTTGGAGTGAAGCCACAAGCCGGTAGATACGACGCTACAGATGGTATCTATCTTAGAAATGAAGGAGGATTACAGTTTCAAGCAGAAGATGGGGGGTTTAAAGCCACAGGTGAAATACGGGACATTGTAACCAAAGATAGCCTTGTAATAGTTGGTCGAAACGATGATACCGTTCTATTCTTTAAATTTTAATGTTTGATAATATGTTTATTAATTTACTCTCCAAATCCGTAACGAGGTTCAAAATCTAAAACCTGTTTTTTGCCGTCTTCAGCAATTGATTTATAAATGGCTTCAACAATAATCATATCCCTTTTACCCATTTCGCCTGGGACCAAATTAGGTGCATCAAAAAGAATATGTTTCGCAAAATCATCCATTTGCAATTTTTGCTGACTTTCATGAGGGAAACTAATTTTATCCCCTTTTGAGGTTGTTCCTTGTAATGGCCCGTAATTATTTGCTGGATTAAGCTCAAACCACCCTTTTTCACAAGAAGCATATAATCTATTTGCATTGGCATTATGAGATGTCATTATGTTGCCTACTGCCCCACTCTTAAATTCAAATTGAGCGGTAATCGTTTCATCGGTTCCCTTAAAATATTTGGGTCTTGTACTAAACTCCTGAGCCGCAACAGAAATTGGATTCTCTCCTGTTCCATAAATAAGACTTTGAATGGCGTAAACACCCATATTCACTAAAGCACCACCGCCAGATAGACTTTTATCTAATCGCCATTGGTTAGGATTACTACCAGAATAATACCCAGCGTCAGCAGAGATATAACGGATATTACCAAAAGTTTTTTCTTTAACAAAACGCTTCACCTGTTGAGTATAAGGCTCAGAGTGAAGTCGGTATCCAATTCCTAATTTTACATTAGCTTTTTTACAAGCCGTGATAATAGCATCACATTCCTCTACATTCATAGCCATTGGCTTCTCACAAATTACATGCTTTCCAGCTCTTGCGGCTCTTATTGAAAAATCGGCATGCATACTATTAGGTAATACTACATAAACAATATCTATATGAGGATTGTCCTTTATGCTATCGAAATCATCATAATTATATATACTGTCTTGCGAGATATTGTATTTATTAGCCCATACTTCTTCTTTTTCCTTAGTTCCTGTAACGATACCAGCCAAATAGCAATGTGCTGTATCAAGTAAAGCGGGCGCCAATTGATACGTGCTATAACTTCCTAAACCAACCAAAGCAACACCTAATTTTTTCTTATTCTGATTTGAATTCATTGCGCAAGCTAATGGCATATTTGCAGTTAAAGCTACGCCGCTAACACCTAAGGCTAATGTTGAATTAAATTTTCTCCTTTTCATTGTGCTTGTTTAAATTGAAGTTGCTTAAAGATAAAAAACATTCCTTTTTAAAATTTGTGATTATATAATTTCTTAACCAAAATTCTTACTTTTAAAGTCAGACTAATTCAACCAAAAATGAGAAAATCAATAATTGCCTTCGTTTTAATTTTGTCATGCACTTTTGTTTTTGCACAATCAAGAAAAATACCTGTTGATACTACCATAACTACACAGCACAGTGTAACTATCAATGGAACGCCAATTAATTATACTGCCACTACTGGAACGCAACCTGTATGGGACGATATGGGTGATCCAATTGCGGCTTTACATTACACCTACTACACAAGAAATAATGTAAAAAACAGAGCTGCTAGACCTTTGTTAATTTCTTTTAATGGTGGTCCAGGATCAGGTTCAGTATGGATGCACTTGGCCTATACAGGACCAAGAGTACTTAAGATTGATGATGAGGGCTATCCTATTCAACCTTATGGTGTTAAAGAGAATCCTTTTTCGGTTTTAGATGTTACTGACATTGTCTATGTTAACCCAGCAAATACTGGTTATTCGAGAACAATACCTGAAAAAGGAAAGGAAGTTGATCGCGAAAAGTTTTTTGGAATTAATGCGGATATAAAATATTTAGCGGAATGGTTGAATACCTTCGTCACAAGAAACAATAGATGGAGATCTCCAAAATATATTGTTGGAGAAAGCTACGGTGGTACCCGAGTAATGGGACTATCCTTAGCTTTACAAAATCAGCAATGGATGTATTTAAATGGGGTTATTATGGTTTCTCCGGCAGATTACAAACTTTATAATACCGGTGGGGCTGTTGAAAATGCAATCAGTTTGCCATATTATACTGCAGCTGCATGGCATCATAAAGCACTACCAACTGAATTGCAGCAAAAAGATTTGTTAGATATTTTACCTGAATCAGAAAGTTACGCCGTGAATACATTAATACCTGCCTTAGCAAAAGGAGGTTTTATTGGTGAAACAGAAAAGAATGAAGTCGCAGAAAAAATGGCTTATTATTCTGGCCTTTCCAAAAAAGAAATATTGGATCAGAACTTAGCCGTACCTGTTCAATATTTTTGGAAAAATTTATTGAAAGACCGCGGTAATACCATTGGAAGACTGGATTCAAGATATTTAGGAATTGATCGTCAGTTAGCTGGTATGCGACCAGATTATAGCGCCGAATTGACCTCTTGGTTACACAGTTTTACCCCGGCAATCAATTATTATTTACAAGAAGAATTAAAATTTAAGACAGATATAAAATATAATATGTTTGGACCTGTTCGTCCTTGGAACAATGATGATGATAACACAAGAGATAACTTAAGACAAGCCATGGCACAAAATCCATATTTAAATGTATTAATTCAATCTGGTTACTATGATGGTGCAACAACCTATTTTCAAGCTAAATATACCATGTGGCAGGTTGACCCTAGTGGACGTATGAAAGACCGTTTTGAATTTAAAGGATACCGATCTGGGCATATGATGTATTTAAGACGTGAAGATCTACAAAGGGCTAATGATGACATTCGAGCTTTTATCAGAAGAACTGCCAACACTGGCGAGAGTGCCAAGTATTAAAATATCTTATTATGAAAAATATTGTTTTTTTAGCCGTTTTTATCTTAATAAATTATTCAGTAAACGCTCAAGACATTCCTCCAGCCGAATGGCAAATTAAAACTGCCTTAATGGCCGTTCCCGAAGATTATAAAGAAGGAGCAAAAGTTTATGGTTACAATGCTTCAGGAGAATTTGTAACACTCAGAGAAGGTACTAACGATTATATTGCTTTAGCATCAGACCCCAATAAAAGTCAGTTTTCCACGGCCGCCTATCATAAAGAATTGGATGAATTCATGGCTAGAGGAAGAGAACTTAAAACAGCAGGCAAAGAATTTCAAGAGATTTTTGACATTCGTGAAGCGGAGGTCAAGTCAGGCAAATTGAATTTACCTGACAAAACTACTTTATGTGTTTTTACAGGTGATGTAAATGCCGAAACCAAAGAAATAGAGAATGGTTATGTGCGTTATGTATTCTATGTACCGTTTGCAACTGGAGAAAGTACAGGTTTACCCACAACTCCTACTCCTCCTGGTCATGCTTGGTTAATGAACCCTGGCACCCATAGAGCACATATTATGATTACCCCACCAAAAGGATAATTAGAATATTTGTAATGAAGAAAATTCAATTTTCAAATTCTCAAAAAGCTCATCCATAATGCAACTAAAACCTTTGTTTAAACTAAGGTCTTAGCGATCTTTTATATATTTAATAAGTAAGATTTATTTATGTTCAAATTTAAAATAGCAATATTGGCGGTACTATCTTCATTACTATTTACAAAAAAGGCAATGTCCCAAGATTGGGCCAACTTAGGTAAATATCAAGAGGCAAATAAAAAAATTACAGTGCTCCAACCAAATGAACAGCGCGTAGTATTCATGGGCAATTCTATCACGGAAGGGATGCCAAAGGCCTTTTTTAAGGGAAAGCCTTTTATAAATAGAGGTATCGGTGGACAAACAACCCCTCAAATGCTACTTCGTTTTCGACAAGATGTTATTGATTTAGAACCAAGTCTTGTTTTGATTCTGGCAGGCACTAATGATATTGCAGGTAATACAGGCCCAATGACATTAGAAGAGATAAGAGATAACATCTTATCTATGGTAGAACTGGCTAAAAGCAATAACATTATACCTGTTGTTTGTTCCGTTCTTCCAGCATATGATTACCCATGGCAACCTGGTCTGCAACCTAATATTAAAATTCCTGAACTCAACACAATGTTATCAGAAATGGCCGAAGAGAAAGACGTTCCTTATTTAGATTATTTTTCTGCGATGACTGATGAAAGAAATGGGTTACCAAAAGAACTAACAACAGATGAAGTTCATTTGACCAGTAAAGGTTATGAAATTTTGGGTGAATTAGCAGAAAAAGCTATCGCAAAAGCCCTTGAATAAGCCATCAAATTCTTTGATAAGCATTCTCATTCCATTTAAGAATACGGAGCAATTTTTAACGGCATGTCTGAATTCTATAGTAGAACAGACATTTGAAAATTGGGAAGTTCTTGCTGTAAACGACCACTCAACAGATTCTAGTAGAGCACTAGTCAATTCATTTGCTTTAAAAGATTCAAGAATAAAACTTTTAGATAATGAAGGAACAGGTATAATTCCTGCATTGCGCTCCGCGTATACCATAGCAAAAGGTGCATATATTACCAGAATGGATTCTGATGACATTATGAAGCCCGATAGGTTACAAAATATGTTACATTCATTAGAAGAAAAAGGAAAAGGGCACGTCGCGGTTGGGCAAGTTCGCTATTTTTCTGATAGAGGTATAAGTGACGGATATTCACGTTATGAAAAATGGCTGAATCAACTGACCAGTACAGGAGAAAACTACAATGAAATTTATAAAGAATGTGTAATTCCTTCGCCCTGCTGGCTTGTTCATCGCGAAGATTTTGAGGCATGTGGTGGATTTGAACCTAACCGATATCCTGAAGATTATGACCTTACTTTTCGTTTCTATGAAAAAAAATTAAAGGTCATTCCGTGTGATGAAGTATTACATTTATGGCGAGATTATGACACTCGTACTTCCCGCACACATGTGCACTACGCTCAAAATTATTTTTTAGATATCAAAGTGCATTATTTTTTAAAGCTTGATTATAACCCAAAAAGACCATTGGTGATTTGGGGAGCAGGGTTTAAAGGGAAGAAAATTGCAAAAACCCTGTTAGAGAAAAATATTGCTTTTAATTGGTTATGTGACAACCCGAAAAAAATAAACAAAGAGATATACGGACAGCAAATGCAACATTTCGCAACACTTGAAAAACTTAAAAGCCCGCAAAGTATAATTACCGTGGCTAATAAAAAAGCCCAGCTAGAAATCACTAATTACCTGCTTAGATTGAACCAAAAAACAATGCAGGATTATTTTTTTTTCTGTTAACTGGGGTTTATTAAGGTAAAATTATCAAACTCTTAACAGGTCAAGAACTCTTACCAAAATTAACAAAGCCGTATATTTACATAATCAAAAACAGGAATGCAGTTTAAACATCCAGAATTACTTTGGGCCCTTCTACTACTGTTAATCCCTATCATTATTCATCTTTTTCAGCTCAGACGTTTTAAAAAGACGCCATTTACCAATGTGGCAATGCTTCAAAAAGTCGTTGTGGAATCACGCAAAAGTAGTAGTATAAAAAAATGGTTATTACTTTTAACACGCTTGTTTTTAATGGCCTGTCTGGTCATATCTTTTGCCCAACCATTTTTAGCAAAAGAAAATGCCCTTAAAGAAAAAGAAACTGTTATCTATCTAGATAATTCGTTCAGTATGCAAAGCAAAAAAGAGGGACTTAGTTTACTTGAAAAATCAATTCAAGATGTTTTAAAGTTTATACCCGAAGAAACTGAATTTACCCTTTTCACTAATGATAAAACCTTTAAATCAACTACTTTAAAAGCAATTCAAAACCCACTTTTATCCCTTGAGTATACAAGTAAACAATTATCACTAGACGAGATTTTCTTTAAGGCCAAAAAATTCTTTAAAACAGACAACTCTAGTGTTCAAAATTTAATTGTGATTTCCGATTTTCAAAATAGACTAGGGTCTTTATCAGATCGATTATCAGAAAGAACAAATATTCATTTAGTTCAATTAGAAGCTAATCAACAATCAAATATTGCGATAGATTCTATTTACTTAGGTAAAAGGCTGAATAATCAAGTAGAATTGCACACTGTTATATCGGGCTTACAAACAGATGAGAGTATTCCTATTTCTCTCTTTAACGATGCTCAGCTTATTGCAAAGACCGCAATCGTTGGTGAAAATAAAGTAAAAAACGAAGTTGTTTTTTCTATACCAGAAAAGGAAAAAATTAAAGGAAAAATACTCATCAATGACAACGGTCTTTCTTATGACAATGTGTTCTATTTTAATATTGATGAACAAAAGCCAATCAAAGTTTTAAGTATCAATCAGACAGAATCTGACTATATAGAAAAAATATTTGGCTCAAAAGAATTTGAATTTATTGGGTATAATCTCAATCAATTAAACTATGGTGCCATTGAAGCACAAAATCTTATTATTTTAAATGGTCTAGAACAAATACCGGATAATTTGCAAACGGTCTTAAATTCTTTTAAAAAAGAAGGTGGCAGTTTAATGATTATCCCATCAACCAAATCAGATATGGTGTCTTATAATATGCTACTATCTAAATTAGGCGCTGCAAGATTACAAGAGAAGATAAGTCTAGAAATACCAGTTTCAAAAATCAATTTTGACCATCCCTTATTTCAAAATGTTTTTGAAAAACGAGTTACCAATTTTGATTATCCAACGGTTAAATCCTTTTTTAAAACAAGCAAGAGTGGGGCTACCATAATTTCATTTTCTAATGATCAACCATTTTTACAAAATTTCGAAAACACTTATATTTTCACGGCTCCAATTAATATAGAAAATTCCAATTTTCAAGCTTCCCCGTTAATTGTACCAACACTATATAATATTGCAGCTTTTAGTTTAAAAAGGAGTTCTCTTTATCTGAAAATGGGTGTTGAACACGACATAGATATTGTGACCAACCTAAAAAAAGACAATATCATTACCTTACACAAAGACACCAAAGAATTTATACCAAGACAGCAGTCTTTTGCTAATAAAATAAAACTATTGTTTATTGATAATCCCAACGAGGATGGCATTTATGCTGTTCTAAATGATTCAGATACGTTACAACATTTGAGTTTTAATTATTCAAGAGCAGAAAGCAATTTATCCTATCAAGATATGAGTAATTTAGATATTACATCTTTTCAAAATAACATATCAGAGCTTTTTAATGAACTGGCTGAAGATAACACTATTACGGACTATTGGAAATGGTTTGTTATTTTTGCACTAGTTTTCGCTCTATTGGAATTGCTTATTCAAAAATTGATTGCATGAACATCCTTTTAAAGTCTGCCACAATTAGTGCCCCTTCTAATACAAGTATTCACAATAAAAAAAGGGATATCCACATTAAAAATGGTAAGATTGAAAAAATCGCTTCAAGAATTACTCCTGCTAATGGTACAAAAGAAATCAAATTAGATAACCTTCATGTTTCAATTGGGTGGTTTGATACCAGTGTAAGTTTTGGTGAACCAGGTTTTGAGGAGCGAGAAACCTTAGAAAATGGACTCAAGGTTGCTTCTAAAAGTGGTTTTACAGATATTCTTTTAAATCCAAACACAAATCCAATACCGGATACAGGTTCAGATATCGTCTTCTTAAAAAATAGTGCTAACTCAACTATTACCAATTTACATCCCTTAGGCGCCCTTACCGTAAAAAGTAAATCAGAAGCACTAGCCGAGTTATTTGATATGCAAACTATGGGAGCCGTTGGCTTTTATGACTTTAAAAAACCAATTTCCAATAGTAATCTTTTGAAAATTGCATTGCTATATGCACAAAACTTTAATGGACTAGTATTTTCATATCCTGAAGATGTAGCTATCAAAGGAAAAGGTACTGTTAACGAAGGAGAGGTTTCTACTAGACTTGGATTAAAAGGTGTTCCAGCCCTGTCAGAAGAACTTCAAATTGCACGTGACCTATATGTTTTAGAATATACTGGGGGCAAGCTGCATATACCGACAATATCAACAGCAGGTGCAGTCAAACTCATTACTGAAGCCAAGAAAAAAGGACTTGATGTAACTACCAGTGTTGCACTTCATAATATTTGTTTAACGGATTCTGAACTTGAAAGTTTTGATACCAGCTTTAAAGTAAAACCACCGTTACGAACCACTAAAAATAATAAAGCCTTATTAAAAGGATTATTGAATGGAACCATTGATTATATCACTGCGGACCATAGACCTATCGATATTGAAGAAAAAAGAGTCGAATTTGATAACGCTGCATATGGCACTATTGGATTAGAGAGCGCCTTTGGAGCTTTGAATAATCTTATTGGATTAGAAGACACAGTTAACTGTCTTACAAAAGGTAGAGCTCGTTTTAATATTCCTTTGCCTCAAATAGAAGAAGGAGTATTAGCAAATCTTACACTATTTAATCCTGATGGAGAGCATACTTTTAATTATGATAACATACTTTCAAAATCAAAGAATGCCATATTCTTAAATAGAAAGCTTAAAGGCAAAGTTTATGGGTCAATTAATAATGACAAAATGGTTTTAAATGTCTAATGAAGAATTCGTAGCAGGTAAAACAGCTGCTATTGTTGCTTATTTCACAATTGTTGGAAGTTTAATAGCTATCACAATGAACCTTGAGCCAAAAAATGCCTTTGCACGCTTTCATATTCGACAAGCATTTGGTATTCACTTATTATTTCATGCCTTGGCCATTGGCTTGTCTTTTACCGGCATTGCTTATGCTTCTTTGGTCTTATTTTTACTTTACCTAATGCTTTGGGGCTTTGGTTTTCTGCAAGCTCTAAATGGTAACAAAAAGGAAATACCAATGTTGGGTAGCTATTTTCAAAAATGGTTTACTTTTATTAGTTGATTACTGAAAACTATCAAATGTCCCAACAAGATCTCTCTCTCGAATACCTGACACGTCCATCATTAGAAATTACTAATAATACACCAGTGCTTTTCATGCTTCATGGTTATGGAAGTAATGAAGAAGATTTGTTTTCTTTTGCTAGTGAACTTCCTAAAGAAATATTCATTATTTCCGTAAGAGCGCCCTATAAACTTGAACCCTTCGGTCACGCCTGGTATGCTATTAATTTTGATGCTCAAAATGGTAAATGGAGTGATGATGAAGAGGCTATTCTTTCATGTCAAAAAATGTTGACTTTCATAAAAGAAGCTTGTGAAGCATATAGTTTAAATGAAGACAATATAAGTTTATTAGGTTTTAGTCAAGGAACAATATTAAGTTATGCCATAGCACTCTCCTACCCTGAAAAAATAAAGAATGTAATTGCCCTAAGCGGTTACATTAATGAAGGTATTTTAGCTGATGGGTATCAGCATAAAGACCATAGCAATCTTAGTATTTATGCTTCTCATGGACAAGTAGACCAAGTAATTCCGATTGATTGGGCTCAAAGGGCTCCTGAATTTTTAAAAAAATTAGGAATTACTCACAAATTTGAAGAATTTCCCGTCGGACATGGCGTAGCTCCACAAAACTTTTATGCTTTACGTTCTTGGCTTGAAGAAGCCTTAAAATCAAAATAATAGGCTAAAAAGAGGTCAAAATAGAATTTTGTTTTTAGATTTAAAGGAATTAAACTCCTTTAAAATTAGAAATTGATGCAGAAAATTATCCTAGTGATTTTTTCATTTAGTTTAATGGTATCATGCAAAACAAAGAATAAAACTGAAAAACATTCTGAACTTGTTCAGGTTGAAACTAAGAAGAGTTGGTTTTATTTATTTGATGGTAGTTCATTAGAAGGTTGGCGTGGATATAATTCAACAAGTCTACCTCCTGGTTGGATTATAAAAGACAGTACATTGACTTTTGATACTCAATTGGGCTTAGAACAAAATTATAAAGGAGGTGAAGACATCATCTTTGCAGGAAAAAAATTCGATAATTTCGAGCTCTACTTAGAATGGAAACTACCTAAGGGTGGAAATAGTGGTATATTTTATCATGTGCAAGAAGGGTATGAAGGGCCACCGGTTGTTTCTCCTGAATATCAATTAATTGATGACGAAAATTATGCTCAAATACACGATATAACAGCTTACAATCTTAGTTTAGGGTACACTGAAAACCCAAGTGAGCTAAAGCCATTGCAACGAACGGGTTCCGATTATGCCATGCATCCTGCTGATTCAAAAAATAAAGTCTTACACCCTGCTGGAACATGGAATTCTAGTAAAATAATTTTTACTCCTGAAAAGGTTGAGCACTGGCTCAATGGTAAACAAATTTTATCGTTTGTACCATGGTCTGATGACTGGTATGAGAAGAAAAATTCTGATAAGTGGAAAAACAGTCCGGATTATGGTAAATTTAAAACCGGTTACATTGGTCTACAAGATCATTCGAGCCCTATTTGGTTTCGGAACATAAAAATTAAAGAATTATAACTTTATCTTTTCAAAGTCATGAAAAAAAGAGACTTCCTTAAAAAATCAGCTATTCTAGCTTCTTCTACGGCTGTAATGCCATCCATTTTTCTTGCTTGTAAAGAAGAAGAAAAAAGTGAATCAAAAAAGCTTCCCAAATTAGAAAGATTAAGAACAGCACATATTGGTGTTGGTAATATGGGTGGCGAAGATTTGAGAGATATCTCTTCGCATGCTAAAGTAGATGTTGTTGCCTTATGTGATGTTGACGCGAATAATCTGGCTGCGGCAAAAGTATTACACCCAAATGCCATGACTTTTACTGATTATAGGCTCATGCTTGAAGAAATCAAAGATGAGATTGACGCTGTCATTGTTTCTACTCCAGATCATACTCATGCACCTGCTTCGCTAATGGCTATGAATTTTAATAAGTCTGTCTATTGCCAAAAACCATTGACACATTATGTTTCGGAAGCTAGAGAAATGAATAAAATTGCGACTGAAAAAGGCTTGATTACCCAAATGGGTATTCAAGTACATTCTTTCTATGACTATAAATTGGCAACTTTACTTATTCAATCAGGAATCATAGGAAAGGTGCACACAGTGAGAGCCTGGTCACCTAAGAATTGGGGATATGATGGACCAACACCAGAAGGAGAAGATACCATTCCAGAAACTTTGGATTGGAATCTATGGCTAGGGACTTCTGCTCAGAGACCATACAAAGAAGGCATTTATCACCCAGGGAATTGGCGTAAACTTATGGACTACGGATGTGGAACCTTAGGTGATATGGGGGTACATATTTTCGATACACCCTATAACGCTTTGGAGTTGGATGTTCCGAGAACAATCAAGAATGAATGCCGTGAACCTAATGGATTTGGGTATCCTGAAAACAACTCAGTAACCTATGAATTTCCTGGTACAGCGTACACCACAGAAACCTTAAAATGGATTTGGTCTGATGGACCGGGTGCTCCTTCTTCACATGAAGATCTAAAGTTGCCCAATGCTGAAATTGCAACAACTACTGAAAATGAAGAAGATTCATTGGAAGATAAAATGTCTTTAGATTCAAAAATTGCAAGTGAAGGCCAACTTCCAGACCAAGGAGCAATGTTCATTGGCGAAAATGGGCGCTTACTGCTACCACACTTTATGCAGCTACCTAAGAAAATTGTTGATGGGCAATTTGTTGACATATCAGCTGAAATTGCTGCTGTAGAACAAGCTAATAATATGGGTAAACCAATTAGAGATTACGCTTCGGAAGGGCCAAAACATTACCATCAATTCGTTGATGCTTGCCTAGGTAAAGATGAGTGTACAGCTCCTTTTTCGTATGCTTCAAAACTAACGGAAACTATCTTGTTAGGGGTAATTGCTGGGCGTTTTCCTAATCAGACCTTGCATTGGGATAGTGAAAATGCTGAATTCGCAGAAGATGAGGCTAATCAATATTTAAGCGGTGATTATAGAGCGTTTTAAATACTTTTTTCAATTACTCCTTGTATAAAGCAAATGGTCTAAAAGTGTAAAATCTACGCTCATATCATCTTTAAGTTCGTATTTAATCACTAAATCACCCCAATATTGCCCATCTGAGAAATCGGCGACAATCCATCGATGGTTCATTACTTTGATTTTATTTATTTTAAAATCACTATCCATTCCTTCATACGGAATTAAAGGATTATCTCCTTTATTTTCATTGGTTTCCAATAATTTGTCTTCAATATAACGCGTAGGGTTTTCCAAATTCAGGTGCTCATAATAAGCTAAAGCATCATCATTATTCTCTAAAGAAAAATACTGTATATCAAGAATATGCAATTTTTCTTGTTGTACAGAATCTTCTAAAGCTTCAATTTTATTCTGCAGTTTTAAAATATCAGACTCATTTTCATTCTGAATTTTATTACCATTAACCAAACTGTACAATAGAATGAGCGCAACAAACACAAACAGGTATAAAAAGATATTCTTTTTCATCTAAATTGAGATTTTTAAATTATCATAGGCTAAAAAAACATTCTCAGGTAATTTTTTTTCTACTTCTTCATGAAAGCCCAGTAAATGACTAATATGAGTAAAATATGTCCGCTCCGCTCCTATTAACTCGGCAAATTCTAATGCTTCTTCCAAATTAAAATGAGAATGGTGCGGTTCAATTCTTAAGGCATTAACCACAAGCACCTTACAACCCCTTAGCTTTTCAATTTCAGCATCTTCTACACGCTTTACATCAGTCAAATAAACAAAATCTTGAATGCGATAGCCCAAAACAGGTAAACGATTATGCAATACTTCAATTGGTGTTACTCTAAGTCCTTCCAACTCAAAAGAGCTGTTTTTGTCCACTAAATTAATAGCTACTGCTGGCGCACCAGGATAACGATTCTCGTTGGCAAAAATATAGTCAAATCGTCGTTTTAGAGCAGTTACTACTCGTTCGTGAGCATATATAGGAATATCACCTTGGCGAAAGAAAAACGGTCTAATATCATCAATACCAGCCGTGTGATCAGCATGTTCATGTGTAAAAAGAACACCGTCTAATGAATCAATGGGGTTCTTTAAAAGTTGTTGTCTAAAATCAGGCCCACAATCTATTACATAATTAAATTCATCCCATTGGACTAAAACAGAAACTCGAAGTCGTTTATCTCTTGAATCGCTGCTTAAACAAACAGGATGTTGACTTCCTAAAATAGGTATGCCCTGCGATGTTCCAGTACCTAGAAAAGTAACTTTTAAGCCTTCTTTCATTTTAATCAAAATTATAACTTATTTGTCTAAAAGAATTTGCTAACTTCTTAACTTTGTTAACAACAAAAGACGTCACATGAGTACGCTAACTAATAAGATTAAAGAGTTCGAAAATATACCCTCTATAAAAGCCAAAACTTTACGGATTAATTTACATCCTGACATCTATGGTACTTTTGCTGAAATTGGTGCCGGACAAGAAACGGCAAGGCATTTTTTTAGAGCTGGTGCTTCTTCAGGTACTATTGCAAAAGCAATGAGCGCTTATGACAAGTCTTTTAGTGACGCTATTTACGGTGTAGAAGAAGATGGTCGCTATGTAACACAAGCTAGACTTAAGACCATGTTGAAGCATGAGATGCGATTAGTCGAAGAGCGAATTGACAGAAAAAACAATCCAGATTATCTTTTCTTTTCTTACGCCAATACTGTTGCAACCATTGATTTCTCTAAACGTTTTAAAGGTCATGGCTGGATTGGACTCCGTTTTCAATTAGATCCTAACCAGAAAGAACATGATGAAATAATTTTACATGTTCGCTTTAAACAAAATGAAGCTCGGTTACAACAAGAAACATTAGGCATTCTTGGTGTAAACCTTATTTATGGGGCGTTTTTTAAATACCATAAACCCCGTAAATTACTTAAATATCTGTACGATCATATTGACAAAGACACATTAGAAATTGATATGATCAACTTCACAGGACCTAGTTTTAAAGATGTTGATAATAGATTAATGAGCCTTCAATTGATTAAGAATGATATGACCGATGCGGTTATGTTTGGTCCTGATGGTAACAATCTTCTGCCTGCCTCCATCTTATATAAAAAGAACATATTGGCACTTAGAGGTAGTTTTAGACCGGTTACCAAAGTGAATATGGATATGTTTCAAAAATCACATGACATTTTTGTCCGTGAGCAAACTGTAGATTATGATAATACTATAGTCATTTTTGAAATAACACTGTCAAATTTAAGGGCCTCTGGCGAAATAGATGAGCAAGATTTTATGGATCGTGCAGAACTCTTATGTTCTCTAGGTCATACGGTAATGATTTCTAAATTTCAAGAATATTACAAACTAGTTGAATACCTTAATAATTATACCAAAGCGCGTATTGGTCTGACTATGGGGGTAAATAATTTAGTTGATGTATTCGATGAGAAGTACTATCGCCATTTGAGTGGAGGTATATTAGAGGCGTTCGGTAAATTATTTTTCAAAGATTTGAAGGTATACTTGTACCCAATGAAAGATGCTAATACCGGACAAATAATGACAAGTAATAATGTCAAAGTTCATCCAAGAATGAAAGAATTATATAAATTCTTCAAGTATAATAATAAGGTGATGGACATAATTGATTACGACCCTGATATTATGGATATTTTCTCAAGGGAAGTTCTTAAACGCATTACTAAGGGAGAAGAAGGATGGGAACAAATGTTACCTGAGGGTATTTCTGAAATTATCAAAGAAAAAAAACTTTTTGTCCGAAAAGAGCTTGAGGCTGAAGAAGTTGAAGAAGAATAAAAAGGAGTAACAAGGCTTGACGCTACTCCTTTATGACATAAGTTGTAATCAATTTATGCTTCTAAAATTTGTGCAGCATGATCTTTGGTTTTGACCTTTGAAATAACACGTTCCACTACTCCATTATTAATTATAAAGGTAGTTCTGTGCAAGCCATCATATTCTTTTCCCATAAACTTTTTCGGACCCCAAACACCAAAAGCATCAATTACTGTATGGTCTTCATCTGCCAATAAAGGGTATTGAAATTCGTACTTATCTCTAAATTTTGCTTGCTTTTTCTCAGTGTCTTCACTAACACCTAGCAAATGATAGCCTCGACTTTGAAGTTCTGTATAATTGTCTCTTAGATTACAAGCCTCAGCCGTACAACCAGGAGTATTTGCTCTTGGGTAAAAGAATATTATAAGCTTTTTACCCTTGTAGTCTGAGAGATTTATTGTGTTTCCGTCTTGGTCTTTTGATGAAAATTCAGGTACTTTATCGCCTGCTTTCAATGTATTCATATTAAAAATATTTTGTTTAGAGTATTTTTGATAAAATTAAACAAAAATGACCAAACAAGATAAAGTTGACTTCACAATTAAAACATTAAAAGAGCTTTATCCTACTATTCCAATTCCGCTTGAGCATAAAGACCCTTATACTTTGTTAATTGCTGTTTTGATGTCAGCTCAAAGTACAGATGTGCGTGTAAATCAGATTACACCTTTATTATTTGAAAAGGCCGATAACCCTTACGACATGGTTAAAATGACGGTTGATGAAATTAGAGATATCATACGCCCAGTGGGGCTTTCGCCAATGAAATCAAAAGGAATTCATGGTTTATCTCATATTCTAATAGACAAATATGACGGAGAAGTGCCTCAAGAAATTGAATTATTAGAACAACTTCCTGCCGTTGGTCATAAAACAGCCAGTGTGGTAGTTTCTCAAGCTTATGGTATTCCAGCATTTCCGGTAGACACTCATATACATCGTTTGATGTATCGCTGGGGATTTACTAACGGCAAAAATGTTGTTCAGACTGAAAAAGACGCAAAACGATTGTTTCCTAAAGAAATTTGGAACGATCTTCACCTTCAAATAATTTGGTACGGTAGAGAATACTCTCCTGCTAGAGGTTGGGATCTTGAAAAAGACATTATTACGAAGAAAATTGGACGAAAAACGGTCTTAAACGATTATTATAAAACTAAAAAAACCGCTAAATAGCGGTTTTTTTAATCCTTAAAAGTTTGTGGTTAATTTAAAACCGTTTCAAACTTCATGTTGTTGTAATCAATGACTCTCATTGACTTAGAGAATGCTAACAAAAACGAAACTGTCTCAGGTTTAGCCTTTGCGATTCTACAAATTTGTTGTTCTTCAGAGTAAATTTCTTCCATATTCGGGCATTAATGTTATGATAGAATAACGCCACTAAAATGGAAATATTGCTCCGTTCGACCTAATGCAGATTAATTCGTTAAAACGATATTATGCTTATCTACAATCTTTCTAAGATTTATTAAAGCATATCTCATTCGTCCTAAAGCCGTATTAATACTCACACCTGTATTTTCAGAAATCTCTTTGAAACTCATATCCTTATAGATACGCATCATTAAAACCTCACGTTGATCATCAGGCAACTCATCAATTAACAAAGTCAAATCACTATCTATTTGATTCTTAATTAACTGTTTTTCAGCGTTTAACTTATCATCTTTAATAACTGAAAAGATATTGAAGTCATCACTACCTTCGAACTTTGGCATTCTTTTATTCTTGCGAAAGTGGTCAATTATTAAATTGTGTGCTATTCGCATCACCCATGGTAAAAATTTACCTTCTTCGCTGTACGAACCACGCTTAAGGGTCTTAATTACTTTAATAAAGGTGTCTTGAAAAATATCTTCGGTAATATCTCTATCTAACACTTTAGAGTAGATAAAGCTAGAAATTCTTTGATTGTGGCGGTTGATTAGGACTTCAAGGGATTTTTCGTCTCCGTCAATATAATTCCTGACCAATATCGAGTCTTCGATTTGTAGTTCCATACAAATTACTTTTTGGTTAAAATTAGAGCCAATCCACCAGGGGATGTGACTTTGAGTTATTAGTATAATTTTAAAAAAGTAATTATTTCTGTATAGGCCTATCAGGGTTTTAATTACAGCTCAAATATAGTCCAATGCAATATTGTTGAAAAAACTATGTTGTGAGATGCGGATTTAACGATGTCAACTACTACAAAAATAGACATTAACTCACTTGAATCGTATCTTTGACCAAATTTTTTCGACGAATGACAGCTATTAAAGATGTAAATCCTAAGGAGAATATTATCATAAAAGGTGCCAAACTGCACAATCTTAAGAATATTGATGTTGTTATTCCAAGAAATAAGCTTGTTGTCATCACTGGTTTATCAGGCTCAGGCAAGTCTAGCCTAGCTTTTGACACCTTGTATGCAGAGGGTCAACGTCGTTATGTCGAAAGCCTTTCTTCCTATGCTCGTCAGTTTTTAGGAAAATTAGACAAACCCAAGGTGGACTATATAAAAGGTATTGCCCCTGCAATTGCCATTGAGCAAAAAGTGAATTCAACCAATCCGCGTTCTACAGTAGGTACAACGACGGAGGTTTATGACTATCTCAAATTGTTATTTGCCCGTATTGGCAAAACCATATCCCCGGTATCAGGAGAAGAAGTTAAGAAGGATACTGTAACTGATGTAGTTAATCATGTCAAGACCTTTGATGAAGGCACAAAACTTTTATTATTAGCTCCAATTACTATAAAAGAAGATAGAGATTCTTTAAAATCATTAGAGCTCTTTTCAAAACAAGGATATGCCCGTATTAAATATAATGGTCAAGTATTACGAATAGATCAAGTTCCAAACGATATAGGTAAGTCTTTTGATTTAGTGGTAGACCGAATTGTCGTAAAAGATGACGAAGACTTTTTAAATAGACTTGGTAATGCCATTGACAATGCTTTTTTTGAAGGTAAAGGACGATGTGCTATTGAAATTGTAGAAACTGAAGATCAACATGTTTTTAGTAATCAGTTTGAGCTAGACGGTATGAAGTTTCTAGAGCCTAATGTACATCTGTTTAGTTTTAATAATCCTTATGGGGCCTGTCCAAGATGTGAAGGCTACGGTGATGTAATAGGTATAGATGATGACTTAGTTATACCTAATACTGCCTTATCTATTTATGAAGAAGCCGTTTTTCCCTGGCGCGGTGAAAGTATGAGTTGGTATAGAGACCAGTTAATTAACTCGTCTTATAAATTTGATTTTCCAATTCATAAACCGTGGTTTGAACTTTCTGATGAACAAAGGCAATTGGTCTGGGATGGAAATGAACACTTTATAGGTATACATAAGTTCTTTGAACAGCTTGAAGAAAAGAGTTACAAAATTCAGAATCGGGTAATGCTTTCTCGTTACAGAGGAAAAACTAAATGTTCTGTTTGTAAAGGTAAACGATTGCGCAAAGAAGCAGACTATGTTAAGATAAATGGAAATTCTATTTCTGATATTATAGAATTACCAATTGAAGATTTAGTTTCTTTCTTTGAAGAGCTTGAATTATCAGAACACGATACCACTATTGCAAAAAGGTTATTGAAAGAGGTTAGCACGCGTTTAAACTATCTTACTAAAGTAGGTTTGAGTTATTTAACCCTTAACCGAAAATCAAACACCCTATCTGGGGGTGAAAGTCAACGCATCAACTTAGCGACATCGCTAGGCAGTAGCCTGGTAGGTTCCATGTACATATTAGATGAACCCAGTATTGGTTTGCATCCAAAGGATACGGAGAATCTGATTGATGTTTTAAAATCGCTTCGTGATTTGGGCAATACCGTTATTGTAGTCGAGCATGATGAGGATATCATGAAAGCGGCCGATGAAGTTATTGATATCGGACCAGAAGCGGGAACCTTAGGTGGCGAGGTCGTCGCAACAGGAACTATGGATGCCATCCTAAAATCAGACTCGTTAACTGCATCCTACTTGAATGGTGCTATGGAAATTGAAGTGCCTAAAGAGCGCCGAAATTCTAAAAACCACATACAGATAGTTGGGGCTAGGGAAAACAACTTAAAAAATATCAATGCTACCTTTCCATTAAATATGTTAACTGTTGTGACAGGTGTTTCTGGTAGTGGTAAAAGCACCTTGGTCAAAAAAATCTTGTATCCGGCTATATTAAAAGAATCAGGAGGATATGGAGAAAAAGCAGGACAGTTTACTAAAATTGAAGGTAAATATTCTCAAATAAAGCATGTAGAATTTGTGGATCAAAACCCAATTGGTCGGTCATCGCGTTCTAACCCCGTTACTTATATAAAGGCATATGATGATATCCGAGCTTTATTTGCCTTACAGAAGTTAAGTAAATTACGAGGCTACCAAGCAAAACACTTCTCTTTTAATGTAGATGGTGGTCGCTGTGAAAAATGTAAGGGCGAAGGTGAAATTACAGTAGAAATGCAGTTTATGGCTGACGTGCACTTAGAGTGTGATGTCTGTGAAGGTAAGCGCTTTAAAAAAGAAGTGCTTGAAGTTAAATTTGAAGGTAAGAGTATTAATGATATTTTAATGTTAACCATTGACAATGCCATTTCACATTTTAAAACTCATAAGCAAGATAAGATCATTAAAAAATTACAACCGCTGCAAGATGTTGGTCTAGGGTATGTTACTTTAGGACAAAGCTCCTCTACCCTATCTGGTGGTGAAGCACAACGAATTAAACTAGCTTCTTTTTTAGTTAAAGGCAATACCAAAGAAAAAGCACTCTTTATTTTTGATGAACCAACAACCGGATTGCATTTTCATGACATAAAAAAGCTATTAAAGTCTTTTGATGAGCTATTAGATAAAGGACATTCTATAGTCGTTATTGAACATAATATTGAACTTATCAAGTGTGCTGACTATATCATTGACTTAGGCCCTGAAGGCGGTGCTAATGGTGGGTATCTGTTGGCCGAAGGCACTCCAGAAGAACTCATTCAAAATAAGGCATCACATACTGCCAAGTATTTGGCAGAGAAGATTAGATAAAGATAACTAGAAGTTTCCTCATCAATACGTCAATTGGGCTTTCTATAAAGTTCTTGGACTTGAACAGATATTTACACTTTGTTTCCTTCATTATTGTAGCTAAATATCTCTTATTCATAATTTAAATAATTGATTTTTAAATAGTTGACTTTTTTGGCACGCTGTTTGGTACATACTAATCGGAAAGTAAATAGTTACTTCCAGAATTTAAAACCTTATAGTATGAAAAAGTTAGTACTTATAATTGCAGCAGTCTTTTTTGGCACTGCCATGACTAAAGCTGAAATGCTAGAAGATAAGGTTGTTGTTAATGCATTTCGCGACAGTAACTCCTTCATCTTCGTAGAAAACGGAGTGACCTTCTCGGTTTATCCTGATGGAGAATTTGATTTCTTTATTAACAATCAAGTTAATGTTGGAGTTGGAACAAGAGTTGGTAATATTGGATTAACATTTAATTCTGGATACAATTACAATCCGTTTGTACAATATGATGATTACGGTGCAATTATTCAAGTTGAAAATGTTCCTGTTTTCTACGATTATTACGGACGTGTATCACAAATTGGTGGTGTAGATGTTTGGTATAGAAACGGATTAGTGAGACGTGTTGGTGGGCTAAACGTCTTTTACAACGGAAGAACATTTAGTCATTACACCGGATTTGTAAACGTATATAATAGAAACTTTAGGTTCAGACAATATAATAGATGGTTTGCAAGACCAGGTATAGGATTTTGTAACGTATGGACAACACCTTATAGAAGATGGTACAATCCTATTCGCTACTCTTGGTACAGACCTTATAGAAACAATATACGAAGAGCTTATGTTAATAGAGGTAGAGAATATCGTTATAACAAATCTCGAAGAGCTAATGTGTATAGAAACGACAACCGTGTATCGGTTCGTGAAAACAGAGGTAGACGAAATACGAGTCTAAGAAATGACAGAGCTGTTACGTCAAGAAATAACACCAGATCTAATGATGGATTAAGAAGAAACTCTGGTAGAACCTCTAGTGATAGAAGTAAGACGATTAGAAATAGTGATGTCCGCAGAGGAAATACGGTTGCCACTCGATCAAACAAACGTAATACTACGACGCAAAGGTCGGTAACACGTACTCCAAGAAGTACGACGGTCACTAAAAGAGAAGTAACACGAACGCCTCAAAAGCGTATAGTGAATAGAACTACTAAAACGTATAAAAAGCCACAGAGCCGAAGCGTTTCAAGTAATAGAAGATCTCAAAACAGAGCTAAAAGTGTACAACGTAGTACACCTCAAAAGAGAACGGTAAGCAGAAGTACTTCAACTAAAAGAAGTAGTTCCACGACTTCAAGAACATCAAGAAGTTCTAGAAGACAATAATAAACAAACCCTGAAATAGATTCAGGGTACCAAAGAAAGTTTTTAGGTTGGTTAGTTGTTACCCCGTAGTTGAATTTATTCGCTACGGGGTTTTCTATTCGAACAATAATCCGATTGTTAATTAGATTTCAGCTTTTAAACTTTACGTTTTAAAATTTTATTTAAAAGAGCAGAAACGTCTTCAGAAATTTTAAAACGATACAGAATACCTAAATACATCGTAATTATTAAAATGGATTTAGCGCTGATTGCAATAATCGGGTGAAAATTAAAAGTCAATTGCCAAAAAAGAAAACCCAAGAAAACTAGAAGAAGAAAAACCTTAAGTGTGGCAGCTGAATAAGGCACTATTCCAAACTTCAATTTCACGAAAACCATTTTTATTAAATTAAAAACAAGAATAGAGATAAAGCTAGCTAAAGCCGCACCCTCTATACCATAAATTGGTATCAACCATAAATTCAATAAAATAGTTAATAGGGCCAAACAAACCCCAAACCATAAAACTGTTTTGTAATATTTTGAATAGTATAAGATGGCATTGATGTTCCCTAAAAAGGAATCAAAAACTTTTGCCATTCCGATAATAAAAACTATAACAAAACCATTGGTATAGGCCTTAGGAATAAGGGTGTATAAATCTTCAATATTCACAACAATCAAAACTAAGAGTAGCCCTGATGCAATAAATGAAGTCAACGAGGTTTTTTTGTACAAATGTTCTAATTCAAAATGATTACCCGTATTCAAATATGACGCTGTCATAGGGTAAGTAATTTGATTCATTGCACGGTTAGGTACACTAATTACAGTGGCAATATAGACCGCTACGCCATAATAAGCCACATTATCAATTGATATTAACTGATTGATCATGAACTTATCTATTTCTATTAAAACAAGAGCCACAGAGCCACCTAAAACCATAAGCATACCGTATTGCAAAATGACTTTTGTCTCTTTAGGGAAATTGAAATCTAAATTCAGCTTACGAATACTATAGGCATATAGTTTCATAATCAGTGTTCTTAGCAAGTAAATTCCAACAATTGCTTTAAGAAAAACGTCCAGTGAAATAATCTCAAAATATAGTAGTACAAGGAGTATAGTGATGCATATTCTTCCAAAGACTTCTTTCATAAAATTACCAAAAACCGATTTCAAATGAACTTTACTGTACGCATAAAAAACTTCGAAATAAGCCATGGCAAAACCCACCAAAAACAAATGCCAGACATAGTTAATGACAATTTCATTTTTTCGTGATAAAAAATCGGCTATAATATCGTAGAAAAACCAGGTTAAACCTGCAGCGGGTATTAAAACTAGTAATGGTGAAATCAATACTAAGGTTAAGAATGCGTTTTTAGCACTTTCGTTTTGAGCGCTATAAAATTTTACAAGCGTATTATGAGCTCCAAAAGCAAATAAAGGCATTAAAATAGCTCCAGTTGCTAAAATAAAGGTGACCAGGCCATAATAATCAGGTTCTAAGATATTCGTATAAAGAAATAGTGTGTTGACGGCGCCAAAAGCGAACCCTATAAAAGTAAGTACAGTATTTCTAAAAGACTGCTTTAAGACGATTCCCATGAGATACTTTTGGCAAGTTTTCTGGTCAATTCGCGGCGACTATAATTTTCAATTCCTTCTGAATTTAAAATTAATTCACCTTTTTGATACGCATTAAACCACTTTAAAAGTACATTTTTTAAGCCTAATTTATCTTTAGGGGTAAAACTAGCACCCGATTTAGTTTCTTCGACCATTGCACCTGCTTCCCAATTTATAGGGCCTAATGCTAATATTGGTCTACGTGCATTCAAATACTCAAAAAGCTTACCCGGAATAATACCCTGCGTTTCTGCAGCATCAATTTCTAAAAGCAACAAAACCTGAGATTTGGCCTGTAATGTGAGAACTTCTGAATGAGAAACATAACCCCTATCAAAAACAACATCACATAATCCATACTGGGCTAAAGATTCTTTTACGCCATCACCAATAACACCAATCAATTGTATTTGAAGCACCTTTTTAAAAGCTTGGTGACTATCACATAATTCTTTTAAAACTTCCCATAGCAGTACAGGATTCCTATCCGTAAGTAAAGAACCTATATGGGAAATTGTAAAACTTTTGTCTAGTGTTGTTTCTATTTTTAATCCGTCATATCCATTTGTGATAACTTCAATTGGCTTTGAAGTAATGTGCTCAAATTCTTGCTTTGTGGCCTTACTGGTAACCAAAACCTTATCAGCAAAATTTAACACTTGTTTTTCTAAAATCTTATGTTTTTGTTGAGAATACTCGGTAAGTTTCAGTTTTTTGTGATACCCAATACTAGTCCATGGGTCTCTAAAGTCAGCAACCCAATTCAAATTAAATTTAGACTTAAGTTTTAACCCAATAAGCTGTACACTGTGTGGTGGCCCAGTGGTAACTACTGTTTGAATATTTTCTTCTTTAATTAGTTTACTTAAGGTTTTAACCGAAGGCTTTACCCAATACTTACGGGCGTCAGGAATGAAAAAATTACCACGTATCCATAAAAACAAACGTTCTATCACTGATTGTTTTTCATGTTTTGGAATAATACCAGAACTTATTCGATTAGTTTTTTTCTTTGAGAATATAGCTGCTAAACCGTAGGGTTCAAATATATTCTGCTTGATGACTCTTATGTTCTTAGGAATTTCTTTTAGTAAAGAATCATCAATAATGGGATAGTTTGCATTTTTTGGTACGAATACAATTGGCTCTATGTCAAATTCAGGTAAATACTTTACAAATTTCAACCACCGCTGTACACCGGGACCTCCTGCTGGTGGCCAATAATAGCAAACGATGAGAACTTTTTTCATCAATCCTCTTTCTTCGGTTTTCTATACCCAATTACAATTCCACCCACTAGTAAAAGACCAAGTAGAATATTGCTTATCAATGCAATTGTGCTACCGGTTTGAACCACTTTAGGTTCAAAAGAAAATTCAATTTCATGTTCCCCTGCTGGCACTTGTAATCCACGTAAGGCATAATTAACTCTAAAATGTGCAACCTTTTTACCATCAATAGTAGCTACCCAACCATGCGGGTAATGCATTTCTGAAAAAACAGCGAAACCATCATTAGCACTAGAAGATTTATATTTAATGACGTTTGGTCTAAAATCAATCAAATTAATACTAGCCAAAGAATCTTTTTGATAAGTGAATTCGTTAAGGTCCGCATAAGTCGCTTTATTGAATACGGCGTATTCTTTTGTGCTCAAGGTATCTAAAGCCTTGATTTCTTCATCGGCATTATTCACCCCTACTATATTTTGAACAAACCATGCATTACCGTTGGCATCTGGATTTACTCCTGGAAAACTTCGCCCCTCTTCATCTTGCTGCACGATATACTTCACGTTCAACATATTTAGTACCTGAAGATTATTTTTATAGAGATGATATTCCACCAATTCCTCCATTTTTCTGGGCTTAGCAGCATGGTAACCTCCTAAAGACTTGTGAAAATATGAGGTTCTAGAGCCGTTTAAACCTTCTTGCGGATCAAAGACTCTAAAAACACCTTGGTCCTTTAAAATTTCTTGATCAACCTCAGATGCTTGAAAAGGTTGTTCTACAGCACGTTGACGCACAAAATCTTCTGTATTAACATATCTAAGATTAACGCCAACTAAGTCAACAACTAAGAATAATCCGATTAAAATGATGGCAAAGTTCTTCTTTACTTTCTCTTTAAGAAATAAGAATATGGCTCCTGCACAAAGCAGCACATAGATTAGAGATCTAAAGGTATCGCTGATGTAAACAGCTTCGCGGTCACTTCTCAATATTTCTAAGGCTGCATCGCCAAAATAGCTTCTAAATCTCTCGTCAGTCGCACCTTCAAAGTCAAATAGTCCTTTCATAAGAAAAATAGCTATCGCCAAACCTGTAGTTACGAAAACACTTAATTTTAGAGCGTTTAGTTTTACTTTTTGGTCTACTGTCTTCTTAAAGATTTCTTTTAAACCTAAAATGGCAAGTATAGGCACACAAAGCTCTAAAATAACTTGTATAGACGATACCGCTCTAAACTTATTATAAAGCGGGAAGTAATCAATCATAAAATTGGTTAGCACCGGAAAGTTCTTTCCCCATGAGAGCAATAAAGAAAGTAACACTCCTGAAAGTAACCACCATTTTTTCTTGCCTTTAACTAAAAACAAAGAGAGTATAAATAAAAAGAAAATAGCTGCACCTAAATACGCTGGTCCCGCAACTATTGGCTGTTCACCCCAATACAAATAAAGCCCTGAGATATCAATAGCCTGTGAAGGTGGAACGCCTTGTTCAATAAAGTAGTTATAGACTTTAGAATCTTTTCCTAAGTTTTCTTTGCCTGAACCTCCAAAAAAACGTGGTACAAATAAGTCTAGTGATTCTGTAATACCGTAACTATATTGAGTAATGTATTCTCTGTCCAAACCACTGGCAGCCACCTTTGAAGAGCCATCTGGATTAATGGTGAGTTCAGATTTTCCGCGAGTACTCCAATCGGCATATTGTTTTGTGGCAAGCAAACTCGTTGCATTTGTGGCAATACCTAGTATTACTGCTACTACTAAAATACCTACTGAACTTAAGAAGTTTTTTAGTTCTTTTCTTTTAATTGCGTAAATAAGATAGACAATACCCAAAATCAAAACCAATAACATAAAGTAATAAGTCATTTGATAATGATTAGCACTTATCTCTAGCGCCATAGCAATTGCTGTAAGCAGAAAACCTACAATATATTTTTTTCGGAAAACTAAAATAATACCACCCAAAACCATAGGCAAATAAGCAAGGGCATGTGCCTTTGCATTATGCCCTACACCCAAAATAATAATGAGATAGGTAGAAAAACCAAAACCCAATGCTCCTAAAATTGCCAGTCGGTATTCAACTTTCATACAAAGCATTAGAATATAAAACCCTATAAAATAGAGAAAAAGGTAATCGGCAGGGCGAGGTAAAAATCGGATTAAACGATCTAGTTTCTTAACATAGTCATGAGGATAGTTAGCTCCTAATTGATAGGTAGGCATACCTCCAAAAGCACTGTTTGTCCAGTATGACTCAACACCAGTGGTTTCTTTGTAATCATTACGTTCTTTGGCCATACCCTTATACAAAGCGATATCAGATTGATAAATGGCCTTGCCTTGAAGCACTGGATAAAAGTATGCCAGTGAAGCAATCATAAAAAATCCTAAAACTAAAAGATGAGTGATAATTGTCTTAGCCGAAAGCTTCATAGAATGTTATTGAGGACTCAAAGATCAGTCAATTTCCTCAAAATCTATATATTCTCCAACTTTTTTTGAAGGATTTGATTTTGGCTTGCCGTGTTTATTAACAGAAGTCTCACCTTCCGTTCTAGCATTACTGCCAAAATCTTGGTAGTTACCAAATTGTTGCCCAAATCGTTCTTCGGTTTTCTTTACTGCATAGTTAAATATACGAGGCGCGAGCCATTTCAGAAGTAATTTAATACCGTAGTATACGAATATTAGTATTAAAATCGTTTGTAATAAAACCATATTACTGTTTGCTATTGATTCAAAATTACACTGTAAGTCTTATAATCTACAAAATCGTTTCTTAAAATAGTATTAAAATCAGTCTATGGCAATCTTAAATCGACTTTTACTAGCATTCATTTTACTTCCATTATTGGGTATTGCTCAATATACTGATGTTATTAATTCAAATAGACCAGGTTTATCAGTTAGTGCCTACGCTGTTGGTAAAAACGTTGTACAGGCAGAATTTGGTTTGTTATATGAACAACGAGATCACGGGCTTTTAAATCAGGACTCGAATATTTTTGGGGGTGATTTATCACTCAGATACGGGCTTTTGTTGGAAAGACTTGAAGTAAACTATGAGGCTACTTATATACGCCAAAGTTTAAACTTTAATAATTTTGGATTGGAAGAAACTAGAACCAATTTTACGCGTAATCGTCTTGGTTTAAAGTACTTGGTTTATGACCCTTTTAAAAACCCAGAAGCCAATAAACCCAATTTATATAGCTGGAAAGCCAATCATAAGTTCAATTTTAAAAACCTATTACCAGCAGTTTCTTTATATGGTGGCGCTACCTTCAATTTAGGTGATAATCCGTTTTACCCAGAAGATGCTACCCTATCATATAGAGCAATGATTGCAACCCAAAGCAGATTAACGCCAAGATGGGTTTTAATTACAAATGTGGCTTATGATAGGATCACCACTGATTTTCCAGAATTGAATTATACGATTTCACTATCTCATGCTTTTAGAAACCCAAAATGGAGCATTTTTGCGGAACATCAAGGCATTGATAGCGACCGATATTCTGATGCCTTGATACGAACTGGTTTTGCCTATTTATTCAATCCTACCTTTCAGGCTGATTTTAGTTTAGGCGGTAGTTTTAAAAATACGCCTTCAAGAATGTTTATTGCAACAGGTGTTTCTTACCGATTAGATTTTCATAAAGACCAGCTTATACCAATTGAGGAACAAGATGCAGTAGGTAAAATTAAGAAGGGCGCAATGAAAAAGAATAAGCCCAAAAAGATTAAGAAAAAGAAGCGTAAAAAAAAGAAAGACGATATTGATTTTTAAGTTTTTCTGCTGCCAAGAATATTGCTAATATTGACTATTCAAAATATTTGGAATGGTCACCATCAAAGAAGTAACTTCAAAATCTGATTTTAAAGCATTTGTAAAATTCCCCTTTGAACTTTATAAGGATAATCAATATTGGGTGCCACCTATTATAAAAGATGAATTAGAAACCTTTAATAAAGATAAGAACCCAGCTTTTCATAGCGCGGAGGCCCGTTTTTTTCTTGCCTATCAAAATAACCAAATTGTAGGTCGTGTGGCGGCAATAGTCAACTGGATTGAAGTAAAAGAACAACGGCTAAAAAAAATGCGTTTCGGCTGGTTTGATTTTATTGATGATTTTAATGTTTCAAAAGCACTACTTGAAAAGGTGAACGAAATTGGAAAAGCTCACGAACTAACTTATTTGGAAGGCCCCGTCGGTTTCTCAAACTTAGATAAAGTCGGAGTATTGATTGAGGGTTTTGACCATATTGGCACAATGATTACTTGGTACAACCATCCGTATTACCAATCGCACTTTGAAGAGCATGGCTTTGTTAAAGAAAAAGAGTATTTAGAAAATAAATTTCCCTCCAAGAATGCCGATCCAAAGTTCTTTGCTAAAGCCAACATGCTCATTAAAAAACGTTACCAGTTGCGACCTATCAACTTTACATCAAGCAAAGAAATTATGCCTTGGGTAGATGCCATGTTTGATTTGTTCAATGATAGTTATGCAAGCTTGGCCTCCTTTGTAAAGATTACTGATGTTCAAAAAGAGTATTTTAAAAAGAAGTATATCAGTTTTATCAACCCAGAATACATCAAATTTATTGTAGATAAAGAAGATACATTGGTAGCTTTTGCCATTGTCATGCCGTCATTTTCACAAGCATTGCAAAAAGCGAAGGGCAAGCTCTTTCCCACTGGAATTTTTCATTTACTAAAAGCTAAAAAACATAGTAAAGACGTTATTTTCTATTTAATAGGCGTCCACCCATCTTATCAAAATAAAGGTGTTACAGCTGTCATATTTAACGAGTACCATAATACGTTTACTGAAAAGGGTATAGAAACCTGTATTCGCACACCTGAGCTAGAAGAAAATACAGCTATTGCCCAAATCTGGAAACATTTTAACCCCGTAACCCACAAACGCAGACGCACCTATAGAAAAGACTTGTAACTATTGCTAATAAGAACTTTGATTTCAGTAGTATTTAAACTACTAATTTTTAATGTCTTACGAGTTTTTTTATAACTTAGAAGAGATTCCATAAAGCTCTATTATTTAATATAATGTAGCGCAGTCAAAAATATGATGGTTAAAATGAATGGAAGCAATTAAAACTATTCTCATATAAATATTTTGAATGATGAAATACAAACTAGTTTATTCCATTTTTATTTTTTCATTAGTTGGTTTGTCAAGTTGTAGTACCCATCAATTAATTCACATTTCAGAACCCGATAACAAACTCTTTAAAGTAAGCATTTTATATGCGAATGGAGAAGGTAAAACTTTTGACATGAACTATTACAAAAGTAACCATATGCCTATGGTATCCAGATATTTAGGTGATAATTTGAAGTTTTATGAAATTGATAAAGGCATCTCAGGTAGATCACCTGATACCCAAGTTCCTTATTTAGCGGTTGGGTATTTTTACATCAAAGACATAACAGCATATCAACAAGCTATTGGTCAACATATAGAAACTATAGTTGGTGATTTTAAGAACTATACCAATATTCAGCCAGTTATTCAGATAAGTGAAATCACTGAAATTGGATTCAATAATGAAAATTAAACATGCGATTTAAAAGAGATAAATAACAAAACCTTATGATAAGTCTATTTCGAATAATAGTGACTACGGTTATAGTCTTAACTGGTTCTCAGGTTTTTGGGCAGTCTTATTTAAAAAATTCAAATCAGTATATCTTTCCTTTCAAAACAATAGACTCTGAAGTTTTATCAAATCATATAGAAAAAATTGCAGACAGTACTCGAATAATAGGTTTAGGCGAGGTTAGCCACTACACCAAAGAATGTTATGAGATTAAGCACCAAATAATTAAGAAATTAATTGAAAAAGATTTCAATGGTTTAGTATTAGAAGTAGACTTTGGTCAAGCACTTTTATGGAATGATTATGTAACCAATGGTATTGGAGATATTGATAAACTAATTGCAGCATCAGGATGGTTCACCTATAGAACCCAAGAATTTAAAGACTTACTTCTTGATATCAGAAACTACAACTTAACAGCAAATAAACCTTTTCAAGTATTTGGAATGGAAATGACGGCCATGAATCACAATTTGGCTTGGCTTTCAAGCTATTTTAAGGCTTATTTGAATTCAAGTGAAGAACTCATTGAAAGCTTAACTAATGAAAGGAAAATTGTTGCCTTTGAAAAACATGAACAAGTTGAGATTCTTTCATACTGGAATCTCTATTACGCAATTAAAGATACTCTTGAAAACAATATTGCCTTACTGATAGAAACTGGTGGCAAAGAAAAGTATGAAATAGCTTTGAGAATAGCCGAAATAACAAGGCAATATGCCACATATATTTCGCAAGATGAATTCTACCTGAAGGTAGAGTTTAGAGATCAGTTTTCAACAAGAAATGTACTTTGGTGCATGGATTACCTTGGAGAAAATAGTAAAATAGCTATTTGGGCACATAATGGTCACGTTGTGAAAAAGTCGGTATTGTTTGACTATGACATTCTAGGTTATTATTTAAGCGAGTGGTTTGATGACCAATATTATGCTATTGGTTTTACGTTTAATGAAGGAGATTTTGGAGCATTTTCATCAAATGGATTCAAAAAATGGACATTACCGAAAATGAAGACAAATTCACTTACTAAAGATTTTGATAGTTTTCAGAGTCCTTATTTATTTTTTGACATAAGGTTTTATACTGGAAATTCAGCTTATCAGCAAAGCAGTATTCTAAATCAAGAATTACCTATTAGAACAGATATCTCTGAATCTTTTAGCGATAAAAAAAATGTTTCGATGAATATCAACCTATCAAACTCATACGATATGTTGATTTATATAGAAAAAACTAACTACCCAACTACCATTGAATGGGATAGATAATCTCTTGCAAAAAGGTCGTTTCACTTATCGCTTTCTACCCAGAAATTAAAAGGTGTTCTTTCTGAATTACTCCCCCATTGCAGCAGCAACAGCAGCAGATAATCTTTTGTATGTTCCGTTCTCCAAACGCTCTCTAATGATAGAAAAGGCCTCTAAAGTCTCCGCAACATCTTGCAAGGTATGCGTCGCCGTTGGAATCATTCTCAACAAGATTAAGCCTTTAGGTATTACTGGGTATACCACAATTGAACAGAATATACCGTGATTTTCTCTAAGGTCTTTTACCAAAGCCATTGCTTCAGGTATGCTACCATTCAAATATACTGGTGTAACACAACTTGTTGTTGTACCAATATTAAATCCACGTTCTTTTAAACCGTTCTGTAATGCGTCTACATTCTCCCAAAGTTTGTTTTTTAACTCTGGCATAGTTCGTAACATGTTCAAGCGTTTTAAGGCTCCTTTCACATAAATCATGGGTAACGATTTTGCGAACATTTGTGAACGTAAATTGTATTTTAAATAGTCTATAATTTCTTTATCCGCAGCTAAAAATGCACCGATACCAGCCATTGACTTGGCGAAAGTTGCGAAATAAACGTCAATATCGTCTTGTATACCTTGCTCCTCACCTGCTCCAGCACCAGTTTTACCTAGCGTTCCAAATCCATGAGCATCGTCAACCAATAATCTAAAATTGTATTTTTTCTTAAGGGCAACGATTTCTTTAAGAATACCTTGCTCACCACGCATACCAAATACACCCTCAGAAATTACTAAAATTCCACCTCCGGTTTCGTTAGCCATCTTAGTAGCACGCTCTAAGTTTTTCTCTAAACTTTCAACATCGTTGTGTTTAAACGTAAATCGTTTTCCAACATGTAATCGTACCCCGTCAATAATACAAGCATGACAGTCTACATCATAAACGATAATATCATCTTTTGCGACTAAGGCATCAACGGCTGACATAATACCTTGGTATCCGAAGTTCAACAAATACGCAGATTCTTTATCAACAAATTCGGCTAATTCTTGCTCTAATTGCTCATGAAAATCAGTGTGACCACTCATCATACGTGCACCCATTGGGTATGCAGAGCCATGCTCATAAGCAGCGTCACCATCTACTTTTTTAACTTCTGGTAGATTCGCTAAACCCAAGTAATCATTAACACTCCAAGTGATAACTTCTTTTCCTTGAAACTTCATTCTATTAGATATCGGTCCTTCCAATTTTGGAAAAACAAAATAGCCTTCAGCTTGTGATGCCCACTTGCCCAAAGGGCCTTTGTTCTCGATAATCCTCTCAAATAAATCTCTCATCTAACCAAAAATTAAATTGAATGCAAAAATATGTAATTTATTCAACCATGCAATGACATATTTACAAACAAAAAGGCAACGCTCTACAGATCGTTGCCTTTTTAAATATTGTTGAAAATATTACTTTATATATTGAATCTCTTTTGGAGCCACGGAGTTTTTCGCATCGAAAAAACCCTGGTTGTCCATCCACTCATCACTGTATATTTTACTCATATAGCGAGATCCGTGATCAGGGAAAATAACCACAACATTACTGTCTTCGTTAAATTCACCTTCAGTATTGTACTGTATAGTTGCCTGCATGGCAGCACCACTGGTATAACCCACGAACATGCCTTCAGCATGTGCGATTTTGCGAGCCATATGAGCACTCTCAGCATCCGTCACCTTAATATATCTGTCAATAGTATTAAAATCTGTTGCCTTTGGAATCAAGTTTTTACCCAAGCCTTCAATTCGGTAAGGATAAATTTCTTCATGATCAAACTCACCAGTTTCATGGTACTTTTTTAAAACAGAACCGTAAGCATCTACTGCTAATACTTTGATATCAGGATTTTGTTCTTTCAAAAATCTAGCAGTACCCGAAATGGTTCCTCCCGTACCGCTACAAGCCACTAAGTGGGTAATATTACCGTTGGTTTGTTTCCAAATTTCAGGACCTGTGGTTTTATAATGCGCCTCAATATTCAATTCATTAAAATATTGATTGATGTATATAGAACCTGGAGTTTCTTGATGGACTCTTTTAGCCACTTCGTAGTAAGAACGAGGGTCATCTGCAGCTACATGAGCCGGACATACATACACCTCAGCTCCCATAGAACGTAACATATCTATTTTATCTGGAGATGATTTTGAACTTACTGCCAAAATACATTTATAGCCCTTAACCATACTTGCCATAGCCAAACTAAACCCGGTATTTCCCGAAGTCGTTTCAATAATGGTGCTATCGGGGTTCAAAAGCCCCTGTTCTTCTGCTTGATTTATGATATGAACTGCAATACGGTCTTTTGCTGAATGTCCAGGATTAAAAGCCTCGACTTTTGCATAAAAATTACCTGTTAGAGAATCGGCTATTCTATTTAGTTTGATAAGGGGTGTATCACCAACCAAATCTAGAATACTATTGTAGGCATTTATTTTGTTATCCATAGTAAAGTTAGGTCTTGCAAAACGGGCTTAAATCCGTTATTTACAGGTGCAAAAATAGCAAAATTTTATTTTATGAGATTTTTCCTTCTAAATCTAAAATAAAGGCATATTCCTTTGCAGTTTCCTTTAAAGCTTCAAAACGACCAGAAGCTCCACCATGACCTGCCTCCATATTTGTATCTAAAAACAGTTGGTTATTGTCCTTTTTGTATGCCCTAAGCTTTGCAACCCATTTGGCAGGTTCCCAATACTGTACTTGCGAATCATGAAGACCAGAAGTAACTAACATGTTAGGATAGTTGTTGGCCTCAATATTATCATAAGGAGAATACGATTTCATATAGTCATAATAAACTTTGTCATTTGGATTACCCCATTCATCATATTCACCAGTGGTTAATGGGATAGAATCGTCTAACATAGTGGTAACCACATCAACAAAAGGAACCGCAGCAATAACACCATTATATAATTCAGGTGCAATATTGATTACTGCTCCCATTAAAAGCCCACCAGCTGAACCGCCCATCGCATAAAGATGTTCTGGTGATGTAAACTTTTCGGATATTAAATGTTTAGATACATCAATAAAATCAGTAAATGTGTTCTTTTTAGTTAAAAGTTTTCCGTCATCATACCAAGGCCTGCCAAGATATTCTCCTCCACGAATATGGGCTATCGCATAAACAAAACCTCTATCTAATAAACTTAATCGTACTGTCGAAAAATAGGGGTCTATAGTAGCGCCATATGAGCCATAAGCATATTGCAATAACGGGCTTGTTCCATCAAGTTTGGTTTCTTTATGATACACTAACGAAACCGGAATTTCAACTCCGTCCTTTGCAACTGCCCAAATACGCTTAGATTCATAGTTTCCTTTATCAAACTGACCACCGAGTACTTCTTGTTCTTTTAAAATTTGCTTTTCCTTGGTTCGCATATTAAAATCAATAACTGCATAAGGCGAAGACATGGCATTATAAAAATAACGGAGGGTTTCTGTATCAAAGTCAACATTAGTGGTGCCTCCAGCGACATAAGTTTCACTTTCAAAAGGTAAATAGTAACTGTTCGTCTGGTCCCAACGAACAATTTTCAATTTATTTAATCCCAATTCGCGTTCCGAAAGCACATAGTAATCTTTGAAAATATCAATACCTTCTAGTAATACTTCTTCACGATGCGGGATAAATTCTTTCCAATTGGAATGGGATGTATCCTGCTCATCAACCATCATTAACTTAAAGTTTGTCGCCTCGTCTTTATTGGTAAGCACATAAAAACTCTCATTATAATGGTAAATAGAATATTCTAAGCCTCTAGTTCTAGGTGAAAATATTTTAAAATCATCATCTGGTTTGTCCGCCGGTAATATTTGATATTCCGAAGTAAGAGTGCTGCTTGAACCAATGATGATATACTTTCTTGATTTCGTCTTGTAAACAAAGGTGTTAAAAGTATCATCTTGTTCATGAAAAACCAGTTCATCTTCATCCGATGATGTACCCAAACGATGCTTGTAAATTTTATCGGAACGCAAGGTTACTGGGTCTTTCTTGGTATAAAAAAAAGTCTTATTATCAGCAGCCCAAACAGCACTGCCAGTTGTATTTTCTATTTTGTCAACAAATACTTCACCGGTTACTAAGTCTTTTACTTGAATAACATATTGTCGTCTGGAGACAGTATCCGTTCCAAACGCCACTTTGGTGTTATCTGGACTGATTGAGATCCCTCTTAAATTAAAGTAATCGTGCTTTTCAGCTAAATCGTTACAATTAAATAAGACTTCTTCAACATTATCTAGGTTTTCTTTTTTACGAGCATGAATTGGATACTCTTTGCCAATTTCAAAGCGCGTAATATAGTAATAGCCATTCAACTTATAGGGAACAGATGAATCGTCCTCTTTAATTCTAGCTTTCATTTCATGAAATAAAACCTCTTGAAAGTCTTTTGTATGAGCCGTGTTTTCGGCATAAAAACTATTCTCTGCCTCCAAATAATCAATTACTTCTTGGTCTTCTCTATTATTTAACCAATAATAATTATCAACTCGAACGTCATCATGAATACTAAGTTCTTTAGGTACTTTTTTCGCAATCGGAGCTTTTAATGCCATGCTTTGTTATAATCAAATAATAAGATTTTGCAAAAATAAGCTAGATTCAACAAAGTGAAAGCTCGAATCCAAAATGATTTTAAACCTGGTTTTATTTCAATTAACTAGTTTTGTTATTACAAACAAAAAGAAATAGTATCATGTTCGGAGATTTAATGGGAATGATGGGTAAGCTTAAGGAAACCCAAGCAAAGGTTGGAGAGACTAAAAAACGTTTAGATACTGTTATGGTGGACGAAGCTTCAACAGACGGTCTTTTAAAGGTAACCCTTACTGCCAATAGACAAATTAAAGCTATAACTATTGACGATAGTTTATTAGAAGACAAAGAGCAACTTGAAGATTACATCATACTAACTATAAACAAGGCTATTGAAAAAGCTACAAAGGTTAACGAAACCGAACTGGCAGCTGTTGCCAAAGAAGGCATGCCCAATATTCCTGGTATGGATTCGTTATTCAAATAACTTGGCAAGTATTTTGCTATAAATTATTATAATGAAAGCTCTCTTTTATTTTTTCGCAGTATTAGTCTTTAATCCTTTTGGTGCCAGTAACATAGCTTCAACTAGCGCTAATTGGCAAACCGATTACAAAAACACTTTGAAAATAGCCAAAAAAGAAAATAAAAATGTCTTGGTATATTTTACTGGAAGCGATTGGTGCCCACCTTGTAAAATGCTTAAAAAAGATTTGTTTGAAACTAATGAGTTTAAGACACTTTCTGAAGATTATGTGCTATTATATATAGATATTCCAAGAAACAAAGATTTATTGACCCCAGCGCAACTTCAACATAATAAAGCTTTACTGCCCAAGTACAATAAAAAAGGAGTCTTTCCACTACTCGTTGCTTTGAGCCCAAACGGCGTGATTTTGGACGATTATTCAGGTTATAGTATGAATGGGGAAGTTGGTTATCATCTTGAATTCATAAAACGGAATAAATAAGAAAAGCCTCTAAAAACAGAGGCCCTTCTTTGCAATAGCTAATAAAATAGTGTCTAGTTATTGATAAGTCTAAATTCTGTTCTTCTGTTTGCTGCATGCTCTCTTTCAGTACAAGAAACACCATCAGCACATCTGTTTTTTAATTTTCTTTCTCCGTAACCGTTTGCTACTAAAAGACTAGAGTTAACGCCTTTGGAGATTAGGTAATCCGCAACTGCTTTTGCTCTTTTTTCAGATAAATCTTGGTTTGGAGATGCACCACCTCTGGCATCGGTATGCGAAGCAATTTCTAATTTAGTGCCAGGGTTTTGTTGTAATACTGGCATTAATCTAGAATCAATAATACGCTTAGCTTCAGAAGTTAAAGTAGAGCTTCCTAAGTTCCAGCTTATTGGTAGTGCCTGGTATTCTACTAAAGAACACTCAACTTCTTTCCAAGTTGTAAGTCCACCTTTTGTTTGCAATACTTCTTTAGTGATGGTTTCAGTTACTGCAGGAATAGTCTCTTCAACTGTATAAGCATCTTTATCTAATACCGTTCTTGTAATGGTTTCGTAAACAGCAGGAATAATCTCTTCAACAACTCTTGCTGGCTCCAACATTACTCTCTTAGTGTAACTAGCATTCTTAGCTGCGATAGCAGTTTTTTGCGTTGAAGCGTCATTAGCTACCAATTGCGTACTTACAGTAGTATATTCCGCAGGGTATCCTTTATAACACCAATAACGACAATCATCTGGGTTACCTGAAGCACAATCTGGTGCAGGTGAACCTAGCTCCCATTGCGCATATGCAGGTTTAATTTCAATTGTTTCAGATGATGGTCTAAAACTTGCTGGAACAATTTTTAAAGAATTTGCTCCTTCTTTAGAAACATAAGTAACAGTTTCTGTTCCCCACTTTGCAGGTACTACGGAAAGCTTTTTACCTTCCTCTTTTACTAATACACGTTCTGTAACTGTTTTGTAAGTTGCAGGTACCGTTTTTAAAACCTTATACGCTGGTTTTACCACTACCGATGTAGTTTCATTAGTATAAACATCTGGCGTCGTACAACGCACGTAACACTTACCTGGCTCAGGGTTTGCAGGTAGATCTTGGGCACTCATAAATGCCGTTGTAAATAAAGCAACAATAAATAAAACTTTTTTCATAATTTGTTAGTGTTTGTTAATTGAATATTAATGGTTAACAGTATTATGAAACTCATTTCTTAAAAAAGTCACAAAAAATTATTCAAGTGATTCAAAAAACTAAAGGAAATAACAACGAATATCAGTTTGTAGTGAAGTCTGCTGATGGTGGAATTTTAATGAGAAGTAAGTGGTATAACTCAGAAAATGAGCTAGACCACATCGTAGCCCAAATGGTTGAAAACATTGATAATAACATTGCAATTGAGAGAACTACTAATCATAATGGACAGTTTCAATTTCTTTTAAAAAATAGCACTAATAACCTCATCGGTTTTAGTGAACCCTATTCTTCCGAAGCTGGAATGGAAAATGGAATTAAAAATCTAAATAAGAGTATTTACAACTCTAAATAGATTTAAGAATTACTAAAGTTGATTCATGCATCTCATCAGTATAATCTAAATGTGTTACCATTCTTAGCTTGCCTTGCCCCATTCCTATTATTGAAATTTTATGTGCATTGAGTTTAGCCATAAAATCATCCGTATTTAATTTAGATTCATCAATTTCAAAAATGACAATGTTCGTTTCTAAAGGTTCCACTTTTTTTATAAAGTCAAGACTTTCTAAAACTTCTCCGAGCTCTTTGGCTTTTTGATGATCCTGTGCTAACCTTTCAATATTATGGTCTAACGCATAAATACCAGCAGCTGCCAAAAAACCTGCTTGACGCATACCGCCTCCTAATACTTTACGAACTCGAATAGCATTATGAATTAATTGGGCGTCACCAACTAAGACAGAACCTACTGGGCATCCTAATCCTTTGCTCAGGCAAACACTTATGGAGTCAAACAAATCACCATAATCTTTCGGGTTTTCGCTTTTAGCAACAAGTGCATTCCATAATCGGGCCCCATCTAAATGGTATTTTAAGTTATGATTTGAACAAACGGTTTTTATCTTTTTTAATTCATCAAAGTCCCAACAAGCCCCACCGCCTTTATTGGTTGTGTTTTCTATACAAACTAAACTTGTGAGCGGGCTATGGTAAAAATCTGGAGGGTTTATAGCAGATTCTACTTGATGAGCTTTCATCATTCCTCTATTTCCGTCAACAAGCTTACATGAAACACCACTATTAAAACTAACTCCACCTCCTTCATAGTTATATACGTGAGCATACTTATCGCATATTATTTGCTCACCTGGTTGGGTATGTAATTTGATAGCCGTTTGGTTGGTCATACTTCCGCTTGGAAAGAATAATGCGGCCTCCATCCCAAAAAATTCGGCAACTTTTGCCTCTAAAGCATTTATCGTCGGGTCGTTTTTGAATACGTCATCACCAACTTTTGCGGTCATCATAGCATCTAACATTCCAGCAGAAGGTCTGGTAACGGTATCACTTATTAAATTTATCTCCATGTATAGTAGCTATAAGCAAAACTTAATCAAAACAAGCCATTCCAATTGGTGAACCATCAGGAATTTTCGGGGCGTCAATTTTCTTTTTATATCCTTTTGGATTGCCAATAAAGCCTTCTACCTCTTTCTTCATTAAAATAGAATTAGGATCCGTTGCTTTTATTCCTAAATGGGTTTTCAGTCGCATCATTTCAAATAGAATAGTCTCAGTTACTTGAGGAAAACTATCATCATGACTCGCTAAATGCATTAATTCTTGAAGTACTTGCCAATTGACTATTTTCTGAATTTCTCCATAATAGCCTTTTGATTGTTTCGCTTTAACTGTTTTATCAAGTAATGTAGTCACAACATCTGAGAGTCCTAATTGATTATCATCCAATGCTTTTTGCTGTACTAATCTATTAGCACGTTGATGATGTAACAATAAACTTAAGCTAGTTTTACTAGCTGTTTCCGCAGCACTGAATGGGTCAAAAGCAACTCCAGTTTTTCCTTTAAATGACTCACGGGTTCTTGGATAGCCTTTCGCCCTTGGTGGAAAAAGCACTAGTTTTTCTTTCGGAATAGCCAAAACCTCAGGAGTAATTGTTTTCAAAAGTGAGTTTAATGCCTGTTCTTGGGTCTCTTTTGAAACTGAAACAACAGATAGCTGACCGTCATTCTTCAATTTATAATTATAGTCCAAACCTCCAATAACTTTAGATACCCCTTCGGTTTGATAACGGTGAAAGAAATAAAGAGGTGCAAAAACGTCCTCTAAAACCGAATATGCTTCATCAGAACGTATATTATCAGGTGAAAAATTGGCTATCGCTATTTTTCTGATTTTCAACATGTCTTCAAGTTCTTGGCTAATACTTTTACCATTGTCCCATAAATGCGCTAAAGCATGTGCACCGCCCAAGGGTCTAGCATCTCTGTCAGAAATATAACGCAATCCTTTCTTCTGGGCTTCCTCCAAAATTTTATTGAGTTCTTCTTTTTCATTAGCACCTTTTGAAAATTCAGCATAGGAATACGCCACCGTAACATTATCCCATTCCCCTATACCTGTATCATAAGCATTCGAAAAGTCAATTTCACCATTTTTAAGTTCAAATTGCGGATGGGGATAATCCATCACTGATGCTCTACCGTTAGTACTTGCGGCAAAATTGTGCGCAAATCCTAAAGTATGTCCTATTTCATGAGCAGATAGCTGACGAATTCTAGCCAAAGCCAAATCAAGCATTGGCTGATAATTATCATCACGTTCTGCAAAGGGCTTGTTCATTAAAGCCTGTGCAATTAAAAAATCTTGGCGAATTCTGAGACTTCCTAAACTTACATGACCTTTAATAATTTCGCCTGTTCGAGGATCTTTGATACTGCTTCCATAACTCCAACCCCTCGTAGAGCGATGCACCCATTGAATAACATTATAGCGTGCATCTAAAGGGTCCGCATCATCGGGCAACATTTTTAACTGAAAGGCATCTTTATAACCAGCAGCTTCAAAAGCTTGATTCCACCATCTTCCACCATCTAAAAGAGCCGAACGAACAGGCTCCGGTGTACCATTATCTAAATAATAAACAATTGGTTCTACCGCTTCACTAATTTCTGCCCCAGGATTCTTCTTTTCCAAACGGTGCCTAGTAACATAACGTTTTAAAATTGGCTCTTGAACTGGGGTAGAATAATCGTAATAACTAAAAGGGTTAGAACCGCTACGCGAATCAAAGACTCTTTTTTTAAAGTTGTCATCTGGCAGTTCAATTAGGGAATGGTGCTGTGCAACAGTAACTAAGCTAGCGTTTGGAGCTACCGAACGAATATAGCTACCCTTAGGTTCGCCTTTAAACGTAAGCGTTACATCAAACTCTATATTTTTAGGAAAGGCCTTTGTTCTTTCAAAAGCAAAAGCGCTTTTTGATTTATCTAAACTGTATGAACCTTGTTGCGTTCGTTTTAACCTTCCAGAAACTCCATGCGCATCTCGCATTAGAAAATCAGTCATGTCAATAAGGTAGCTTCCTTTTGATTCTTCTTTGATAGAAAAACCATGTAAAACAGATTTAGCAAATGCTTGTTCTACTGACTTACGCTCTAATTCATTATTGGTTAAAGCTCTAAACTTAAGATTAGGTTGAACTAACAGTAATTTATTTCCTGCTTTTTTAAAAAATACAACTTGCTCATTTCCCAATTGTCCTCGATCTAAACCAATATCATTACTTCCTATTCCACTACTTAACGAATAGACGTATAGAAAGTCTTTGTCTAATTCATCAACTTGTAGGTAAATTTTATCATTTGCATCATCGTAATAGTAATTAAAGTAGCCATTGAATTTTTGAAAGTCCTTGGTCATTTCAAAGTCCTGAGCATTTGCGTAAATAAAAGAGAATAGAGATAAAAAAAGGAGTCTTAGTTTCACAGTCATGATTGGTATATTGAATTCTAAATTTATACAAATTTGGTTGTTCAACAAAAGTGAAACCTTATTTTTGCCCGAAATACTTTGAATGATAACTACAGATCAACATAAAGGTCTTATAGATCGCCTTGGCGCGTTAAGGAGGTATCTTTGACATTGATGCCAAACTTATCGAAATAGAGAATGAAGAAGAAAAAACCTTAGAGCCTGGATTTTGGGATAACCCGCAAGAAGCTCAAAAACAAATGCAATCTATTAAATCGAAAAAAAGATGGGTTGAAGACTTTAATTCGGCACAAACTTTGGTTAATGATTTAGAGGTTTTACTTGAATTTCAGCAAGAAGGAGAAGTCGAAGAAGATGAAGTTACATTGAAGCATAACAATGCGGTTGAATTAATTGAGAATCTTGAGTTTAAAAACATGCTCTCAGATGAAGGAGATGAGCTCACCGCAGTACTGCAAATAACTGCGGGTGCAGGCGGAACCGAGAGTTGTGATTGGGCCGCAATGCTAATGCGAATGTATTTGATGTGGAGTGAAAAAAAGGGTTACAAGGTAAAAGAACTCAATTATCAAGAAGGTGATGTAGCTGGAATAAAAACGGTTACTTTAGAGATTGAGGGTGAATATGCCTTTGGGTGGTTAAAAGGCGAAAATGGGGTACACCGATTGGTACGTATTTCTCCTTTTGATAGTAATGCAAAAAGACATACCTCTTTTGCCTCTGTTTATGTTTATCCGCTTGTAGATGATACTATTGAAATTGATGTAAACCCTTCAGATATTGAAATAACCACCGCTCGATCAAGTGGGGCTGGAGGACAAAATGTGAATAAAGTAGAAACGAAAGTTCAATTGGTCCATAAGCCAAGTGGTATTCAGATTTCATGCTCTGATTCACGTTCACAACATGATAATAGGGCCACGGCTATGAAAATGTTGAAATCGCAGTTATATGAAATTGAGCTTAGAAAAAAACAGGAAGCTCGACAAGAAATAGAATCATCAAAAATGAAAATTGAATGGGGTTCGCAAATAAGAAATTATGTCATGCACCCCTATAAACTGGTAAAAGACGTTCGAACGGCTCAAGAAACTGGCAATGTAGATGCTGTTATGGATGGAGATATTAGTCAGTTTTTAAAAGCATTTTTGATGATGATGGGACAGCAGGAGTCCTAAAAAGTTAATCATATCTTAATTTGTTTAAGAAAAATATCTATTTAACAAACTATTAACCAACAAGGCTTAAACCTTGGGGTAATTTTGAAATCTTAAGAAATCATGAAGGTAATTATTCAAGTCATTTTTTTAATACTTTTTTTGAATGCTACAACTATTGCGGCGCAATACGGTTATGGCAATCAGTACGGACGTCAACGGCAAAGAAGTGCTATTCCACAAACACCGACTCCAACTGAAGAACCTAAACCAAAGACTGCAGAAGAGCTAGTTGATGACCAAATGCCAAGAATATCAGAAACTTTAGAATTAGATCCTTTTGAACAGGCGGTTGTTCGTTCTACGTTAGTAAAATATGTTACAAAACGAATAGAACTTCAAATTTTAAAGCTTGAACCGAAGAAAATGCAGGAAGAGTATGAAAAACTTGCTGACCTGCAAACTGCTGAGCTTAAAGCTGGATTACCTGAAGATAAATTCAACGCATTTGTAGAACTACAAGAGAAACGTTTTCAGACCAAGAAAAAAAAGAAGAAAAAAAAGAAGAAAAAAAACATAGAATAATATGAATAAACTGTTACCAGTAATTTTATTGTTGTCATTAAGTTTTGTACAAGCCCAAAGACCACAAAATCTTAGCCCAATTAAAATCACAGGAACAGTTATTGATAAAGATACTGGCGATCCTTTAGAGTACGCGACCTTCATATTACAAAGCGTTAGAGAGCCGGACAAAGTAACAGGAGGGATTACAAACGAGAATGGTCAGTTCAATGTAGAGACATTGCCAGGTATGTACAACATATCTGTAGAGTACATTTCTTATGCTACCTATAAAAAAGAAAGACAGCTACTTAGGGCCAACACAGATTTAGGTAAGATTGAAATGTCAATCGATGTCGCCCAATTAGATGAAGTGGAAGTTATCGCAGAAAGAACTACAGTTGAACTAAGGCTGGACAAAAAGATTTATAATGTAGGTTCTGACCTAACCGTAAGCGGGGGTACCGTTAGTGATGTCCTTGATAATGTTCCTTCAGTTTCTGTAGATGTTGAGGGTAATGTGCAGCTAAGAGGCAATGATGATGTTAGAATTTTAATCAATGGTAAACCATCCGCAATTACTGGTCTTAATAGTGCCGAAGCTCTACAACAACTGCCCGCGGAGTCTATTGAAAAAGTAGAAGTTATCACCTCACCTTCCGCTAGATATGATGCTGAAGGATCCGGTGGAATCATCAATATTATACTTAGAAGAAGTAAATTACAAGGACTTAATGGTGCCATAACAACCAATTTAGGCTACCCAACTAGAGCTGGTATTAATGGGAACATTAATTACAGAACTGGGGACTTAAATATTTTCACCAATGCCGGCTATAACTATAGAAAAGGTCCAGGAAACTCTTTAACAGATACTGATTTTTTTGATGCTAATGGCGTTTTTACCAATGGTATTACTGAGCTGAGAGATTTTGAAAGATTACGAAAAGGCTTTAATGTGAATTTTGGGGTAGAATGGTACGTAAATGAAACTGCCTCTATTACCCAAACTATTTTCATTAGAAACTCAGATAATAGTAGTGAAACCACGAATAACTTTTCTCAAGAAGATGCCTTAGGAAACATCTCATCAGGTTTTCGATTTGATCCCGAAACTGAAGATGACAAAACTTTTCAATACGGCTTAAACTACGACAAGCAATTTAATGGTAACTCTGACCACAAACTCACCTTTGCATTTCAGTTTGAAACTAGTGATGAACTTGAAGAGTCTTTAATTGTTCAGAATGGATTTGATAGTGAAAGTGTAAGAACTGATGAAGATCAGCAACGGATATTTCTACAAACAGATTATGTGGTTCCAGTTGGCAAATCAGGTCAATTTGAAATGGGTTATAGGGGTGATTTTAATAGACTAGATACTGATTATGATGTCGCTTTTATACAACCTACTATTGACGAGCTTGGCATTACCAATCCAAGTAATGTTCTGAATTTTAAAGAAACTATTAATGCCTTCTATACTCAGTTCGGAACCAAAATCAATAAATTCTCATTTTTGAGTGGTTTACGTTATGAAGCAACGAGATTAATCATCAACCAAATTGAAACTGGTGATTTTAATCGTAACAATTTTGATGGCCTATTCCCAACATTAAACCTAAACTATGAGATAAGCGAAAGAGAAAGTTTTCAATTAGGTTATAATAGAAGAATACGAAGACCACGTTCCTTTTTTCTTAACCCGTTTCCATCAAGATCAAGTCCAACGAACCTTTTTCAAGGCAACCCTAACTTGACACCTTCTTTTTCAAATCAAATTGATTTAGGCTATTTGAAACGTTTTGAAAAATTAACCCTTAGCAGTTCCGTATACTTTCAAAGAGCAACAGATGTTATCACCTTTATAACGGAGGACACCGGTGAAAACACCATTTTTGATGGAGAAGAAGTTAGTATTTTGAGAAGAACACCCGTTAATTTAGCTAAGAACGACAGATATGGTTTTGAACTTAATTCCAACTACCGTCCTTCAAGAAAGTGGAATATTAATGGAAATATCAACTTATTTCAGTTGGTAACACGAGGCGATTTTAATGGTCAAAATTTTGATGCAGAAAATTTAAGCTGGTTCGTACGCTTAAATAATAAAATTACATTACCCTCAAAAATTGATTGGCAAACAAGATTATTCTACAGAGGACCCACGGAAAATGCACAAACTATAAGTCAAGGTATATTTTCAATGAGCTTAGCCTTTAGTAAAGATTTATTTAAAGACAAAGCCTCTTTAGCCATAAACATTAATGATGTGTTTAATAGCCGTAAAAGAGTCAGTGAAACATCCACATCATTCTTTTTAACGGATAGTGAATTTCAACGTAGAGTCAGAAGTTACAACCTTTCTTTTACCTACAGATTCAACCAGAAGAAAAAACGGAGCCAAGGAAGAGAGAACGATGATGATGGCGGTGGAGAAGAATTTGGAGCATAAAAAAAGGAGCCAAATGGCTCCTTTTTTTTATCTATATATTTTCTATTCGTTGCGCTTAGCTTTTCTTTCAGCTTGACGTTCTTTCCACATTTCAAGCAAGTTTCCACCCAACCAATAAGGCACTACAAACGTCAATAAAAATATCATTAACCAAAATCCTATAGTAAGGATGGTTAAAAAGGCTAAAAATCCGAGATATTGGTCAAACTCTACCATGAATATAATTTTATACAACAAAGATACTTTGAAAAGAGGGAAAATTGCAAATCGATTTAAAAAAATTATCAGAATCCGACAAAATCAAGAATTTTAAAAAGGCTAAACTTTACCTTTGTAAATAGAAAACATGCATTATGGATTATAGAATAGAAAAAGATACTATGGGCGAGGTAAAAGTACCTGCTGATAAGTATTGGGGAGCACAAACAGAACGCTCAAGAAATAACTTTAAAATAGGACCTGTTGGATCTATGCCTCTAGAAGTTGTTTATGGATTTGCCTATTTAAAAAAAGCCGCAGCCTATACCAATCATGAACTTGGAGTATTAACGATTGAAAAAAGAGACCTAATTGCTGCGGTTTGTGATGAAATTTTAGACGGTAAACATGATGAACAATTTCCATTAGTCATCTGGCAAACCGGTTCTGGCACCCAAAGCAATATGAATGTGAATGAAGTTGTAGCCAATAGAGCGCATGAAATGGCCGGTAAAAAAATAGGCGAAGGAGATAAGACTATTCAACCTAATGATGATGTAAATAAATCACAGTCTTCAAACGATACTTTCCCAACAGGCATGCATATTGCTGCCTATAAAAAAATAATTGATGTTACCATACCTGGAGTAGAACAACTGCGTGATACCCTTGAAAGAAAATCAGAAGAATTTAGTGAAGTTGTTAAAATTGGTCGTACCCATTTAATGGATGCTACTCCCCTAACCTTAGGTCAAGAATTTTCAGGCTATGTAGCCCAATTAAATCATGGCTTAAAGGCATTAAAAAACACACTTCTGCATCTTAGTGAACTAGCACTAGGTGGCACGGCTGTTGGCACTGGGCTGAACACTCCGAACGGATATGATGTAGTTGTTGCGAAATATATTGCTGAATTCACCGGTCTACCGTTTATAACCGCAAAAAACAAATTTGAAGCACTTGCCGCTCACGATGCTATTGTTGAAAGTCACGGAGCCTTAAAACAATTAGCTGTCTCTTTAAACAAAATTGCGAATGATATTCGAATGATGGCCTCAGGGCCTCGTTCTGGTATTGGTGAAATAATAATTCCAGCTAACGAACCTGGTAGTTCTATAATGCCTGGTAAAGTGAACCCGACCCAATGTGAAGCGCTGACTATGGTATGTGCACAAGTAATTGGCAATGATGTTGCAATTAGTGTTGGCGGTACACAAGGTCATTATGAATTAAATGTCTTTAAACCAATGATGGCATCAAATATTTTACAGTCTGCACAATTGATTGGTGATGCCTGTTTAAGTTTTGACACTAATTGTGCTTCTGGAATTGAACCTAATCATGAAACTATTAAGACATTATTGAATAACTCTCTAATGCTGGTCACTGCACTGAACACGAAAATAGGGTACTATAAAGCTGCGGAAATTGCCAATACAGCTCATAAGAACGGAACAACCTTAAAAGTAGAAGCAATCAATTTAGGCTACGTAACAGCTGAAGAATATGACGAATGGGTAAAACCTGAGGATATGGTCGGTAGTTTAAAATAAGTTAAAACGTTGTAAATAAAAAAGGGCAATCTGTTTAGATTGCCCTTTTTTGTCATATAGTGTGGATAGTGTTTATGCTTACTTCAAAGTAAATTTTGAAGTACCTAATAATTTTAATCCGTCATCATATACGTTCACCATATAATTTCCTTTTTGGAAATCATCAGCTGGTTTATTGATATAATCACATACGTCTAAAGAGCTGTTTTCGTAGTAGAAGCTTGTTCCTTTAGTATAAGATATAGAACCTCCATTATCATTAGTTGTAGTCATACCTTCACCAAGTGTGTTTCCTTGAGGATCTAACACTTCAATAAAAAATTCTCTATCTCCAGCTTCAGCAATAACGTTATCAGCTACAGTAAAGCATACTTTGAACTTATCTGTTGCTTTAGCTCTAGAAGTTGATACTAATTTACCGCTTGATCTTTCTTTTACAGCGTCAATACTTTGACTTGAAAGGTTAAGAGCAGCACCACGCTCTACAGCGTCAGCTAATTGTGTATTTGAAACTACTAAAGAATCATTAAAAACTGTTTGCTTTTCTAATTCTGTAAAAGTACTATCACGTTGCATTGCTAACATAGAGTTAGACTGCGTTAATGAATCTACTTGTTTCAATAATTGCTCTCTTTCAGCTTTTAGAACACCAACTTGTCTTCTATATCTTGATAAAGAAGCAATATCAGCTTTCATACCTTGAACTGAATCTATGTACTGTGCAATATTATCTCTTGCAGCAACCAATTCTTCGTTTGTTGCATTACTTTCTAAAATAGCTTTGTCATATTCAGATTTTAAGCTATTTAAATCTTCAACAACTAATTCTTTCTCTTGTGTAAGAGCATTAGTTGTTTTCTTCTTGTCTTGATAAAGACTTACGGTATAAATAATAGTACCTAACAGGATAACCCCTAAAAGACCTGCTATCACCTTCAATCCGTTGTTACTTTTTGTCTCAGTCATAATCTTAAAATTTAATATACTTTATCTTAAGTATTTACAGTGTTTGGTATATCTACGTGTTAGTTTTAACTTTAGATGTTTTTGAATTTATCTTACGGTCAAAAATCTCGACAAACCCAATAAAAATGTACCTTTATTAACAAATAAAATTTTCAATGAAATACTTCAAACCTATATTTTTATTAGTTGTTGTTATCCTTTCAGGATGCATAAACAAGGAAAAAAAATCTTCAAAAACAGATACCGATGAAGCTTTAGTTGCAAAAAATAACACCCAAGAAGTGGTGATTATTCCAATTGAACATGCGACAACCGTTGTAGAATGGAATAATACTACAATATATATTGATCCCGTTGGAGGTTCGGCTGCTTTCGATAATCAAAAAGAACCAGATCTAATTCTAATAACAGATATACACGGCGATCATTTTAGTTTAGAAACCTTGGAAGAACTTAATACCGAAAAGGCAAAGATTATGGTACCGCAAGCGGTGGCGGATAAAATACCTGAAAAATTCATTCCACAATTAGATGTTCTAAATAATAGTGATAGTAAAGAACGCTACGGTATTACGGTCGAGGCGGTGCCAATGTATAATTTAAGAGAAGAGGCTTTAAATTTTCATACTAAAGGCCGTGGCAATGGTTATGTTTTAAATATTGGAGGTCAACGAATTTATTTTTCAGGAGACACCGAAGATATACCCGAAATGAGGGCCCTTAAAAATATTGACAAGGCATTTGTATGCATGAATTTACCATATACTATGACAGAAGATAGCGCAGCTAGTGCGGTCTTAGAATTTGAACCTAAACAGGTGTATCCATATCATTACCGAGGACGCCCTGATGTTAGTGATGTCGTAAAATTTAAAAAATTGATTAATAACTCGAATCCCGATATCGAAGTAGTACAACTGGATTGGTATCCAGCGGATGATTTTTAATCAAATCAAGTGTAAAACAGAGTCAAGAAGGTTATAATCATTCTTGACTCTAATCTTACCGACATAAATTGATATTGATTAACGTATCAACTTCTTATATTTAATACGTTTTGGCATTATATCGCCACCCAAACGTTTCTTTTTATTCTCTTCATACTCCGAGAAAGACCCTTCGAAGAAATATACTTGTGAATCTCCTTCAAATGCCAATATATGAGTACAAATACGATCTAAAAACCATCTATCGTGAGATATGATAACAGCGCAGCCGGCAAAATTCTCTAGACCTTCTTCTAAGGCTCTTAAAGTATTCACATCTAAATCGTTGGTAGGCTCATCAAGCAGTAAAACATTACCTTCTTCTTTTAAGGTCATCGCTAAATGAAGACGGTTTCGCTCACCACCAGAAAGCATATTTACTTTTTTGTTTTGTTCACTACCAGAAAAGTTAAAACGACTTAAATAAGCTCTAGAATTTACCTGCTTACCACCCATCATAACCAACTCTTGTCCATCACTAAAATTTTCCCAAATAGATTTTTCAGGGTTAATGTTTGAATGACTTTGATCTACATAGGCTAATTTTGCAGTTTCACCAACGGTAAACTCGCCTTTATCAGCCGTTTCCTCACCCATTATCATTCTGAAAATCGTGGTTTTACCAGCACCATTAGGGCCAATAATACCTACAATACCAGCTTGAGGAAGGTTAAAGTTAAGATCTTCATAGAGTAACTTATCACCATAAGCTTTACTCACCCCTTTAGCTTCTATCACATTAGTTCCTAGTCGAGCGCCATTGGGTATGTATATTTCTAATTTCTCTTCTAATTGTTTTTGGTCTTGACTCATTAACTTATCGTAGTTTTTAAGTCTTGCCTTTTGCTTAGTTTGTCTGCCTTTAGCTCCTTGACGAACCCAATCTAATTCACGTTCAAGGGTTTTTTGGCGTTTAGAAGCTTGTTTACTCTCTTGTGCTAAGCGCTTTGATTTTTGGTCTAACCAACCTGAATAGTTTCCTTTCCATGGAATACCTTCTCCCCTATCTAATTCTAAAATCCAACCGGCAACATTATCTAAGAAATACCTATCATGCGTTACGGCAATAACAGTGCCTTTGTATTGTGCTAAATGATGTTCTAACCAATGAACCGATTCGGCATCTAAGTGGTTAGTTGGTTCATCTAAGAGTAACACATCTGGTTCTTGAAGTAACAATCTACACAAAGCCACACGACGTCGTTCACCACCGGATAAAACTCCTATTTTTTTATCCGAATCAGGAGTTCGCAATGCATCCATTGCAATTTCCAATTTGGTATCAAGCTCCCAAGCGTTCGAGGCGTCAATCTTATCTTGAAGGGCAGCCTGTTTATCCATGAGCTTTTGCATCTTATCTGCATCTTCATAGACCTCCGGCAAGCCAAACATATCGTTGATTTTATTGTATTCATCTAAAACAGCAACAGTTTCGGCAACCCCTTCTTTCACAATCTCTAAAACGGTCTTTTCTTGATCAAGATGCGGTTCTTGTTCCAAATAACCAACAGAATAGCCTGGCGAAAAAACTACGTCACCTTGATAATTTTTGTCAATTCCAGCGATTATTTTAAGTAAAGTTGACTTACCAGAGCCATTGAGACCAAGAATACCAATTTTTGCACCATAGAAAAAACTGAGGTAAATATTTTTTAAAACTGGAGTATTGGCATTTTTATAACTCTTAGTTACTCCCGCCATTGAAAAAATGACTTTTTTATCGTCAGACATGTCAAATAATATGATTAGTTGTTAATTAATTCAGGTTCGATTTCAAACATTCTGAAGCGAAACCCAAGCTAAAGCAGTAAAATAAAATGTTTTATACGCGCCCTTTCAAGGCATTAAAAACCCAAGCAACGGCTAAAAATCCAATCCCCACAGCCGCAAATCCATATCCAGCAACCTCATCATACTTAAAAGCCCCTAAGGCTATCGTACCTATACCAACAAATATCATTATGATTGTTGCCCATGCTAAAACTGTATTTTTATCCTTCACTTTTCTTCGTTTTATGTGTAAAATCAAATATCGTAAAAAATGAACAACCTATGTTGTTTTTTAGTCTTCAAAAGGAAAACTAATGCCGTTTTTAGACCGTATTTCATCTAAAAGAGAAATTAAGGTGATACTATCTTGATGCGACCATAAATCACTTTCTAGTTTATTTTCTTCCAGACATTTATTCACCTCTCTAATTTCGTAAGTATACCCTTTACCTATAGTAGGTAATTCAAGATCTTTAGACTCTTCGTCTACATAAAGCGTAAATCCTTGACTTTCATGAAAACGATGTTTTATACTTACGCTACCTTTTGTCCCAGCTATCTGTGCATCTGATTTAGAATCATTAGCGAAACTGCTAAATAGAATGGCTTGCGCGTCATCGTATTGAAAAATAATTGAAGTTTGAATCTCAGCACCGATTTTATTAAAATTTGAAACTGCTTTAATCTCTTTCGGTTTACCTAAAAATAAATAGGCCAAAAAAACTGGATAAATACCAATATCTAATAAAGTTCCACCAGCCAAAGACGGGTCTAAAAGTCGTGAATCAAGAGGCCTGTCGAGTGCATAAAAAGCAAAATCTGCATGTACATATTTTAAATCACCCAAAACACCTTCGTCAGTCAGTTTTTTGACTTTTTGAATGGTAGGATTAAAACGAGACCACAAAGCTTCCATTAAAAAGACATTATTCTCTTTAGCAACTTTTATCATTTCGCTAACCTCCTTAGTATTTATGCCTAAGGGTTTTTCGCATAAAACATGTTTGCCAGCTTGCATAGCACGTATGGCCAAATCTTTATGAAAGGTATGTGGTGTTGCTATATAAAGAACATCAGCAACATCGCCGTCAAATAAGGCTTGATAACTACTAAAAACATTAGGTATTTGAAAAGTAGTTGCAAATTCTTGCGCCCGTTCTTCGTTTCTTGAAGCCACGGCAGTAAGTTCGGCATCTTCAACTAGCATTAAATCATTAGCAAAGTTCTGAGCTATTTTACCTGGTCCAATAATTCCCCATCTTGTTTTACTTTTCATACTTGATTTATTATTGCTATTAGTGCTTATCTTTAAACTTTAAAACAGTTAAAATTAAGCAACCGATTTATGGACCTAAAGTTCAATAAAAACGAAGACCAAAACAAACTAAAAGTATCAGAACTTCGCACTCGATTTGCGAAGGTAAAATTAGGTGGCGGCAAAAATCGTATTGAAAAGCATCATGCCAAAGGAAAAATGACTGCGAGAGAACGGATAAGCTATTTATTAGATACGGATAAAGATAGTATTGAAATAGGTGGTTTTGCAGGTGAAGGTATGTATGAAGAACATGGCGGTTGCCCTTCTGCTGGTGTTGTAATAAAAATAGGCTATGTTCAAAGTAAGCAATGTATTGTGGTTGCTAATGATGCCACTGTTAAAGCAGGAGCTTGGTTTCCCATAACCGGAAAGAAAAATTTAAGAGCTCAAGAAATTGCCATAGAAAATAAGTTGCCGATAATTTATTTAGTAGATAGTGCTGGAGTTTATTTACCAATGCAAGATGAGATCTTTCCTGATAAAGAACACTTCGGACGAATATTTAGAAATAATGCTGTTATGAGTAGTATGGGTATTACTCAAATTTCTGCAGTAATGGGTAGCTGTGTTGCGGGTGGAGCCTATTTACCTATTATGAGTGATGAAGCTTTAATTGTAGATAAAACAGGAAGTATATTTTTAGCCGGTAGCTATTTGGTCAAAGCAGCGATTGGTGAGAGTATTGATAATGAAACCTTGGGTGGTGCAACCGCGCATTGTGAAATTAGTGGTGTTACTGATTATAAAGCTAAAGATGATGCGGCTGCATTAGACACCATAAAGAATATTATGGGTAAAATTGGTGATTTTGATAAAGCTGGTTTTAACAGGATAAAATCTTCTAAACCAAAAGAAAAGCAAGAAGATATCTATGGTATCCTTCCAGCTTCTCGTTCAGACCAATATGATATGCTTGATATCATTAATCGCTTGGTAGATGATTCTGATTTTGAGCAATATAAAGCGGACTATGGAAAATCTATCTTGACAGGTTACGCCAGAATGGACGGTTGGGCTGTGGGTATTGTTGCTAATCAACGTAAGGTTGTTAAAAACGGAAAAGGAGAAATGCAATTTGGTGGTGTGATATATTCAGACTCTGCAGATAAAGCAACTCGGTTTATAGCGAATTGCAATCAAAAGAAAATTCCTTTAGTGTTTTTACAAGATGTTACCGGTTTTATGGTTGGTAGCAAAAGTGAACACGGAGGTATTATAAAGGACGGTGCCAAAATGGTCAATGCAGTAAGTAATTCAGTCGTACCAAAATTCACCATAGTAATTGGCAACAGCTACGGAGCTGGTAATTATGCCATGTGCGGAAAAGCCTATGACCCAAGGCTAATTGTTGCTTGGCCAAGTGCCGAATTAGCCGTAATGGGTGGAAATTCTGCAGCTAAAGTGCTCTTACAGATTGAGAAAGCTTCTCTTAAGAAAAAGGGTGAGACCATCACACCTGAAAAAGAAAAAGCGATGTTTGATAAAATCAAAAGTCGTTATGATGAGCAGGTTTCTCCGTATTACGCAGCTGCTAGACTTTGGACAGACGCGATTATCGACCCGCTAGACACACGCAAATGGATTTCAATGGGTATTGATGCTGCTAACCATGCACCAATTGAAAAGCAATTTAATATGGGAGTATTGCAGGTGTAAACTATTTTAGTCTCAATACCACATTCTGCGTAATCTTATCGGTAATTTCAAAACTGAAATCTTTATATCCTTCCTTTGAAAAGGTTAAAATATCACCTTTGTCAGCGGGAATAATATAGCGGCCACCATCATCTGAAATCGTATCTGCTTTAGTTCTATTATTTAAGACTGAAACCCCAGAAATCATTTTGCCTTTCATAATTACAAAGCCTGACACGGTGCGTTGTTTCTTTTTCTTTTTTTCTTTTTTACGTTCAAAACGTTGCGCCAGTTTTTCTGAAACCATGAGCTCTGATTGGACGTAATAGGCCATATTTGTATCAGACAACGATTCCCAATTGTCTTGACTAGCATATTTTCGGTATGATCCAAATTGATTTAATGAAGCTAATAAAACTAACCCTAATTCTTCATCACCATAAATCTTTAAAAGTTCTAGAGATATTATAAAGTCATTCATGACATAGATGTCGAAAGGCCTTAAGTCAACCTTTACCATTTTATCATCTGTTTTGACAGTAGTTAGAATATTTTTACTAGACGTATTTAGATTTATTCCGGGTTTGTTAGACCCTCCATTATCATCGTAAATATTTACACGTAACAGTAAACTATCTGAGGGGTTATGCCAAACTTCAAATTCAAAATTATTTAATTTACGTAAACCACTTTTGACAACGATTCTAGTTGCTAGTTCTCCTCCTAAGGCTATATTATCTTTCCAATATCCATAATTTTTAACACCATAATTCCTGTAGCCTACATTATCTGGAATAAAACGCTCGCCTTTATTAGAAACCACGATTTCATTCAACTCAAATAACTTTGGTTTAAGTGCTATCTCTGGGTAGTCGTTATACACCAATTGAATCTCAGAAATAGGTATATATAAAGTTTCATAACCAAGCGAAGAAAATATAATTTGTTCATCAGTTCTAAACTTATCTTGTTCCAAATACATATGAAACAAACCTTCTTCATCACTTACAGTGCCAATACCAGCCTCTTGAATACCAATATTTACATAAGCTAAAGGTTCTTTTGTGGTAGCATCAACGACGCGGCCCTTGTAATCTTTTTGTGCACCAACTAAAATTGTATAAAATGAAAAAATAAAGAATAGATAGTTAGTAAGCTTTTTTTTCATTTAATTAGTTTTATGAAATAGAGTTCAAGGCTAATTTAAAAAATGATTTTATCTAACAGCCACCTTTGAAAAAGACTGTAAACGGAACAATTCTTGATTTACATCTTTAAGACTTAACTTAAATACCTTTACTTCTTTACGTTGGTTTCGAGAGCCGTAAGCATAATATATAGTAGCCTTTAGATAGGTTGGGGTCAAACTTTTGTTGCCCAAATAATTTACATTAACGCTCCAATTGCCTGGCAAAGAGCCATCTATTAGATATTCTGTGATATTATAACCAAAGTTCTTTTCTCTGCTAATAGTTTCCTCATTATCTGCCAAACTGTGATTCCAAGTGTAAAATTGTTTCCCAGGATTTACAAATTGTAAGTCAAACTCAGCTTCACTATCATTCCACTCAAACACTAACCGGGTTCCTGCAAAATCTTCTTCAGCGATGTAAAGCTCATTAGCTTTCTCACTATGAACTACTGCACTTTTATCTAAAGTTAACAAGTTGTTGAATTCTCTTTCTATAATTGGTCCAAAACCAATAGTATCTTGCTGCATAAACCCTTCTTCAAGAAGATATTGATAACGCGCATACATTGATGCCGCCATTTTAGGCTCATTTATATCGCGATAGGTATTCGCCATATCTAAATAACTTTGAGCATAATTAGGTCTTAAAAGAAAAGCTTCTTTATATACCGTGTTTGCCATTTCAAAACGTTCTTGAGCATCAAAATGATACGCCAAAGCCTTTAATAAAACAGCGTTATTTTGAAAAAGAGCATAGTTATTTTTAATAATACCATCAGCATATTTTTGCTGCTTCCATTTCTCCGTAAAATACGTGTAAGCATCTAAATGAAAGTAAGGAGAACCTTTATAAGCTTTAGCATGTTTATCAAAAACACCCTTTGCACCTTCGAATGAAGTTGAGGCCTCTAATTCTTTTAGGTATTGTGGCTTATTTTTATCAATATCTTCTTTTGTGAGTATCCTTCCACTAACAAAGTTGTTTCTTAAAAGCGCTTGATCGACTCCATTATTAGTTTTCAGCGTTCCATTAGTTGTATTGATCACAACCACGCCTCCTCTACCAAAATTACCATATTGAGCTGTTAGACCTAAATTAGATAAGATAGCAATACGTTTAAAACTATTGACATCTAGCCAAATAGGTGCGTTCGTGAAAATTTGACCGTCAACATCAAATATGGCCCCGGTGTTGTTCATTATAGAATTCAGTCCCCTAATGGACACTCCACCTCCACTAAAACAATCGCCAGTAACATTCACTCCTGCAAATTTGCCGCGTAATAAATCTAATATGCATAAGCTAACAGGATTGATTTGTTCTTCATTCAAAAACCTAACATTTCCAGCAGCTCTATCAGCATCTAAATAGCCCCAGGCCGTTTTAATAATATTTTCATTGCTATAGTAATCTTCTTCTAAATCTTTCTGAGAACGACGTTTACTGGCTGTAACCTCCACTTCATCTAATTGGGTTACTTCAGGTATTAAAATTGGGTTTAAAATACGAGTGATATCTTCAACTTTAATATTCACAGTTTTTAACCCTACATACGAGTATGATATGATATCACCTTGACCTGCTCTTATCTTATACTTTCCCTTTTCATTGGTTGTAGTAGCTTCATTTGTATTCGAGACGCTAATATTTACATTCGCTATAGGTGCTCTTCCGTCAGAAACAGTACCAGAAATTACTTTTTGATTTTGTTTTCTACGCTTATTCTCAGCATGATATTGCTCGCTTAGATTAGCTTCTTTTATATAATTATCTCTTAATCTGCCTTTATCTACAACTCCTCTTAAAGCATTTAAATCTGTTGTATTAATGATGACTACCCCATTTAAGGCAGCATCCCCGTAATAATTAGCCCAATACCTTCCTTGCACTATTGCAATTCTCTTTATTTTACGCAGATCTAACCAAAATGGAACGTCTTGAAAAACTTGACCATCAATATCAAAAACAGTTATTGGCGAAGCCTTAATTGAGTTTAAACCAATAAAAATTTTACCATCACCCGCACATGTGCCAATCCGAGAAATATCATCAAGTTGTTCGGTCAATAAATCAAGAATACATTGGCTATTATGCTCCAATCCATCCATATTTATCATTCGAGTTTGACCAACAAATCTTTTTGGTTCAAAATACCTAAACACTGATTTAACAATATCCGGATTGTATCTAAATTCTTTTTCAAGAAGTTCTTGTGATTTGTTCAATTTTTTAGTTACTACTACTTCTTCTAAATCAGTAGTTTCCGAAGACATTTCAAGATTTAAAATTCGGGTAACATCTTCCACCATTATAGTAATGGTTTTCATGCCAATAGAAGAAAACTGTACTTTATCTCCTGTTTCAACAGCAATCTCGTACCACCCGCGTTGATTGGAGGCTGTAACAATTTCTTTGTCTACAACGGTCACTTTAACATCGGGTAAAACTTGATAGTCAGATGAAATAGTGCCTGATAGTTTGCGTTGCTCTTGAGCAAAAATGACTAGCGGTACTGCTAAAAAAAGAAAAAGTAATTTTTTCATAGTTCCTAATTTTGAATTAAACCTTGCGCTATATTTAACCGAAACAACTCTTGATTTACATCCTTTAAATCAAGTTTGAATATCTTGATTTCTTTACGTTGTGACCTTTCTCCATAGTTACTATAAATGGTAGCTTTCAAATAGGTAGGGGTTAAGCTTTTATTACCTAAATAATTAATATTTACCTGCCATGTGCCAGGCAGTGAACCATCAATCAGGTACTCGTTGACGTTGTAGCCAAAATTCTTTTCTCTTTCAATTACATCTACATTGTCAAACATACTGTGCTTCCATTTGTGATACTGATTCTCAGGATTTACAAACTGTAAGTCAAATTCTGCCTCACCATCATTCCACTCAAAAACCAAGCGGGTTCCATTAAAATCTTCTTTGGCTATAAATAGTTTTTGTGCTTTTCCATTTTCGACTAAAGCTCTTTTTTCTAACATCAAGAGGTTATTATATTCTCTTTCGATAATTGGTTCAAATCCAATACTATCTCTATCTAAAAAGCCCTCTTGAATTAAATATTCATATCGCGCGTAGATTGATGCGGCTTGCAGAGGCTCGCTAAGATTGCGATATCCGTTGGCCATATCCATATAACTTTGGGCGTAATTAGGCCGGAGTATAAATACTTCTTTATAAGCTGCATTCGCCTTATCAAAGCGTTCTTGAGATTCATAAGTATAGGCCAGTGCTTTTAAAAGTACCGGGTTATTGGTAAATGGCTCAAAATAGTCAGCAATTATAGCGTCGGCGTATTCTAGTTCTTTATGGTTATTCACAAAATGCGTATAGGCATCTAAAAGAAAATAGGGCGAACTAGCATAAGATTTGCTGTACTTTTCAAATATTGCTTTTGAGCCTTCAAAAGAATCACTGTTTCTAAATTCTTTCAAATAGTTCGGAGCATTTTTAGCTACCCCTTCTAAGGTCAGCGTATTAGCATTGGCGTAATTGTTTTTTAATCTAGCACGGTCAACAAATTGATTGTTTTTAGGGCTTCCACCAATGGTGTTGATTACAACAACTCCACCATTACCAAGATTACCGTAGGAAACGGTAGTTGCTAAATTAGCAAGAATGGCCACACGCTTTATATTATTTATATCAAGCCAAAGTGGAACATCAGTAAAAATTTGACCATCTACATCAAAAACGGCTGGTAATTGACTACTTAAGCTATTTCCAGGTCTGATTCTAACCACACCTCCAACTTGTAATCGTTGGTCTCCGACAACTCCTAAATTAGGTGTAGAGCCACCTGTTGTGCATGAACCCTCAACATAAACCCCGGCAAATTCATTTCTTAGTAAATCTAAAATACATAGTGAGACAGGGTTAATTTGATCTTGTGTTAAAATTCGAATATTACCGGCAGCTCTATCAGCATCTAAATAACCCCAAGCTGTTCTAATAATATTTTTATTAATGGTGTAATCTTCCCTCAAATCATTTTGCGAACGACGTTTACTTGCTGTAACCTCCACTTCATCAAGCTCAGTAACATCTGGTATCATAATGGGGTTCAATACTCGGGTTACATCTTCTATTTTAATACGAACTGGTTTTAAGCCTGTATAGGTAAATTCGATAAAATCATTCGTCCCAGCCATTATTTCATAATTGCCATCTGAATCGGTTATTGTCGATGAGTCATTATTAGCGATTTTTACGTTTACATTGGCAATTACACTTTTACCATCGGAAACCTTTCCAAATATTTTACGCTGCTCCTGAGCAGTAAGAGAAGTCAACAAAAAAAAGGAGAACAGAATAGAAAGAAGATTTTTCATAGACGTTTAATTTTTTAAATTTTGATTTAGTTTTTAGCGGGGAACTAGTACAAACTATTATCTCACTGCGATTTTATTACCAGCCTGCAAATTGAACAACTCTTGGTTTACATTTTTAAGACTCAACTTAAATACCTTAACCTCTTTACGTTGGTTTCGTGAGCCATAATCATAATAAACTGTGGCCTTTAAATAAGTAGGTGACAAACTCTTGTTACCTAAATAATTGACGTTTACTTGCCACGTACCTGGTAGTGAGTCGTCAATAAGGTACTCATTAGCATTATAGCCAAAGCTTTTTTCTCTTTCAATCACCTCCACATTATCGAACATACTGTGCTTCCATTTGTGATACTGATTTTCTGGATTGACAAATTGTAAGTCAAATTCTGCCTCACCATCGTTCCACTCAAAAACCAAGCGGGTTCCTTTAAAATCTTCCTCGGCTACAAATAACTTTTGAGCTTTTCTACCTTTAACTACTGCGCCTTTTTCTAACATCAGAAGGTTATTATATTCTCTTTCAACTATTGGTCCAAAGCCAATGGTATCTTGCTCTAAAAAGCCCTCTTGAATCAAGTATTCGTAGCGTGCATACATTGAGGCTGCTTGCTGAGGCTCGCGAAGGTTACGATAACTGTTGGCCATATCCATATAGCTTTGAGCGTAGTTAGGTCTTAATATAAAAACCTCTTTATAAGCCGCATTGGCTTTTTCAAAACGCTGTTGTGACTCATAGATATAGGCAAGTGCTTTTAAAAGTACAGGATTGTTGGTGTAGGTAGCAAAATGTGATTCAATAATAGAATCGGCATATTCCATTTCATCATACGTGTCTGCAAAATGAGTATACGCATCCAATAAAAAATATGGGGAATTGGAATAAACTTTATGATGCTTTTCAAAAATAGCCTTTGAAGCTTCAAAAGATTCGCTATTCATTAATTCCTTTAAATAGCTAGGAGCATTTTCAGCTGCTTCTGCTCTACTTAGGGTTTTGTCATCAGCATAATTATTTCTTAATCTGGCACGATCTACGAATTGATCAACTTTAGGGTTGCCACCAACTGTATTGATTACAACTACACCGCTTTTCCCAAGACTACCATATGTTGCTGTTGTGGCCAAGTTAGCCAATATTGCTACCCGTTTAATATTATTGATATCAAGCCACCAAGGATAATCTGTGAAAATTTGCCCATCTATATCATAGATTGCAGGGGTAGAATTAGAAATTGAAATTGGGCCTCGTATAGAAACAGCACCACCTAAACCATTACAAGTTCCAGAGACACTAACACCTGCAAATTCACCTGCCAATAAATCTAGTAGGCATAAATGACCTGGAGAAATTTGGTCTTCAGCTAAAATTCGAATATTTCCTGCTGCTCTTTCCGCATCCAATAGGCCCCAAGCCGTTCTGATGATACTTTTGTTTGTTACATAATCTTCTTCCATATCTTTTTGTGAACGACGTTTACTTGCAGTAACCTCAACTTCGTCGAGCTCTGTAACATCTGGAATCATTATAGGATTCAAGATTTTAGTGACATCTTCGACTCTGATGCTCACTGTTCTAAGTCCTGTATATGTGAATTCGAGAATATCTCCCGTACCGGCCATTATTTCATAATTGCCATCTGAATCGGTTATTGTCGATGAGTCATTATTAGCGATTCTTACGTTTACATTGGCAATTGGATTTTTACCATCAGACACCTTACCAAAAATTTTATGTTTTTCTTGGGCTGTTAGAGCGTTTAGTAAAAAGAAAGAGAACAGAATTGAAAGAAGATTTTTCATAGCAGAAGATATTCGAAGAATTAAACATTTCGTTTCTAACAAGTTAGCTTAAAAAATCTTAATAGTTAATTAATTTAACACTCATTAACAGTATAACTGAATTTTTCAATAGTTTTACTATCATTATTCTATAGAGAATAACAAAGAAAGATATAAAAACCATGGTTTCATTGTGTAAAAACCCTAATTCCCTAATTGACTTTTAACTCTTGGAATTAGTAAAAGTTCCGTTTGACGGCCATTGACATAGCGAAATCCATCTTCGCCATAAAAGCCCGCCTCCTCTAACATAATGCGTATATCTCTTTTCCATTCAGGAATGGTTATGGTAGTGTTTAACTCAATAGCATATACTGTGTTTGGATTAAGAGGGTAATTTTCCCCATCGTCTTTCATTACCCCCCCTTGCGAGTCCCACATGCCGATTGTGGTACCTGCGGAATGACCGTAAAGCCCTAGCGGATGTGTATAAATGGAAGGCCTTAATCCAGCAGCTTTGGCTTCTGCTAAAGATTTTGCCAAAATCTCATTCCCAGTTCTACCAGTAATCATGTTGTCCGTTAAAAAGTCTTGTACCCTATTCCCATCTTTTAATCCTTCAATTAAGAAATCGGGCGCCTTGGTTTCTTCTGGCTTTAAAATATAGGCTAACTCTTGACAATCCGTATTCATTCTTAAATAAGTGATACCAAAATCACAATGAAGTAGGTCTCCAGGCATGATAATCATATCATCAGGGCTACCAGAAAAAGAGTATAAGTGACTTACCAACTCTTCGCTGGTACGTTGCACATCTACCGTTGGATGAAACCACGTCTCTATACCTAAATCAGTCACCTTTTGACGCATCCACCAAACTACTTCTGACGTTGTAGTTACACCGGGTGTAATAACCTTTTCTGAGAAGGCCTCTGCAATGATATCATGTGTAATATCAACCAACTGATCATAAATAATCATCTCTCTTCGTGTTCTAGTTTCTATCCACCTGACGGCTAATTGCTCCGCTGAAACAATTTTATTTGTAAATTCCTTTGGTAGATTTTGCATAAACTCATCATAGTCTGTTTTATCTAAGCCGTCTGCGATATTATGGTCTTTTGAGAAATTCAAACCGATCGTCTTTGGATTGCGTTCTTCAATTAATTGCATTAGTCTTTTCCATTGATTTGGCTCCTTTTCTTTATCCCAAGCAGATTCAATGTTTTTACCAACATTATAGCGAGCCACAGCGAGCTTTTCAATGGTGTTCTTTGCTTGGTCTCTATAGAAGACTAAAATGGTTCTCCGTCTTGCATTTAACCACTTGGCCGGGAGCATTGTCTTTAATACAGGGTCTTCATTATATTCTCTTGAAATTAAAACCCACATATCAATTTGGGCTTTATCCATTAGACCTGGTAGCAGGTTATTGAATTTATCAGCCAGAATTTCGTCTACCACTTTTGCACGTTCGTTTTCAGGGAGTATTTGTTGGGCAGTTAAATTAAAAGTGAAGAAAAAAAATAGAACTAGGGAAGTATATTTCATGATAACAATTTTTCTACAATGAAAATACCTAAATAGTAATTACTAAAAAAGCTATTAATAACTCTTTTGAATTAGTTTAAGATTTCTAAAATTGTTTCCTCTCTATTAATTTTTCCATTTTTCGTTTTGATAAAATTATCTACTTGAATGATTTCTTTTGGTGTTTCATATTTAGAAAGAATGCCTGTAAAATCAAATTCATCTTTAATTGAATCTCTATTTTTGGTTCTTTCCAAAACTAAAACAACCTTTTGACCTAAGCTATCATCTGGTATTCCAGCAACAAAAAATCGATTTTTAATAAACGTATTTAGTTTTTTCTCAATTTGTTCAGGAATTAGTTTTACCCCGCCAGAATTGATAATAGTATCGTACCGACCTAACCACTTAAAGCGTTTGCTGTCAATAAGTTCAACCATATCATTTGTGATAATGGTTTTATTCGAAATTTTTGGAGCTTCTATTACTAAACACCCCCTTTCATCTTTTGAAATAGAAATATTGGGCAAGGTGTTAAAGTAGGTTTCATCGCGGTCAGAATTGAACCTATTGGCCCTTTTTACGGCAACATGGGTTATGGTTTCGGTCATGCCATAGGTCTCAAAACAATTGGTTTCTACATTTTGAAGATTTTCACTTAACGCATCCGACAGTGGTGCTCCCCCAATAATTAAGGTATCGATTTGTTTTAAATTTCTTAAGGAGTTTTCAACCTGCATGGGGACCATGGCGCAAAAATCATAGCATTTTGTTGCCTTTGAAAGTGGACTTGAACTGGGTTCAACCACATCCAATTCCAAGCCCAAAACCATTGCCCTGACCAGCATCATTTTACCGGCTATAAAGTCGGCGGAAAGGCATAATAATGCTGTATTTTGAGACTTTAAATTAAAAAAGCTTCCTGTAGCTAACGCAGAGTTAACCATGTGCTTCTTTTTTAAAGTAATTTGTTTGGGAGTACCTGTAGAACCTGAAGTTGTTACGTTAACAACATCAGAATTAATAAACCATTCAATTAAAAAAGAACCTACAGATTTTTCAAAAGCATTTCCTTCTTTAACTAATTCTGTAGAAACTTCTAAAAGTGAAGTTTCGTTATACGCGATTCCGTTAAGCTTGAACTGTGGATGAAGCATCATCTTGTAAAGCTACAAATTGCTCTTTGGTCATTACCCGTCCGGTCAATTTTTCTTTCCAATTGGTCCAATTATACTTTCGACCTAAAATGTACAATAGTATCGGGAAAATCACAAAAACAGGAATCAGAACATCATAACTGAGGCCAGGCTCTGAAATATCTTTAAAAACGGAATTCGTCTGAAAAGCTGTCCAATCTGCAGTTACTAATAATGCTGTTATCAAATTATTAGCTGCATGAAAGCCAAGAGCTAATTCTAAGCCTTCATCCATGAGGGTCATTATACCCAAAAAGAAACCGGTGCCGATATAATAGACCATTATTCCGTACCCCAATTTTTCTACCTCAGGGTTGGCAATATGCATTAATCCAAATAGTACCGATGTTACTACTAAAGGCACCCATCTGTTTTTTGCTAATATTCCTAAGCCTTGCATCATATGCCCTCTAAAAAGATACTCTTCAAAACTTGTTTGCAAAGGCACAAGTAAAATTGCAATTACAGCAAGAGGTAAAAACTTAGCCAAATTAAAATTTATCACATAGTCATCTGGTGATAAATAAACATCAAGCAAAGTGAATCCTATAGTTATTAAACCCCACAAAGCGAAAACGAAGAAAACTCGCTTCCAATCAATTCTTGCGCGAGAGGTTGTAAATGCAGTAAAACTCTGCTTTTGTACGACTAGAACCCAAAAAATCAACACTGCTAACATCACTGCGAATTGCAATAATGACTCGGCTAAAAACCTGTTACTACCTTTCTTTTCAATTTCAGAAGCGATAATTGCATCTGTATCTAGAGCTAATAGATTTAAAAGCACTAATGACACAGCAGTTAGTCCAAGAAACAATAGTGGAATTACGAAAAAACTCCAAATACCAATTCTTTGTTTATATCCTTGCTCTATGTACATAATTCATCAATTAAATTATTTTGCCAAGATAGCTGATTTCTGTAAAATAACTTTCCAGTCGAAACCTCCAAAGGACTTTGGAAATTATTGGTAAATAAACATCCAGTACCTAAACCCTGGGGCATTTTGTTTTTTAAAGTAAATGCCCACTGAGCGATTGCATTTAAACCTATATTGCTTTCTAATGCGCTTGTCACCCACCATTTAATATCATATCTGGTTGCCAATTCAATCCACTCATGACTTCCGTGATACCCCCCAATTAAACTTGGTTTTAAAATCACATATTGTGGTTGTATAGTTTGTAGCATTTTACGCTTTTCCGTTACATCAAACACGCCAATTAATTCTTCATCTAAAGCAATAGGTAATGGCGTTTTTAAACAAAGTTCAGCCATAGTCTCCCAATTTTTAGGTTTGATAGGTTGTTCTATAGAATGCAAGTCATACTTAGCCAAGTTTTCTAACTTTTCTAAAGCAGAGTCTAAAGTAAAAGCGCCGTTCGCATCAACTCTAAGTTCTATCTCATCTTTATTAAAGTTATTTCTAATAGCCCCTATTAGTTTTAATTCAGTCTTAAAGTCAATCGCACCAATCTTCATTTTGATACATTTAAAACCTTGAGCAATCTTATCATCAATCTGTTGAAGCATAAAATCTTCTTTCCCCATCCAAATTAAACCATTAATGGTAATGGGTTCATTTTTATTGGTGAAAGACGAGGGGAAGAGCTGAAATGGACTTTTAGAATGTAAAGATAAAAACGCTTGTTCTATACCAAATTGTATGGAAGGGTATTCTTTTAGCCGCTTTAAAAGTGTCGCTAGGCCAAGCTCAATATTCTTTGCTATCCAACGCAATTTATCTTCATAATCGGGTTTATCATCAATACTCAGGCCTCTTAAAATACCACATTCGCCAATCCCCTTTTTACCACTTTCTTCTAAAATTACAAACCAAGTTTCTTTTTGGTGCATTACTCCTCTTGAGGTTCCACTGGGTATCTTGAAATCAAGAATATACTTTTTATAGCTAAATTTCATCTTCGTCAAAATTAGCTATATTTTACGCTTAAAGTTTTTAAACTAGACAAAATGGAAAGTAAAGTAATTTGGATTACTGGCGCATCATCAGGTATTGGAGAAGAATTAGCTTATCAACTCAGTAAAAAAAATTATAAATTGATTTTGTCGGCGCGACGCAAGGAAGTTCTCGAAGCGGTTAAAAATAACTGCATCAACAAAAATTCAGTTACTGTGCTCCCTCTTGATATCACCGAATTCGAACGGTCGGAAACCACAGTACAAAAAGCTATTTCAATTTTTGGAAAAGTTGATATTCTCATTAATAATGCCGGTGTCAGCCAACGCTCTTTAATTGTTGAGACTAATTTTGAAGTTTATAAGCATATTATGGAGATAGACTATCTTGGAACTGTAGCTTTAAGCAAGGCTATTCTACCGCATTTTATAAAAAATAATTTTGGGCATTATGTTGTTGTAAGCAGCCTTATGGGTAAATTTTCATCACCTTATCGTTCTGGCTATTGCGGCGCAAAGCATGCCTTACATGGCTTTTTTGATGCTATGAGAATGGAACATGAAAAAGATGGCGTCCGAGTAACTATGGTGTGCCCTGGTTTCGTTAACACCAATATTGCGAAGAGCTCTTTAACCGCAGATGGCACTGCACAAGGCAGTAATGATCATGCCACTCAAAATGGATTACCAACTAAAGTTTTTTGTAAGAAGATGATACACGCTATTACTAAAGAAAAATTTGAGGTTTATATAGGTGGTAAAGAAGTAAAAGGGATCTATGTGAAGCGTTTTTTTCCAAAACTTTTACATAAACTAGTTCTCAAAAGTGATGTTCGCTAGCTTACTTGTAGTTAAACCAAAAACGCACCCCTTCTTTAGTTTTATCTACGTTTAATTTTGATTGTAGCTGATTAACAAGTCTATTTATCAATCTTAAACCCATTGACGAATTCGTACGTTCATCAGAATCGTCCGGTAGCCCTACACCATTGTCAGCGTATTCAAAATAACCACCCTCTCCATTTTGCCTTAGGTGAATATAGATTTTTCCATTTTCATCACTTTCCGGAAAGGCATATTTAAAACTATTAGATACTAACTCATTTAGAATAAGCCCAAAAGGAATAGCCCTATCAATATCTAACTCCGTTCCCTCAGCATCAACGGTAATACTAATGTTATGACCACCTTTTTTATAAACAGATTGAACACTATTAATTAAACTTTCAATGTAGCCTTGCATTTCAATAACCGAAAGGTCATCATTCTGATATAACTTCTGATGAATTAAAGCCATGGCCTTCACTCTACTCTTACCTTCTTCTAAGGCTTCAATGGCTGCTTTACTTTTTGTGTTTCTTGTTTGCAGACTGAGTAAGCTTGAAACCATTTGAAGGTTATTTTTAACCCTATGATGAATCTCTTTTAGCAATGATTCCTTTTCTTTTAAAGAATTTTCAATAAAATGCTTTTGTTCTGCAATTAAGCGTTGATTTTTAATACTTTTTAAATAAGCATAGACCAATCCAGCAAAACCTAAAAGTGTGAAAACTAAAGAGATGAATACTAAATTAATACGTTCATCTTTTGCCTGAATTTCACTTCTAAATTTATCGTTGGCTAATTTTTGTTGGTTGATTAACTTTCGTGAATTCTCCAAATCTGAAGTACCTACTATAGCCACAAGTTGTTGCTTAAGAATAGAAAGTTCATTAGCCTTTAATGAATCCGTTATTCTTTCATTACGCTTATAAAACAATGAAGCACTTTTGAAATTTTCTATTTTATCATAATAATAGGCCAGTAGTCTATTTCTCTTTAATTCTTGTTGAGCCGTCATTTCCCCAAAAGAACTTTCCAACAAACGTTTCGCAGTTCTATTATTATCTAATTGTAAATGTGCCTCGGCCAAATAGAGTTTATTATCGATAATTTGATCAGCGTATTCTTCATTATTATACTCTGAAAGCACATCAATACTTTCATTTAAATGCGGAATAGACTCAATATAGTTTTTTAATAAAACATATGACTTGCCAATATTTCCTTCAATTTCTGCTTTTAACGATTCGCTTTCAAAAATTTCTTTTTCGGTTTTTTCATTTGAATTATCGTTTATAAAAACCTTTAAAAAACCAGTAGCCTTATTGTATTCTGTTATTGCTGTTGGTGCCGATTTATCTAATCTTAGATAATCACCAACCACATTGTGATGTCTAGCAAGAGCTAAATAATCATTATCCGGTATTGTAGGTTTTACAGCAAGAATGTATTGTTTCATTGCTTGCCTATACAAGCCCATGTTAGCGTAGATATCGTAAAAGGCAACTCCTTCAGTCAGCCCCAAACTTTTCTTTGCTTCACGTATCTCAATCTGCTTATCATACATTTGAAGCTTTCCGTAGTTTTCGTCTAACAAAGTCAGCACCAAAGCTTTTGTATTCTTATCTAAACTGTCTTTATTCGTATAAATATCTTTCGCAATTGCAACACTTTTATCATAGTCCCCGATGTCTTTATACAATTGAGACTGCATAATGCGATAGGTATTAACCGCTAGAGTATCTCTAGTCTTTTCAGAACTATTCAAATAAACATTAACTACCTCTAACCAGTCATATGCTGAGTTCTGAATATACCGGTTAGGCATATCATAAAACAATTTCATTTTTTGTGGTGCAGACTGAGCGTTTTGAAAGTCGTCTAATAAATTAATTTCAATACTATCTGAGTCTTGAGCATAACTAAGCCCTAACCCTACAAAGAGAAAAATTGATAACACAAAAACTATTTTTTTACTCAACATGAAATTGTTCTATCACTAACCTTATTTAGCTACAAAAAAGATAATTCAATATTAAAATTACCTTGTAACCCTTGTTTGCTTAAATTTTTGTTGTAAAACCAACCCAAATAAGTGGTAAAAAGACTTAAAATTAGTTAATGCCACTTTGCCATTTATCAAAACCTCTCACTTTCATCATTACAATAAAAAAGACCGCACCTTTAATAGTACAGTCTTAATTCAATATTTTGAGTGGAAGATTGGGATTGTTTCAACACGTCGTCAAAAGTAAATTGAATCAAATCTTGTTATTGAAATATGTTGTGAAAGTGCTTTTTTTTGTTGTGAAATGACACCTTACCGTTACCAAAATTCATTTAATCGATGTTTTCGTGCATTTCATAGAATTCAAATTCTAGAAGTCTAGAATTGAAAAATTCTTTATCAGCAATTTAAACTCCATTTCAAAAACCAAAGTCTCTAAAAAAGTTGTTCTTGGTAACCACCTAAAAAAGAAAAAGCATCCTAAATTGGATGCTTTTTCTTTTAATATTTAAAACTTTCAGTTAAGAATTCATAGAAGAAATTATAAACTCTTTGAAATCTTTTGAAATTGGAATCAAAGTATTGTTTATCATGATATCTTTAGAATTGATAGCATCAATGTGATCTACATTTACGATATATGATTTATGTGCTCTATAAAACTTGTTCTTTGGCAACTTCTCCAAATAGTCTTTTAATGGGGAACGTACTAAAAACTTTTTATCAACTGTATTAACTTCAAGGTAAACGTTATCAGCTTTAATAAACTGGATATCTCCAAATTGAATTCTATAATATAGATGTTGTTTTTTAACAAAAATAGAATCTTTTAAAACAGAGTTTGACATGAAGCTATCACCTTCATTAGCGCTACCGCTTCCTATTTCTTTGCTATCAGCCTTTCTAGAATAATTGAAATTTGAAAGTGCTATTTCAATAGAGGTATATAAATCTTGTTGCTCAAATGGTTTCACCAAATATCCATCTGGTTTAACTGTTTTAGCATTTTCAACTGTTGCTTTATCTGAGTTCGAAGTGACAAAAATAAATGGAATGTTGTAAGCGTCTCTAATGTGCTTACCTAAATCTATACCTGTTTTATCAGATGCAAGTATGATATCAATTAATACTAAATCAACATGATTATTTTTGAGGACCTCTACAGCCTGTTCATAAACAATAACATTGTCTACGACTTCATAACCAATCTCTTCCAACATGGACTGCATATCATCAGCGATGATTACATTGTCCTCTACTATCAATATTTTAATGGGGTGTTCCAAAACTAACGTGGTTTTTAGATAAGGTTAACAAAATTACGAAAAATAATTTATCGCTATATAAAACGCTAATGCCATGAAAAAAGTGCTTAGCGCCAGTTTTTTTAATTCTGGGTCCAATTTTCTAGGTTCATTTGTTTGCACAACTTTAACAAAATGAATTACGACAGGAATGAAAAAGATAAGGTAAATAAAAGAATGAAATGACTGAAACGTAATTAGGCTGTAACTCAAAAAACAAATAAAACTTCCGCTTAACAAGACGTAATGATACTTTTTACCATTTTCAAAACCCAACTTCACGACAAGAGTATTTTTTCCATGTTTTTTATCAGATTGTACATCTCGCAGGTTATTCAAATTCAAAACTCCAACACATAAAAATCCAATTGCAATAGCAGGTAAAATATCAATTAAATTTATTTGATTACCATATAAAAATTTAGTTCCGATTACTGAAAGAAGCCCAAAAAAAAGAAATACAAAAACATCGCCTAATCCTTGATAACCATATGGCGAGTCTCCCATTGTATATTTTAGAGCTGCCCAAATACTAAATAGCCCTAAAACTAAAAAGAGCAGAATATAGCCTAGATTTTCTATACCAAAGGAATAATAGACTAGAATCAAGGTTAAAACAAAGCTGATTAAAGCAACAATAATTATTCCCAATTTCAATTCAGCTCTTGTCAACAATCCACTTTGCAATGCCCTTTTAGGGCCAATACGCGTTTCATCATCCGTACCTTTTACACCATCTCCATAATCATTAGCAAAATTTGAAGTTATTTGAAAAGCAATAGTTGTTGCCAAAGCCAAAAATAAAATGGTTACATCATTAAAGCCATCTTGATTGGCTAATGCTGTTCCTAATAAAATACCAGAAATAGAAAGTGGTAGTGTTCTAAGTCGTGCGGCGCTTATCCAAGCTTTAAGTTTATTCAATCAAAAAGCGGTATTAGTTTGCGGCTTCTATTTTAACACGTTTGCCGTCTTTGTAAGAAGCTACAAAAGCATCTGAAAAGCCAATATTCACCAATTGCTTTCTAAAAGTTTGAGCTTCTTCTAAAGTTTCAAAATTGCCGAGTGAATAAGCGTAGAAAGGATTTGTTTTAACAAATAGTGTATTTGTCAAAGCCTCTGAAGCAAGGGTCGCATTATTTTCCACAAAAGATTTTACCTGAACAGAATAAATCGTCTCTTTTTCTAAAAACTCCTTCGCTAAATAAAACTCTTTTACCAAACTTAATTCTTGGTTTTGAATTTTTAAATTGTCGCTTCTCATTTTCATAGCTTCAAGACTATCAATTGATACCAAGAGATTGTTCTGATTACTATTAGAAGTGCTTAAACCTGCTGTGAATGAAGTTATAGCCAAAGTTCCAATTAAAAAAAGCCCTGTGATTGCAACAAAAACATTCCGTTGAATCTTTAACTTTTTTAAATCTTTGTTCTTAAATTTTATCTGGTCGAGCAATCGCTCGTTAATAATCTGAGATTTTTCGACATCCTTATGCAGGTCCAACAAATCATTCTCTTCTATAAAAGGCATAATGCTGAGGATTAGTTTAGCGTTTTACTTTAAACACATAACGGTCAGTAGATTAAATTAGGGACTAATGCAAATGTAAAATTTTTAAGCAAAGAAAAAAATATAGCTAACATGAAAATACAAGAGACCTTTGCGATAGTGAAAAGTGTTTATTTTTGAACAACATATATTCCATCATCTTTAATTAAAATTCTTCTTTCTTTATAAAGAACTCCTATTCCCTTTTTAAAGGCTTTTTTACTTATTTGTAATTGGTTTTTTATTAGCTCTGGATCAGACTTATCATTTAATGGCAAAAAGCCATTATTTGCTAATAACTCCTTATAGATTGTCTCAGAAGTTGAATCGAGCATTTTGCTTCCTATTGGTTGCAATGAAATATCTATCTTATTGTCATCTCTTACCTTTTTAACAAAAGCCTTGAGTTTCATTCCAATTGAAATTGGTTTAAAAACATCGCTAAAAAATAAGAGCCCCTTATATTTATCATCTAGTATCACCTCCCAGCCCAAATCTGTTTTTCTAGTCACTATAGCTGATGTTTCATCATTTACTTTCAGGTCAAGATTATCATTATTTAAAAACTTGTCTATTTTGTTCGAAGCTACGAGCCTAAAACTTTGATCATCTAAATAACAGTATACCACGTACCAATTACCCTCCTGCATCTTTAATCGCTGTTCTCTAAAAGGGACAAGTAGATGTTTCTCTAATCCCCACTGCATAAATGCACCAAATTGATTGACTTCGGCAACTTTTAAAAATCCAAATTTATTTCTTTGAATATCAGGATTTAATGTAGTAGCTATTGGCCTCTCCATATGATCCAAATAACAAAAAACATTGAGCTTATCATCCAATTGAATGTTTTCTGGCACATATTTATTGGGTAGCAAAATCTCGGTTCCGTCTTCATCACCTAAAAAAACACCAACACTAGTACTTCTTAAAACGCTTAATGTATTATAATTACCTAACTCAATCATTTTGCAAAAATACGCCAAATAAAAAACCACAGTTAAAAAAATAACTGCGGTTTCCGTTAAAATAAAAATTCTTTTCTAATTGTAAATAGACTCTTTTCCAAAATGTTTAGCCAATTGATAATAAATAACAGCTCTATGCTTGTTTTTATTTGACTTTCCATATTTTTCAATTACAGCATTTATTGCTTCCATCAATTTTGGACTATCAGCCATACCTAGCTTTTTCATTAGGAAATTCTTCTTAACAGTCTCTAACTCCTTATCATCGCTGCCAGACACTTTTGAAGCGTCAAGGTTATAAATTGCAGGGCCTAAACCAATTGCAACTTTAGTTAGTAAATCCATATCTGGCTTTTCACCAAACTTATCTTTGATATCGGCTGCGTACTTCTCTATTAATTCGTCTCTTTTACTCATAATTGTTAGTGTTCTTTTATAATTAATTAATGTTGCTCTAAGATATGAAATCGAAGTAAGCAAGCAAAATTTTGTTATTCACCTTTCGAGGAGTAAATATTTCTAAAATTTTAGGAGTGGTTGAGGGTTCATAAAACTCTTTTAATTCCTGGACTAAAGAACTAGCGTCGCGAGCATCTTGATAATCAAAACCATATTGTTTACTAATATGATAAGCACTTAACTTATGAGAGGTTTCAAAGAATGTCTCAAATTTTTCAGAATCATCATTCCCAGGTAATATTCTAAAAATACCGCCACCTGAATTATTGATGATAATAATTCTAAAGTCTTTTTTAATGTAATTATTCCATAAAGCATTACTATCATAAAAAAAGCTCAAATCGCCACTAATTAATAAAGTTGGTGTATTACAAACAACTGATGCTCCAACAGCCGTGGAAGTAGAACCATCAATTCCGCTTGTGCCGCGGTTACAAAAAACCGTGACAGATTCATCCATGTCAAATAGTTGAGCATAGCGCACACTTGAACTATTTGCTAAATGCACTTGGTAGTCTTTGGGTATTGTTTTAGCCAACTCATAAAATACTAAAAAATCAGAAAAAGGAACTTTTTTTAAATAGTTATTCCTTTTGTTCTGATAGTTCAATTTTACTGTATTCCATTTTTCAAAATAATCACTAAAAGTATATTGGTTGTTCAATACGGTTTTTAAAAACAAATTTGGCTTTGTTTTAAAATGGTGGGTTAATGAAAAATAAGTGTCATAGGCCTTGACCTCATCAACATGCCAATGAAGCTTAGGTTGGTATTGTCTTAAGAACGCTTTTATTTTTTTAGAAACTATTAACCCCCCAAAAGTGAGTAGAATTTCTGGTTGTAAATCTTTAAATAAGTTTTCAGAAAGATTAGACTTTTCAATTGGAAAAATAATACTGTCAATACTAGGGAAAAAATTAGGGTGATGTAAATTTGAGGTTGTTTCTGTAAAAACTATGACTGATGGGTCTTCAGCTAACAAATCAATTAATTCTTTTTCTATTTCATTAGGGTGGTTAACCCCCACTAAAACCATTTTCTTTTTGGCATTATTCCAAGATTCTTGAAAAGATTGAATAGCGCCTAATTCATCATGAGTCGAAACTTGATTAGTTAAGCTATCCTGCTCTTCAACAGTTATATCTATAAGTTCGTAGAGAGGTTCTTCAAACGGTACGTTGATATGTACAGGCAATTGCTCTTTTTGTGCACAATTCAAAGCCTTTTCTAACTCTTGAGTATTATAACTTATAATACTTTGCTGAGACAGCTCTAAAAAACTAGGTGCATACCTTTTCAAACGGTTTATGGCATGATTAACATCCAATTTTAAATTAGCCGAATAACCAATATGTCTATTAAAAACATTGTCTTGACGAATAGTTTGTCCATCTCCAACATCAATCTTATAAGGAGGTCTATCTGCTGAAACCACGACCAAAGGAATACAACTATAAAAAGCTTCGGCCACGGCTGGGTAATAATTCAAAAGCGCACTTCCTGAGGTACATAAAACCGCAACCGGTTCCTTTTGTTGCATTGCCATACCCAAAGCAAAAAAAGCAGCACTACGTTCGTCAACAATACTATAACATTTGAAAAAAGGGTTTTCTGTAAAACTTATGGTCAGGGGGGCATTTCTTGATCCAGGCGAGATTATAATATGCTTTATTCCTTTTGACTTAAAGGCAGAAACGACGACTCTTGCCGATGGTATACTTGATTGCTTCATGCTATACAAAAATAAGGACTCATTGTATGAAAAGCGAATGTTTTGTTAGAACATCAAAGAAGTGATAACATGGTCTGACATTTATTATTGGTTTCTTGCCATTCCATTTCGGGATTAGACGCTTCTGTTATACCCCCGCCAATAAAAATTGTTGCTTGATTTGCATCAAGACTCATACAACGAAGGTTTACGTATAATGAAGTAGAATGTTCTTGAGTTAAATTTAGTTCTCCTAAAAAGCCGGTATAATAATTTCGCCTATACGATTCGTACTCAAGAATGAACTTTTTGGCCAAATCTTTTGGAACTCCACACACTGCAGGACTTGGATGAATTCTTTTTAGAAGAGGCTTTAATTGATCAAAACTCTTTAAATCAGCCGTGATATTTGTCTTTAGATGCCATAGTTTTCCGGCCTTAACAGAAGATACCTTAGTTGTTTTTATATCATTCACAAATTCAGCTATTTCTACTTTTAAAAAATCAGTAACCATTTGTTGTTCTATAAATTCTTTCTGGCTCCATTCTGGATTATTATTATCAATAACCGGCAATGTTCCAGCTAAAGAAGTGGTATGAATTTGATTACCTTCAACTTTTAATAATTGTTCCGGTGAGGCTCCTATCCAAGTACCTACTTTTGGATGATACCATAAGTATCTCAAAGCAGTTGGATATTTATGTAGGGCACTTTTAAAAATCGAAAGTTCGTTTTTTTCTGTTTCTACTTGTACTTGTCTTGATAACACAACTTTCTTAAGCTTTCCTGACCTAATTTCTTGAATACCTTTTTTGACTAGTTCAAGGTGAAATGCTTCATCATTCGTAACAACTTCCTTTTTTCCAGATTCTATTTGATTAGACACCTCAAAATCTGATATGTAGCTTGTATTTGATTTTAAAACTATGGTTTGTAGAGAATTGTCAAAAGGTGCAAAAACGAACCCTCTTTCTTTAAAGTCTTTAATATGATGTAAAACGTCGTCTTTTTGAAAAAGGGCACGAATTACTGTATCACCAGGTAGGCAATACATTACCAAAGGCAGTTTATCATTTTTATGATTTTCAACCTTTTTAATTAAGCTTTCAAACTCAATTTTTCTTGGGGAGTGCAATAGTTGTGAGTTTACAATTTGAAATTAATTCATGAGCTTCATTGGTTACTTTTATTTCCCATAATTGAGTAGTTCTACCTTTATGGATAATGGTGGCTCGAGCATAAACATAACCTTCACTAATGCTTTTCACATGATTAGCGGCTATTTCAATTCCTCTAACATAAAACTCATTACCATCAAGAAATATATAAGAGGCCGCACTACCGACACTCTCGGCTAAAGCTACCGTAGCACCTCCATGTAAAACACCATCAGGTTGATATACTTTAGAGTTTACTGGCATTCTTGCAATCAAAAAATTCTCACCAACATCTACATACTCAATTGACAAAGTTTCCATTAAAGTTCCTTTGCTAATTTGATTACAAACAGCTAAAATCTTCGCTTTATGTTCTTCCATAATGAGTTTTATGTAAAATTACGTATTCCAAATTCAATAAATAGCCACTACTTTTGAATATGGCATTAAATAAGCATCAAGTATCATACGTACATAAAAACTCGTTTGAAACCTTAAATGAATTAAATGAAGAAACGAAGAATGTTTGGTTCGTTTTTCATGGAATGGGCTATCTCAGCCGTTATTTTCTTAAGCACTTCAAGAATTTAAACCCGAAGGAAAATTTTATTATCTGCCCACAAGCACCTTCAAAATATTATTTAAAAGATGATTTTAAACATGTTGGAGCTAGTTGGTTGACTAAAGAAGATACGACGCAAGAAACAGAAAATCTTCTCTCTTATTTAGATGCCGTATATGATTCCATTAAAATTCCCAGTAATATAAATCTCATACTTTTTGGATTTTCACAAGGGGTGTCCATAGCTATGAGATGGATGATATTTAAACAAATTAATTGTAGTAAACTAGTTCTTTATGCAGGTGGAATTCCAAATGAAATAAATGCTAAACAAGTTGAATTTATTGATGCAAAAAAAACTAGAATTACCTTCATTTATGGTAATACAGATAAATATTTAAATGAAACACGTTTAAAATTTGAGCGTGAGAAAATTGAATTACTTTTTGGTGAAAATGCAGAAATTATAAACTTTGAAGGCGGTCATGAAATTAGACCTGAGCTTTTAAAGAACTTATTAAATTAAATTATTCTGGTTTCTCTTCAGTATTTAGTTCTTTAGGGTAATATGTTATTCTTCTTGTAACATAAGTATTGTCAGGCGTAATAATCTTTTTTACCCAGTTTTTGTGCTCACTATCATCAAATTGAAATATAAATTCTTTAACCGCCTCTGTATTTTTTGTTTTTATTGTCAACTTGGTAAGTACTTGTTCTTCATCATAAGTATAACTTCGATTTTCCGATGGTACAAACTCTTTTTCTTCGATACTATGGAGAAAAATTTGTTCTGAGATTAACTTACCATTTTCACTAAAAACCCGTTCAACAGCCTTATTAGGTTCACCATCAACAAATTCTTTGGTTAAAACTAAATTTAGTTGTTTACCAGTCTTCGTTTTTTTTAAAGATTTTCTAATTGATTTCTCAATAACTCCATTTTCAAAAACAGTCTGTGTTGACTCATTTTTATATTCTGAGTAATCGATTAAGACTTCATCAACGGCATTTTCATGTGATGTGATAATTTTTTCTAGAACATCTGTATCATTAAAATAATACTCTTGCTGCTCAAAAAACTCTTTATCAAAAGAGATAATTTTCTCCTTAATATATTTATTATTTGTAGTATCAACTTCATAAAAATTGACCATTGAGGTTGCCTTATCTAGCTCGTTGTCTTTATAACTTTCCATTCTTTTTTCAATCAACTCTCCAGCTTCATAAGTATAGAGAACAATATCTTTATCTAGCTCATTATATTGGGTAGTCGATTTGGCCAAAAAACCATTTTCATTGAATTCGAAAATCTCTTGCCCATAATCTTTTATCACAGTACAAGTTTTTACATTCCCATTCAGATCAAAATCTGAAACAGAAAAAATCTTTATTTCTTGTGCCAGAAGAACGTGAAAAGAAACTAATAACATTAAAAAAGTGAAGCTGTAATTTTTTAACATAGCACGAAATTACGGTGTTATCCTACAACTGAAAAACAAATGGAGTGCCAAACAACGAAAAATAACAAAATAATTAACTATTAAAATCGTCGTTCAGGGTCAAAAGGAGTAATATCCATCACTAAGTCCTTGTCGCAAATTAACTCACTAATGAGTTTACCAGTAACCGGACCAAGACTCCAACCCATCATTGCATGACCAGTTGCAATGGTAAGATTTTTATGTTTTTTTGATTTTCCGATGTAAGGAAGCCCGTCAGGAGTAACCGGTCTTAGTCCGCATTGGGCATTATTTTTATCTTCAGCAGAAATACTTAATCCATCATAAAAATCTACTGCACCTTTTGCAATAGCGTTCACACGTTCTTTTCTTATGTCATGATTAATTCCAGAAAATTCCATCGTACCCGCAAAGCGTGTAAAACCTTTCATTGGAGTTACGGCCATTTTTGCTTCCATTAAAATGGCGGGCATTTTAATATTTGTTTCTTTTTGAACGTTAATTCGGTATCCCTTGCCCGCTTCAATCGATAGTTTCAATCCTAGTTTTTTAGCTAGTTTTCCTGACCATGAACCGGCGGCTAATACTATTTCGTCTGCGTCATAACTTGAAGTTAAAGTTTTTACTTCGCACGGCTTTTTATAGTTCATTATAACATCTGTAACCTCTTGATTCTTTATTAGATGAACTCCAATATTTTCAAGATATGCTTTCATTCGGGCCATAAATTCGGACGGTGTACTATGACCGTCACATTCATAATGAATAGCGCCTTTCGCATTAATATTTATATTTGGTTCAACCCTTGAAATACCTTCTTTATCCAGCTCTTTAACTTCAAGACCCAAAAACTTAGCTTTTTCAGATACGATTAGCTCATGGTCCCGCTCTTTATCAGTCTGATATAACATTAATAAACCTTTTCTCTCCAAATGAAAAGACCCCAAATCTCCTGAATTCTTTATTGCAGTAAAAAGTTCTCTGCTCAAAACATTTACTTCCTTTATAACCGGAATAGCTAAATCCACGTTTTTTTGTGTAGCCGATTTTTTAAAATTCCATGCCCATTTGATAAAGTTGGGATCCAACCTTGGCTTCATGTAAAAAGGACTTGAAGAATTAAACATGTATCGAAGACCTGTGGTTATCATACCAGGGGCGGCCATAGGTATAATATGACTAGGTGTTAAATAACCAGCATTCACGTACGAAGCACCAGCATTCATTGGGGATTTATCAATTACGGTAACCTTACAACCTTCCTTTTGAAGATAATATGCAGAGCATAAACCAACAACACCGCCACCTATTATAACTACTGATTTAGACATATCAAATTACTTGAAAACCATGAGCATAAGGGTCATCATCTGGGTCAATATTAATCGTATTCCTTCCATAAACTTTTGCCCAACCTTTAACACTTGGAATAACTGCTAAATTACCATCAATTTCTACCTCAGTTTCTACTCTACCAATGAAAGTTGAACCAATAAAACTTTCATGAATGTAATCTTCTTCTAAGCTTAATTTGCCTTTAGCATATAGCTGTGCTAAACGTGCTGAAGTACCCGTTCCGCATGGTGAACGGTCAATTGCTTTATCCCCATAAAAAACTGCATTACGGCCGGAAGATTTTTCATCTAAAGGTTTACCTGTCCATAATATATGAGTTACATAATTTATTGCCGGATTTTCAGGATGAACAAATTTATTAGGATACTTTTCATTAATTCTTGTTCGTAATTCTTTTGAAATTTGAACAAGTCGGGTCGCTGAAAAATTGTGCATTCCAGAAAAATTCTTTTGAGGGTCAAATATGGCATAATAATTACCTCCGTAAGAAACATCAAAAACGAGTTCTCCAAGTTCAGGACAATCAATTGTCAAATCAGATGCTGCCAAATAACTCTTGACATTATTTAGTTTCACCCATTCTACTTTGTCATTGGGCTGACTGTATTCAATCTTTACTAGCCCAGCAGGGGTTTCCAGACGAACAAATCCCTTCTTTTTTGGTCGTATCAAATTGTTTTCAATAGCAATAGTAATAGTGCCAATGGTACCATGACCGCACATAGGTAAACAACCACTGGTTTCTATAAAAAGAACAGCAATATCATTTTCGGGGTTATGAGGTGGGTAAAGTATACTGCCGCTCATCATATCATGACCTCTAGGTTCAAACATTAAACCAGTTCTTATCCAATCAAAGTCCCTAAGAAAATGCAGTCGTTTTTCACCTATGGTTTCACCTTTAAGATTTGGTCCCCCTTTGACCACTAACCTCACAGGATTTCCACAAGTGTGACCGTCAATACATTCAAAAGTAGAAATATCCATTATTTAAATTGCTCTTTTAGTCAGTTCACCATTTATAAGTCGTTCAATTTTTAGAGGGTTCTCGTTCATTAGAGCGTTTGGCAGTAAATGATTTGGCCAATTTTGGAAACTAATTGGTCTAACCCACCTGTCTATGGCATGAATACCAACGGCGGTGAAACGACTATCTGTAGAAGCAGGGTAAGGCCCACCATGTTGCATTGAAGGGCATACTTCTACACCTGTCGGAACGCCATTGAATATTAATCTGCCGACTTTGCTTTGTAAAGTGTTAACCAATACTGAGCTATTGTCAACCTCTCCGTTCTCAGAAATAATAGTTCCGGTCAATTGTCCTTCCATTGATTGAATTGCTTTGACCAACTCTTCTTCATCTTTACAACTTACAATCATCGAGAAAGGACCAAATACTTCTTGATGTAATTTCGTGTTCGAAATAAATTTTTCGCCTGAAACTTTCACGACTGCTTGTTTCGCAAAATTTGGTGGAGTATTCGTTTTTAAATCCGCAGTAATACTTAACCCGTCTTGCTCCATCATCTCCGATTTATTTTTACTATAATTCGATTGAATAGTTGGGTGAAGCATACATGAAGCATCAATTTTTAAAAGCTCTTCGGATAAAACAGTAGTGAAATTTTCAAGGCTATCATGTTTTATTGCGAATAACAGACCTGGGTTAGTGCAAAATTGACCTGTTCCTAAGGTTATTGAGCCCGCATAAGTCTTGGCCCAAGCTTCTCCTTTTAATTGAAGTGCTTGCGGTAAAATTATTACCGGATTAACGCTTCCCATCTCAGCAAATACAGGGATTGGCTCTTTACGCCTTGAAGCCATATCAAATAGTGCTCTGCCACCTTGAATACTGCCAGTAAAACCTACAGCCTTTGTTAGTGGATGATTAACTAATTTTTGACCCACTTCAATACCACTACTATTTAAATTAGAAAATACCCCATCTGGCATATTCGTTTTTTTAGCAGCAATATTGATTGCATGAGCTACCAATTCTCCTGTTCCTGCATGCATTGGATGACTTTTTACTACTACTGGACATCCAGCTGCAAAGGCACTCGCTGTATCACCACCAGCTGTGGAATAAGCTAGTGGAAAGTTACTTGCTCCAAAGACAACAACTGTCCCAAGTGGGGCCATCATTTTTCTAATATCAATCTTAGGAAAGGGCTGTCTTTCCGGAATTGCTGTATCAATTGAGGCTTTTACCCATGAACCTTCTTCTACAAGTTTTGCGAAAGATCTTAGTTGACCCATGGTACGCCCACGCTCTCCTTTTGCTCTTCCTTCAGGTAAGCCAGTCTCCGCACAATATGTTGTGATTAAAACATCATCTAAAGCTTCAATTTCATCAGCAATAGTGTTTAAAAAAAGTGCTCTGGATGCACCAGATGCTTTTTGAAAGGTCTCAAAAGCACGGTCCGCAAGCTTGAGGGCCGTCTCAATCTCGGTCTCGTTAGCTTCAAAAAAGTTCCATTCGTTTTCCTTATTTTGTTGAGGATTAAATGTTTTAAAGCTCTTGGTTCCTAAATTTGAAAGTGAATTTCCTAATTGGTTTTTTCCAGTAATCATAAACTAAAGTGATTTGTATTCAGGGAGCACAGGTCTTGTCGCAACACCTTCTTTAATTATTTTTAATACTCTTTCTCTCTCATTGCCTTGCAAAGGTAATCTAGGTGCGCGAACATTCTCAGTTCCTATTTTTGTAGCTACTTCGGCTAATTTAATATTTTGAACCAATTGTGGGTTAATATCTAATTCAAGTAATGGTAAAAACCATCGATAAATGGCAATAGCCTCTTCTGCCCTGCCAGCTTTTGCTAGTTTATAAATAGCAACAGTCTCTGCCGGAAATGCACAAACCAAACCTGCTACCCAACCATCTGCACCCATAAAAACACTTTCTAGACCAAGAGTATCTACTCCAGTAAAAACTTTTAACCTATCACCAAATCTAGATTTAATTCTAGTAATATTTGAAATATCTCTAGTAGACTCTTTTACGGCTTGAATATTATCACAATCTAAAAGTTCTTCTAACATATCTAAAGTAACTTCAATACCATAATCAATAGGATTGTTATAAATCATTATAGGTAGTTCAGTACTATTTGCAACAGCCCTGAAATAAGTAACTGTCTCATAACTATTCGCTTTGTATCGCATTGGAGGCAACATCATCAAACCTTTTGCTCCGCATTCTTTAGCCACTTGAGCAGCCTCGATTGCTCCTTTTGTCGTTTGTTCAGCAATATTGATAATCACAGGTATTTTACCTTCTACAATACGCACAGTTTCAATAATCAGTGTTTTCTTTTCTTCAAAGGACAAGGTGCTTGCTTCACCTAAAGTTCCTCCTAAGATAAGGGCAGAGACTCCTGCATCCATTTGTGCTTTTACATTAACTTCAAACATCTCTAAATCTAACTGATCATCTGAAGTGAATTTAGTTGTTATAGCAGGCATTACGCCTTCCCAATTTATTTGCATTATGATTGATTTTAATATGTGGTATAAAATTAAACCACTCATTTGGTTTTGTTTTATCCATTTTTAGCTATATTTTCCACTATTTTACCTATTTTTTATAGATTTGGCGTAAATACTGTTAATTATTAACTAAATGAAAGTATTCCCTTTTACCATTCCAAAAAAACCAAAAGAGAATATAATTGTTCAAGAGGATATCACTAAAACCTTTTTTGACCGTTTACATCAACATTCAGAAATACAGATAAGCCACATCATTTCGGGAAAAGGAAAACTTGTTGTGGGAAACACTATCTCTAGATATAGCAAAGGAGACACTTTTGCAATTGGAAGTAACGTTCCTCACCTTTTTCAAAGCACTGAAAGTCCAAAGAAGTCGCACATGATTTCCGTATTCTTTTTACCAAACGCTTTTGGTCATAACTTCTTTGATTTACCAGAAATGGAAGATTTAACCGGTCTATTTGAAGTTTTAAATTTTGGTGTTTCTATTAAACAAATTGAACCAGAACTATTTAAAAAAGTTTCAAAAATAAAAAATACGAATAGGTTTTTCTTATTTATGAATTTTCTCGAATTGCTAAAAACAATAGCAACTAAAGAAAAAGAATTGTTAAGTCAAAAGCAGTATCAAAAACCTATCTCCAACAATCAAGGGACAAGACTTCAGGTCATATTTGATTTTGTTATAAAAAATTTCAACCAAAATATCACACTTACGAAAGTAGCTGCTATGGCTCATATGAGTCCGAATGCATTTTGCAGATTCTTCAAACAACGCTGTAATAAGTCCTTTTTCACCTTTGTCACCGAAGTCAGGGTTGCTCATGCTTGTCAACTACTACTCGATGAAAATGATTTTAGTATTGGAGAAATAGCACTTAAATCAGGGTTTAATTCAATATCAAATTTCAATAAACAATTCAAGGCAATTCAGGGACTAAGTCCTTTAAAATATGTTAAGAGTATCTCAGAACCTTAATTTTTTTTACTACAAATTTTGTTTACTTATTTTTGGACAACTACAAAAAACAAAATGAAAAAATTATTTATAATAATCTTTGGATTCGCAATTGCTTGTAATTCGTCACAAAAAACTATCGTTGAAAAAACTGAATCTCAACCTGTTGAAGATTTCTCAATCACTTATGCTTCAACAATTACGGAAGAAGAATTAAAAGAGCATTTATACATTTATGCTTCTGATGAATTTGAAGGCCGTGAGACTGGTCAGCCTGGGCAAAAAAAGGCAGTAGATTACTTAAAAAAAGAATATGAGGCTTTAGGTCTAAATCCTGCAAAAACAAACGGTGATTATCTACAAAAAGTTCCGCTTGAAATTAGCAAAGTACCCAAAGGCACAATGGATGTCAATGGAAAATCATTAATGGTTGGTGAAGATATTTTGACCTTTTCGCGTGCTGCTGGAAATTTTGATAATATCGTTTATGTTGGTTACGGTATTGAAGAAGAGAACTATTCAGATTACAGTAATATTGATGTGTCGGGGAAATTAGTGCTAATGAAATCTGGTGAGCCTAAAAATGATGATGGGACTTATGTTATCTCTGGTAGTTCGGAAAAATCTGTTTGGAGCAATATGTCAGAGGCCTTGGGTAAAAGGGATCAATTGGCAACCAGTAAAGGTGCAATTGGAGTTCTGTATTATGACGCTGATAATTTTGCAAGGTACAATCGGTACTTCGAGTATATGAAAAGTAATGATAGCGGAAGAATGCAATTAAAAGCGCAAGTAAGTGATGAATTTAATATTCTTCTGAACAAAAATGCTGCAATAGCTTTATTTGAAAACATAGAAACCGACGCTACACCAAGAATTTTGGATTCGACTGTTAAACTAGAAATAGTAAGCGATAATAATCAAGTAGATTCAGAAAATGTTGCTGCAATTATCAAAGGAAGCACCAAACCAAACGAGTACCTTATTATATCTTCTCATTTAGATCATATTGGTGTAACTGCTGATGGTCAAATTAATAATGGAGCTGATGATGATGGTTCTGGTACAGTTGCCTTATTAGAAATTGCAGAAGCCTTTAAAAAAGCTGCAGATGAAGGTCAAGGACCTGAACGATCAATAATATTTTTACATGTAACTGGAGAAGAAAAAGGCCTACTTGGCTCACAATTTTATACAGATTATGAACCAATTGTTCCATTAGCGAATACCGTGGCAAATCTTAATATTGATATGATAGGTCGTATTGACCCAAAAAGAGAAGGAGACAGAAATTATATTTATTTGATTGGTTCTGACAAGTTAAGCACGGAACTTCATGAACTTTCAGAAGCAGTAAATACGAAATATTTGAATATTGAATTGGATTACACCTATAACGATGAAAATGACCCTAATAGGTTTTATTACAGAAGTGATCATTATAATTTTGCAAAGAATAATATTCCTATAATTTTTTATTTTAATGGAACTCATGATGACTACCATAGACCAGGTGATACTCCTGATAAAATAAATTATGATTTATTGAAAAACAGAACTCAATTGGTATTCCATACAGCTTGGGAAGTCGTTAACAGATCAGAAAAAGTAATTGTTGATAAGGCTGCAAAATAGTTCGAAAATCCAGCTAAATAACGCAAGTTAAATACTTTAAAAATAATTTAAGTCCATACTTAAAATGAAAAAAGTCCTAACAAATTGTTAGGACTTTTATTTTTCACTTAGGGTGGAAGACCGGGTTCGAACCGGCGACCCTCGGTACCACAAACCGATGCTCTAACCAGCTGAGCTACAACCACCATTTAAAGCGGTTGCAAAGATAATTTTTTTTACCCATCAAACAAAAATCTATGTACAATTCTTCAAGTGTTATTTTTTGCTTATTTTTCTATTTACTATTTTCCTAATAATACTCCATTTTGATTTACATGAAATCATATTGTATAAGCAACAACATTACAAAAAAGTTGACCTTATCAATATTTGTTTTGTTTTCTTTTATTCAATTAACCCATTCACAACAACTGCTTATTGATAGTCTTTTACAGAAAAGAAAGTTCTACGAAGAGAATTTGAAAAATTATGAAATTGACACCAACTACATAAAAAACCTTTACACTTTAGCTAGAACATATGTATACCTTGACCATGACAGCACAAATACAATTGCTCAAAGAGCACTTGGCTATAGTGAAAATATTAAATTTAAGAAAGGAATCGCAGGATCAAAATTAGCATTAGGGGTATCTAAAATTTTCGAAGGTAATTTTGAAGAAGGTTTTAAAGATGCAGAAGAGGCAAGAGAAATTGCATCATTAATTCGTGCTGATACTATTCACTTAAAAAGTTTGAATGCTATTGGTATGGGGCATTTTATGAAATCAGATTATGCTGAAGGATATAAATACTGCCAATTAGGAAGAGAAAAAGCCAAGAAACTCAATAACCTTGAAATGTCAGTCATGTTTAATATGAACTTGGCAACCTCTTTCGCCATAGTGAATGATCCAGAGCAAGCATTACCTTATTACGAGGAATGTTTAAGACTCCTTGAAATAAAGAAAGACCTTGGAGGCCTGGCCCAAGTGAAAAGTAACATGGGCTACATGTTCATTAAAACCAACGAAATACAAAAAGCAAAAAAGTATCTAAAAGAATCTATTGAAGAATTTAAAAAAGTTCAAAATACTCCATGGCAGGCATTCGCTCAAATAAACTTAGGCGAGGTATCACTTATTGAGAAAGAGCTTGATTCTGCCATTCAACAATTTAAAGATTCAAAAAAACTACTTAAAAATATTTATGACCCACAACGTAAAGCCGAAGCTTGCTTAGGTCTTTCTGAAGCTTATTTGTTAAAAAATGATTTAGTCAAAAGTGAACAAAGTGCTTTAATGGGGGATAGTATTTCTAAATCAATAAAATTCTATGACGGTATTATAAGAGCCAATAATCTTTTATATAGAATAAACAAATCGCAAAATAACACAGAGAAAGCCATTGCACATCTAGAAACTTCTAGAAGCCTTTCAGATTCTATTGAAATAGCTGAAAACAAAACAAAATTTTTAATGTTAGATGCTCAAAATAATTATGAAAACGAGCAAGCTAAAATAGCTAATCAGAATATCAAAGAAATTGAAACCCAAAAAATTATTACCTATTTAGCCATTATTTTGTTGATTTCTGCTGCAATAATTTTGTTTTTAATTAGAAGAAATATTCAAACTCAAAAAAGAGCTAACTCTGAACTACTTAAAATTAACGCAGCAAAAGACAAAGTCTTTTCTATAGTAGGTCATGATCTTAAAACACCAATAAGTACGCTTCAAGAATTATTAGAACTTTACAAAAGCGAAGCAATTACTGAGGAGCAAATAGCCGAGATTACTCCAAGACTAAAGAACAACGTGGACCATAGTGCATTTACTCTAAATAACCTTTTGCTATGGGCACAAAATCAAATGAACGGGGTTTCAATAGTAAAACCAGAAACTATAAATATTAAAGAAAAGGGCAAGGAAATTGTTGCGCTCTACCAAGAGCAAATTCAAGCTAAAAATATTACTGTTGAATGTAATTGCTCGGAATCAATGACTGTATTTATGGCTGAAGAGCATTTGAATATCATTTTAAGAAACATTACCTTAAACGCTATAAAGTATTCAATCAAAGGAGGTAAAATAAGTTTTAATAGCCGAGATAGTACTGAAAATCAGATTATTTTTAGCGTTTGTGATAATGGTGTCGGGATGAGTAAATTATTCATAAATCAAATTTTAAATAATCATAGCACCGTTTCAAAACCAGGCACTTTAAATGAAAAAGGAACCGGACTTGGTTTGAAAATTTGTCAAGATTTGCTAGTCGCCAACAATGGAGGTTTAACTATTGAAAGTACTCTTGGTAGGGGTAGTTGTTTTGAAATGAAATTACCTAAGTAAAATTTAAAATTGTTTTTAAGTCTAAAAAGGGATTAAGCTTTTGAAAAATATATTACTCTTTCTAACCTCTTTTTTATTTTGTGTGAGCTCAATTGCACAATTGAAACAAAAGGACAGCCTTTTAAGAAAAATAATCAAACATGAACTCGATAATGACTTAAGCCAAGAATATATAGATGATTTAGTACTTCTCTCTTATGAATATAGGTACAAAAAACCTGATAGCTTAAAATTATTTGCACTAAGGGCCTTAAAAAACAGCAAGGATATAGAATATGATAAAGGAGAAGCCGGGGCATTACTTCGGTTAGGTGATTACTATTCTGATATAGGTGAACTAAATGTTGCAGTAGAATATTTTGAAAAAGCTAAAGAAATTGCTGAAAAGGAAAATTATTTTTCTTTACAAGTAGATATTTTTAAAAGTAAAGCTTCACAAGAACTTTTTAGTGGAAAATATAGAGAGGCTGTTTTGAGCTATTATCAAGGCATTACCCTTGCTCAAGAAAAAAATCTATTTGAACAAGAAGGACTTCTTAGGCACAATTTAGGCTTCTTTTACTGGTCCAACGGACTTTATGATGACGCCGAGAAGGAATATTTAATTGCAGATAGCCTCTGGGTATTACTGGGCGACCAAAGGCACAAAGCCGCTACTATGTCAAATATTGCTTTAAACGCAATTGACAAAAAAGACTATGAATTGGCCAAAAGATATGCTGACATGTCCCTAGCAATTTTTAAAAAAAATCAGCCTTTGTGGTATTCTAGAGCTCAAAGGGTTCAGTCTAGGTGGTATTTGTACCAAGGATTATATGACGAGGCGATATCAAGAAATAAAGAATCTGAAAAGATTTTGAAAAGCTTAAATAACTCTAGAGATCAATTAGAAATTGATATCCTTTTTACACGTATTTACCTTGAAATCAAAGATCTAAAAAATGCATCAATTAGAGTTTCAAATGCCTTTAATATAGCTCAAGAAGTTAATGATGTAAGTAGCATTTTAAAGTGTTATGAATATTTAGAGAAAATCGAAAATCAAAAATCAAATACTCAACAAGCACTGTTTTATTTGGAGCAATACACATATTTAAAAGATTCTTTAAATTCAAAAATTGCCAATAATAGTATAAGATTAGCAAAAGCTAAGCTCGATTTTGAAAGAAGCCAAAATAAATTACTTCTAGAAAATCGAAAAAAACTTGAAAAACAAAAAATCATCGCAGGAACATCTGTGGGACTTGTTGGCCTAATTCTATTAATTTTATTTTTAATAGTTCGAAATTTTAAAACTGAAAAAAACTTGAATTTTGAATTAGTAAAATTAAATAATTCAAAGAATAAAGTTTTTTCAACTATCGGTAATGATTTGAAAACACCAATTGGAACATTACAAGAACTATTAAACCTGTACAAGGATAAAAGTATCAGTCTTGATGAACTTAAAAACATAACTCCTAGGCTCAAAGAGAATGTTGATTACAGCGCTTTTTCACTTAATAATTTATTATTTTGGGCTCAAACAGAGATGAATATAATCGAAGTAAACCCTGAAACTATTGCCCTTAAGGAAGCAGCGGCAAAAGTTTGCGATCTTTATCAACACCAGATACAAGAAAAGAAGATTAAGGTTGAATGTAATATACCTATTGATGCTAAAGTATTTATGGATGTTGATCACTTAAGTATAATCCTTAGAAATGTGATTTCTAATGCGATAAAATACTCTCACCCAGAGCATAAACTCACCTTTAATACTTTAAAAAGTTTACGCACTATTAAAATAGTAATCTGCGATAATGGAATAGGCATGAGTTCGAAGCTCATAAAAGAGATTTTTGATGGACAAAATATTACATCAAAACTTGGAACAAATCAAGAAAAGGGTACTGGTCTCGGAATAAGTATCTGCAGAAAATTATTAGGTATAAATGGCGGTGAATTAGAAATTGAAAGTGAACTTCATAAAGGTACCTGTATTCATATCAATCTGCCGAGTTACCCTCTAAATATTGAGAATTAGGACCCAGAAATGTCTAAAAATATTTTTATTTTTTTTATTCTTCTTACATCGTCTGTTGAATCACAATCTATAACTGTTGCCTCATTAGAAGAAAAGAAAAATAAACTAGAACAAAATTCTCAATTTAAATCAGATACGGCTTATATCAACACCTTAAATGAGATAGCCTTTAAAGTTGCTTATTCTGATACCAAAAAAATGTTTTTATATGCCACTCAGGCTAAGGAACTAAGTGAAAATATAAACTACAATAAAGGTTTTCTAGAAGGAAAAAATAATCTTGCAGATTATTCCATGTTTAAAGGTGAGCTAGATAAAGCATTGTTACAACATGATGAAATACTCAAAAGAGTAAATAATGAAAAACTAATTGCTTTAAGAAGTTTAAATTCTAAAGCCTTTATTTACGAGCAAAAATCTGATTACCCTTCTTCCTATAAAACCTTACAAGAAGGTCTTATAATTGCTGAAGACTTAGAAAATCAATTATATAGGCTTAGGGTTAAAATGAACTTAGGAAATTTAATGGCATACCTTGGTTCGACCGAGGAAGCTTTAAATTATTATCGAGAGAGTCTCGATTTTGAACTGGGAGAATCCTCCTCTTTTGCTAGGGCTGAGGTACTTGCAAATATGGGTTATTCGTATTTAGTTATTAATGAATTAGAATCTTCAATAAAGCATATTTCGGAAGCAATTCTAATTTTTGAAAAAGAAAATATTGAAGACTGGCTGGCCTATTGTTATTCAATTCTTGGGAGAAACTATTTAAAAAAAAATGATCTTAAAACAGCATACTCTTTTCTACAAAAGAGTGATTCCATATATGTCAAAATAGATGATCCAAGAGGTAAATCAGACTTAAACATTACTTATGCTGAGTATCATCTAAAGCAAAATGAAATTAAACAAGCAGAGCGTACAGCAATTACAGCTTACGATACTTCAAAACAACTGTCTTATTTTGATGGTCAAATTTTAAGTGCTGAGGTATTATCAACTATTTATCAAAAAAATAGAAACAATAAAAAGGCATTAGAGTTTAAACTCTTAGCTAACAAATTAAATGACTCCATAGAGCGAGAAAACAATAAAAATAAACTTGCAATTCTCAAAGTAAAAAATGATTTAGAAATAGAAAAAGAGCGAGAAATTTATGACTATAAAGACAAATTATTTCGTCAAAAAACGGTGATTTTCATTACTATTTTGATTATTTCTTTTTTGCTGATAATTATAGTTCTGGTCAAAAGAAATAATAAAATTCAATCTCAAAATAATAGTGAACTTCAAAAAATAAATATTTTAAAGGATAAAGTATTTACCATTATTGGACACGATTTAAAAGCACCAATTGGAACATTACAAGAACTTTTAAGTTTATACGGAAAAGACAATATTACCGCTGAAGAATTCAAAAAAATTACTCCAAGACTTAAAGAGAATGTAGATCACAGCTCTTTCTCTCTTAATAATCTATTAGTATGGGCCCAAACTCAGATGAAGGGAATTTATTCAAACCCTGAGCATATTAACTTAAAAAGTGCTTTAGACAACACTATCTCGCTTTACAAAGAACGATTACTTAAAAAAAATATATCATTAAGTTACGATATTTCTGATTCAATAGCGGTTCATGTAGACAAAGAACATTTAAACATAATCTTAAGAAATATTATCTCAAATGCCATTAAATATTCCTTTCCAAATGAAATAATAAGTTTAAGCGCTTTCGAACAAAATAATGAAATTACAATTGATATATGTGACAAAGGCGTCGGAATGGATTCATTGGTTTTAGATAAAATATTTAAAGGAGGCCACCCGCAATCAACATTAGGAACAGAAAAAGAAAAAGGAACTGGTTTGGGGTTGAATATTTGCCTGGAATTGTTAGCCAAAAACAATGGGAAGTTAAATATCAAAAGTGAAGCCCAGGTCGGCAGCTGTTTTTACATCACCCTGCCTAGTAGTCAAAACATCGGTGAAATACCTATTTTTAACGATAAAACACACAAAAAAACGTAGTTCACAACATTAATTGGTTCTTAGATTTCTTGTAATCTAATTTTACTCCAATTATTTAGGCAAAACGCCATTAATGTGTACCTACAATAAACAAACACTAAAACCATACAAAGTAAATAGTATCATTTTGATATTGTTTATGCTATGCTTTCCTATTATGTACGGGCAACAGTCATCTATTGACAGTATCAAAAGAAAGATAGTTAAGCTTCAAAAAAAAACGCCAAACTTTGAAAAAGATACCTCCTACATCAATCTGATAAACAATTTGGCAGGTAATTATCGCTTTATAAAATCAGATAGTCTGTTATTTTTATCAAAAGAAGCATTGGCACTTAGTAAACAATTGAATTACATCCATGGGGAGACCAAGGCCTTAAATTCTTTAGGAGATTACTTTTCTGATAAGGGTAATGCGTTAAAAGCTATTTCGTATTTAAATAATGCTCTTAAAATTGCAGATTCAGTACAAGACCTCAAATTAAAATTAGCACTGTTAAATGATTTAGGAACGGAATACTCATACACTGGAGATTACGAAAAGGCGTTAAATAGTTATTTAGAGGGTATTGATATAGCAACACCTTTAGACGATAAACTAATGTTATCAATTTTAAATGAAAATATAGCCGCACTTTATGCTGCTCAAAAAGAATTTTCCCAAGCATTAGAATTTTATAAGAAAGTAAAGCGCTACAATGAACAGCTAGGAGACGAAATAATTTCTGCTGAGACTATGAGTAATCTTGCCGAATTATATACAGACATGGATAATTTTGAATACGCCATGTTTAATATAAATCAAAGTATTTCAATATTTGAAAAACATGGGATTTATGATTGGTTAGCCTTTGCTTATAGCGTAAAAGGAGGTATTTATCTGAATCAAAAAAAGTACAAATGGTCATTATATTGGTTTGATCAAAGTAATGTACTGCATGAAAATTTGGAAGATGATAGAAGTAAAATCGAATTACTCAATGGTCTGGCAAAAGCCTATTACGGTTTGAATATAGATTCTACCTCATCAAAATTTGCTCAAGAAGGGTTTGAAATATCAAAAAGAATACAATCCTTACAAGGTCAGAAAGATTGCGCTGAAACATTGTATAAAATTAGCAAGAACAATGATGAATATGAAAATGCTTTAGCTTTTCATGAAGTATTTCAAAAATTATCAGATTCTTTATCTCGAGATGAGAATAAAAAAATTCTGACCTTAACAAAGACAAGGTTCAACTATGACCAACAAAAACAAGAACTGATTGAAGCAAATGAAAAAGCTTTAGCAAAACAACGTAATTTGATAAATTTAGCATTGGCTATACTATGTATTGTTCTTGCTATTTCAATTCCGTTATACTTTAATCAGAAAAAACAAAAACGTCTTTATAAAGAACTAAAAGTAAAAACAAAAAGCCTTAGAGAACGTGAGTCTGAATTAAATGAAATTAATAAGACAAAAGATAAACTTTTCTCCATTATTGGTCATGATTTAAGAGGACCTATCGGTGCCTTACAGGGCATTTTAAAATTATTCTCTTCCGGCGATATTGCAAAGGAAGAATTTCACTCCTTTGTGCCCAAGCTTAAATCAGATGTAGATCACATCCTATTTACACTCAATAACCTACTTTCTTGGGGATATGCCCAAATGAATGGAACTACAACAAGACCTAAAGTTAATTGTTTTAGCAAGTTAGTGGATAATAATATTAATTTATTATCAGAATTAGCGGCGTCAAAATCCATAAAAATCATAAATCAATTACCCGAAAATCCCATGGGTTACTTTGATCAAAATCACATTGATATTGTAGTCAGAAACTTGGTAAGCAACGCCATAAAATTTACACCAAATAATGGCCTAATTACAATAGAAGCTGTAGAAGACAAAAACTCATGGAAAATATCGGTTAGAGATACTGGAATTGGAATGGATAAACCTACCATGAAAAAGATTTTTAATGACAATTCTAATTTAACAACCTACGGTACTAATAATGAGAAAGGTACTGGCCTAGGTTTAAACCTTTGTAAAGAAATGGTCATTAAAAACAAAGGAGAAATCTGGGTAGAAAGTGAACTTCAGAAAGGGTCAACATTCTATTTTACCATTCCTAAAGTGGTTAAAAAATATAAAAAAGCTGGTTAAATCAGATCGCTTATACGAGCTACCGCCGTATATCTTTCAACAGTAAAACCTTCAGCATGTGTTGAGCCAATTAATCGACCTAAATCTCTTGCTCTATAATTTACACTATCAATAAAATTTTTGCTGCTTATTGGAGTTTCAGGCTCGTCACTTTTAGGGTCATAAAATTGAGAACTATAAGCTAATATTGCCTCGGTCTTTTTTTCTATAAATCCGGAGACATCAACAACAAAATCAGGTTCTAGGTTCTTCCATTGAATATAATGATATACCAATTTAGGTCGCCATGGATCTTGCCAAGACACATCCCTATTAAGCCTAGTGTCAATTTTTAGTAATCCACTTAAAAAGCAGGCATCACTCACAAGCTTAGCGCCTTTTCCATGGTCAATATGTCTATCATCAATCGCATTGCAAAGTACGATATCTGGCTGATATTTTCGAACCATTTTAATGATCTCTAATTGATGTTCTTTATCATTAGTAAAAAAGCCATCTGCAAACTCCAAGTTTTCTCGAATAGAAACTCCTAAAATTTTGGCAGCTTCAGCGGCTTCGTGGTCCCTTATTTCTGCTGAACCTCGGGTACCCAATTCACCTCGTGTTAAATCAATAATACCAACCTTTTTACCGTTTGCAACTTCTTTTGCAATGGTAGCTCCTGCTCCTAATTCCGCATCATCAGGGTGTGCACCGAAAACTAAAATATCTAATTTCATGATACCAAAACCGAATTTGATTTTACTTTTACTAGGGCTTGTTCAATATCAAAAACCAAATCTTCAACCTCTTCAATTCCAACAGAAAAACGAATTAAACCATCACGAATTCCTTGTTTTTCTCGATCTTCTTTACTCATCAAAGCATGCGATGTCAAAACTGGAGAAAGCATAGTGCTTTCAACACCGGCTAAACTCATTGACGGTTTAATTAACTGCAATGCTTTCATAAATTGAGAGGTACTAAATTCTTCTTTCAGTTCAAAGGAAAGCATAGCTCCAAAACCATGCATTTGTGATTGAGCTAATTGATAATCAGCATGTGATTTCAAACCTGGATAATAAACCGCATCGATATCATTATGTGCATCTAAAAACTCAGCCATTAATTGCGCATTCGCAGTTTGCGCTTTAACCCTTAACGCCATTGTCTTTAGACTTCTTTCCAACAGCCAAACAGTCTGATCGCTTAAGCTCCCTCCAAAACAGATTGAAGATTGCCAAATGGTATCAATATGTTCTTGAGATGCGGCAACCGCTCCTGCACAAATATCTGAGTGACCTCCCATATATTTTGTTGCGCTATGAATAACAATATCAATTCCAAAATCAATCGGGTTCTGGTTGATAGGGCTTGCAAAAGTATTGTCTATCATAGTAACAATATTATTCTCTTTTGCTAATTCAGAAACTGCTTTTATATCTGTTATTGTCAATAATGGATTAGACGGTGTTTCTATATATATTACTTTCGTATTCAGCTTAATTTCCTTCCCTAAATCTTCTGCTTTCCAGCCTTCAGCAAAAGAATAATCAATTCCATATTTTTCTAATTGAGAAACCGCGAAATTATACGTGCCTCCATAAAGTGTTTGTTGAAAAACAATATGATCACCAGCTTTTAAAAAAGCCATCAATGCATGACTTATTGCGGCCATACCACTACCGAAAATTAAAGCACCTTCAGTATGTTCTAGGGCTGCAATTTTTTTACAAAGACCCTCTTGATTAGGCGTATTAAAATATCTTGGGTAACGCTTGACTTCAACATCTTCAAATGCATATGAAGTACTCATGTATAAGGGCGATACCGCTCCTTTGAATTGTTCATCGTTGACCTCACCAACGTGGGTGCATATTGTATTAATTCCTTTTGATTGCTTCGCCATATCAATAAAATATTAAGGCTTAAAGTTAGTCAATCGAATACTATCATAAAAATTACTGAAATCAATATAAAAATCGTAATATGAAAATTCATTTCGAACATGAACTCATTCCAAAAGACTAAATTGATGAAATTATTTTTTAGCTATTTGTTCTTCTTTACTATACTCTTGACTGCTTGTAAGAGTACTGAAAAACCTGTTGCAACCGAAATTAAAAAAGAAACTGGTTATCAAGGGCAACCAAAAAGTCCTGTAGTACCAACCGTTGATAAACCAGTCCAAAAACAATGGAAAGGAAATTGGGCATTCAACGATAGTACAACCTTTTTTACAAATGATTTTGAAGGTGCACGTTTGAATGGTGTTGCATATGATGGCAATGATCATTACACCATATGGATTACTGCTGAAAATACACCTATAAATGTGAGTCCCTGGTATGCTTTTAAAGTATGGACCAAAAAACCAAGAGAAATAACTGTAAAACTAGCTTATCAAGATTCTAGAAGTAGATATTTTCCAAAAATAAGTGCTGACGGTATTCATTTTAAAGCTATTGATAGTACTGCATTTAAGGGTATTAATATGGGAGAAAGTGATTTTGGAATAAAAGCTGCGCCTGAATTTGCTGAAATAACAGTAGCAATTGGTGAAAATCCAATCTGGATTTCGGCTCAAGAATTATATACCTCAACGACAGTAAAAAGCTGGATAGATTCACTTGCAGCAAAACCATTTATTTCAACTTATGAGATAGGAAAATCTAAAGAAAATAGACCCATGCAACTGCTTGAAATCAATGAAAATAAAAAGTCAAAAAAAGCTTTAATGATAATCTCAAGACAGCATCCACCTGAAGTAACTGGATTTTTAGCTATGAAGTCTTTTATTGAAACCATTTCTTCAAACTCAGAACAAGCTAAAAACTTTAGAAAAGTACACACAGTTTTTGTAGTGCCACTAATGAACCCCGATGGAGTTGACAATGGTCACTGGCGCCACAATATGGGAGGTATAGATTTAAATAGAGATTGGCAAAATTTCAACCAACCCGAAACCAAAAGTGTTCGCGATTTTCTAAAAGAAAAAGATGAAGAAGGTTATGAATTTGTATTTGGTGCAGATTTTCATTCTACTTGGGATGATATTTATTACCCCTTAGATACCGCAGCCACTGGAGCAAAAGGAAAAATTATTTTTGATTGGATTGAGAGTATCAGTAAAAGATTGCCACAAAAAGCTACCAATGTGAGGCCTTCAAAAACATTAAGTCCAACGATGGTTTCAAGAACATACTTTTTTGTCAATCACGGTATGCCGGCCATTGTTTTTGAATTGGGTGATAATACACCTCGTCCGTTCTTAAAAGAAAAAGGCAAAGTAGCCGCAGAAGAATTAATGCGATTGCTTAACTCTAATTAATAGTTATCAAGAATAGTGAACTCGGTTTCTCCAAAAACTTAAACCACCTAAAACGAAAACTGCTAGCACTAAATACCACACAAAAGTCGGAGTAATCACTTGATCACCGCTTGCATAACTATGGAGCCCAACTAAATAGAAGTTAACGCCAAAGTATGTCATCATAATACTACCAAAAGCAACAACACTAGCAAAACTAAACAACCATTTACTGCGCATGCCAGGTACCAATCGCATATGCAGGACAAAAGCGTATATCATAATGGAAATTAAAGCCCAGGTTTCTTTTGGGTCCCAACCCCAATAACGCCCCCAACTTTCATTCGCCCACTGTCCCCCTAAAAAGTTACCAATAGTTAACATTATTAAACCAACAGTTAAAGAAAGTTCATTGATAATTGTCAACTCTTTTAGGTTGATTTCCATGCGTTTTTTATTCTTTTTGGTTGTTAATAAGATGAGAATTAGGGATACTACACCTAAAATCATACCTACAGTTAAAGGCCCATAACTACCTACAATAACGGCTACGTGTATCATTAACCAATAACTATCCAAAACAGGAACTAAATTGGCGATGGAGGGGTCAACCCAACTTTGATGCGCAATCCAAAGTAACATTGCTGTGACAAAAGCACTTGCAGCAATTGTCAATTCGCTTTTTCTACCGAAGGCTAAACCCATACCCATTGTTGCCCAAGAAACATATAGAATACTTTCATAAGCATCACTCCATGGAGCATGACCAGAAATGTACCATCGTAATATCAAACCTGCTGTATGCCAAAGAAAAAAGAGAATAATTATTCCTTTAAAGAAGAAAGAAGCCGCTTTCCAAATTTCGCGATCCTTAAAAATTTTAAAAATTAAAATAAAGAATAAAAAGCCTCCAATTAAAGCATAATACCGATAAAGACGATTAAAAATATCAAGCTTATTATAAATAATCTCCGTCTTGATTTTTTTCTCTAAGGGCAATACTTCGGCACCATGATTCTGTTGGTTTTGTTTAAAAGCTGCTAAAAGTTTATTGGATTCAGAATAATCTCCAGTTTTTACTGCCGATTGTAACGTAGAAATATAATAGGGTAAACTATTATTAATAAAGTTAGCATACAAAGAATCTGTTACTTGGTATTCACCACCTCTAAATTCAATCGGTGAAATCCACTTATTATTCTCATCGTTTAATAATGGAAAAATCTTAACTATTTGTCCGCTTAGTGCCAAATCAAGTAAGTTCAATCGTTCATTTACTTTTTTAAAGTCTTTTTGAAAATTGTTAGGATTATTAGTAGAAGTGGCATCCTCCATATAAGGTTTTAATTTATACATACCAGTGGCGTCAAAAAAGTCAGTAGCCTTAACCAATTTTTGACCCTTTGGTACACCAACTATTTCTCTAATACTGTCATTCTCACGTTTACCTAAAGCAATAAATTCAGTATTGTACCAAACTGCAGGCGGATTTATCATCATAGATAAAAACACCTGATCTGGATTCATGCCCTCAAATTCATTTTTTCCACTGAGCTTACGAAGTAATTCAGAAGAAAAAGTATGTATTGGTTTCATGCGGCCACCTTCATCTTGAATTACCAATTCACCAAATTTATCAGCGTGTTCTTTGGATATTGTTGTAATTTTTAAAATAGAATCTATTTGCGCTTTTGCAGGCATTCTATTTTCATGTCCATGATTTTCTTGACTTGTTAAGCCAGTTACCCCTAAAAATGCCAAACCTAATGTTAGCGCAGCTTTCTTCTTTTTTAATTTTTCTAAAGATTTGGCCAATTCTTTAAAACGCGTTTTACCAAAAAACATAATACCCATTAGACCAATATATAATAGAAAATACCCAACATAAGTTATCCAGGTTCCCCAAATATCGTGGTTCACTGAAAGTACGGTCCCCTTTTCATCAGGCATGAAACTAGCTTGAAAAAAACGATAACCTTTATGATCCAAAACATGATTCATAAAAATGTCATAGTCAAAAGGACGCTCATCTTCTACCGTTATTTTACTCATAAAAGATTTGTAACTGCTTTCTGTTCCTGGGTACTTTTCAGCTATAAAATCATTTAGTTTTACTTTAAATGGTAATTCATAAACCTTGGATCCAAAAGATAAAGCAAACTCAAGTCCACCTACATTAAACTTGTCTGAAAATTCTGCTGTTCCTTTACTACCTAATAATTTTTTCTCGACAGTTTGCCCATTAGCGGTCACTGAAACCACCAAAGCATCTTGTGTCTGCTCAGTTATTTGCTCATCAGCAACTTTCACAATACCATAACTGCCTTTTACAATAGGTTCAGGTATTACAAATTGCATATTAGCCATATTGTAAAGCGAACGAAGTTGTAATTGTTGCAAACTATCCTTTACAACCTCCCCCTGAAATTGATCTGCCATACGCATAAAACCACCAGAAAACGGAGCTTTTATTGTATATATGCTGTCCGTAGTAAATAGATTTATTGCACCCTGTGTATTTTTATTTAAAGCAAATAGCACATTATGTATGCTAGCAACTTTTCCACTCTCCAAATAGTGCTCATGACGCTGACCATCACCTGCCTCAACAATTTTCAAATACTCTTTACCCTTATCATCAGGAATTAATCCTTCTGCGGCACCGTCAATAAAATCCACATAATCAATAACAAACGGTTGCCCATTAAAATCTTCTTTCCATGGTAAATTACTGCGCTTACCCTCAGCTGTTACCAAAATTGGATGCTGGAGCGTTTTACGCATCTTTCCACCATTCATATCACCGTCTATGAAAGCTGTTAAGTAGGTTTTATCAGAATAAAATACTTTTTCAGAATTACCCTCACGAATAGGCATCATACCCTCATAACTAATATACCTAGTTACAAAAGCACCTACGATAATTAGAATCCAAGAAAGGTGCAAAACTAAAACAGGCCATTTTTTCCATTGCAACAAATTGTATCTAAAAATATTACCAAAGAAATTGATAACAAAAAAAACCATAATCACTTCAAACCATGTAGCATTATATATGTAAATACGGGCTGTTTCAGTACTATACCAACTTTCTATAAATGTGCCAAAGGCCATGGCAGTTGCAAAAGCCAAAAAAAGTACGGCCATTAATTTAGTTGAGAATAGTGTTTTCTTTAGTAAACTGAACATATATAGTACTTTGGCATGCAAAAATACGTTGTTTTTCTATTTTGAAATTAAACTGCATCATTTAATTAGTTCAACAAAACTGTTAATTGTTTCTCAAAAGGAAACAGTGCTAAATTCGTACTTTTGATTATGCTTAAGTTAATACTTATCGGAACTGGTAATGTTGCCTCTCACCTGTTCAATACTTTTTTAAATTCTAAGGAAGTTTCAATTGAACAAGTGTTTGGGCGAAATCAAGAAAAGCTTAAAAAATTTTCGAAATATGTTCCAGTTACATCACTAAGTTCTGAAATCAAAGAAGCAGATATTTACATTATCGCTGTTAGTGATGATGTTATCATTTCAGTAGCTCAATTATTAGGGAATAAGCAGGGAATTATTGCGCATACTTCGGGTAGCGTTTCTATTAAAGCTTTAAATCACAAAAAAGCCGCCGTTTTCTATCCATTACAAACCTTTACAAAAAATAAAAAAATAGATTTTTCATCTATTCCAATCTGTCTCGAAGCTAGCAATAAAGAGGATTTAATAGTTTTAAATAAACTAGCTAAAAACTTATCAAATTCCATTTTTGAAGTTTCGTCATCACAACGAAAGAAATTACACCTAGCGGCTGTATTTGCTAATAATTTCACTAATCATTTATTTCAAATTTCAAAGGACCTGTGTGACTCTGAGAAGCTACCTTTTGACATTTTAAAGCCTTTAATTTATGAAACTGCAAAAAAACTAGAAGATTTAAACCCATCAGAAGCACAAACTGGACCAGCTAAGCGCAATGATGTAGAAACCATGCAACAACATCTAGAGCAATTAAAAGATCCTATCCATAAAAAATTATACCAACTTATAAGCGAATCGATTATAGACAGTAATGAAAAAAAATTATAAAGAATATCTTAAAGACATCACCACTTTTATTTTTGACGTAGATGGCGTATTTACCGACGGATCGGTGGTAATAACTTCTTCCGGCGAAATGTTACGTACCATGAATGTTAAAGATGGTTATGCTTTAAAAACTGCGTTAATGAAAGGATATAATGTTTGTATTATTTCTGGTGGTAACAATGAAGGTGTTCGTAAAAGATTAAAAGGTTTAGGTGTAACCGATATTTTCCTGGGGGCTCACCATAAACAAGAACCCCTAGAAGAGTACTTAGATATTTACGACATCAAGTCAGAAAATACTTTGTACATGGGAGACGATTTACCAGATATTCCACCAATGCAAATGGTACAATTAGCGACTTGTCCTCAAAACGCAGTCCCAGAAGTGAAGTCAGTCAGTGATTATGTTTCTCATAAAAACGGAGGTGAAGGCTGCGTTCGTGATATTATTGAACAAGTCTTAAAAGTTCGTGGAGATTGGAACTCAAACTTTAGCTCTGCAAATGATTGAAAATCCCTTAGTTAAAAAGCTTAAAGACTATAAACTAATTCTTGCATCAGGGTCTCCAAGAAGAAAGCGTTTTTTTGAAGATTTAGGCATGACTTTTGAAATTCGGTTAAAGCCGATTGATGAAATTTATCCTGAAGAACTCAAAGGCAGTGAAATTTCGGAATACTTGTCAGAATTAAAAGCCTCAGCATTCAAAGGATTATTAAAGTCAAAGGAAATTTTGGTAACCTCTGATACCGTTGTCTGGCATAATAATGAATCATTAGCCAAAGCTTCGAATAAAGACGAAGCTGCAGAGATGCTTCATAAACTATCAAATAGCTGGCATGAAGTTATTACTTCTGTAAGTTTGACAACCCTTAGTGCACAAAAAACTATAAGTTCAAGTACCAAGGTAAAATTTAGTGAACTCAGTGATAACGAAATTGACTTTTATATTAAACAAAACCAACCCTTTGATAAGGCAGGAGGGTATGGAATTCAAGAATGGTTAGGTGCTATAGCTATTGAAAGTATTGAAGGCTCCTACAACAATGTGGTTGGGCTTCCTACTCATTTAGTTTATAAAACGTTAATGGATATGGTCGACTGATACTTCTTCATTAATTTTATTAAAATTTTTGCTATTATGAAAAACTGGATTCGTTTTGAGTTAATCGTTGTTTTATTAGCAGTTCTAATAACTATGATTGAAGGTTGTAAAGACCAGACAACTTCAACAAATAATGAAATGGCAATTAATACAGCTACTTCAATAGCAGAATCTTTACCTCCTCGACAGCCGCTAACGCAGGAATTTAAAAAATATTGGTACGAAGGGAATGCAGAAATAACCTCTTACAAGTTAGAACAAGCTCGTTATGGTGAAGTAAGAGAAGGTAGCTCCGTTTTAATATATGTAACGGAACCATTTTTACCAGAAGTTCAAGTAAAAGCAGATAGAAATAGTTCAGAAAATATTCCCGTATTAAAATTAAATACCACTAAAAATTATTTAACTGGTATCTACCCCTACTCTATTATGAGCAGTACTTTCTATCCTGTTTATGATAATCAACACGCCATAAAATCTAGTCTTTCGATTCAAGAATGGTGTGGTCATGTATATTCACAAATTAATAATCGAAATCAATTTGAATTCACTTCACATTCTTATTTTGAAGGAGAAGCCGATAAAAAATTAACATTAGATAAAGCTTTCTTAGAAAATGAAGTTTGGACTAAAATCAGAATTAACCCCAACAATCTTCCAATCGGAGAGATTCAGATGATTCCCTCTTTAGAATTTTTTAGAATTAAACATCAAGAGTTAAAGGCTTTTAAAGCCACAGCATCTTTAGAAACCAAAAATGGTATAAGTTCATATATTATTAATTATGAAGATGGATTAAGAAAACTTAGCATTAATTTTACTACGGCTTTTCCTTATAGTATTGAAAGCTGGACTGAAGAGTTTACAGGTGGCTATGGCTCAAATAAAAAGGTAATGACTTCAAAAGGAACTAAATTGAAAAGTTTAAAAACCCCATATTGGAGACAAAACTCAAACAAAGATTTATTTCTTAGAGATAGCTTAGGCCTTTAGCCATATGAACGAAATTTTACAAGATTATCAAAGTGAATTAACCTACACTGCCATTGCCTTAGCAGTTTTTATTATAGTTAGATTCGTAGCGGTTCAAACTATTCGAAAAGTTGGACGTCGAAGTGATATCAACCAAGTAAGAACCGTTTTAGTAGGTAGGTATATCACCTTTGGCCTGTTCTTTATTTTAATCATTTCATTCATTTTCATCTGGGGTGTCGATTTTAAAGAGCTTGGACTAATCGTTTCATCAATATTCGCCGTAATTGGTGTTGCACTTTTTGCTACCTGGTCTATCTTGAGCAATATAACATCTGGAATTATTCTGTTCTTTTATTTCCCATTTAAAATTGGAGATAGAATAAGAATATTAGATAAAGATTTTCCAGAAGAGGCAATTATAATTGATATTCAAACTTTTACCATCAATTTAAAAAAAGATAATGGTGAATTTCTAACCTACCCTAATAATTTATTACTTCAAAAAGGGGTAGTCTTAATTCAAAAACAAGTTGCAACCGAAGAAGATTTAGAATCACACTTTTAGCATGTTAAAGAAGTTCTAAATGTAATCTTCTAGCATGTTAATCTTTCTATATTTGATGTTAAATAAAATAGCCAATTATGCAAAAAATCAAGGCTTTAGCATTAAGCTCAATCCTCTTTTGCTCATTCATTCAAGCACAAGCACCAAAACAACTTTCATCTTCGGAAATTCATCATGAGCTTCAAAAGCTTAATTTTTTGGGTACAGCCTTGTACGTCGCGGCTCATCCTGATGATGAAAATACGCGTCTAATTGCTTATTTATCAAATGAGGTAAAGGCAAGAACAGCCTATTTGTCTTTAACAAGGGGGGATGGAGGTCAAAACCTTATAGGTCCTGAATTAAGAGAGCTTTTAGGACTATTGAGAACTCAAGAGCTATTGGCCGCCCGTAGAATTGATGGGGGTGAGCAACGATTTAGTAGGGCAAATGATTTTGGCTATTCAAAACACCCGGATGAAACACTAGAGATTTGGAATCAAGAAGAAGTTTTAGGTGATGTTATTTGGACTATAAGAAACTTAAAACCTGATGTCATAATAAATCGGTTTGATCATAGAAGAGCTGGTCAAACACACGGACATCACACATCTTCTGCTATGTTAAGCTTGAAGGCTTTTGATTTAGCTGCGAGTGAAGATTCATATCCTGAACATTTGGAAACTACAGAAGTTTGGCAACCTAAACGCTTATTTTACAACACTTCATGGTGGCGGTATGGTAGTCAAGAAGCTTTTGCTAAAATTGACAAAACCAATATGCTAAAAATGGATGTTGGCGTTTTTTTTAAAGAATTGGGTAAATCAAATAATGAAATTGCATCATTAGCGAGTAGTCAACATCTTTGTCAAGGTTTTGGTCGCTTGTCAACAAGAGGCTCCCAAGATGAATATATAGAACTGTTAAGAGGTGATATACCAGCAGATAAAAACAACATTTTTGATGGTATTAATACAACATGGTCGAGAATAGAAGGTGGAAATGCCATTGGAAACATTTTAAACGAGGTTGAAAATGATTTTAATTTTACAAACCCTTCAGAACATGTTCCTCAGCTAGTTGAAGCATTAAAATTACTACAAGAAAGTACTGATGAGCACTGGAAAAACCTAAAATCAAATCATTTAAAAGAGATTATTCTAGCCTGTTCAGGCATGTATTTGGAGGCTAATGCATCATCAGCTTCTGCAGTACAAAATGAAACTTTAAAAGTGAATTTTGAAATATTAAATAGAAGTAATATTCAGGTAAAGTTAAATTCTGTGGTTATTAATAGAACAAATCATAGAATAGAACCTAATCTTACCCTAACAGAAAATAAAAAAGAGAACCTCGAGCTAGAATTTACCATTCCAGAAGACAATGCGTTTACATCTCCATATTGGCTTAGTGAAAAAGGAACTTTAGGCATGTATGAGGTAGCAGACAAAAAATTAATTGGTAAACCTGAAACTCCTGTAGCTTTCGAAGCCACTTTTCAATTCGATTTTTCAGGTTCTCCTATGACATTCACAAAACCTGTTTACAGACGCTACTCTAAACCAGCCAAAGGTGAAATATTTGAGCCTTTTGTAATTTTACCTGAGGTGACCGCAAGTTTTACTAACGATGTCATGATTTTTGCTGATGCTCAACCAAAACAAGTTGCTTTGGCTATCAGAGCGGGGAAAAATACAATTTCTGGTATTGCTTCAATTAATCATCCTGTAGGATGGAAAGTTTCGCCTTCAACTATAGATTTTTCAATTGCTCAAAAGGACGAGGTTCGAACAATTTATTTTGAAGTTACCCCTCCAATTAATGAAAGTGAAGGGTATATTGCGCCTAAAATCACCATAGGTAATAGCGACTACAACAAAGCTTTAGTAGAAATAGCATATGACCACATTCCAAAACAATCTGTATTACTTCCTTCGGAGGCTAAAGTCGTTCGTTTGAACATTCAAAAGAGTGGCGAGAACATTGGCTATATAGTTGGGGCTGGTGATAAAGTACCCGAAAGTCTTGAGCAAATAGGATATAATGTTCAAATAATAAATGTATCAGAAATTGAAAAAGGTACTTTAAAAAAATATGATGGTATCGTAGTCGGAATTAGAGCATACAACGTAATTGAAGAACTTAAGTTTAAGCAAAACTATATATTAGATTATGTAAAAGAAGGAGGTAATCTAATTATACAATATAACACAGCAAACCGTTGGCGTAATCAATTTGAAAATTTAGCTCCTTACCCATTGACAATTTCTCGAGATAGAGTAACTAATGAAAATGCACCTGTACAAATTATAGCTAAAGACCACGAATTAGTTAATTTCCCAAACGCCATAACTCAAAAAGATTTTGATGGTTGGGTACAAGAGCGTGGTTTATATTTTCCAAGTGAGTGGGGTGAAGAATTTACACCGATACTTTCAATGAGTGATAAAGGTGAATCACCGAAACAAGGAAGTTTATTGGTAGCACCTTTTGGCGAAGGTCATTATATTTATACAGGTCTAAGTTTTTTTAGAGAATTACCAGCAGGTGTCTCTGGTGCCTATAAGCTTTTCGCAAACATGTTATCTTTAGGAAAAGAAAATCTTAAAAAAGGAGATGAAATCAAAGGATAATCTTGAGGACAAGTTTACATGGAAAAGAGAATACACCATGGTTCTTGTTTTGAATACGCTCTATATTTTGATATTCTTATATATCATGAAATCTAACATTTAATTTATGGCGCTTTTAGATTGGATTGTTTTAGGTGGAACCCTATTTTTTATTGTAGGTTTTGGGGTTTGGAAAACTAAAGGCAGTAATAGTGTTGATGATTATGTTAGAGGAGGTAGTGATGCTAAATGGTGGACAATTGGTCTATCAGTAATGGCAACTCAAGCCAGTGCAATTACTTTCTTATCTACTCCCGGACAAGCATTTCATGACGGAATGGGATTTGTGCAATTCTATTTTGGTTTGCCACTAGCCATGATTGTTATCTGTGCTGTATTTATTCCTATTTATCATAGGTTAAAAGTTTTTACAGCCTACGAGCTTTTAGAAAAACGATTTGATTTAAAAACTAGAACACTAACAGCTATTCTTTTTTTAATACAAAGAGGGCTAGCTGCAGGTATAACAATCTTTGCCCCATCAATTATTCTTTCTGCGGTTTTAGGGTGGGATTTACGCACGCTCAACATTATCATTGGTACGCTAGTAATTGCGTATACTGTATCGGGCGGTACAAAGGCCGTTAGCGTAACTCAAAAACAACAGATGTTTATCATTATGGTAGGCATGTTTTTTGCTTTTTTCTTCATTTTAGGCAGTTTACCAGCAGACATTTCTTTTGGGGAAGCTCTAAAAATTGCAGGAGCTAATGAAAAACTTGATATTTTAAATTTTGATTTTGATACTAAAAATCGATATACTTTTTGGAGTGGTATTACCGGTGGATTTTTTCTCGCCTTAGCTTATTTTGGTACAGACCAAAGTCAAGTACAACGCTACCTCTCAGGTAAATCTGTTCGTGAAAGTCAATTAGGATTAATATTTAATGGAATCTTAAAAATACCAATGCAGTTTTTTATCCTTTTAGTTGGTGTGATGGTTTTTGTTTTTTACCAGTATAATTCTTCTCCATTAAACTTTAACCCAGCTGCAACCGAGGCAGTTCTAACCTCTGAGTATGCTGATAATTACAAAATACTTGAGGAAGAACATTTAGAACTGGAACAGCAAAAGCGAATGGCGCAAAACGATTACTCTGCAGCTTTAAAATTGAAAGACTATAATGCAATCGAACAGGCTAAGTTAAATGTTGTTCAAGTCAATAAAGAAGAACGTATTAATCGCGATGCAGCAAAAACACTCATAAGTGAAGCTAGTCCTAACGCAGAAACGAATGATAAAGATTATGTGTTTATCCATTTCATTTTAAATAATCTACCTCGCGGTCTTATCGGGTTATTATTAGCAGTTATTTTATCAGCGGCAATGTCATCCACCGCATCTGAACTAAATGCTTTAGGAACAATCACTGCATTAGACTTATATAAGCGAAACAAGAGCATGGAATTTTCTCAAAAACACTATGTTACGGCTACCAAATGGTTTACCCTGATATGGGGAATTATTGCAATTTTAATTGCATGCGTTGCTAATCTTTTCGATAATTTAATTCAGTTAGTCAATATTATTGGTTCTATTTTCTATGGTAATGTTTTAGGTATCTTTTTACTTGCTTTCTTTTTAAAGTTTGTTAAAGGTAATGCAGTATTTATTGCTGCCTTAGTAACACAAGCCATTGTAATACTAGGTTGGAGTCAAGATTGGATGTCTTATTTATGGTTAAACGCTTTTGGTTGTGGCTTAGTAATTATTTTAGCAATTTTACTTGAAGGCCTTGATAGAACTTTAAGAAACCCTCCCATTAAAGCATAAAAAAACCCGACGTAAACGTCAGGTTTAAATTTTATATTTTTTATTGAATTACATTGCTCCCCATTCTTTCAAGGAGTCTTGGTTCATTTTAACATAGTCCATGTTACCAGCCTCCTTAGCACCTGCTAAAGATTTTTTAGCAGTTGCAATTGCTCCTGCCTTATCACCTGACTTAGCTAAAATTAAAGACTGTTGTCTCAATTGCCAAAAAGCTGGTTTCTCAGTCATTGACATAGCTTTATTCATCCAGTCTTTAGCTTTATTTATGTCTTTGTCTTCACTAGCATAATAAACGGCAGCTGCATAATAATCACCAGCGCTCGGCCCTGCCATAACATTTTCAATACTCTTTACAACCTCAGCATCAGTTGAAACACCAAAAGGAATACCCACATATGTATTTTCCCATAGGATTCCAATATGTGCACCTGAACTTGTTACATCATCAATAGTGATTGTAAAAGTCTCTACAGGCATTTCTATTGGCATAACTGGAACAGTAGTTTTAGCAACAACTTTAGCATCATCCCATTCAGCCGGAGTTCCACCCCCCTGTGTATCTGTATAAAAGAAAACTTCCCATGTAGTTTTACCTGGCTTCGTAAATATAGAATATGTACCAGCTTCAACTGCTTGATTAGCAATGGTAACATCTTTATTAAAACTCACTTTTGTGTAGGCATTAGCACCTGTTCTCCATAAAGCATTAAAAGGTACTAAATCTCCGAAAATTGTTCTACCTCTCATTGAAGGTCTAGAATAATCAACTGTAACTTCTGTTAAACCTACTGTTTGCCACATTTTTGCAGCTGGACTAGGTTGTGGTGTTTGTATTTGAGCGCCTAAGGTGCAGCTTAATAAAACTACCATTGTAAATAAAGCTAATTTTTTCATTGTAAGTGTTTTTATAAAATTTATAAGTCACGCAAAACTACTTATAAAGGAAAGTTTCAAATGTTAATAAATACCTAAAGAAATGACTTAATCACGAAAAAAAGGAACCGAAATAGCATCATCAATGAGAAAGAAAGTTAAATAATAAATCGATTGATTAAAACTTGATATATCAATAGGGTCGGTGCTTATTCTTTCTAAAGGTATATATGTCACCATTCTCCCAGTAACATCAAAAACTCCCATTCCTGTAACAGCACGATTCGTAATCAAACTATAATTGAGACTTTGAGAACCGAAGGTTTTATAAACTACAAGTTCTTCATCTGGTGTATTTTCTCCTTCAGGGTTCTCTTCTCCTGGCGGATTTTCTTCCTCTTCGCTATCAAGTGAAAAAGTAAAAAGCCTAGAGAGGGAATTCACTAGAGGTGGATTAGAAAAATCTTCGGAACTAATATAGAATTGCTCTGCCCCTACTAATGTAATTGCTTCCACTTGTGCTTGACCAATATTTAAATTAGTTTTCGTTTTTTCACCTTCAAAAATTGCATTTTCTTGAACATCGTCAACTAAAACATAAAAAGGAAATAGAAATTGCGAGTAACCCACAATTGATAGCTGATTTGTATTTTGGTTATAAGTCGCCCCAGTAACCAATCCATTGACTTGATAAGAATCTAATCGTTCAGCCAAGAAAGCACCCGAAAGTTTAGGTACTTTATAAGCAACTGTTCCGTTTTGTTGCCACTGCTTTGTTAAAATAATTAGATTATCTCCTAAGCTAAAAAAGCCTTCAGCATCAAAGTCGCTATCTTCAGATGAAGTAAAATCTGTTTGGTCTTCATAAAGAAAATTAATAATCTCTGCAGTGACACTATCCGAATTATCATAATCAGATTTTAAAATTTTAAGGATATTCAAATCTTGCCTATCACCAGTATTATTGCCAAAATCCCCTATATAAATGTAATTCTCATCTTGAGCTAAGTCTTCCCAATCAATATTTACTACATTGGCAATGCTTACCGTTCTTGTTATTTGTAAGGTAGTTATATCAAGCTCATATAACTCAGGAGCATTACCAGAATCATTGTGCGTAATTAATTTACCATTGTAAGACAATAAACCAGAGGTTTCAAAAATTTGTTGAGGTAAATTACCAACTTCAACAATATCGGCTTGTGACCAAATTTGAACGGAACAAAAAAGTAATATTACGTAAACAAGTTTCTTCAAAAAGTAAGATTATGGTGTAAAAGTAAGAATGAATCTTAAAGTCTCTCTAAATTCTAGATAAGTTCAGCATTTAAACGATGTAATTAAATTTATAAAATTTGAAGAGTACAATATTTTTAATTTGTTTAACCTTTATAATTTTACATTAAACAAAATAGGTTTTATATTTGTGTAAATTTTTTTATGAAGTTATATCAACTTAGAGCTAAACAGGGTTTTCCCACAAGTAAAAAAGAAGCTTGGAATTTTCTTTCTGACCCTAAAAACTTGAAAGTTATTACCCCTGAGCATATGGGATTCCATATTTTATCAGGGACCGATAGACCTATGTTTGAAGGCCAAATAATACAATATTTGGTTAAGCCTTTCCCAGGTTATACAACCAAATGGGTTACCGAAATCACCCATGTTAAAAAAGAAGAGTATTTTGTTGATGAGCAGCGTTTTGGACCTTATGCTTTATGGCATCACAAGCACTTTATAAAGGAAGTTGAAGGTGGTATTGAAATGGAAGATGTAATTGACTATAAAATTCCGTTTGGCTTGTTTGGTCAAATTGCGCAGCCTCTAATAGTAAAGAAACAACTGAAACAAATTTTTGAATTTCGTGAGGCTAAATTAAATGAGCTTTTTGGAGTATTAAAAGGATATAAAAACAACTTAGAAATAATAGCAATTTAAATGTCAAAAAATATTTTACTTATAGGTGGTTCACATGGTATTGGTTTTGAAATGGCTAAAGCACTTCATTCCAACTATACTGTGTACATTGCCTCTAGAACAAATGAAGAACTTTATAGTCTTGATGTAAACTATATCTCATTTGATGCTACCACTGAAACTTTAGATGAATCACAACTACCAGAGGAATTACACGGTTTTGCTTATTGCCCTGGCAGTATTAATCTCAAGCCCTTAAAGATGCTTTCTATTGATGTCTTTAAAGAAGAAATGGAGCTAAATTTTTTCTCCTTGGTCAAGGTCGTCAAGACGATAATGCCAAGAATGGCGCAAGATTCAAGCATGGTTTTTTTCAGTACCGTTGCAGTAAGCACTGGAATGCCATTTCATACCAGTGTGGCAGCTGCTAAAGGAGCTATAGAAGGTTTTGCTAAGTCATTAGCAGCTGAGTTTGCACCTAAAGTACGAGTTAATTGTATCGCACCTTCTTTAGTCGACACACCATTAGCCGGCAGATTATTAAATAATGATAAAAAACGAGAGATGATGTCTCAGCGACACCCGCTCAAGAGAGTTGGTAATGCTGAGGATATTGCCAACATTGCCGTATTTCTTTTAAGTGAAAAAAGTACCTGGATGACTGGTCAAATTGTTGGTGTTGATGGAGGAATGTCAACTTTAAACGTTTCTTAATGACTGAACAAATTACCGTTTTTTGGTTTAGAAGAGATTTACGCCTTGATGATAATGTAGGTCTTTATCATGCCTTAAAGGGTCAATATTCAGTACTTCCAATATTCATTTTTGATTCTGAAATTCTTGATAAATTACCGAAAGATGATGCGCGACTTACTTTCTTGTATGAGAACATACAACGAATCAAAAATGATTTAAAATTAAAATCTGAAGGCGATATTTCAGTCTTTCATGGAAAACCTATAGAAGTATTTAAAAGACTAATTGATAGTCATAACATAGCTCAAGTAATTACTAATCATGATTATGAACCCTATGCGATACGACGAGATAAGGAGATAAACGAATTATTATCAAAAAATAAGATTGGTTTTAAGAGTTTTAAAGATCAAGTGATTTTTGAAAAAGATGAAATTGTTAAGGGTGATGGAAAACCTTATGTTGTTTATACTCCCTTTAAGAACAAATGGAAAGAGAATTTTAATCCGTCTTTACATTTAGTGGATTATAAAATCGATTTTTCAAAGTTTGGTACAAATTCAAATGCTCCAAATTTATCAATTAATGATTTAGGTTTTGTAGAATCTTCAGTAAAAGCAGCACCCTATGTGGTTACTAAAGAATTAATTCAGAACTACGAAGCAACACGAAATTTTCCTTCCAAAGAAAATGGAACTTCGAAACTAGGACCTCATTTACGTTTTGGCACCGTCTCTCCACGAAAAATGCTTAGAAAGGCAATCGAAGAAGAAAATGAGGTTTTTTGGAATGAACTAATTTGGAGGGAATTCTTTATGCAAATTCTATGGCATTTTCCACATACCAAAGAAAAGTCTTTCAAACCAAAATATGATAGGATTGAATGGAGAAATAACGAAGCTGAATTTGAAAAATGGAAAAATGGAAAAACCGGTTACGCCCTCGTTGATGCAGGTATGCGAGAATTAAATGCTACCGGTTACATGCATAATCGTGTGAGAATGTTAGTAGCTAGTTTCTTATGCAAGCATCTTCTCATAGATTGGCGCTGGGGTGAAGCTTATTTTGCCGAAAAACTACTTGATTTTGAATTATCTAGTAATGTCGGCAATTGGCAGTGGGCTGCCGGCAGCGGAGTTGATGCGGCACCATATTTTCGAATTTTTAATCCGATGACGCAGGTTGAAAAATTTGATAAACAAAAAGAATACATTAACAAGTGGGTTCCTGAATTACAAGAACTCACCTACCCAACAAAAATAGTTGACCATAAAATGGCTCGAGAACGTTGTCTAAGAGTTTATAAAGAAGCTGTCAGCTAATTCTTTTTCGTTATTTTAGAGACTCTAATTAAAGAACGAATTCAATCTTTTTGAAAATGAAAAATCAAATTCTAACAGTCCTTTGCATTTTTACGGCATTTGGGGTTACCGCACAAAAAATAAGTTCAAACAAAAAAGCTGTAATCGCTTCAGTAGAAAAGCATAAAACCGAACTTATTAAGATTAGTGATTCTATTTGGGCATTAGCCGAAACAGCTTTTAACGAGAGTGAATCTTCTCGTATTTTGGCTGATTATGCTGAAAAAAACGGAATGAATGTAACTAGAGGGGTTGCAGAAATCCCAACGGCATTTACCGCTACTTATGGTTCTGGTAGTCCTGTAATTAGTATTCTGGGGGAATTTGATGCCCTACCTGGTCTTTCACAAAAAACAAGCCCCATAAAAGAACCCCTCACACCAGATGCTCCTGGGCATGGTTGTGGTCATAATATGTTTGGTACTTCAAGCTTGGGCTCAGCAATTGCAATTAAAGAACTAATGGATGCTGGTAAAATAAAAGGAACTGTAAAGTTTTTAGGTACACCGGCTGAAGAAAAATATTTTGCTAAGGTTTGGATGGTTAAGGCAGGCCTTTGGGATGATGTAGATGTAAATATAAGTTGGCACCCTGGTGCTAACATTGAGGCCGATGTTCAAAGTGGTCTCTCTTTGATTGATTTTATAGTAGAATTTTATGGTCAGGCAGCGCATGCTTCTGCTGACCCTTGGAATGGACGAAGCGCTTCTGATGCCTTGGAATTATATACTACAGGTATCAATTACTATCGTGAGCATGTTCTCCCTAGTTCAAGAATACATTACCATATTCAAGACGGCGGCCAAGTCGTGAACGTTGTGCCAGATTATGCAAAACTTTGGGTACGAGTTCGTGATCCAAAACGTAAGGTAATGTTACCAACGTATGAACGTGTAAAAGCCATGGCTGAAGGAGCCGCTATTATGGCCAACGTAGATTATAAAATTTCATTAGTTTCTGGCATCTATGAAACTCTAGTTAATCGTTCTGGTGGTGAGATTATGCAAAGCAACTTAGAGTTATTAGGCCCAATAACCTACACGGATGAAGAAACTACTTTTGGTAAAGCCATTCAAAAAGCAACTGGTAAAGAAGAGGTTGGAATGGATAGTAGTATTAGACCCCTTAGAGCAACTTTAGAGAACCCTGGAGGTGGCTCGACAGATGTCGGGGATGTAAGTTGGAATGTTCCGAATATTAATCTAAGTGCTACCGTTGCTCCAAAAGATACGCCCTGGCATTCATGGGCGGTTGTTGCTTGTGGCGGTATGAGCATTGGCCATAAGGGAATGGTCTATGCTTCAAAAGCCATGGCGATGACTATGGTTGATTTATTTGAAAATCAAAAGTTAATTGATAAGGTTACTGAAGAATTTAAAACTCGTAAAGGTGACGAGGTATATGAACCAATGATTGACGGACCTCCACCGATTGGAGAAAACTAAAATATAAGAATTGCTATGTTCGGATTATTTAAAAAGAAAACAGAAGTAGAAAAACTCCAAGAAAAGTATCAAAAGTTAATGAAAGAAGCATTTGACCTTTCGAAAATTAATAGAAGTGAGAGTGATAACAAATATGCGGAGGCAGATGAAGTTCAAAAACAGATTGAGAAACTCAATGAAAAATAGTAATTGACAATGAGTAATCCTATTATTCAGACTTTTCCATTAGGTTTTCCTTGGAAAACGCAGGACCCATTTCTTTTTGCAGTATACCATTTGGACCATTATCCAAAAGGAAATGGGGCAATGGGGCCTGACTCAAAATTATTAAATGGTCGAAATATAGGTAATGATTTTACCATTAAAGACGGTTGGCGTATGTACCATGGTTCAACTATACCAGGTTTTCCATACCATCCACATCGTGGCTTTGAGACCATTACTATAGTTAATAAAGGGTATTGTGATCATTCTGATTCCTTAGGAGCCGCTGGTCGTTTTGGCGAAGGTGATGTACAATGGATGACAGCGGGACGAGGGGTTCAGCACTCAGAAATGTTTCCGCTCTTAAATGATGATGCTGAAAACCCGTTAGAGCTCTTTCAAATTTGGTTAAACTTGCCCAAAGCTGATAAATTTGTTGACCCTCATTTCAAAATGCTCTGGCATGAAGATATCCCAATTGTTCAAGAAAAAAATGCAACAATAAAAGTTATTGCCGGTGATTACAAAAAAGCTATAGCTAATAACCCTGCCCCAAATTCATGGGCTGCCAACAACGATAATGAAGTTGCAGTTTGGAATATTCATGTAGATGCAGAAACTGAGTTTACGATACCTAAAGCAACTACCGAAGTCACGCGTACACTTTATTTTTATGAAGGCTCAGAAATTTATTTCGGAGATAAGAAAGTGAACCCCAATTTTGGAATTAGTCTAGATGCTTCACAAGTTGCCAGTTTTAAAGTAGGCGCGAAAAAAGGACATTTTCTTCTTTTACAAGGAAAACCCATTGCAGAACCTGTAGCAAAATACGGCCCATTTGTTATGAATACGGATGAAGAAATTCAACAAGCCATGGATGAATATCGGGTTACCCAATTTGGTGGGTGGCCATGGCCCTACCCCGATAATGTGCATGAAAAAGAAAAAGGGCGTTTTGCAACATACCCAGACGGCAAAGTTGTTGAAAAAGGCTAACAATTTTAAAAGCTATTAGCTTTAATACAATTGGTGCAAAAAATTCCTCAACAAAAAAGTATGTCAATTTCCCTTTTGTTTGATACCGCCACTCTTATTCTTATTTGGATAGTACAGTTAATTATTTACCCAGGGTTTAATTACTACTCCAAAAAAGAACTTAACACCTGGCACCCGATCTATACAAGGCGCATTTCGATAGTTGTAATACCATTAATGTTTGGTCAATTAATATCTTCAATAATAGTAGCTACTCAAGAGGGTTTATTTTTTCATATTTTAAAATTATCACTAATTGTTGTTGTTTGGGTTTTGACCTTCAGCATATTTGTTCCTTTACATAATAAAATTGAAAAGACTGATAATTATAAATTAATTACAGAGCAATTAGTTCGTAAAAATTGGTTAAGAACTATAGGTTGGACTCTAATCTTTGTTTTTAGTTTACTCAGCCAATTTTATTCTTTATAATTCAACCAGTAATATAGCTAAAACCGTAATTTTAGGTTGTATTATTTTCTAACTCAAGAAAAAATACTACTTAGTTTAATTACTCATTGTTGCTTTCTCCCTAACTTTAAATCATCGCATTATAATAGCGTAAAAAAATAAATAAATCTCGAATTCAAATAAAATAGGGCTCTTATCATCGACAGCATTAGTTGTGGGCAATATGATTGGATCAGGAATTTTTTTACTTCCAGCATCACTTGCTTTATATGGAGGTATTGGCATGATTGGATGGGTTTTCGCTGCTTTGGGAGCATTGCTTATTGCTTATGTCTATGGAGCCCTAGGTAAAATAGCTCCTAATACCATTGGTGGTCCATATATTTATACACGAATAAGTTTTGGTAATTTTTCTGCATTTTTGGTTGCTTGGGGGTATTGGGTAGCAATTTGGGCTACCAACGCCGCTATAGCCGTTGCACTAGTAGGATATTTAGAAGTCTTCTTTCCTATACTCGGGAGCTCTCCTCTTATCTCAATACTAACGGGGTTGTTATTTATATGGCTATTTACTTATATCAACTCAAAGCCCCTTAAGACTATTGCTAGTATTCAAATAATTACAACCATACTAAAAGTTCTACCAATTTTGGCAATAGGTTTTTTTGGAGTTTTTTTTATTAACTGGGATAATTTCATACCCTTCAATAGAAGTGAATTGTCATCTTTTGGGGCTATTACCACCACCACTACACTTACGTTATTTGCTTTTTTAGGAATGGAAAGTGCTGGGATTATTAGTGGTGAAACTAAAAACGCTTCCAAAACCGTCAATAAAGCAACACTTATAGGTACGGTAATAACAATTCTAGTTTATCTCAGTAGTTCTCTGGCAATTATGGGAGTTATTCCTCCGGAGACTCTCCAAAGTTCCACTGCCCCTTTTGCAGATGCTGCAAATATTTTTTGGGGAGATTCAGCAAAGTTTATTATTGCAGGTTGCGCTATTATTGCGACCATTGGTGCCTTAAATGGTTGGATATTATTACAAGGTCGAATTCCAATGGCTGCAGCATTAGACGGGCTTTTTCCAAAAGTTTTTAAAAAACAAAATGACAATAAATCACCTGTTATAGGTATAGTGATATCAAGTATTCTTGCTTCACTTCTAATGATGTTCAATTTTTCGAAAAGTTTAGTTGAAGCATTTACATTTATGATGACACTTTCTACACTCTCTTGTGTAATACCCTATCTATTTTCTGCTGCCAGCTTAGCCTTAATTCTTTTCAATAAACATAAAAGACTAAATCACCCTTCAATAAGGGTTTCATTTTTAGCTTTTTGTTTTTGTATTTGGATTATTATTGGATGTGGTTATGAAATTGTATTTTATGGTACCATATTATTGTTAGTTGGTATTCCATTTTACCTCTACTTAAAAAAGAAAAATAATGAGTAAACTCTATATCAACCCTGATATCACCCAGGCTGAAACCTTACCGGCTTCTTTCTATCGTAGCCAAGAAATTTTTGAGCAAATGAAGGAAGCTATTTTTGTTAAATCGTGGCAATTTATTGGTGATAGTTCGTCACTTGTTCCGTTAGATAATTTTGCATATCCATTTTCTTTCATGGAGAACTACTTACATGAACCAATGGTTTTGGTGCGAAATAAGCAAAGTAGTATTCGTTGCATGAGTAATGTTTGCACCCATCGTGGAAATCTTATTGCACAAAATCCCGGTAATTTAAATCGTGAACTTAGTTGTATGTATCATGGTCGACGTTGGAATTTGAATGGCAAGTTCAAACATATGCCAGAGTTTAATGAAGCAAAAGATTTTCCAAGGCCTTGTGATCATCTACACCAATTTAAACTTGAAGAATGGGGACCGTTTTTGTTCACAGGTTTAAACCCTGAAGTTGATTTTTTAGTGATTAGAAATTTCTTGGATAAATACGTTGGGTTTCTTCCATTAAATGAATTCAAAATTGACCCAATCAGTAGTAAAGATTATTTGGTAAACTGCCATTGGTCTTTATATTGTGACAACTATTTGGAAGGATTTCATATTCCTTTTGTTCATCCAGATTTAAATGCTGTTTTAGATTATGACTCATACGCAACAGAATTGTTTGATTATGGCACTTTACAAATTGGGTATGCAGACGGTGCAGAAGAAACTTATAAATTACCTGAAGCCCACCCATTGTATGGAAAAGAAGTTGCCGCTTTTTATTTCTGGATTTTTCCAAATATCATGCTCAACTTTTATCCTTGGGGACTTTCTGTAAATGTGGTTAAACCAATCTCATCTACAAAAACCAAAGTATCATTTATCACCTATTTACATGGTGAAAACAGGTTTGAAGGAGCAGCCAGCAAGCTAATGGACAAGGTAGAACGTGAAGATGAATTTGTTGTAGAAGGAGTACACCAAGGTTTACAATCACGTTTTTATAAGGCCGGCAGGTTTTCACCAACAAGAGAACAGGGTGTACACCATTTTCATAGAATGTTAGCGGAAAGGCTCTAGAATGAACTAAACTCTATCTATTTTAGCTCCAATTGCTCGTAATCGTTCATCAATATTTTCATAACCACGATCAATCTGCTCAATATTATGGATTGTTGAGGTTCCTTTTGCTGAAAGCGCAGCAATTAATAAAGACACTCCTGCTCTAATATCTGGTGAAGTCATAGTAGTAGCCTTCAAAGTTGATTGAAAATTATGGCCAATTACGGTTGCTCTATGGGGGTCACAAAGAATAATCTTGGCCCCCATATCTAAGAGTTTATCAACGAAAAACAATCTACTTTCAAACATTTTTTGATGTATGACAACTTCTCCTTTAGCTTGTATCGCAACCACTAATAAAATACTCAATAAATCAGGTGTTAAACCAGGCCATGGAGCATCAGCAATGGTTAAAATAGAACCATCAATATAGTTTTGAACTTGATATCCATCTTTATGGCTAGGAATGTGAATATCATCACCTTGTTTTTCAACAGTAATTCCTAGTTTTTGAAATGCATTTGGTATTTGACCTAAATCATCCCAGCTTACGTTTTTTATGGTGAGCTCACTTTTAGTCATTGCCGCCAAACCAATCCAGCTACCTATTTCAATCATATCTGGTAGCATAGTATGTTCCGTGCCACCTAAGCTATCAACCCCATCGATATGCAATAGATTTGACCCAATACCAGTTATCTTCGCGCCCATCCGAACCAACATTTTACACAACTGTTGCAAATATGGCTCACAAGCGGCATTATAAATGGTTGTTCTGCCTTCAGCAAGAACTGCAGCCATTAAGATGTTAGCGGTACCTGTGACGGAAGCTTCATCTAAAAGCATGTATGTACCTTGAAGCTTATCAGCTTCAACACCATAAAAATATTCTTCGCGATTATATCTAAACTTTGCTCCTAAATTTATAAAACCTTCAAAATGGGTGTCAAGTCTTCTTCTTCCAATCTTATCACCACCTGGTTTTGGTATATAACCTTTACCAAATCTAGCAAGTAAAGGACCAACCAACATAATAGAACCTCTTAAACCCCGACCATCTTGTTTGAATTGATCAGATTGTAAGTAATCAAGGTTGACGTCATCAGCTTTAAAGGTATAAGAGCCTTTACCTTTTTTCTGAATCTTAACACCTAAATCTTCCAATAAAGCTATCAACTTATTGACATCAACGATATCAGGAATATTATGAATTGTGACCTTCTCTGGTGTTAATAAAACAGCACAAAGAATCTGTAATGCTTCATTCTTTGCACCTTGCGGGGTGATTTCACCTTGTAATTGATGTCCACCTTCAATTCTAAATGTTCCCATGAAACTATTTAACTAAGAAGTTAATATCTTTTTTTCCCGCGATTATGATTACGCTGGTTCTTCTTATTATTGGAATTTGACCTGTTTGACTTTTGAATTCTATTCTTTAAGAACTGGCTACTTTCGGTTAGTGCTTCACCATTAGGTGCTAAGTCAATTTCTCCATCACTCAATTCCTTCAAATGAGAAAAGATAGCCGAATCTTCAACAGTGTCTTTGTTCCAATTAAGATAACATTTCTTCATATGATTGGCTATCGCATACTCCAACCCAGATCTTAAATCTCCTTTTTCCCATTTTACGGCAACATCAATCATTCTTTTGATATTATTTCCGTAAAATCGATACTTAGGAAAATTCTGGGGGTATTCTAAAGCGTCTGGCCTTTGTTGTAAAATTTCTTTAGATGTGATTGGAAAAGGAGAATCAACATCTAATTTAAAATCAGACATTATAAATAGTTGATCCCACAATTTATGCTGAAAATCAGGTACATCACGTAAATGTGGTTGTAAATTACCCATCACACTAATAATTGATTGGGCCACCTTATTACGTTCTTCTTTATCTTCAATAGATACCGCATGGTCTACCATTTTTTGAAAATGACGACCGTATTCCGGGATTATTAAATGAGGTCTTTCGGTATTATATTCTAAGTTTTCTACTAAATTCAATCTGGAAAGTTTATGATTACAATAAACAGGAAGTATCTGTTTAACATCTGCAAATTAAGAAAATTATGGCATTATAGCTACTTAAAGCGAAATTACCCCTTCAATTTTGGTCACTTCTTTATATTTTTCAATCACGGCATCGGGGTTTTTAAGATTAACCGTTATCGAAACACTTGTGTAAGTACCCTTTTTTGATTGTTTAGAAGTTATAACGGCACCGGTATTATCAAAAATTTTAGTGATGGTATCAATTTTTCCTTTATCCGTTGGCACAATAAACTTATAAAGGTAGTCTGAAGGCCAAGTACCACTTTCCAGTAACTGTTCTTTTAAACGATTATAAAATTCTTCTGATTTTTTCTCTTCCATACTGTATTTTCTACAAAGATAATGGGTTGTACAACAATTTTTATCCCTTGTTTCAATTTCATTTCTTTGTACCATCAAACACAATCATTTGAATTCAAAAAAAATTGTAATAACTGGTGCGCCCGGCACAGGAAAAACCGTAGTTATTAATCAGTTAGAGGAAAAAGGATTTCATTGTTTTCATGAGATCATTCGAAGTATGACCGCAGATGCTAAAAATGACGAAAGTTCAAAAGACTTAGTTTCTAACCCTTTAGCATTTGTAAACGACCCTTACCAATTTAATATTAGTCTATTAAATGGAAGAATAGAACATTTCAAATCGTCAAAAAATCTTGATAAAGAGGTTATATTTTTTGATAGGGGTGTACCTGACGTTTTAGCCTATATGGACTACTTCAACCAAAAGTATAATGATAAATTCATCATGGCTTGTCAGCAATACAAATATGATTTTTTATTTATAATGCCGCCTTGGAAAGAAATTTATGTTTCGGACAATGAAAGACTTGAGACTTTTGATGAGGCTTTAGCATTACATGAATGCTTGATGAGTACCTATCTTCAATTTGGATATAAACCCATTATTGTTCCAAAAAGTACTATCGAAGAACGTAGTACCTTTATCCTAAATGAATTAAATCTTGCTTAGTGCAATTGAGTCCAAAAGAAATTTTAAATAAATATTGGGGTCATTCATCTTTCAAAGGTTCACAAGAAAAGATAATATCGTCAATTCTTAAGCAGAAAGATGTCCTTGCCTTAATGCCTACGGGCGGTGGAAAATCGGTTTGTTTTCAAGTACCGGCTATAGCCATGGACGGACTTTGTATTGTTGTATCGCCTTTACTCGCCTTAATTCATGACCAAGTTCAAGGTTTAAAAGAAATGGGAATAAAAGCCATTTCAATAACTGGCGGGGTTTCTTTTGAAGAATTAAATAACATCCTTGATAATTGTCAATTTGGAAACTATAAATTCTTATACCTATCTCCTGAAAGGCTCCAACAAAGCCTCGTACAAGAACGTATTCAACAAATGAATATCAATCTAATCGCGATAGATGAAGCCCATTGTATTTCTCAATGGGGTCATGATTTTAGGCCGTCCTATTTAGATTGTAATGTTTTAAGAGAAGTTCATCCTAACATTCCAATAATTGCCCTTACTGCAACAGCCACAAAAGTTGTTGCTAATGAGATTATCACTAATCTTCAACTCAAAGAACCTCTTTTTGTTAAAGATAGTTTTTTAAGAAAAAATATAAGCTTTAGTGTTATTAAAAAAGAAGATAAACAACACTATTTAAAAGATTTAATAAAAGCAAATGGTAAGAGCGCAATTGTTTACGTGAGAACTAGGAGAAAGACTTTTGAAGTGGCCAATTTTTTAAAAGACAATGGAATTAGTGCTACTTATTATCATGGAGGTCTTAGTATGGCGGAAAAACAATCTAAGCTTAAAGACTGGCTTACAAATAAGACCGATGTAATGGTTGCCACAAATGCTTTTGGAATGGGGGTAGATAAACCTGACGTCAGACAGGTAATTCACTATCAAATTCCTGACAGTATTGAAAATTATTATCAAGAAGCTGGAAGAGCCGGAAGAGATGGATTGTTTTCTAGAGCAACAATCATAACAAATACTAATGATCAAGAGCAAGTCAAAAGTCAATTTTTATCTACGTTGCCAACTATAGCTTTTGTAAAGGCATGCTATCAAAAACTCAATACTTATTTTCAAATAGCATATGGAGAAGGAAGCGGAGAAACCTTTAGCCTTAATTTCAATGCATTTTGTCATCGTTACGAATTAAATAGTTTTCTAGTTTATAACACCCTAAGACTACTAGACCAAAATGGTGTTATTTCACTTTCTGATTCATTTAATAGAAAAACTATAGTACAATTCACGATTTCAAAAGATAGCACATTTAATTATCTCGAAAATCATAAAACAATTTCTTCCTTGGTATTGGTAATACTAAGAACTTATGGTGGCATTTTTGATTTTGAAACTAAAATTAACACCTATTTATTGGCAAAAAAATGTAATTTAAATGAAAATGAAATTCATGCTGGTTTACTTCAATTACATGAAGATGATGTCATTAGTTATAACCCTAGCAAGGATGATTTAGAAATCACTTTTTTAATACCACGGGAAGATGACAAAAGCATAAACCCATTTACAAAAAAAATAAGCCATTTAAATAAAGTAAAAACAGATAATTTAAAACAGATCTTACTTTATGTTAATCAATCTGAATTATGCAAAAGCAAATTCTTGTTAAACTATTTTGGGGAAATTCAAAAAGAAGATTGTGGAATATGTGATTTTTGTAATGATAAAAAACCAATTGAAGTGTCCTTAAAGCAAATTATATCTGAAATTAAGCTTGAATTGAAGCATGGGCCAAAGACTTCAAGGGTGCTCCATACGTTATTGAATTATAGTGAAGAAACAATTTTAAAAGCTTTAAGGGTAATGATAGAAGACGAACTCATATCTGTAAATCATAAAAATCAATATGACCTTAGATAAAACGAAAAGAGAATTAAGAATTGTTTTTATGGGCACCCCAGATTTTGCTGTGGCAGGATTGGCTAAACTCATTGATCATAACTATATTGTTGTTGGTGTAATTACTGCGCCGGACAGACCTGCTGGTAGAGGTCGTAAAATTCAAGAATCCGCAGTAAAAAAATATGCCGTTGAACAGGGGATTAAAGTTTTGCAACCTACTAATTTGAAAAACGAAGATTTTCTAAACACTTTAAAGGGGTTTAATGCCAATTTACAAATTGTTGTGGCATTCAGAATGTTGCCAATAGTAGTTTGGCAAATGCCCGAATACGGAACTTTTAATTTACATGCATCTTTGCTTCCACAATATCGCGGGGCAGCACCAATCAATTGGGCAATTATTAATGGTGAAACAAAAACCGGAGTGACTACCTTCTTCATAGACGAAAAAATAGACACTGGCGAGATTATACTTCAAGCATCTATTGATATATCAGAGAACGAAACAGCCGGTCAACTTCATGATAAATTAATGAATTTAGGAGCAAACCTTATTTTGAATACAGTAAATCTTATTGAAAATGATAAGGTGCTACTGTCAAAACAAAAAGAAAGTAAAGAATTAAAACCTGCTCATAAGATTTTTAAAGAAACTTGTGAGATTGATTGGAACAAATCTTTAAAAACCATTCATAATCACATTAGAGGTTTAAGCCCCTACCCCACTGCTTGGACAACACTTTACAACAATGGGGATGAATTAACCTTAAAAATTTATGATGTTAGTTTTAGTCAAGAGGAACATTCCTTTGATGTTGGAAAGGTGTTTGCGAATAAAAAAATAATAAGAGTTGCAGTCAAAACTGGGTTTATTCATTTGTTGGAAATTCAATTACCCGGGAAGAGAAAAATGAAATCTCATGAGGTATTAAATGGATTTTCAATCGCTTCAGATGCATATCTACGCTAAAGCCTTACTATCACTAGCATGGTTGAATTTTAAAAAAATGGGCAGGTTTATCAACAAACCCCCCAAGTTATCAACAAAAACGCTGATTTCCCTTGGTTTTACTTGCCTCGACGCTAAATCCGTATATTTTTGTTCAGCATTAAAATTATATTAACAACAATTAATTTAATTCAATTATGAACAAAACAGAATTAATCGATGCAATGGCAGCTGATGCTGGCATCACAAAGGCAGCAGCCAAAAAGTCATTGGAATCTTTCTTAGGAAACGTTGAAGGTTCTCTTAAAAAAGGAAACAGAGTTTCTTTAGTAGGTTTTGGATCTTGGTCTGTTTCTAGAAGAAATGCAAGAGAAGGTAGAAACCCACAAACTGGAGCAACTATCAAAATTGCAGCTAAAAATGTTGTAAAGTTTAAAGCAGGTACTGAGCTAGGTAACGCTGTAAACTAGAAACTATATTTTTTATACCTTAAAAGCACTTCCTAAAAGAAGTGCTTTTATTGTTTATAGACTTTTTGATTTTATAAAAAAAATCTTACATTTAAGTACGCTATATGGAGCATAATTAAAAGTGTAATGCCAAAAAAAGGAAAATTATTAGTTGCTGAACCCGCACTGACTGGGGATGTGTCTTTCAATAGATCTGTAGTTTTATTGGCAGAACATAACGAAGAGGGTTCCGTTGGTTTTATACTTAACAAACCTCTAGAGTATGATATTAGTGATTTAGTTACTGAAATTAATATTCCTTTTAAAGTTTTCAATGGTGGCCCCGTTGAACAAGACAACCTTTACTTTATACATAAAGTTCCACATTTAATTGAAGGTAGTATCGAAATATCTGATGGCATTTATTGGGGTGGCGATTTTGAAAAGACTATCGAATTAATCAATAATAAAACAATTACAGAATCAGATATTAGGTTCTTTCTTGGTTATTCAGGTTGGGATTCTTTGCAATTAGACCAAGAACTATCTTCTAAATCTTGGGTAGTCATAAACAATGAATATCAAAGTTCAATTATTGAAAAATCTTCTTTGGCATTTTGGAAGGAAAAAATGGTTGAGCTTGGAGGTGATTACCTCATATGGTCTAATGCTCCTGAAAATCCAACTTTAAATTAAGCCAACCTAGCTCTGGCATTCAATTTACCTATCAAATCTTTTGATACTTTAACTTGAAACTCTTTCTTACGATATTTTGTGATAGGTATTATTCCTGAAATTGCATTGGTTGAAAATAATTCATCAGCCTTTTGGAGTTCAAAAGGTGAAATTGATTCTTGAATAAGTTCAAACTCTTCAAGACCATTGATTAATTCGATGAGTTTTTTTCGTACAATGCCATCTAAACATCCATCGTGTAAAGGAGGAGTCTTAATTGTGGTTCCTTTAACTAAAAAAAGATTTCCATTAATCGTTTCAATAACTTGTTTTTTATTATTTAGTAAAAGACAGTTATGATATCCATTCTCTTGGGCATACACTCCTGCAACAACATTTAAAATCTTATTAGTAGTTTTTAAATTAGATAACATATCTGGGTTTGCGTAAAAATCTTTGAATAATTCAACCTCGCAAGACTTATCAGATAATACATAAAACATATCTGGTAAAGATTCAACCTTAATGATAAAATCAATTTCATTAACGGTTGGTATGTAAAACCCACTAGGTTGTCTAGTTATTAAAAGCTTTACCCTAGCCCCAGAATCTTTTAAATTATTAGCATCAACGGTCTTCTTTATTTCAGCTTCCAAAAATTCCATAGTAAATTCCATAGGTATTTCCATGCGGAGAATACGCATGCTAGACATTAATCTAAAATAATGTTCTTCCCAAAAGAAAACTTTACCATTAACAACCCTCAAAGTTTCAAAAAGAGCATCTCCATATTGTAAACCTCGATTATCTTGGTTTAAAAATGTACTGTCTTTTGAATGTAATTGTCCGTTAAAATTGACCATAAAAAAAGCCTTGAAAAAATCAAGGCCAAATATACGTTTTCAAATACTGATTAACTACTTAGATCCCAGTACTTGTTTTAAGTCTCCTATTTGATTTTCCCATAGCATTTTAGCTTCGTCCATTTCATCATCTTCAGCAAAATCACTAATAAACAATGACACATCTTTCGTTATTTCGTCAACTATTATTCTCATTTCAAAATAAGAATCATCCTCATTATCTTCCCAAGCAAAACGAACAAACTCATCACTTTTACGTTTTAGTAATTTCGCATTCTCTTCAACCCCGTCCCAAATAAAGATAAATATTTCGCCTCTTGAATTAACATTATCAGCAAACCATTCCGAAAGACCAGAGGGTGTAGATATATAATTATATAGTAATTGTGGTGAAGATTGAATTACAAACTCAATTTCAAACTTTGTTTTATCACTCATTATTTGTTCGTTAACTATGGACGTGTTTATATAAGGTGGTAATATAAAAAAATAAACTGCAATTAATAAATTAATTATGAATTTTGATTCCGCGAAAAAATAGAATTATATTTGCAGCCGCTTAGGCAAAGCACGGCGAGGTAGCTCAGCTGGTTAGAGCGTCGGATTCATAACCCGGAGGCCGGGGGTTCAAGTCCCCCTCTCGCTACAAAAAGACCATCTATACTGATGGTCTTTTTTATTTATAGCGCTTCATCCACAATTTTTTTGACTACCTCTGGATTTAGAAGTGTTGATGTATCTCCCAGATTACCAGTCTCTTTAGATGCAATCTTTCTTAAAATTCGTCGCATTATTTTACCACTTCTGGTTTTAGGAAGCCCTGGAACAAACTGAATTTTATTTAATTTGGCTATTGGGCCAATGTGTTCGGTAATCATTTGATTGATTTCCTTTTTTAAATTTTCACGATTTCGAGATTCCCCTGTTTCTTTTAAAATAACATATCCGTATAATGCATTACCTTTTATGTCATGTGGAAAACCAACAATTGCTGATTCGGCCACGGCAGGATGTTCATTGATTGCATCTTCAATTGGTGCAGTACCTAGATTATGACCTGATACTATGATTACATCATCAACACGCCCAGTTATTCGATAATAACCAACCTCATCACGGAGGGCACCATCACCGGTAAAATACATATTCTCAAAAGCAGAAAAATAAGTATCCTTATAACGCTTATGGTCATTCCAAATGGTCCTTGCAATTGATGGCCATGGAAACTTTACACATAATCTACCATCAACCTGATTTCCTTTTATTTCTTTCCCTTTATCATCCATCAAAACAGGTTGTATACCAGGCATTGGCAAGGTTGCATATGTCGGTTTTGTAGGCGTTGAGAATGGGATTGGGGAAATTAAAATTCCTCCAGTTTCTGTTTGCCACCATGTATCCACAATTGGGCAATTTTTCTCACCAACATGGTCATTATACCAGTGCCAGGCTTCTTCATTAATGGGTTCACCAACAGTACCAAGTACTTTTAAACTAGATAAGTCATAAGATGTAACGAAATCTAGATTTTCTTTTGCTAAAGCTCTAATTGCGGTTGGAGCAGTGTAAAACTGAGTGACTTTATGTTTTTGAACAACATCCCAAAAACGTCCGAAATCTGGATAAGACGGAACACCTTCAAACATTACCGTTGTTGCACCATTTGCCAAAGGGCCATAAATGATATAAGAGTGTCCAGTAATCCAACCAATATCCGCGGTGCACCAATACACATCATCTTCTTGATATTGAAAAACATTTTTAAAGGTATATGCAGTGTAAACCATATACCCTCCTGTTGTATGCATCATACCTTTTGGCTTACCTGTTGATCCTGAAGTATATAGTATAAATAGAGGGTCTTCTGCATTCATAACTTCTGGCGGATAATCTCCGTAGGCCTTCTCTAATAATGGAGCTAACAATTCATCGCGGCCTTCAACCATATTTATAACAGAGTTGATGCGTTTAGCTACCAATACGGATTCCACATTAGGGCAATCTTCTAATGCGTCATCTACAATGCCTTTTAAATCAATCGTTTTTGCCCCACGATAAGACCCATCTGAGGTCAATACCATTTTTGCTCCACAATCATTAATTCTAGTTGCTAAAGCCGTTGCAGAAAAACCAGCAAAAACTACGGAATGAATAGCTCCAATACGTGCACAAGCCAAAAGCGATATAGCCAATTCTGGTATCATGGGAAGGTAAATAACTACCCTATCTCCTTTTTTTATACCCTTTTCACTTAGAACATTGGCCATTTTACAAACCTTTTCATGTAGCTGTTTGTAAGTTATGTGTTGTACCTCTTCTTCGGGATTATTTGGCTCGAATAATATGGCTGTTTTGTTTCCTCGAATATGAAGATGCCTATCGATACAATTTTCAGTAATATTCAGTTTTGCCCCTTCATACCACTTAATCTCTGGTTTAGAAAAATCCCAATCCAAAACGGAATTCCATTTTTTCCGCCAAACAAAATGCTCTTCTGCAATTTCTTCCCAAAAGGCTTCAGGATTACGAACGGATTTACGGTATACCTGAAAATATTCTTCTAAATGCTTAATATGATAGTTGCTCATGTAAATTTTATATGAATTTAAAAATAGCAAAAAAGAAGCTTTAAGACTTGTATCTTATTTTCAACTTTGCGTACAAAAACATTATTTTTTAATTGAATGTATTAAAGCATGTCATTGTAAATGGATTTAATGCTCAAGGGCGTCTCCAACCCCACTAGGTATTCTAATATTTTCAACAATTTCTTGAACCTCTTTAGGTGGAGGTGGTGTAAATCGAGAAATAAGCATTGCTAAAAAGAAATTTACTATCATTCCAACGGTACCAAAGCCTTCAGGTGATATACCAAACCACCAATCATTTGAAGTACTTGTCTCTGGGTGGCCTATCCAACCCAACTTAAAACGAGCAATATAGTATGTTGTAATAGCCAATCCAGCAATCATACCTGTAATAGCGCCTTCTCTATTCATCCTCTTGCTAAAAATACCCATAACAATAGCTGGAAAAAATGAAGAAGCCGCCAAACCAAAAGCCAAGGCCACTACTGAAGCAACAAATCCTGGAGGATTAATACCAAAGTACCCGGCAACTAGAACAGCTAAAACAGCGGACAAACGAGCAATTAATAATTCTTTTTTATCCGAAATTTCAGGTGCAAATTGTTTTTTAATTAAATCATGAGATATTGAAGTTGAAATTACCAACAAAAGTCCGGCGGCAGTTGACAATGCTGCGGCTAATCCACCTGCAGCAACCAAAGCTATAATCCAGTTGGGTAAACCAGCAATTTCCGGATTTGCCAAAACTGTGATATCTCGATCCACATAGAGTTCATTTCTTGTTAGGCTAGAATTTGAAATCAAGCGTTGCCCTACTGGACCTCTTAATTCTGAAAACATAGGCTTTTTACCATTTATTGCTGAACCTGGTAGGTATTGAATTTTCCCATCTCCATTTTTATCCGTCCAAGCAATAAGTCCGGTTTCCTCCCATTTTGTAAACCAATCAGGTATTTCGTTATATGGAGTATCTTGAACGGTTTCCATGAGATTTGTACGAGCAAAAACCGCTATTGCTGGTGCAGTAGTGTACAAAATGGCAATGAAGAAGAGTGCATAGCCTGCTGATTTTCGTGCATCACTTACTTTTGGCACTGTAAAGAATCGTATAATAACATGGGGAAGGCCTGCAGTGCCTAACATCAAAGCAGCTGTAATAAAAAATACATCAGTAGTAGATTTTGAGCCGTCTGTATAAGCCGTAAAACCCAATTCTTTCATTAAACCATCTAACTTGTCTAAAAGATAGACCCCATCTTCACCAGCAGAGCCCATACCAATTTGAGGAACAGGATTACCCGTAGCCATCAACGAGATAAAGATAGCTGGAACCATAAAAGCAAAAATGAGAACACAATATTGCGCTACTTGGGTATATGTTATCCCTTTCATTCCTCCTAAAAAAGCATAGAATAATACTACTGCCATTCCAATGAAAACACCTGTATTGACCTCAACGTCTAAAAACCTTGAAAAAACAACACCAACTCCTCGCATTTGACCAGCTACATAAGTAAAAGAAACAAATAAGGCAGCAATAACGGCAACTGTCCTTGCAACATTGGAGTAATATCTATCGCCTATAAAATCGGGTACTGTAAATTTTCCAAATTTTCTTAAATACGGAGCAAGTAATAATGCCAGTAAAACGTAGCCACCGGTCCAACCCATTAAATATACCGAGCCATCGTAACCTGAAAAAGCAATAATACCAGCCATACCTAAAAAAGAAGCAGCAGACATCCAATCCGCAGCAGTTGCCAATCCATTAGCTAAGGGAGAAACACCGCCACCGGCAACATAAAATTCCTTTGTTGAACTGGCTCTAGACCATATAGCAATACCAATGTAAAGGGCAAAAGTGAGGCCAACAATAATAAAAGTCCAAGTTTGAATTCCCATAGCTTATTCGTTTACATTGAATTTTTTATCCAACTTATTCATCAATTTTACATAAATGATAATAAGTAAAACAAAAACATATATGGAACCCTGTTGAGCAAACCAAAATCCAAGTTTAAAACCACCTAGTCGTATTGTATTTAATTCTTCTACTAAAAGAATACCAAAACCATATGATACCAAAAACCAAATCAATAATAGAATGGTTAGATATTTTAAGTTTTCTCGCCAGTATTTTTTTCGGTGTTCAGCGTTCATGAAGTATTAGTTATTTCATGAAATATATGAATTCCTTTAGACAATTGAACATAAGCCTGTTTAGGCAAGCTCACAAAAATTTTATTTTTTTTTCAAATAATCAGAAACATTTTGACCTATTCGCTCTTGAATGTTGGCAATGTTTGCTTTATTGAATTCTTCACCCATGATACTTTCATAGAGTTCAATGTAACGCTCGGAAACAGATATAATGTAATCGTCAGACATCTCTGGAACCGATTGACCTTCCAAGCCTTGAAAACCATTAGTGATTAACCACTGACGAACAAACTCTTTTGATAATTGCTTTTGTGCTTCTCCTCTAGATTGACGTTGTTCGTAACCTTCAGCATAAAAATATCGAGAAGAATCTGGAGTATGAATCTCGTCAATGAGAACAATTTGCCCGTCCGTAGTCTTACCAAATTCATACTTTGTATCAACCAATATTAAACCACGTTTAACAGCTAATTCGGTACCTCTTTGAAACAATGCCTTGGTATATTTTTCTAAAATTTCGTAGTCTTCTTTAGATACAATTCTTCTTTTGAGTATATCTTCTTTTGATATATCTTCATCATGCTCACCTTTTTCGGCTTTGGTTGCAGGGGTAATAATAGGATTAGGGAATTTATCATTCTCTTTCATCCCTTCAGGCATAGGCACCCCGCATATCATTCTTTTACCAGATTTATATTCTCTAGCAGCATGACCCGACATATAACCTCGTATCACCATTTCAACTTTAAATGGTTCGCAAGCTATACCAATCGCTACATTTGGGTCGGGGTTGGCCAGTAACCAGTTAGGAACAATATCTTCGGTTGCCTTCATCATTTTTGTAGCAATCTGATTTAATATTTGACCCTTATATGGTATTCCCTTTGGCATAACAACATCAAAAGCTGAAAGACGATCAGTAGCAATCATTACCAGAATATCTTTCTCTAGAGTATAGACTTCTCGAACTTTTCCTTTATAAATGGATTTTTGGCCTACAAATTGAAAATTTGTATCCATTATGGTATTTGACATGCTAAATTAATTTTGGTGCTCAATATTTTTATAAGCGTCAATGACTTTCTTGACGAGTTTATGACGAATTACATCTTTGTCATCTAAATAAATAATGCTAATACCTTCAGTATTTTTTAAAATAAGAAGTGCTTCTTTCAACCCTGAAATAACTCTTCGAGGCAAGTCTATTTGACCAGGGTCACCTGTCAATAGAAATTTTGCATTCTTACCCATACGTGTCAAAAACATTTTCATTTGAGCGTGAGTAGTATTCTGAGCTTCGTCTAAAATAACAAAGGCGTTATCTAAAGTTCTACCCCGCATAAATGCCATTGGAGCAATTTGTATAGTACCATCTTCAATATATTTCTCTAATTTTTCTGGAGCAATCATATCGCGTAGTGCGTCATACAAAGGCTGCATATAGGGGTCTAATTTTTCTTTTAGATCACCCGGCAAGAAACCAAGATTTTCGCCAGCCTCTACTGCTGGTCTAGTTAAAATAATACGTCGAACCTGCTTTTCTTTTAAAGCTTTTACTGCTAGGGCTACGCCCGTATAGGTTTTACCTGTTCCCGCAGGTCCAATGGCAAAAACCATATCATCTTTTTTACTTGCGTCTACCATACGACGCTGGTTAGCAGTTTGGGCCTTTATTAATCTACCACTTACACCATGTACCAGCACTTCGCCACTTGACTTTGAAGATTTTTCTTGTTCACCATTGCTAGTTAAAACACGTTCAATAGAATTTTCATCTAATTTATTATACTTAGCAAAGTGAGCTGTAAGCATATCAAATCGCTTGTCAAACTCCTCTAACAATTCTTCATCACCATAAACTTTAATTTTACTTCCTCTCGCTACAATCTTTAGTTTTGGAAAATATTTTTTAAGGAGTTCTATGTTCTCATTTTGTTGCCCAAAAAAATCTCTTGGGCTAATCTCAGTAAGTTCTAATATCAGTTCGTTCAAAGAAAATTTACGATTTATTTGTTAGTGAATTTTTTTTGGAAAAACTTCTTCTTCCTTTTGTTTAATTTTACAAACAAACTTAATTAAAAAAGGCTTTTAAGAAGCAAAAACATATCAACAGTAAACCAATGGCAATTATAACACTCACAACAGATTTTGGCTATAAGGACCATTATGTTGCTGCCATAAAAGGCGCTATCTTAAAAGAAGTGCCTAATGCTAATGTTGTTGATATTTCACATGCAATTTCTCCTCTAGACATTCAAGAGTGTGCTTATATCCTTAAAAACACGTATCATTATTACCCTGAGGGTACCATTCACATTATAGGAATGGATTCTGAAGTATCGCCAGAAAATGAACATATAGCAGTTTTTATGAACGGGCATTACTTTATAGGAGCGAATAATGGTATCATATCTTTAATTGCTAAAAACACAAAACATCAAGAACTCGTTGAAATAAGTCTACCGAATACTGGAAAAAACTCATTTCCAATTCTAGAAGTATTTATTAAAGTTGCTTGTCATATTGCAAGAGGTGGTAAACTTGGAGTGGTAAGTAAGCCATTTAATCGACTTAAAGAAATTAAGGAATTAGAACCGCGTATTACAAATAATGGTAAAACAATTATAGGGAACGTTATTTATACCGATAATTATGGTAATGTGGTTACTAATATTACAAAAACCTTATTTGAAGCTTACCGAAATGGTCGGGCATTTGAGATAATCGCTCGTCGCCAAAAAATTAATTCAATTCATCATAGTTACAATGGTATTATAAAATATGAATTGCCTGAAAATCAAAGATTAGGACCAAGTGATTTACTTGCGTTGTTTAATTCATCTGGGAATATTGAACTTGCTATTTATAAAAGTGATTTGAAATCGGTAGGTGGGGCTTCAACCCTTTTAGGTCTTAAACATCTAGACATGATAACCGTAAATTTTTTATAAATGTTGGTGAGAATCGTCAAATTAAGTTTTAAGAAGGAAAATATTTCTAGTTTTGAAAAAGTATTTGAAGAGACTAAAACTCAAATTAGAGAGTTTGATGGATGTAATTTATTAGAATTATATCAAGACAAAAATAATCCCAATATCTTTTTCACCTATAGCTATTGGAATAATGAAAATGATTTAGAAAATTATAGAAATTCTGATTTTTTTAAATCTGTTTGGTCAAAAACCAAAGTAATGTTTGATGCAAAACCTGAAGCTTGGAGTGTTTCAAAAAAAGCCATTTTGAGCTAATATTATATGATTGCAATATTCAAAAAAGAAATAAAATCATTTTTCACCTCAGCAATAGGGTATCTAATAATAGCCTTATTCCTTTTACTTACAGGTCTTTTTTTGTGGGTATTCAAAGGAAGTTTCAATATTTTTGATTACGGATTCTCCGATTTAAGTAATTTTTTTCTACTTGCTCCTTGGGTATTTCTTTTTCTTATTCCCGCGATTACAATGAAAAGTTTTTCAGAAGAGAAAAAGCTGGGCACTTTAGAATTATTAATTATAAAACCTATTAGTACTTTAGAACTGGTTTTTGGTAAATTTTTGGGAGCATTTGCATTAAGTTTAGTCGCTATTATTCCAACCACTATCTATGTCATTTCAATTCATAATTTAGGATTAACGGAAGGTAATTATGACGTTGGAGTAGTTATTGGTTCTTATTTTGGGTTACTTTTTTTAATAGCAACCTATACCAGCATTGGTGTTTTTTCATCTTCTATTACTGACAATCAAATACTTTCATTTATTCTAGCCATAGTACTTTGTTTCTTGGTTTATTTCGGATTTGAATCATTAGCCTCATTAAGTACTAACGGGAATACACAACAATTTATAAAATCATTTGGAGCAAAAACCCATTTTGATAGCATTGCACAAGGTATTATTGACACCCGTGACATAGTTTACTTTGTAGCTTTAACTTTTTTCTTCTGCTACCTGACTTGTAATAATCTTAATACAAGTAGTAAATGATAAAAAAACATACGTTAACTGTTTTAAAAGGCATTGGTGCACTTTTGATTATTAATATCTTAAGCACTTATTTGTACACAAGAATTGATTTAACTGAAGATCAGCGTTATACATTATCAGAAGCAACTATCGAAACTGTAAAAAAGCTCAATTCTCCAGTAATAATTGATATTCTTTTAGATGGAAACTTACCTTCAGAATTCACTAAACTTAAGACCGAAACAGATTTATTATTAAAGCAGTTCAAATTTTTTAACAAAGAAATTCAATTTGATTTTGTTAGTCCTTTAGATGAAATAAAAGACAAACAGCAGGCAATAAATGAATTGCAACAGCTTGGACTTACACCGGCTAATGTCTCTATTGAAGAGGATGGAAAAGTTTCTAATGAGCTCGTTTTTCCATGGGCTATGATTAATTATAATAATACGACCATTAAAGTACCTCTTTTAAAAAATAAACTCGGTGCAACCACTGATGACAGAATTAATAATTCGGTTCAGCAATTAGAATATGCCTTTGCAGATGCCTTTACCAAATTATCTTTGAAAGAAAAAAAGCGAATTGCTGTCATTAAAGGGAATGGTCAGTTAGATGATATTTACGTGGCTGATTATTTAACTTCTATTAGAGAATATTATAATATTGGTGCTATAACATTAGACTCTGTAGATAATAATCCTCAAAAAGTATTAGATCAACTTTCCAATTTTGATTTAGCTTTAATTGCCAAACCGACAGAAGCTTTTAGTGATGAAGAAAAATACGTATTAGACCAATATATTATTAAGGGTGGAAAATCTATTTGGCTGATAGACCAAGTTGTAATGGAATTGGACAGTCTTTTTAATGAAAATGGAGCCAATATGGCCTTGAGAAGAGATTTAAATCTTGATGATTTCTTTTTTAAATATGGTATTAGAATTAATCCAGTATTAATTAATGATTTATATAACACACCCATAGTTTTAGCAACAGGAGAAGCTAATGAATCTCAATACAATCCATTGCCCTGGGTCTATCACCCTATGGTATTCTCAAAGAATAATCACCCTATAAACACCAATATTGAAGCTTCTAGATTTCAATTTGCCAACGCTATTGATACCATAGCTAATAAAAATACAAAAACTGTATTGTTAAGCTCATCACCATTATCAAAGGCTGATGGCATTCCTAAACAAATCAGTTTATCAATTTTAAATGCTCAACCTAATAAAGAATCTTATTTACAAAAAGGAAACCTACCTCTGGTGGTTTTAATAGAAGGTGAATTCACTTCTGCATTTACCAATAGACTAAAACCAATTACGATTGATAAGCCAGTTGAACGTGGTGACCTAAACCAAATGCTAGTTATTGCAGATGGAGATATGATTAAAAATCAAATTAAAAATGGTCGACCGCTTACTTTGGGATATGATAAGTGGACAAACAACACCTATGGTAATAAAGAGTTCCTGATTAATAGTATTAATTATCTTCTTGACGATAATGGACTTATAAACATTCGAAATAAAAAAGTTGCTATTCCTCTTCTAGATATTGAAAAAATAAGCTCTCAAAAATCAATGTGGCAATTGATAAACATTGGTGTTCCCGTTATTATTACCTTACTATTAGGGATCGTATTCAATTATCTTAGAAGAAAGAAATATACTAGCTAGGTGTTGATAAATTAGTTTTCTAAGCAAGTAGTTTTAAAATATCTTTGTTTAACCACAATAGCCCATTTAAAAGTTCTTGTGGTTTTAAAAATGTAAATTGACAGCATGAAATTTATTGTATCAAGCACTTATTTATTAAAACAATTACAAGTTTTAGGTGGAGTAATTAATAGTAGCAACACCTTACCCATTTTAGATAATTTTCTATTTGACTTGAATAAAAACAAATTGACTGTTTCTGCTTCCGACCTTGAAACAACAATGAGTTCGGTTTTAGAGGTTGACTCAGATTCTGAAGGGGCCATCGCTGTGCCTGCAAGACTTCTTTTAGATACTTTAAAGACCTTTCCAGAGCAGCCATTAACTTTTATAATCGAAGATAATAATACTATTGAAATTAGTTCTAATCACGGGAAATATGCTTTAGCTTATGCTGATGGCGCCGAATTTCCTAAGGCAGTTGAATTATCAAACCCTAGTGCCACAACATTGATGGGGGACATTTTAGCAACTGCGATTAACAAAACAATTTTTGCTGCTGGTAATGATGATTTAAGGCCTGTTATGAGCGGTGTTTTTTTTCAGTTTTCAACTGAGAATTTAACCTTTGTGGCTACGGATGCGCATAAATTGGTAAAATATCAAAGACATGATGTTCAAGCTTCTGAGGTTGCAGAATTCATAATGCCTAAGAAACCTTTAAATCTTTTAAAAGGTATTTTGTCAGGTTCTGAATCGGAAGTTAAAATCGAATATAATGAGAGTAATGCGAAATTTAGTTTTGACGACACGGAGCTTATTTGTCGGTTAATTGATGGTAAATACCCTAACTATGAGGCTGTTATACCAAAAGAAAATCCAAATCAACTTTCGATATCTCGAAATCAATTTTTGAGTTCAGTTCGCAGAGTGAGTATATTTTCCAATAAAACAACACATCAAATTCGTCTTAAAATTGCTGGAGCGGAATTAAATATTTCTGCCGAAGACGTTGATTATAGCAATAAAGCAGAAGAACGCCTTTCATGTGCCTATCAAGGTGATGATATGCAAATAGGTTTCAATTCAAGATTTTTGGTTGAAATGCTAAATAATCTTAATTCTGATGAAGTTTCTTTAGAAATGAGTTTACCTAACAGAGCAGGAATCTTAACACCTATTGATGGATTAGATGAAGGAGAACACGTAACAATGTTAGTTATGCCCGTAATGCTAAATAGTTGAAAAACCAACTTCAAATACTTAAAAAAAGGTTGCATTAATTAATGCAACCTTTTTTATTAGATAAATTTAATAGTTAAAAAGTATGATGGATTCTCTCCATTTGCAGCTTTTACAGCATTAACTATAGGGACTACAAAACCTATAATTCCAACAGCAATTAAAGTTAATATTCCAAGTCCCAATAATAATATAGCCGGAATACTTAAAACTATATATAGTAACATACTCAATTGAAAATTGATAATAGACCTACCATGCACATCCATACCCTCAACAGTATTTTTAGAGGTAAGCCAAATTATTAAAGGCACTAAAAACCCTCCAAAACCAGTCACATAGTGCAATAATTGGCTTAAATGCGTTAACGACACGAGACTATTGTCTTTTCTTAAAACTTGTTGATTTAATACTTCCATTTTTTGATTGATTTAATGATGTACTTATTTGTAGCATTTTTATTATAAATGTTACAAAGAATGGGTAATTCGTATTTTTGCAGTATGACATATAATGATAATATTATAGCCTTAGCCAGTGCTTCTGGTACAGGCGCTATAGCGGTAATACGTATTTCTGGAATAAACGCCATTGAAATAGTCGCTAAGCAATTTAAGTCTGTAAGAAATAAGAATTTAACAAAACAAAAGACTCATACTATCCATCTAGGACACATTATTGATGAAAATAAAATTATAGATAAGGTTTTAGTTTCAATCTTTAAAGCACCTAATTCGTACACTGGCGAAAATGTGGCTGAAATATCATGTCATGGCTCACCATATATTCAACAACAAATTATTCAATTATTTTTAAGAAACGGTTGCAAAGCTGCTCAAGCTGGCGAATTTACCTTAAGGGCTTTTTTAAATGGTAAAATGGATTTAAGTCAAGCTGAAGCTGTTGCCGATTTGATCGCTAGTGATAGTGAGGCTTCACATCAAATAGCAATGCAACAAATGCGTGGTGGTTTTAGTAATGAAATTTCTAACCTTAGGCAGGAACTCTTAAATTTCGCATCATTAATTGAATTAGAACTAGATTTTTCTCAAGAAGATGTTGAGTTTGCTGACCGCACTCAATTCAATGAACTCCTAAGTAAAATAACAGAACTTTTAAAAAAGTTAATTGACTCGTTTGCTCTAGGTAATGTTATCAAAAATGGGATACCTGTTGCAATTATCGGTGAACCAAATGTCGGCAAATCTACGCTTCTTAATACCTTATTAAATGAGGAACGAGCTATTGTAAGTGATATACCAGGTACTACTCGTGATACTGTGGAAGATCAAATTACCATTGGAGGAATAAATTTTAGATTTATTGACACAGCAGGGATAAGAGACACTAATGACAAAATTGAACAAATAGGCATTACAAAAGCGTTTGAAAAAGTTGAGCAAGCTCGACTTGTTATTTATCTTTTTGAAGCAAAAAAAGATAAGCACCAAGCGATTGAAAAAATACAAAAAGATTTTCCTAACAAAAAAATACTTCTGATTGCAAATAAGATTGATGAAATTGATAAAAAGAGACAAGCTAAACTCCAAAGTAGGTTTAAATCTATTCAACTGGTTTCTGCTAAAACTGGGATTGGAATTAACAATTTAAAAGAAGAATTACTCAAGCTTTCAAATACAGGTGAGCTTGGTAAGGATGATACTATTGTGACCAATAGTCGTCATTATGACGCCTTGTTGAAAGCATTGGGAGCTATTCAAAAAGTAAAAGAAGGCATTGAAGTAGAATTATCTAGTGATTTAATGACTATTGACATTCGCGAGGCTTTATATCATTTAGGTGAGATTACAGGAAGTGTTACTACAGACGATCTTTTAGGAAATATATTTTCTAATTTCTGTATCGGGAAATAATTTATTTACAAAAAAAGCATATCGTATCTTTATGGCTCCAAAACTTATTAATGTTCAGTTTTTTTTCAAAAAAAGAATACTTAGTTGATTATCTAGAGGGATTCATTGACATCCATAACCATATTTTGCCTGGAATAGATGATGGTGCGAAAACTGCAGAAGAATCTATTGATTTGATTAAAGGCTTTGGAGAATTCGGTGTAAAAGATTTTATCTGCACCCCTCATATTATGCATAATTACTATGAAAATACCCCTAAAACCATAAAGAAATCTTACAAAAAATTAAAGAAGGTCTTAAAGGAGGAAAAATATGATGTAAAATTGAATTATGCTGCGGAACATATGATTGATGATAATTTTGAACATATTTTAGGAAAAGATAAAATTTTACCTTTAAATTCAAATCATCTGCTCATTGAAATGTCTTATCTACAACCAAGTATCAATTTTGATGTATCTATTCAAAAGATTCAAAGCAAGCAATTTTTCCCTGTTTTTGCTCATCCAGAACGCTATCAATATTTAAATAGCGATTACGAAAAATATGAGTACTATAAGTCTAAAGGACTAAAGTTTCAAATGAATCTTTTATCTCTAAGTAATTACTATGGAAAAGAAATCAATAAAACTGCGTTGAAATTACTCAATGATGGTTTGTATGATTTTATCGGCAGTGATGTACATAATTCTAGACATTTATCTAGTATCAGAAAAATAAAAATAAGTAAACAAACCGCAAGTCAGCTGCTAACAATAATTGATAATAATAAACTATTCTTATAGGTTTATTTACCCAATTGCCACCATTTTTTCTGTTTAACTCCGTAGCCGTAACCATATTTACCACCATAGCCTAAATCAGAATTTTTAACCGCATTAACTACAAAGGCTAAATTTGGAAATTTACCTTCTTTCATTAACTGAATAGGAACTTCTAATATTCTTTTTTCAGTATATCCGGCTTTTGTCACATATATTACTTGTGAAACATAATTACTGATTAAAAGAGTATCACTAACGGCAATAACTGGCGCTGAATCAACTACTATATAATCATATTTGTCAGAAACTTCATCCAACAAATCCTTAAACCTGTCTTTCATCAATAATTCTGTAGGGTTTGGCGGAATCTTTCCTGAATAAATAACATCAATTTTTTCTTCACCTACATCAATATTTTGAATTATCTGTTTGCTAGAAAATTTTTCGTCAAATAAATAGTCTGTTAAACCAACATTAGTATGCCTTGGTTTAGAATCTGTCTCTTTTGCCAATGATGAATTATAGAATTTATAAATCTTTGGGTTTCTAATATCAGCTCCAATTAAAAGAACTTTCTTTTTAGTAGTAGCAAGTATTTTTACAAGATTGGATGATACAAATGTTTTACCCTCACCCGGTATACTTGAGGTTACTAAAACTATATTAGCATGTGTTGAACTATTCTTAGTTCTTAATAAATAATCTAAATTGGTTCTCAAAATTCTAAAAGACTCCGCTAAAATTGAACGGTCATTACTTTCAACCATTTTAGCTTCCTTTCTTTCTAATTTAGGGAGCTCTGCTAAAACAGGAATGTTCTTCACTATATCTTCAACTCCAGTTTTACTGTGTACCTTATTATCCATTAAACTTGAAACGTAAACACCAGCAAAAGGCACAATAAAGCCTAAAAGGATTGAAGCTAAAAGTATAATTGGTTTATTTGGTGAAACAGGGTCAAAAGAATCGCTATATGCAAAGTCTATAACTTTTGATTTTGGTGTAGATGATGCAAAAGTTATTTGAGATTCTTCTCTTTTTTGTAAAAGATATAAATATAGAGATTCTGTTGTTTGCTGCTTTCTTGTAATATCTCTAAGGGCTCTTTCATTTTTTGGAGCGGAATAAATTTTTGAATTTAGTCTTGAGAGTTGAGAACTCAAATTATTAACCTGCAAATTTAAAGTATTGGTCATACTATTTAAACTTGATTGTAAACTTCGTTTTAAACCATTAAGCTCTTGATCCAAGTTGACAATTATTGGGTTCTTTTCATTTGAACTTTTCAATAATCTTTCTCTTTGGGAAACCAATTGATTCCATTTAGCTGTTGTTGCCGCGATTGAGGCGTCTGCTAAGCCTATATTGGATGGTAAAACCTCATAACCATCTTGAGACTCAACATAGTCTTTCATACTTGCCGCAATACTATATTGCGTTGAGACCTGCTGAAGCTCCTGCTGGTTCTCAGCACCAACTGTTAGATTTAAACTTGCCTGTGAAGCAATATCCGTTAAACCTCTATCAGTCTTAAAATCTTGTGCACTCTGGTCTACATTGGAAAGGTTTGAGTATATTTCAGCAATTCTATCTTCAATAAAACTTGAAGTTTTATCGGCAACATTTTTCTTGTCTTCGATAGCATTGTCATTATAGTTATTGATTAATGCATTTAAAATATCTCTACCTCTATCTGGTACTGGGTCTTTTAATGATAGATTCACAATGTTTGAAAATTCCTTAGACTGTTCAATTGCTGTGTTCTTTTTATAAAATTCTGCTATTTTAGAAAGCGGAATAACTTCAATTTTATACTTTTTACCACTTAACCTACTGACATCAGCCTGTTTAGGAAGAACGACAATGTCCCCCAATAGAGTTTTAATTTTATTACCAAACGAATAAGTTTTAAATTCATTTTTTTCACCATCCCTATCCTCTTTGAACTCAAATTTATTACTAGAAGTAACATTAATAAAATAATTTGCTTTTGAGTTATTGATTATAGAGTCTGCTTTAATAAAATTTAATTCAAATGGTATGTCTTCGTATAAATCAGAATCTTTAATATTGCCTAGTTCAAAGAACTTTACATTAAGCCCCAATTGATAAGCTACTTCAATAAAACTTGTTCTAGAATTTAAAATTTCTAATTCATCCTCAACCTTATTACCTCCGCCTGATAAAAAATTTAAATCTTTAAAAAGCGATAATTCCGGATTAGAACCATTCTCCTCAAGTATTTGAATTTTAGCGGCATTAGCAAACTGAGGTATGGCATACCGAAGATATACTAATCCACCAGCCACAAAAATAACAATGGATAGTAAAAACCACTTCCAATGCTTTGTATAGCTAGCGACAATCTTACTTATATCAATACTATTGCTAGTTAATCCGATGTTTGAATCCATAAAATTATTCTCGAATTTAGTTTCGTGTTAAAATCAAAACTGTAGAGGTAATTAGAATTGAGGCAATCGAAACAGCTATTGTTGCCCTATTATCTAAACTAGAAGAAGTAATAGCAGATTTATTAGGTTCAACAATTACTACATCATTTTGAGTCAAATAATACACTGGCGACTGTACCGCTTTTTTTGAAGTCAAATCAATACGATGATAAATTTTTGTTCCATTAAAATCTCTAATCACCAGAACATTCTTTCTTAGACCTTTCAAAGTAATATCATTTGCAAGACCTAAAGCTTCCATAATAGTTATTTCTTCCCCATTAATTTGATAAGTACCTGGTCTATTTACCTCACCTAAAATAGTCACTTGAAAATTCTGTAATCTTATATTGATGATTGGGTTCTTTAAATAATCAGTAAGTTTTTCTCTTAAACTAATTCGCAATTCTTCCGGTGAAAGTCCTGCAATTTTAATTTTTCCTATGACAGGAAAGTCAATTTCGCCGCTTTGATCCACTAAATAATCTACTTGTTGTATAGTACCTCCGAGTTTCGTTACTTCTGATTGCGAAGGCGCTCTAAAAAGATTGAATGGAGCACTAGCTTCAGGGTTTAACGTAGAAATGTGAATGCTAACGACATCATCAATTTTAAATTTAGGAGCAAAATTGTCTTCATTCACGATTGTTTCAAAATTACTAACATCTTGAAAATAAACAACTTCTGACTTAGAAGCGCATGAATTTAAAACAATTAAGAATGAAGAAATTAAAATAAAATTAATGCAATTGACAAGTTTTTTGATGTTCATCGTAATGGTATATTTCTTACAAAAATAGTATATAAAGTAAACTCTTTTAAAATACATTTAAAATTATCATTCCTAATTGGTCTGTAGCTTGATAATTTTTTCTTTTTTGCCTTTGTCCAAGTACCTATTATACTCCCGTTTCCATTTACCTAACCCAAAATCTTCTATTAAGTCAAAAATCGGTTCAGAATCATTATCATCGAACAACACGTTTAAACAAATGTGCTCTACTTTTTGTTGTATTTTGTCTTTTGACAACTTCTTGTACTCATTTTCTAATTTCAAAAATTCTTCAGCTTTACTATATTTTTTTAAAGACTTGTAATTTTCAAAAATATTCTCTTCAATAAAATCATTTTTAAAACTACCTTCATTTAAAATGTTACCCTCAGGGCCTTCTATAAGATTAATAATTTGAATTAAAAGCTCTGAATCTATCTTCGTTCCAATTGAAGTTGAAAAAGTGCCTTTCTTAAATTCATCCTGATTAACTGTGAGAAAAAGAATAGTACTAACAACATCTTTCAAATTAGTAAATACTTCCTCCTTATAAATAAATTTCAAGTTAATTGGTCTATTTAAACTTAATTGACCTTTAATGTAATTTACTTCTGAGTTTTTGGTATCATAAACCTTATTAAGTCTCAAAGAAATAAAATCAGTTTTTGAACTTTTTTCATTTAAACTTTCAAGATATAGTTCAGCGAGTCTCTTGCTAACCTCAAGTGTTGTTGTTGGTTTAAAAGCTTTATTTGAAGAACAGAATACAAATTTTTCGACCTTAAATTCTTTAGCTAAATCTGCAATTAGTTTTGTAGAGGTAAGGTTTTGTTGTATCGTCTTATTTTGATTTTCGTCTAAAAACTCCAGAAATGTGTTACCTGCAGTATGAATTACAATCGAAGGTTTAAAATCGTCAAATAAATTTTTCATCAATTTTTTATCCTTGATATCTAAGAGTTTTGGGATAATTTCTAACGAAGAAGAATTACTTAAAAATCCTGATATATGATTCAAACTAGATTCTGAATTGTCAATTAAAACAACTCTTGCATTAATATTGAGTCTGTATAGCCTTTTTGCAAACTCACTACCAATAGAACCTCCGGCTCCTGTTATAAATATTGTTTTGTTCTCTAGTCTTGCTAAATCACTTTGATTGAATAAATTATTTTGAATTTGATTTGGAAAAATAGTCTCATAGTTTAACTCTGCAATTTCGAATTCATCCAAATCGTTAATAGATTTTATTGGAATTCCTAAAGAATAAATTTCATTTAGTGTTTCAAAATAACTATCTGAGTTAGAGTTTCGATTAAGCATAAATAATTCAGCGATTTGTTTTTCCTCTACGTAATCCGATAGCTGTTTTAAATTTTTATCACCATTAATACTTGTAAATATTTTAAGAAGGTTTCTGTTTTGGTCCTCAAACTTTCCTGAGACATTTGCCAAAAAATTATTATCATATTCTTGGTCCGTTATTAAAACAACTTTTATTTGAGGTCTGAACTTAGAAGAAATACGTCTTTTAATGTTTTTATATAAAAACCTTGATGCCACTAATGCTGAAAAACTTAAAACACTATGGACTATGATGATTGAAAGCGGCACCATCAAATCATTCTCTAAAACCAATTTTCCATTAATAACAACCAGAACTATTGTTAAAATATTAGCTAAACATATAGCGTTAAAAATACTATAGACTTCTCTTATCCGGTCGTATTTAACTATTCCCTTATATATTCCAATAAACAAAAAAATCATTGATGTAATTGCCACTACAATAGGCAACTGTACTAGCATTGTATGGCTACTAATATCTGGAAGAATAAAAGAACATAAAGCATAGGACAAAACAAAAGACATTGCCGTAAGCAAAACGTCTATAAAAAAAACTAAACCTATGGGGAACAACCTTTCATGAAATACTTTCATTCGTTGTGATTTATTTAATTTGAAAACAAAAATAGGACAATTGCATTGCTTAAAATGTCTTTTAAAAGTCTTTTCGTTAAAGAAGTAAAAAAATCGGACGTTTGAATATTTTTTATCAAAAAGATTGCGTTTTTGTTGGTTAATTTTTAATTCTCTGGACATATATTTTTTAAATTTATACTAGCTTTTCTTTCATGACGTTTTAAAAGAGCTAAATACTAACTACCTATGTCCAATAAAACGATATTGAATGCTATCGAAAGAAAATCCATTTTATTTATTGGAGACTTTCTCATTATTGGTTTTTCTTTACGTAATTTCATTTTAAGAGCAATTGATTATCAAGATGATGAAACTTTAACAACAAAGGTTTTGATTTTTATTATCGGTTTAGTTGCTTATTTTACAATAGCTTATGTTCTGGACTTATATAATTTAGAAAAAGCACCCAAAACCCTAACGTTAACTGCAATTCGTGTTTTTTCTATTGCCTTCATTTTTACAATAGCCGAATTCATTATCACAACCATTATTTTTGATTTTGCATATTGGAGAATACATCTTGCTGTTTTTACAATATTTTGTCCTATTCAATTGGTTTTATGGAGGCTATTATTTAATTACATTTTTAAATTCGTTCCAATAACCAAAAGGGTACTATATCTCTATGATAATACTACAGAAGATTCGCTCAACAAGAATATAGGTTTGATTAATGGTGATGACGAAAAAGAAACACATCACAAAGTAGTCTCCACCTATCTAAATAATGAAATCTCTGAAGCTGAGAGTGATTTAAATGATTTAAAAAAAGATGTAGATACTTGGATTATCAATACTAGAAATTACAATCATTTTAGCCCAAAGATGGAGCGAAAAATGGTTAATTCAATTTTAGAGCGTAAAGACATCATTACTTACACATCCTTCTATGAAAGTATTTATGAGGCCTTACCAATTGATTCGCACAACGATAGTATATATGAAATACTCCAATTAAAAAATAATAAAATTAGATACGTTCAAAGTATCACCAGTTTCTGCTTCAATTTTATTTTAGCCTTTTTTACAGGAATAGCCTTTTTCAGTGTGGTACCCTTTGTCTATATAATGAATATTTTCTTTAATCGAGGGCCACTATTTTATGCACAATTAAGAGTCGGTAAATATGGTAAGGAATATAAAGTTTATAAGTTTAGATCAATGGTTGTTAATGCCGAAAGCAAAGGTGCTCAAATGGCAACTAAAAATGATGCAAGAATTACCAAGTTTGGAAAAATATTAAGAAAATTCAGGATTGATGAACTACCTCAAATATTATCGGTTATTGAGGGTAATATGGTTTTCATAGGGCCAAGACCCGAGAGAAAGGTTTTTGTTGATAAACTTAATGAAGTTACACCTTTTTACAATGTTCGTCATTTAGTTAAACCAGGCATAACGGGTTGGGCTCAAGTCAAATATAAATACGGAGAAAACATGGAAGATTCAATCCGTAAACTTGAGTATGATTTATACTACATCAAAAACAAATCTGTTGTTTTAGACTTAAGAATCATTTTTAAAACCGTTACTACCATACTTTTCTCTAGAGGTGTTTAAAATACCTTTGATTTCAAGTTTTTTTATCATTTATTACAATATGATTATTGATATTTGACAAAAAATTTTTAATGAAAATTTTAATTACTGGAGCGGCTGGTTTTATCGGGTTTAATCTCTGTAAAAGTTTAATGAATTTAAAATCCTATGAGCTTATAGGTATCGACAATATCAATGATTATTATGATAGCGAACTAAAATATGACAGATTAATTGAACTAGGTATAGCACCTAAAAAGGCTTCTTCTTTTAATACATTAAGTAGTAGTTCGCTTAACAATAAATTCAAATTTGTACGAGTTTCTCTTGAAGACAAGACTTCTTTGGTCAAAATATTTAAAGATTTTCAGTTTGATATTGTTTGTAATTTAGGAGCTCAAGCAGGGGTTCGATATAGCATTACAAATCCAGATACTTATGTGAATAGTAATATTATCGGCTTTTTAAATATCCTAGAATGTTGTAAGGATTTTAAAGTTAAACATTTAATTTATGCTAGTAGTTCAAGTATCTATGGGCTTAATAAAGAAATCCCATTTTCAACTAGCTCAACCACTGACAAACCTATAAGCCTATATGCTGCTTCAAAAAAAAGCAATGAATTAATGGCTCATACTTATAGTTATTTATTTAAATTAAAAACAACAGGGCTTAGATTTTTTACAGTCTATGGGCCATGGGGAAGACCTGACATGGCTATGTTTTTGTTTGTTGATGCCATTATAAAGGGTAAGCCAATTAAAGTATTCAATAATGGTGATATGGAAAGAGATTTTACTTACATTGATGATATTGTGGAAGGCATAAAATTAGTTATTGATAAAAAAACAAAAAACTCTTTATATAAAATATATAACATTGGAAGAGGAAAATCGATTAAACTGAATCATTTTATTGAAGTTATAGAGAAAAGACTTGGGAAAAAAGCAAATAAACAACTTCTAGAATTACAGCCTGGAGATGTTTTAAAAACATGGGCTGATACCTCAAGTTTTAGAAAAGATTATGGTTTTGAAGCGAAAACAGGTGTTGAAAGCGGGGTGACGTCATTTATTGAATGGTATAAAAAGTATTACAAGCAAGAATAATACTTATCTCGTTACAACATTTATTATTTAATTAGGTTAAGATTAAAAACATTAATATAATATATGAATATTTCAAGATTAGGACTCTCTAAAGAATTTAAAATATTAGTGACAGGTGGGGCTGGTTTTATTGGGTCTAACCTTTGTGAAGCACTATTAAATAATGGTAATACTGTCGTTTGCCTAGATAATCTAGCAACCGGCAAGGAAAATAACATCTCCCATTTAAAATCAAGTGAAAATTTTACATTTATTAATGGTGATATAAGAAACATTGAAGATTGTCACAAAGCCTGTAAAGGCATTGACTACGTGCTTCATCAAGCAGCGCTAGGTTCCGTTCCGAGGTCAATAAAAGATCCAATTACTAGTAATGATGTAAATGTTTCGGGTTTTTTAAATATGTTGATAGCATCGAGGGATGCCAAAGTAAAAAGATTTATGTATGCTGCTAGTTCTTCAACATATGGTGATTCAAAAGGTTTACCAAAAGTTGAAGAAGTAATTGGTAAACCATTATCTCCTTATGCTATAACCAAATATGTAAATGAGTTGTACGCATCAATTTTTAATGATACTTATGGACTAGAAACTATAGGATTAAGATATTTTAATGTTTTTGGTAGAAAACAAGACCCTAATGGTGCTTATGCAGCGGTCATTCCAAAATTTGTTATTCAATTAGTAAAGCATCAATCACCTAAAATCAATGGTGATGGAACCTTTTCAAGAGATTTTACTTACATAGATAATGTAATTGAAGCCAATGTTAGATCGATAATTGCTGACTCAAGCGCATCAAACACTGTATATAATGTTGCCTTTGGAGAACGTACGTCATTGAATGAATTAGTTGATATGCTAAAAAAACTCTTATCTAAATTTGATGAAACTATTAATAATGTTTCTATAATTTATGGTCCTGAACGACAAGGAGATGTCCCCCATTCTTTAGCTTCTATTGAAAAAGCAAAAAAAGGGATAGGTTATGCACCCAAGTTTAGTGTTTCAGCCGGTTTAAAAGAAGCTGTAAATTGGTATTGGACTAATCTAAATTGATAGAAAATGAAAATTGTTGTTATTGGTACCGGTTATGTTGGTTTAGTCAGTGGTACTTGTTTTGCTGAAATGGGCAATTCAGTAACATGTGTTGACATTGATTCTGAAAAAATTGAAAATTTAAAAAAGGGAATACTTCCAATTTTTGAACCAGGATTAGAAACTATGGTTAAAAGAAATTTAAAAACTCAAAACCTGTGTTTTTCAACAAGTATCAAAAATGTTTTAGATAATAGTGACTTTGCTTTTATAGCTGTTGGTACTCCAATGGGGGAAGATGGCTCTGCGGATTTAAAGTATGTTTTAGAAGTAGCTCAGACTATCGGCACTAATATGAACAGTCCATTAACAGTAGTAAATAAATCAACGGTGCCCGTAGGTACTGCTGATTTAGTCAAACAAACTATTGAAAAGCAATTAAAAAAACGGAAACTTGATATCGCATTTAGCGTTGCATCAAACCCAGAATTCTTAAAAGAAGGAGATGCCATAAATGACTTTATGAAACCAGATAGGGTCGTGGTTGGCACAGATGATGAGTTGGTGTCAAAAAAAATGAAAAATTTATACGCTCCATTTTTTAGAAGTACATCAGATAGATTCATAGCAATGGATGTGAGATCAGCAGAAATGACAAAATATGTGGCCAATGCAATGCTTGCTACCAAAATTTCATTCATTAATGAAATTTCAAATATTTGTGAGTTGGTAGGTGCAGATGTCAATAAAGTGAGAATTGGTATTGGATCTGATAAAAGAATAGGGTATAGTTTTATTTATCCCGGCAGCGGTTACGGAGGTTCATGTTTTCCGAAAGATGTCAAAGCATTAACAAAAACAGCTGAAGCTAATGGATATACTCCTAAATTAATTCATGCTGTGGAAGCAGTAAATAATGAACAAAAACTAGTCATTGTCCATAAGATAATTAATCGATTTGGTGAAAACTTAAGTGGATTGGAGTTTGCTATATGGGGTTTATCGTTTAAACCAGGAACTGACGATATGAGGGAAGCCCCTTCCATTTATATCATTAATGAATTAACTAAAAAAGGAGCCAAAGTTAGGGCTTATGATCCCAAAGCCATAAATGAAGCAAAAGAATTTTATCTAAAGGACAATAAAAACGTCACATATTACGATTCTAAATATAGCCCATTAAAAAATTGCGATGCTCTAGTTTTACTAACTGAATGGAAAGAATTTAGAGCACCTGATTTTAATGAGATAAAAAAAGAACTCAATAATGCTATTATCTTTGATGGTAGAAACCAATATAATGAAGAATACCTTGCAGAATTAGGGTTTGAATACTATCAAATTGGTAAAAAATTTACAAAAAACTAAACTTCTTACATGAAAAACATAAAGATTTCAATTATAGGATTAGGCTATGTAGGCTTACCGTTGGCAAGGTTATTCGCCACTAAATATCCTGTTATAGGTTTTGATATTAATACCAAACGTGTTGAAGAATTACAGAAAGGTCATGACGACACCTTGGAGGTGGAAGATGAAATCTTAAAAGAAGTTTTAAAAACAGATGATAGTTCAGTTAATGGACTATTTTGTACATCAGACAAAAAACATTTATCGACATGTAATTTTCATATAGTAACAGTACCAACGCCAGTTGATAAAACTAACAGGCCCATTCTTACTCCATTATATAAAGCAAGTGAAACTGTTGGAAGTATACTGAAAAAAGGTGATATAGTGATATATGAATCTACCGTATATCCTGGAGTTACCGAAGAAGAATGCGTACCAGTACTAGAAAAAATTAGCGGCCTTAAATTTAATCAGGATTTTTATGTTGGGTATTCCCCGGAAAGAATTAATCCGGGTGATAAAAAACATACTGTTGAAAAAATATTAAAAGTAACTTCAGGATCAACACCTACCATTGGAAAAGAGGTAGATGATTTATACAATTCTGTTATAGAAGCTGGTACATATTTGGCAACAAATATTAAGGTTGCAGAAGCCGCAAAGGTTATTGAAAATTCCCAAAGGGATATAAATATTGCTTTTGTCAATGAGTTGGCCAAAATATTTAATTTAATGGATATTGATACTCATGCGGTCTTAGAAGCAGCAGGCACTAAATGGAACTTTCTGCCATTTAAGCCAGGTCTGGTTGGTGGTCATTGTATTGGAGTTGACCCTTATTATCTAGCTCAAAAAGCTCAAGAATATGGATACCATCCAGAAATAATTTTAGCCGGTAGAAGATTAAATGACGGTATGGGTAAGTATGTAGCATCTGAAGTTGTAAAATTGATGGTTTTAAATGACATCAAAGTAAAGCAAAGTAATATTCTCGCACTTGGTATAACTTTCAAAGAAAACTGCCCTGATGTAAGAAATACAAAAGCAGTAGATGTTATCAACAACCTAAAAAGCTATGGTACCAATGTTGATGTTTATGATCCTTGGGCTACTTCAGATGAAGTTAAGCACGAATATGGACTTGATTTAATAAAAGATATTTCTGGTAAAAAGTATGACGGAATTGTTTTACTTGTATCACATAAACAATTCTTAGATTTAAATATGAGTGATTTTCAAAAACCTAACAGTATAATTTATGATGTAAAAGGTATTCTTGAAAATGCTGACCAAAGACTATAACTTGACTATAATAAAAGATTATTATGGTAAAGTAAATCCTAAATTAGATGTGGTACTATTATAAAACTTTGCATCAAGTTCAAAATCAGGATACAAGCCGTTTTTACTTCTCGAGTTGATTAAATCTGAAATGTTTTCAAAATTACAACTCTCAAATATCGTATTCCTATTTGGCCTATTGATTTGGAATAAAACCTCCAAATTTTCAAAACTACAATTGGTAAAAGTGTTGTCAAAGGCCTCAGTGTAAATAACATCCCAAAAATAAAAGGCAACACCATATTCCATACCTTTAAAAGTGCAATTTATAAATTCATTATGGTGACCTGCATTACTTGCTCCGTCGCCATCACCATCTATCCAATCTTCAAATTTAACTCCTCCAGCAGCTTTCTCTACAGTAACATTTTTAAATGTGTTATGATGAGCTCCATTAGCAACACTTATACAACCTACATGTTCATCTCGTCCAATGACAATTGAATCTTCAACTAGGTTTTCCGTCACATCATCAAAGCTAAGTTCAATTCTTGTGTTTACGACTGTACAATTTCTTACAATATTGTTATTCGCCCCGTCTTTCAAACAAATCCCATGGGCTATATGATGCATACCCTCCGCCCTTTCAACATAAATATTATCTAAAATTGCATGACTACTATTTGAAGAAATTAAATAATAGTAGTCTGTGGCGTTAATACCATTGTCAGAATATACTTTATTATTGTAGTGTTCGGTGTATTCGCTGCCATTTTCAACAATGACTCCGCGCATTCCACAATTTATTGCCAAACAATCCCTAACTACATTATAATCACCGTCATCAATTGTCAACCCTTGTCCAGTCATATTAAACCCGGAATTACCATCTTTATCGCTATTTTCAATATAAAAGTCACCAGCATCTGTGGTGATAATATTTTTAAAAACACAATACTCTCCCCCCCTATTTACAATATTACTCTTGTAATATTGTACTTGTAAATTTTCTAAATGAATGTAATCTTTATCAAACATTCTGATGGCACTTCCAAGACCAATGTCATTAGTGCGGTTTCCGATAAATGTTGGTAAAATATTTGTATCAAAAGAATCATTATTTTGTTTATAGTCCTCATAAGACACCGTAGCGGCTCCATTACTAATCACATCTAACGGAAACTGAAAATAACCGATAAAGAAAATTCCTCCTTCACTATTACCAGAATTGGTTACTAATAAATCTACATTGCCATAATTACCGGCTTTTATAAATATGGTATCCTTGGCTTTTGCAGTTCTAAAAGCATGTTCTACACTCCAAGGTTCTTGCTCTGTTTTACCACTGTTTGAAGACTGCCCATCAACACTTACGTAAAATACGTTTTCGCTATAAATAAAATTTTCGATTGGCTCTGATTCATCGTCATTTGTTGAAGTATCATCTGCGGGCAGTTCTTCCTCTTCAGTTTCATCAGAATTATCGTCAATCTCTTCCTCAGAATTTTGTTCTTCCAATACATCTTCAATCAAGGAGTCATTTAATTCTTGTAGGGTTTGATAGAAATCACTCTCAGAGGCGCAAGAAAGACATACATTTAAAAGTATCAATAAAAGAAAAAAGGCTTTAAATCTATATTTGAAGGAAATAGGTAATATTTTCATTTTGACAAAGAAGTCTCCAAGTGTTCTAAACTTATATTCATTTCAAAAATCGTCAAAAGGCATATTTTAAACGTTAAAATCACTATTTTTTCGATGAAATACACTAAAAACAATTTTAGTAAGCTTATACCAACTTTGAAAAGACACCTTGTACTTTTTGATAGACTTCATCAAACTCAGGTAAATTTAAGAGTCTTGACCCAAGAATGAATGCAAAAATTCCAATTATAATTTGCAAGATAAATGTTATTAAATCAGACAATTTAAAATACAAAATTGAAAACATGATTAATGATGTTACTATGGAAAGGAATAATATTGGTAAAATATCCATAAACTGTTCCTTCCAAGAATATCCGATCAATTTTCTAGTATAAAAACTATTGATGAAAAATTCAATAAATGCAAAAAACACCAAACCATAAATCATAAATAATATACCCAATTTAATTGAAAGAATAATGATTGGAACTAGGATTAGTTTTTTTATTACCTCTAGGCGTAGATTTAGATTGGAATGCCCTTTAACCAATAATAAATTTAGGTGCAATATTTGTAAAGGATAAAGCAATCCAGCTATACATAATAATTGAAAATATAATATTGATGTTTCCCATTTTTCTCCAATAAGCAAAAATACCATAGGCTTAGCCATTGCAATTAAACCCAGAAGGATTGGAAAATTTATATAAACTGCAAATCTTATAAATTTTTGAAAAGCTATTTTTAATCTTTCTTCATCGTCCTTTATTGTAGAAAGAATTGGAAAACTAATTCGTTGTATTGCTGCTGTAATATTACTACTTACCGGTGTTTTGAATTGTTCAGCTCTAGTATAAAAGCCTAAACTAGCAGTTGAAAAATACTTTCCGATAACAATGTAAAATATATTATGATAAATAGTATTAATCATATTGGCTAAAAGTAATTTATAGCCAAAATCAAATAGTTCTTTGAAACTGTTACATGAAAACAACCATTTTGGGCGCCAATCATTGGTAATCCAATAGACAATACAAACTATTGCAGGCCTTACAACAGCCAATGCAACTAAACTCCAAACTCCATATCCAGCATAAGCCATTATTAATGCGCAAATTCCAGAAATAGCGGCGGCAGTTACTGATACTATTGCTTGTAACTTAAATTTTAAAAATTTGGTATATTGAGTTTTGTGAATTAACGAAAGTGCGTTGATAATTAATACAGCTCCTGCAAGTTGTAAAATTTCTTTTAGAATCGGAGTTTCAAAAAATGAAGCAATTATTTCAGCTGTAAAATATAAAAGAATATAAAGCCCAAAAGCAGTAATTAAATTTATAAAAAAAACTGTATTGTAATCCTTAACGCTAACTGTTGTTTTTCTAATTAAGGCACTTCCAAAACCGGCTTCAACGATAATATTTGCAATAGCAAGAAAAACAGTTAGATAACCTATTATGCCAATCTCTTCCGGTGAGAGTATCCTCGCCAAAACAATTCCTACAATGAAAAGAAATCCTTGACTTACAAGACCATCTAGAATAGTCCAATTAAAGCTAGAAATTGCTTTGTTTTTTAATGACATAACATTAAATGTGTTAAAAACCACAAAAAACGTGAATTCGTTTATTTTAACGATTGTTTTTTTTATTTATTTCTTAATTTTAAATCCCTTTGAGAATTTCCTACAAATAAGTTACGGTAAAGCAGTTCCCCCATTTTATAAAATAAACTGGTTAATCTGTTCGTATGACAAAGTTAATTGGCAAGACAAATACTACTTTTTCTTTCCATTCTATAGTGATGATGTTACTATGGCTATTTACTTTTCATCATTCTTTGGTC
>NZ_JAVRHU010000019.1:0-682 GCF_031846405.1 Croceitalea vernalis | reverse complement strand
ATTTAGGGCAGTAGATAAACTAAAAAATAACGCTAACGTTATCCCTAAAACAGAATGTGTTCTAAGATTTTTCATTAAAGGGGCTTTAAATAACAAAAATACTAGGTTTGTTACCCAGCGATTTAGTTTTTCGATATTAAGACAAATTGATCGGCAAACAACACCTGAATATGCTTTCCGAGACTCAATATTGCCTGTATTCTCTTACAAAAGAGAATTGAATAATCGCCGCAAATTTACCTCTTATTTAGAAGCATAAATGGTTTAACATCAAAGAATTGGTCAGAAGTTATTGACATTTGATAAACACCTTCTGATAAACTTTGCAACTGTAACTCTTCTATAGCGTAATGACTGCTCTTGTAGTCCTTTTTAAATACTTTCTGACCATTAGAATTAAAGATTTCTATGGCAATTTTTTTGTTCATAAAATTGCCTAAATAAAGATTAATTAACCCTTCAGAAGGGATAGGATACATCATCACATCTTGTTCCGAAAGTCTGGCTTTATCCGATGTCGAAATACCATTCATTAAATTATCTAAATCGCTCAAAAGAGGTTGAACTTGATTATCACACCCCATTACCATTACTTCAGCCATATGCAGTGTTCCGTTGGTGCTAGATAATTGAATTCTTACATATCTTCCGTTAGCTGTAATAGGTATGTTCTCTTGAAGAG
>NZ_JAVRHU010000018.1:0-701 GCF_031846405.1 Croceitalea vernalis | reverse complement strand
TTGAGATTCCTGCAGAAGGGGTTTACCGACTCGACAACCACCTTTGGCTTTGGGTGGCTTCTAATGGAGGATTGTTTCATGCAGGTCCAAGTGAAAACATGCATTGGGTCGATTTGACTGGAACTGGTAGCGTATCTGCTGCTTATTCTAGAGGGGGTGATTCATATTCCATGAAAGGCACCACGGTCATGTTTGATATTGATAAAATCTTAAAAGTTGGGGGCTCTCAAAGTTATGGGAATAATACTCCTGCAAAAGAAAATGCTTTTGTAATTGATATTAATGTACCATTTAACACGGCTCCAAACGTTCAGCAAACTCCTGATATGGAGTTTGAAAGAACCATGCATAATAGTACCGTACTTCCTAATGGGCAAGTATTGGTTACTGGAGGTTTAGACCATGCCGAAGTATTCTCAGATAATGGCGCACAATTATATGCTGAGCTTTTTACACCTAATGGCGCTGGCACCAATGGAACCTGGGAAACACTTTCTTACATGGCTACTCCTCGTACCTACCATAGTGTCGCTATTTTATTAACCGATGGAACTGTCTTTTCAGGTGGTGGTGGACTAAGCCTAGATGCATTTAACCACTTTAATGGAGAGATTTTTTATCCTCCGTACCTTTTTGAAACAGATGGTTCATTCAAAGAAAGACCATACATCAATGCACCAGCTACTTCCAATTATAGCACA
>NZ_JAVRHU010000017.1:0-701 GCF_031846405.1 Croceitalea vernalis | reverse complement strand
GGTACTATAATTGGAAGTAGCTGGTGCATTGATGTATGGTCTTTCTTTGAATGAACCATCTGTTTCAAAAAGGTACGGAGGATAAAAAATCTCCCCATTAAAGTGGTTAAAGGCTATTTCACTTAATCCACCACCACCAGAAAAGACAGTTCCATCGGTTAATAAAATAGCGACACTATGGTAGGTACGAGGAGTAGCCATGTAAGAAAGTGTTTCCCAGGTTCCGTTGGTACCAGCGCCATTAGGTGTAAAAAGCTCAGCATATAATTGTGCGCCATTATCTGAGAATACCTCGGCATGGTCTAAACCGCCAGTAACCAATACTTGCCCATTAGGAAGTACGGTACTATTATGCATGGTTCTTTCAAACTCCATATCAGGAGTTTGCTGAACATTTGGAGCCGTGTTAAATGGTACATTAATATCAATTACAAAAGCATTTTCTTTAGCAGGAGTAAAATTATCATAGCTTCGAGAACCACCAACTTTTAAAATTTTATCAATATCAAACATAACAGTAGTCCCTTTCATGGAATAGGTATCACCACCTCTAGAATAAGCAGCAGATACACTACCAGCTCCAGTCAAATCAACCCAATGCATGTTTTCACTTGGACCTGCATGAAACAATCCTCCATTAGAAGCCACCCAAAGCCAAAGATGATTATCTAAACGGTAAACCCCCTCTGCTGGAACCTCTT
>NZ_JAVRHU010000016.1:0-751 GCF_031846405.1 Croceitalea vernalis | reverse complement strand
CTGCATTACCAGCAAAGAATTGATTTGTTATCGCATTGTCATCTAAAAGGTTTTGAAGCGAAGCATTTTCATCAAAAGGATTTTCAGAAATAAGCACATAGAAGTTATTAAGTCTGGCTTGTAGTTTATCCGTTCTATTATAAATTACAATTTCTTCGATAACATTTTCTTCACCTAAATCAACTTGCCACCAAGATTCGTTTTCTCCACTTACGGTATGTTGCAGATCCGCACTCCAAGGCGAAGTTCCATTGGTATTTCCATCAATGGCATAAGAAGCTTCACCAAACCCGTAAGTTGAAGATTGAGAAGCTGTTCCAGTTAATGCAAGGTTTGTTGTTGTGGTGCAGGTACCTCCACCAGTTGAAGCCGCTTCAACAATAATTGAAATGGTTTCATCTTTAGTACAACCATTTCCAAAATCCACGGTATAAGTTACGTTATAGGTTCCTTCTCCAGCTGAAGGGTCAAAATCACCATTAGTAGTATCACCGCTCCATACACCACCTATTGGCAGCGCAGTAAGAGATTGTATACCAGCATCGGTTGCAAATGGTCCGGCAGGGTCAATGGTGACATCTTCAGCACCTAGACAAGGGTCTACAGTATCACTAATAATAAGTTCAATAGTATCTTCTTTAATACAATCATTTCCGAAATCAACGGTATAGGTAATGGAATAGGTTCCTTCACCTATTGCAGGGTCAAATGTTCCATCAGTTGAATCACCGCTCCAAACACCTCCCGTAGG
>NZ_JAVRHU010000015.1:0-770 GCF_031846405.1 Croceitalea vernalis | reverse complement strand
ACTTCGCAATCTTCAACTTACGGATTTGGATATGCATCTTATGCCATTGATGACAACACAAATGGCACTTCACCTTGGTCTGCTGATTTACAACATACCAATGAAGAATCACAACCATGGTGGCAAGTAGATTTAGGGAATTTAAGTACTATAGAAGAAATAATAATCTACAATAGAACAGACAAACTGCAACAGCGTTTGAATAATTTTTATGTCTTCATTTCAGCAACGCCATTTGATGAAAACCAATCGTTACAAGACTTAATTGACGACAATAATGTTGAAAACCAATTCTTTAGCGGCAATGCAGGTTTACAAGAAAATTTCAATTTCTCAAATACTGGCAGATATGTAAGAATTCAACTCAGTGGAACGAATCAAACATTACATATGGCTGAGATTCAAATTATAGGGTGCCAAGGAGGTAGTATTGATCCTTGTGCAGGAGCACCACAAGCAACGATTGTCGCTGTTGGACCATTTGAAGAAAATGACGGAATTAAGAGCCTTCAAGCTAGTCCAAGTGGAGGAAATTGGGGAGGTGATGCGCTCGCAAATGGTACTTTTGATACAAATCAAGAACCTGGGACTTATACCGTAACATATTCTTTTATTGATGGCAATGGTTGTAGTAGCGAAGATAGTTTAGATATTGTCATTAATGCTGCTCCTGACCCTTGTGATTCATTTGAGGCAACGATAACACCAATTGGTGACTTAAATACAGCATCAGGAATCCAATTCTTCAATGCGCTTCCTGCTGGTGGTAG
>NZ_JAVRHU010000014.1:0-777 GCF_031846405.1 Croceitalea vernalis | reverse complement strand
CTTTTTGCTAACTTTAGTTCTTCGGCTACAAAATCATAGCCGAGACCGTTGTAGTACATTTTCAATGAATAAACTGACCATAATATTTCTACTTTCAATTTTCGGTTTGGCAATGGGACAGGAATCCCAAATTGAATCTAAAATTCTTAGTGTTAAATGTGATGAAAAAACTGATGCTTATCGTCTAAACACAAGAATAACGAAGGACTCAATTGCTGATGGAATGAGGATTATCAAATTCTCAGTACCAGCAACTTGTTGCGTGGACTTCGGAATCAAAAGTGTACTTGTTGATAACGTGGTTAGAATGGAACTTAAAGAAGATGGAATGGAATGCGACTGTATCTGTGCATATGATTTCGTAATTCAATTCGATTCGGTATTAAAATCTGCAACAAGGTTTTTTGTTAAAAACAAAGAATTGAAAAAGAACGTTCCTAAGCTTCGTCCTTATGAAAAAAGATACTTTGTATTTGAAAATGATACGACCGGTTTTGATGATGAAAATGGACTAAGACAAGGGTTTATGGTTCTGAAAAGGGAAAATGACTTAAAAAAGATACACTGGAAAGATGGAAAGTTCATCAAGCTTGAGATTACGGACAAAAAAGGTAATGTTTTAAAAACAGAAACAGACGAGGACAAAATACTTGATTATTAAAAAAACGCACTACAACAATGGCTATAATTTATAGCTGCATTCTGCTAGCTTAAAAATAATTACTTTTAATACGGCTGGATTTCAGTCCGACAATTCCCGTTGGGAATCGCCGCTAC
>NZ_JAVRHU010000013.1:0-1307 GCF_031846405.1 Croceitalea vernalis | reverse complement strand
CTCTAATGGTAGTAACTCTGGTACTATCAATATCCCAACTACTGTTGATGCCTTAATAGAAGATGATGAAACTGTTAACGGACAGATAGCTAACCTCACTGGGGCTCCTGCCGGTGTAACTATTGGTACAGCTAACGCTACTGGAACCATTTTAGATGATGATGGAAATAGTCCGACGGAAGGTATTGCTGTTGCTGACTTTACTGTTAATGAAGCTGCAGGTACTGCCACTTTCATTATAAGTTATACTGGTAATACGGTTCAAAACAGTTTTACTGTTGACTTTGCTGTTACCGATGATTCTGCCATCAATCCTGATGACTATGATGTAGCTACTGCAGGTACTACAGTTACATTCCCTGCTAATACTGCAAGTGGCGATACTCAGTCTGTAACTATAAACATAGTAGATGATGCTATTATTGAAGATGCTGAGAGTATGAACATCGCGCTAAGCTTTACAACTCCAGTTCCTGGGGTTAACATGCTTGACGCAAATGGAGTAGGTACTATTACTGATAATGATGGTAACAGCCCTACTGAAGGTATTGCCGTTGCTGACTTTACAGTAAATGAAGGTGTTGGTACCGTTGATTTTGTAATCTCTTATACAGGTAATACTGTTCAAAACAGTTTTACTGTCGACTTTGCGATAACTGATGGAACCGCTCTTAGTATTGGACCAGACCTTGATTATTCCGTAGTTAGCGCTGTTGGTACTGTAACATTCCCAGCAAATACTACAAGCGGTGATACACAAAACGTAACCGTTACCATTATTGATGATGCCATTATTGAAAGTGACGAAACCATTGATATCAATTTATCTTTCGCTATAACTAGTCCTGGAGTTAATATGCTTGACCCTATCGGATTAGGAACTATCACTGATAATGATGGTAACAGCCCTACTGAAGGTATTGCTGTTAGCGACTTTACTGTGAACGAAGATGCTGGTACTGCTGAATTTGTAATTTCGTATACAGGGAATACAATGGTGAATGCGGTGACTGTTAATTATAACATAGCCGACGGTACAGCATTAAGCGTTGGACCAAATATTGATTACTCGGTGGTTAGTGCTGTTGATGCTGTAACATTCCCAGCAAATACTGCAAGTGGTGACACCCAAAACATAACCGTAACTATCAATGATGATGTACTTGTAGAAGATGCTGAAACAATTGATATCAATCTTTCATTTGCTTCATCGGTTTCCGGTGTAAATCTATTAGATGCTGTTGGATTAGGTACCATTACTGACAATGATGCCAACGACCCAACAGAAGGGGTTGCTGTTAGCGACT
>NZ_JAVRHU010000012.1:0-3426 GCF_031846405.1 Croceitalea vernalis | reverse complement strand
ATAACGAATTTCAACAGGCGGATAATGCCAATGATGGGGTATTTAATGACATAAACAATATAAATCACACAGCAGTTAGTGACTTATCTCCTTGGTGGGAGGTTGATTTAGAAACTGTAAGTTATGTAGAAAGCGTAAGAATTTATAACCGAGCTGACAATCAACCACAAAGATTCAGAGATTTTTATGTCTTGACTTCAACAGTACCTATCAGCGAAACTGAACCAGTTATAAATCTTATTAAAGATTCTAATATCAACGTTACATTTTTTGGTGGTCAAATAGACGACATCCAAGATATCGATATTATGGATGAAGCTCGTTATGTGCGTATTCATTTTCCTGAAAATGGCAGTAATAGAATCATGCATGGTAGAGAATTTGAGGTATATGGTTGTGAAATCGTTTGTGCTAATCCAGTAGTTTTTGGCAATACAGGGCCTTTTGTAAAAAATACCGGCATAGAACAATTAACCGCAGATATTGCTGGTGGAACGTGGTCTGGTGATGTCGATGCTTCTGGTAATTTTGACACGAATGTTCAAGCTGGAACCTACTCTGCTACTTACACCGTTACTGATGGTGATAACTGTACTCAAAGTGCAAGTGTTGATATCGTTGTTGCCAGTTGTGCTACTTTAACAAATGTAGCCTTAAATCAATTTTCTGAGCAGTCTACACCCTATTTAAGTGGTACACCTGATTTGGCTAACGACGGCAATCGCACTGGTGAAAATGCTGATTTTTACGATAACGGAGATCCGCCAGATTTACAACATACAGATCCAGCTGAAAAAAATATAGATGGAACCATTCCTTGGTGGCAAGTTGACCTTGGAGCAGTTGCAGATATTGATAATATAGAAGTTTTTAATAGAACTGATGTTGCAGAGCAATCTCAAGCAGTTTTAGATAGATTAGCGAATTTTTATGTCTTTACCTCAATGACTCCTTTTAATAAGGACGACACCTTACAAGATATAATAGACGATGCAGCAGATACGGCCAATACTACAGTTACTGAAACGTTCTTTTCAGGTGCAGTTGATGTTTCTGCAGTGATTGCTATAGCTCAACAAGGACGTTACGTTCGAATTCAACTTTCAATACCAGATATTTTACATATGGCGGAAGTTGAGGTAAACGGTTGTGCGTTTACCTGCACTACTGATTTGGTCATGCAAGACTATGAGTTTGTTCAGAATACGGGTATTGAACAAATCACTCCGGTTAGCACTCCAACAGGTGGTGCCGGCGTTTGGTACGGTGATGTTAATGCCGCCGGCGAATTTGATACCAATCAAGCAACAGGAACGTATTCAGCAACTTATGTTTACACAGATACTGATGGCTGTATTCAGAGTGAATCATCCACAATTAACCTCGGTCTTTGCATTGGTGTTGAGAACTTAGCATTTAATAAACCTGCCAAACAATCGTCAACACAAGAACAAGGTGCGGCGTATTTGGCATTTGATGGCATACTTAATGGAAATCGCGTAGACTATTTAGAGCAAGCTAATGTACAACATACGGTAACAGATATTGACCCTGACGATGGTGGAATTAGAGATGAAGACTGGTTAGAGGTAGACCTAGGTTCAATGGCAACCATTCAATCTTTTGAAGTATACAATCGTGCAGATCCAGATAATAGAGATTTCATCTATGAAAGACTTGCGGATTTCTCCATTTTTGTTTCAAGACTTCCTTTTGATGAGGATGCTACTCATGCAGAATTGGTAACAGCAGCAAACAATGGCGATTTTGATCATTATCAATATGCTGGCAACCCTGGTCTTTTCGCAGAATTCGATTTTACAACTGCGGGGCGTTATGTGCGGTTACATTTACCACCAAATGGGGGTAATCGCACCTTACATATTAGTGAATTACGCGTTTTTGGTTGCGCCAATGCTTGTCAAACAGCCACCATTTCTGGAAATAATACTTATTTAGAAACTGATGCTGATGTTACACTAACTGGTGACATTGGAACAAATAGTTCATTTGGTGGAGATGCTGCAACTAGCGGTTTGTTTAGCCCAAGTACTTTAGGTCCTGGCACTTACACAGTTGCATATACTTACGACGATACGGATGGGTGTTCACAAACTGTACAAAAACAAATTCAAGTAACTACATGTAATCCAACGAGTACCAACTTGGCCTTAAATAAAACTGCGGAGCAGTCTACCACATATAATGAAGGTGTTGCTGGTTTAGCAGTAGACGGTAATCTTGTTGGTAATGATCCGTTTGGTGTTACTGCTGATTTACAACATACTGATACCGCACTTAATAACGAAGAACAATGGTGGCAAGTTGATTTAGGAGCTTTGGCAGATATTGATGATGTGGTTATTCATAACCGTAATGGTGGCACTACAACACAAGAAAACAAAGACCGCTTAAATTTCTTTTATGTTTTTGTATCTGAAACGCCATTTGTCCCAGGGGTTATTTTAGATGATTTAATAAACGACAATACAATTTTTCAAACCAAATTTTATGGTGCAGCTGGTGATGTGGAAACGATTCCAATTGGTGCTCAAGGGCGTTATGTGCGGATTCAGCTTGACCGTGGAGTGGTTGCTGACCAACCCGCCAGAATTATACACATGGCGGAAGTTCAAGTATTTGGTTGTGAAGTGGTCTGTGACCCAGAAGCGGTACTGACCTCTCCAGCCTTATATTTAGATACTGATGGAGTGCAAAATTTAGAAGCGACTCCTGCAGGTGGAACTTGGAGTGGGGCTGCAGTAATTAATGGCAATCAAATAGATCCCTCTGCCTTAGGGCTCGGAACTTACACGGTTACTTATACTGTAACGAATGCAGGTTGTACCCAACAAAAAGACTTTGATATCAAGGTAAGTAAGTGTTCTGCAACGCAGAACCTTGCATTAGTTGGAACAGCTAGTCAGTCTAGTACTTTCAATAATGATGAGGTGACTTATGCCGCTTCTTTCGCAATTGATGGAAATACTTCACAAATAAACGGACCAATTCAACATACAGGAACTGGAGCTGGTGAACAAAATCAACCTTGGTGGCAAGTTGATTTAGGAATTGTGGCCAATTTAGAAGAGTTAAGAATATTCAATAGAGATAGACCTGATTTATATACAAGACTTAGTAATTTTTATATTCTAACCTCATCGTTACCATTCCCAGGAGGTTCAACTTTAAATGACTTGTTGATTGATCCAAACGTTACTAGTCAATTTTATAATGGAGGAGTTGGTGTTGATGTAACCATACCTTATATCGCGGAAGCTCAATATGTAAGAATTCAACTTACTAATGCAGCCAATGGTGTATTGCATATGTCTGAAGTGCAGGTGTTTGGTTGTGAACTTTCGAATCCATGCTTAGGAGAACCTGTGACTACCTTAGACCCTGCTGGACCATTTACAACTGCTG
>NZ_JAVRHU010000011.1:0-3704 GCF_031846405.1 Croceitalea vernalis | reverse complement strand
GCTTCGCAATCTTCAACTTACGGATTTGGATATGCATCTTATGCCATTGATGACAACACAAATGGCACTTCACCTTGGTCTGCTGATTTACAACATACCCAGGACAATGATTACCAACCATGGTGGCAAATAGATTTAGGGAATTTAAGTACTATAGAAGAAATAATAATTTACAATAGAACAGACAAACTGCAACAGCGTTTGAATAATTTTTATGTCTTCGTTTCAGCCACGCCATTTGATGAAAACCAATCGTTACAAGACTTAATTGACGACAATAATGTTGTAAACCAATTCTTTAGCGGCAATGCCGGCTTACAAGAAACTATAAGCATGAATATCGTTGGCAGGTATATTAGACTGCAGTTAGATGGAAATGGACCTTTGCATATTGCTGAATTTCAGGTTATTGGATGCGGTAGTACCAGTTCAGCGTTTTTATACAATATTGACTCACAGATAAGCAGATTAAATTCTTTCGATTTTATTGTTTTTCCGGTTCCCAGCAAACAAGTATTTAACCTTATTTTACCAGAATCTTTTGAAAGAAAAGGCGTTCTTTTTGTTACTGATATAAATGGTAAGGTTGTATTAAAAAAGAATATAGAATCTGTATATCGAGAAAACCTGCAGTTTGAACTAAAAAATATCTCAAATGGAGTTTATAATGTAATTTTAAAACAAAAAGAATTTAGCTGGAGAAAACAAATAATATTGCGAAAATAGACTCCCCCTAGCAATCTTATTTTAAACCAGTTTAACCAATCAATTTTAGTGTGACAAAACCAATCAACCTTAGGTTTAAGGTATTGCGATTTATTGCAATTACCTTGGGGATTTTATCAATTTCATTTGTTCCATTTTTCTTTGCGCCAGGATTGGAAAATCCGGAACCAATTGGAACGTTTTTAAACCAACAATTTCCTGCAGACCCGCCATCATCGAGCCCTTATCGAGTTGCTTTCCCAAACATTACGTTTAATACGCCAACAACTTTTAGTTACCTTCCTGTTGTAGATAAATTTATGGTCGGTCAACGAGAAGGAAGTCTTCATTGGTTTGATAATAATGAAACAACTACTCAAAAGAACCTACTTATTAATTTGAGTGATGAAGTAGGAGAAGTTTGGGATGGTGGTTTATTAGGTGCTGCAGTTCATCCAGAGTTCGGGTTAAATAATAACAACTACATTTATATTTGGTTTACAACCGAAGATAGTCTTGGGAGAGAATACCCTGATTTTCCTGGAAATTATAACTGTTTTTCTGAAGATTACTGGGGTAATTTTTTAAAGTTAGTTCGTTTTGAAATTAATGTAAATGATATTTCCATTGTACCAAACTCTAGGCTTGATATGATGGTTTTAAGAATGTACGGTACTACTCACAGAGGTGGGGGTATGGTTTTTGGAAATGACGGCTTTCTTTATTTAACAACCGGGGACCAAACAGGAGCATCAAAAGCCCAGGAAATAACTTCTAATTTAGATGGCGGTGTTTTAAGGTTAGATGTAGATCAAGACGCTACAAAAAGTCATCCTCCAACTAGATTGATGCCAGATGATGCAGGAGAAATAGATGAGGTTTCTGGTGTTGGTTATTGGATTCCGAATGATAATCCATTTGTCAGCGCAACAGGTGATAATTTTGAAGAATATTATACCATCGGTCATAGAAACCCATTTAGATTAACAAAAGATCAATTAACTGGTGAGCTTTTTATTGGAGAAGTGGGTAGAAGTACACACGAAGAAATTAATGTAGTAGTCAAAGGTGAGAATTACGGATGGCCTGTTTTTGAAGGATATGCAGATGGCTTAAATTGTGTTCCAATGTACGATGATATGACTCAAAAAGGTCCTCTGGTTGCTTTTCCTAGGAGCGAAATGAATGCCATCATTGGAGGCTATGTTTACAGAGGTACTGAAAACCCAGCTTTATATGGCAAATATCTCTGTGCCGATTATGGAGATGGTGAAGAAATTTATGCGGTTGATCCTCAAACTGGATCTTATGAATTTATTTCAAATTTTCTCCCAGAGAATGTAATTGGATTCGGTGAAAACCCAAATGGTGAATTGTATATAATGCAATTTGGGAATGATACTCATTTATATCAGATTGTTCCTTCCGCCACAAATGCTGTTAACGTTCCTCAAAAATTATCGGAAACCGGAGCTTTTTCAGATTTAAACAGTTTAACTCCCACTCAAGGTTTGATTCCATATGAGTTAATAGAATCATTCTGGTCGGACGGAGCAGAAAAGAAAAGGTGGATGGCAATTCCCAATGATGGAACGCATGATACACCAGCTGAGCAAATTAAGTTTTCTGAAAATGGCGTTTGGGAATTTCCAATCGGTACGGTTTTAGTAAAACATTTTGAAATGCCCATTGATGAAAATAATCCATCCTTAACTAGAAGACTTGAAACAAGATTTTCGGTAAAAGCTAATGATGGTAATTTTTATTTTTTGACCTATAAATGGAATTCTGCGGGTACTGATGCAGATTTATTGAGTTTTGGTCTTGATGAGCAAATTAATATCAATTTAGCTGCTGGAGGAACAAAAACTATCAATTGGCGTTATCCAAGTAATAGTGAATGTATCTCTTGTCATAATAACACTTCAAAAGGGAGCTTAGGTCCTAGAACTCGTTATTTAAACTCTGATTATACCTACCCTCAAACCGGAGCTACAGGTAATCAATTGATAACCTTGAGTCATTTAGGGATTCTAGATGAAAATATAGATGCTTCAGATGTTTCTAGCTTTTTAACTTACAAAGCACTTGACGACCAAAATGCTACTTTAGATGAAAAAGCTAGGTCTTATTTAGACTTAAATTGCGCCTATTGCCACCAACCAGGTACTGGTAATAGAGCTCAATTTGATTTAAGATTACAAAATACCCTTCAAGAAACAATCCTTTTAACCTCTGGAGTAAATACATCTTTAGGAATAGAAGGAGAAGCAATAATTGTTCCAGGGGATGCTTCAAAATCAATTCTATACCATAGAATGAATAGTACACAGCCTGGCATTGCCATGCCTCCATTGGCCAAGGGGCAAATTCACGATGAAGCAGTAAGCCTTATCAATGATTGGATAAATCAATTGGATGAAAATTCAGATAATGGTCTTTGTCAAAACAGTACCAATCTAGCCTTAAATAAAGCCGCTAGTCAGTCATCAACATATGGTAATGGTGTAGCTGGTATTGCTGTCGATGGCAATACGGTCGGAACTTCACCGTGGGATGCAGATTTACAGCACACCATTAGTGGGCAAAGTCAACCTTGGTGGCAAGTTGATTTAGGTAGTCAAAATCAGATTGAGCAAATAATTATTTATAATAGAACAGATAAATTACAAAACAGATTAAATAATTTTCACATCTTCATATCAGCTAATCCCTATGATGTAAATGCATCATTACAGGATTTAATAAATGACACTAGTATTACCGATATTTTTTATGAAGGTGAAGCTGGGCTCCAAGAAACTTTTGGGGTCATAGCAGATGGAAGATATGTTAGAATTCAACTGAGTGGTGAAAATGAATCATTACATATGGCAGAAGTCATGGTAATGGGATGTGATAAACAGTCTAATGATTTATGCCAAGGAGTTGCTTTACCTTTAATAGAAGTTACTGGACCATTTACTACTAATGATGACATTCAAACCTTAATAGCAAAC
>NZ_JAVRHU010000010.1:0-4209 GCF_031846405.1 Croceitalea vernalis | reverse complement strand
ATAGATGATACTCCTCCACCTTCTAGTAATGAGGAGATAGAGGTAAATCAAATTTTGACTCCAAATGGGGATCTTAAAAATGACTTCTTATTTATTAGAGGTCTTGAAAATGTAAGGTCAAATACTCTCAAGATTTTTAATAGATGGGGTGTAGCCGTATACGAAGGAACCAACTATAATAATGTTAATAATGTTTTTGATGGTAGATCAAAAGGTCGCTCTACTTTAAGCGTTGATGACTACCTTCCTCCGGGAGTATATTTTTATATATTTGAATATGAAACAGATGAAGGAAGATTTACTGATTCTGAATATCTATACATAAGCAGATAATATGTTGAAAATCAATAGTATTAAAAAAGGTATTTGGATTCCAGTTTTATTTCTGGTATTGACCTTTGAGGGCTTAATAGCCCAGCAAGATGCCCAATATACGCAATACATGTTTAACACATTAAGTGTTAATCCTGCTTATGCTGGCTCACGAGGCCAACTTTCTTTTGCTGGTTTGTATCGTTCGCAATGGGTTGGACTTGAAGGAGCTCCGGAAACGTTCACCATTAATTTACATTCTCCAATACGAAATAGTCGTCTTGGTTATGGTATTTCAATTGTGAATGACAATATTGGTGATGGTGTTGTTCAAGAAACATATTTAGATGCGGTAATATCTTATACCTTAGACGTTTCTCAGAATGGAAAATTGTCTTTCGGTTTAAAAGGTGGTGGAAATATGTTGAGCCTCGATTTTGCAGGTTTAAGAAATTTTGATGAAGAAGTTGTACAACAAGACAATATTGATAATCAGTTTTCTCCAAATTTTGGTTTAGGAGTTTACTACCATACTGATAAGTTTTACGCAGGATTTTCTGCTCCAAATATTTTGGAAACAGAATATTTTGATAATAATAGCACTGACGCAAATGGAATAAACTTTCTTGCTACGGAACGCATTAATTTTTATTTAATCACTGGTTATGTTTTTGATTTAAATGGAAATTTAAAGTTCAAACCTGCCATATTAACAAAGGCTGTTGGTGGAGCTCCTTTACAAGTGGATCTTTCAGCGAACTTTTTATTTAATGACAAATTTAGTTTCGGAGCTGCATACCGATGGGATGCTGCTGTTAGCGCATTAGCAGGTTTTCAAATTTCAGAACAGATTATGTTGGGCTTAGCATATGATAAGGAAACAACTGATCTTGGTGGTACTAGATTTAATGAAGGATCTTTTGAAGTTTTTTTACGATTAGAGCTTTTAAAGAAATTCCAACGTACAGTATCACCTCGTTTTTTCTAAATAATACAGCATGTTAAAAAAATTACTTCTTTTTACAATTGCCTTATTAGGAGTACACTTTTACTCTTTTTCACAGGAACGTATTCTAGAACGTGCTAATCAAAAGTATGACGAATATTCCTTTCGTCCTGCCATTGATATTTATGAAAAGGTTTTGGAAAAAGGATATGAATCTTCAGATATCCTAAAGAAACTTGGTAATGCCTATTATTATAACGGAAAGTATGAAGATGCAGCTTCTATTTATGAAAAATTAGTTCAAAAGTATGATTCTGTAATTACCCCTGATTATTTGTTTAGATATGCTCAAACATTAAAGACTCTTGGTGATTATCAAAAGTCAAATATTATGATGACTAGATTTGCAGAAAAAACTAATCCAGATAATGATGGTAAAACAAAGATCTTTGATTATTTAGAAAAGATTAAAGAGAATTCTGGAAGATATGACATTGAACAATTTAAGTATAATTCAAAATATTCAGATTTTGCTCCTGCTTTTTATAATAATGGGTTAATATTCTCATCTGATAGAGATACGGGTAATTTTGCAAGATATCGCCATACTTGGAATTCTAAAGATTTTCTGGATCTTTTTATTGTTAAGGATAATGATGCTTCAGATAACATAGTTCAAAAGGTTCTAGGAGATGTCAATACAAGACTTCATGAATCAACATCCATAGTTACAAAAGATGGTACGACTATGTATTTTACTAGAAATAATTTTCTAGATGGTAAAAAATATAAAGATGATAAAGGTACCACACGTTTAAAGATATATGAGGCGAAATTAGTTGACGGGGAATGGATTGATATTACAGAATTACCATTTAATAGTGATAGTTATTCAATAGCTCACCCGGCATTAAGTCCAGATGAGAAAGCACTTTATTTTGCATCAGACATGCCAGGTACTTTAGGTGAGTCAGATATTTTTAAAGTTCAAATCATAGGTGATGGTACATATGGTTCTCCAGTAAATCTTGGGAAAACAATAAATACCGTAGCAAGAGAGACTTTTCCATTTATTACTTCCGATGATGTTCTGTATTTCTCTTCCGATGGTCATTCAGGTTTAGGAGGGTTAGATGTTTTTGCAACAAAGATTGCTTTTGAAGAGTACGATCAGCCTATTGTGAACGTTGGTGAACCTATTAATACCAAATTCGACGATTTTTCATTTATTATGGATCAAGAAAGTAAAAAAGGATTTTTTGCTTCGAATCGATTAGATGGACTTGGTGAAGATGATATTTATGGATTTGTTGAGAACGAGCCCATTCAATTAGATTGTTTACAAGACGTCACTGGTACGGTTAGGGATAGAATTTCTAATGAGATTTTAGTCGGTGCAACTGTCAAGATTATTGATGAAGAAAACAATGAAGTTTCTTCAACTATTACGGATGCCAAGGGAGAGTATTCATTAGGTTTGGACTGTAACAAAGGTAATTTTGTAAGAGCTTTAATGGAAGGTTATGTTCCCTCAGAAGAATATCTTTCAAGATCATACGGAAAGCCTCAAATTGTTGATTTCTATCTAGAAAGAGATATAGTTAGCGGTGGATTTGGTGATGATTTGGCAAAACTATTACAATTAAGTACTATATATTTTGACCTCAATAAATTCAATATTAGACCAGATGCTGAAATCGAAATTCAAAAGGTTATTGTAGCTATGGAAAAATATCCCAGTTTGAGAATTAAAGTAAATGCTCACACAGATAGTCGAGGTAATGATGCATATAATTTATGGCTATCTCAAAAACGTGCTGATGCGACTGTAAAATATATGATAAGCAAGGGTATTTCATCAACTAGAATAGATGGTGAAGGCTTCGGCGAAGAAAAATTACTTAATGAATGTGGTAATGGAGTACCTTGCCCAAGTGAAAAACACCAACTCAACAGGCGTTCTGAATTCATTATTTTAGAGTAAGAATCATTAATTATATTTAACTATTTTAACTCTCAATAATATCAAATCACTAATTAATTGATTAATTATTATAGTAAATCCCCTTCTTTTTTAATTAGATTCTATGACCTAACTATTAGTTTTGGAAACACCATTATTAATTGTTTTATTCATAGAGCAAAACTGTAACAGCTCTTAGTAAAGACTTTATAAAACACTGAAAAATTTAAGAATTGCAGAAAGTACTAAAGGTGTTAATCAAAAAGTAATTAAATATTACATCTTTTAATTGAGAAAAATCTTACTTCTTTAATTATTTTATGTCTTTCATACTCCTTGATATTATTGAATTTATCGATAAAAAGCATTTGAAATAAATCTGTTCACCTCATTTTTTGGATGCTATACCGTGTGATTATATAGATACACAACAATTATTTTACTCAGCTCATCTTAAAACTAATTTTGTAGCGTGTAGTTATACACAAAACGGAAATTAGATAAAACACTACTAACTAAAATATAGTTTGAAGTACATAAATAGAAAACATATACCTACGATGTTAAATACAATTCTAACCATGAAAAAGAGCTTAAGTATTGCACTCTTTCTTTTTGTTACGGCAATTGGGTTCTCCCAAACAACAGTTACATTACAGGATCAATGTAATTGTGAAGTGCTTAGCGGAACTGATGTCACAACTCCGGGAGCTACAACACCTACGGGAGCTGAAGTTGGCGATATCTACGTAAACACAAATACTGGTAATATTTTTTATTGGGATGGAGATTCTTGGGAAGCTTCTTCCGTGAATGGAGTGGATGGTGCAGATGGAAATGGAATTAACGGTACTGTTAATAATGGAGATGGTACTTATACTTTTAATTACACTGATGGTTCAAGTTTTACAACTTCAAATTTAACTGGTCCAGCGGGAGCAGATGGTGCCCAAGGCCCACAAGGATTACCTGGAGCAGACGGAGCAGA